>DATGGV010000022.1:0-202888 GCA_035308305.1 Candidatus Cybelea sp. | reverse complement strand
GGCGCGGCATCGAGCCGATCATCCCATCACGCTCGAATCGTAAACGGACCGCCGTCTTCGACAAAGTGCGCTATCGGGAGCGAAACGTGATCGAGCGATGCATCAACCGGCTCAAACAGTGGAGACGCGTAGCGACACGGTTCGAAAAGCTGGCCGCGAATTACGCCGCGGTGATTCTCATCGCAGCAAGCATGCATTTCGTAAATCTACTACTTTGAAAACACGCCCTAACCTTAAAATCTAGCGCTTCTCCATCATGAACGGACCCATCGGCTGCATGTTCGATCACGTGATAAAGAAAATGCTCTTGTTGTAGCTCCAGAAGCGGAAGAACGATTGTTTTTGCCGCTGTCGCCTCGGATCCAGCGTCATCTTTGCTGTTTGTTAAGCATCCCAGCAGCAGACTGGTCCGTAAAAGTTTGCGGTTTAGCCGACGCATGCGTTCCGAGAATCCTGGAATAGTTAGTGCCCCCGCCCAAAGGGCGCGTTGAGGAATTTCTTATGCAGCATTCCGAAGATGTCCCTCATAAAATCTTTTTCAGGCACTTGTCGCTTCACCCTTTGTTCCAGTCGAATCATCTGACCCGATGATGCCGGTGCCCAGGCCTTCGTCCTCACGGACAAAACGTCACTTTTGCTGGCGCGCGTAAAGCAGTTCGATTCAGACCGTTGGAACGGGAATAGCGGCGCCAAGCCAGGCGCCGCTATTCCTTGACTCCATGGTGAAGTTTAGAACGTAGCGTCCGGCGACTCCGCTACGCCGAGTGGCGATGTGATGCCGTTGCTGGCGCCAAGCGTGTCCAGCAGCTCGCCCGTTGGGTAACGGTAGACCGTCACCGTGTTCGAACCGGTGTTGGCACTGAAGAGCAGATTCTCTTTGCGATTGAGCGAGTCGCGAAACGGCCCGCTGACACTGGTGACGATCGGCGTCGCGGTGGTGTACGGCGGTGCGATGACGACGATAGAGTTGTCATCATCGGCGACGAGGTTGTCGTTCTTATCGAGGACCAGGCCGCCCGGGAGGGTGGTTTTCACGCTTAGGGGCGTCGCCTGGCTCGAACCGTGCTTGAATTCCACGAAGGCTCCGCCGCTGGAATAATAGGAGACGAAGAGGTCGCCGTGACGGTCGACGGCAACGCCTTGTGGCCCGCTGCTGATGGGGTATTGGGCCGACATCGTGTTGCTGCACTGCGGGAACTTGTCGATATATCCGGGGTTCTGATCGACATAGAAGTCGACGATGTAGACATTCCCGGCGTTGTCGGTGGTCACGTTGGTCGGGTCAAGAATTCCGGAGTTATAAGTACAAATTGGTGAGGAACCGCCGGGGGCGTACTCCGTAACGTCAGAGCTGTTGAAGTTTGAAACGTACAGATTGCCGTGATTATCGACCCAGATGCCATCGGATCCGTCGACGCCGGACGTAATCTCGCCGGCGTACTTGTAACTTCCGGTCTTGAGCGCCAGCACGTCGTTGCCGCCGCTTGAAACGAAGAGCTCTCTTTCGATTTTCGTAAGTGGCGATGCCTTGAAGCCCGCCTGGGGCTTCGCCGGTCCCGCAAAACGGGCATAGACGCCCGATCGAAGCGCCGGACCGGGGAACGCGTTTCCGTCAGCCTGGGGCACTCCCACGCCGGCGTTTTGTGACGCTCCGCCGCAGGCCGCGAGCACGCCGCCGACCGCGAACGCCCCGAGAGCCGGCACGAAGCGCCGGCAAATCGTGGAAATGGACATCATCTTCTCCTTAGTAAAAGCTTCTTTGTTTGAGGGTTCCATCGTAGCGCACGCGCCGTACGAAAACGTCCGGCCCCTACCGCGGGGCCGGCGCTCGTCCGGCCGGGTCTAAAACCATTCTCGAGACCTCGATGTTCGATCCGTCGGTAGCGATGGTAACCGCGCCGTCTTCGTCGGTGCGATAGACGCGCGCGCCGAAGCGCCGCAGCGTCGCCAAAGTTGAGGGCGCGGGATGTCCGAAGAGGTTGTGCCGGCCCACCGAAATGATCGCATAGCGCGGGGCGACGGCCGCAATGAACCGCGGCGACGAGCCGTAGGCCGAGCCGTGATGACCCACCTTGAGCACGTCGGCGTGGAGATCGACGCCCTCTTGTAGAAATCGCTCCTCCGATTCGCTGCCGGCATCGCCGGTGAAGAGCATCTTAAACCCGCGGTATTGCAGGACGAACGCGACGGAGTTGCTGTTGATTGCATTGCCTCCTTCGATGAACGGGAGCGAAGGCCCGATGAATCGCAGCACTACGCCGTCATCGGTGCGCCACTCCATTCCGGCGCGAGGATACACGATCGGCACGCCTTCGTTCATCGCCGTCGCAACGGCATCGCGATAGGCGTGGCCGGCATACCGCTGACCGCCGTCGTCGAACTGCGCGACATGCAGGTGCCGGAGCACCGGCGCGACGCCGCCGGCGTGATCGCCGTGCGGATGCGACAGGATCAGGGCGTCGATGTCATGGATTCCGTTACGGAGCAAAAACGGCACGACGGTACGCTCGCCCACGCGCTCGGCGACGGAGTCGTTGCCTGGCATGCCGCCGCGCTCGAGTCGCCCGCCGGCGTCTACCATCAACGCGTGACCGCCCGGCGTTTGAATGACGATTGCATCGGCCTGCCCGACGTCGAGGACCGTAACGCGCAGCCGCCCGTCAATCGCACGCGGCGGCCACAGCACGTACGAGGTTGCCAGAACTAGCGCAGCGATTGCGACCGTGCGCGCGTTCGTGCGCCATAACGCCGGCGCTGCGACAAGCGCGGCGTCGTAGGCGGCGATGCACCAGGCCGGGGCCGGCGTCATCGGCAGCACGGCATATGGGAGCGCGCTTACGGTCTGCACGACGCCCAGCATCCACGCCAGCGGCCACGAGGCGAGATTTGCGCAGAGTTGGGCCAGCGGCGCGCACCACGCCAACAAGAGCGTCGCCGCACCGAGCGCCATCGTTACCGCGACGCACGGAACGATGGCGAAGTTCGCTGCCACGGCATAGGGCGCAAACTGCAAGAAGACCGCGGCACCCAGCGGCCAGGTTCCGAGTTGGGTTGCGAGCGTCAGGGTGAGTGCTTCGCGCACGCGTTGCGGCAGCGCGACGCGCTCTTCGATCCAGCGTTCCACGGGGCCGGCACACGCGAAGATCGCGCCGACGCAGGAAAACGACAAGGCAAACGAAGCCGTAGCGACGCTCTGGGGGCGCAGCAATGCAATGACGATCGCAGCGAGTCCCAACGCATTCCACGAAAGCGTGGCGCGGCCGCAAGCGCGCGCTGCGAGTGCCGCCGTCGCCATCGTAGCGGCTCGCTCCGCGGGCAGTTGCGCACCGCTCCACCAAACGAAGGCCCAAAGAAGCGCGATGGCGATCAGACACGTGGACCAGCGAGGCAATCCGAAAAAAAGCAGCACGAGAAGACAGAGCGCGGTTACCGCACCCATGTGCAAACCGGCCGTGACTAAGATGTGCACCGTGCCGGTCTCTTGGAACTCCGTGCGTAAGGCCGGCGGCAGCGACGAACGTTCTCCCCATAGCTCGCCCGCGAGCACCGATGCAGCCGGTTCGCTGAGACGTTCGCGCAGTTGTCCGTGCGCCCACTCGTGCGCGCGCGCCAACGCGATCCGAGCGCTCCATCGCGATCCCATCACCGATTCGATCGCGGCAGCATCGAGTCGGCCCGCCAGCCCGCGTTCGGGCTCCATTTCGCGCTCGCTCGGCTCCCCAGGGTTTCGCGCATCGTCAAACGGCTCCAACCGCCCGCGTACGATCAATCGCGCGCCCGGAGGAGGAGCCTCGCCGCGCACGCGCGCTTGAACCGTGATGCCGCCGTCGAGCTCGAGCGTAAGCAGCGAGGAGCCGTCGCCTTCGTTCTCGCGCTCCAACAACGTTGCCGCATAGCGCGCCGTTCGTCGTTCCGCAACATCCGATCGATCGTGCTGATGAAGAGCACCGTTACCGGCTGCAGCCGCCAGGGCAACCAGCAACGCGGCGCGAAAGCGCGGCGATTCGCGCCCGAAACAAACATAAACCGCAAGCACGACGAAACCAAGAATCTCTAAGGGACGAAGGTCCGGCCCTAACGGCATAACGGCCAGCGTTCCAAGCACGCAAACGCTCGCACAGCAAAGGAGTCCCCACGATGGCATTGCTTCGACTGCGCTCAGCACAGGCTGTCCCCTGCGACGACGCGCCGCTTCGGCAAGCCGTAATCTAAGAAGGCAACACGGTGCGCATAGTTATCACCGGGGGCGCCGGCTTCATCGGATCGCACGTCGCCGACGCTTATTGCGCGGCCGGTCACGACGTGTTGGTGATCGACTCGCTCTGGGAGCACGGAGGTGGCCGGCGCGCCAACCTTCCGGAGAATGTCTCACTCGTCCATATGGATATTCGAGATGAGGCGATCGGCCGCGTCTTCGCCGACTTCGCACCGGAGATCGTCAGCCATCATGCGGCCCAGCACTCCGTCGCGATCTCGACGCGCGACCCGCTCTACGACGCGCAAATCAACGTCATCGGGCTGCTCAACGTGCTCGAGTTCGCGCAAAAATCCGGCGTCCGAAAAGTGATCTTTGCGTCGAGCGGTGCGACCTTCGGCACCCCCGACAAACTACCGATCACCGACGACACGCCCCAGCGCCCCACCTCGCCCTACGGCATCACCAAGATGGTTGCGGAAGACTATCTGCGGTTTTACAAGGCCTCGCGAGATCTAGACTTCACGGCCTTGCGGTACGGAAACGTGTACGGCCCGCGGCAAGATCCCAACGGCGAGGCCGGCGTGATCTCCATCTTCATCGGAAAGTTCCTCGGTCGCGAGCCGGTTCGCATCGACTGGGACGGCGAGCAAACCCGCGACTACGTCTTCGTCGAGGACGTGGCGCGCGTGAACCTCGCCGCGCTCGATCGCGGTTCGGGCGGCTGCTACGTGATCGGCACGGGAGTCCGCACCAGCGTCAATCAGATCTATCACCAGTTGGTCGAACTGACCGGTTTTCAAGCGCCGGTGGAACGCGGGCCGCAACGCCCCGGCGACGCGCGCGACGCCCAGTTCGATGCCACGCGCGCGTGCTTGGATCTCGAGTGGACGCCCGCGATCGCGCTGCCCGACGGCATCCGCGCAACCTACGAATACTTCGAGCGATGGAGCGCTTTGCACTAACCGCGCAGCGGATCGCGTCGACTCCCGGTAAACTGGAAAAGGTCGCGGCGCTCGCGGCCTATCTGCGCTCGCTGGACGACGGCGATTTGATCGCCGCCGCGCGCTTCTTCACCGGAAATCCATTCGCGGCGCGCGATCGGCGAACGTTATCGGTCGGCGGACGGACGATCGTCGAGGTCGCGCGGCGCGTTTGGGGCTTCGACGACGCCACGCTGAGCGAGAGCTATCGCACGACCGGCGATCTCGGCGCCGCGCTGGGACCGCTCGTGCGCCCACCGGTGGACTCGATGCTCTTTCACGATCGCCTCACGCCCGCGACGCTCGACGTTTTGTTCGGTGAAATCGCGGAGGCGTCGGGAAAGCGCGCCAACCGGCGGCGCGAGGCGGTACTCGAGCGCATCCTGCGCGGCTGCGACGATGCATTGGTCGCGACCTACGTTATCAAGATCATCACGGGAGATCTGCGCGTCGGACTGCGCGAGGGGCTCGTGCTCGACGCGATCGCGGTGGCCTTCGACGCCGACGCCCCTGCGGTTCGCCGCGGGCTGATGGCCTGCGGCGACGTCGGTGCGGTCGCGCTGGCGGCCAAGCACGGCACCCTAGACGAGCTGCGCGTGGAGTACGGCACGCCGATCGGCTTCATGCTGGCGACGCCGATCCCGTTTGGTGAAAGCTACCCCGAACTAGCCGGCGATACGTGGCTGGTCGAGGACAAATACGACGGCATCCGCGTCCAAGCGCACCTGCGCGCCGGCAGCGTCGCGCTATTCTCCCGGCGCCTCAACGACGTGACCGCGGCCTATCCCGAAGTCGCTACGGAACTCGCTACGCTCTCGCGCGATGCGATTCTCGACGGCGAGATCGTCGCGATGCGCGACGGGCGCGTGCAGCCGTTTCGCACCCTCCAAGCCCGTCTCCAGCGCAAAGTCGTCGACGAGTCGCTGCGCGCGGAAGTGCCGGTTGCGTACGTCGTTTTCGATCTCTTAGCACTCGACGGTGGGTTGCTCATCGACGAGCCGCTAACCGGTCGCCGCGAGCAACTCGCGAACCTCTTCGTCGCGGGCCCGCACCTAAATTTATCGCCCATCGAACGCTTTGATGCACCGGAGCCCGCGCAAGTGAACGAGCGCTTCGAAGCGGCGCGTGCGCGCGGCAACGAGGGACTCATGCTCAAGCGGGCCGACGCGCCGTATCTGCCCGGGCGGCGGGGGAGGTGGTGGCACAAGCTCAAGCGCGAGCTTTCGACGCTCGACGTCGTCGTGGTCGCAGTCGAGTGGGGGCACGGGAAGCGATCCGGTGTGCTCTCCGACTACACGTTCGCGGTTCGCGGCGAGGGCGGCGAACTGCTGACGATCGGCAAGGCATACTCCGGGCTTACTGACGCGGAGATCGCCGGGCTCACGCCGTGGTTTCTCGCTCACCGCCTGGCGGTCGAGCATCAGCGCGCGAAGGCGCGTCCTTACGAGATACCGGTCCAGCCGAAGATCGTTCTCGAAGTCGCGTTCGACGTAATCGCACGGAGCGAGCTGCACGAGAGCGGTTTTTCGTTGCGCTTTCCGCGCATCGTTCGAATACGCGACGATAAACCTGCGGACGAGATCGACACCATCGGCCGCGTCGCGGAAATCTACGCCGAAATGCTCGAGCGGGAAGGGGCGAAAGGACCGGCCTAGGAAGGTCGAGCGGACGCACGCCTTGGTTTTTCCAGGGGAAGATAAGGAGCTCGAATATGCCTCTTTCGAAGCGACTCGCGGCGGAACTCATCGGTACTCTTTGGCTGGTCCTGGGCGGGTGCGGCAGCGCCGTCCTCGCGGCCGCCTTTCCCAACCTCGGCATCGGATTTGCCGGCGTGGCGCTGGCCTTCGGCCTGACGCTGCTCACGATGGCCTTCGCGATCGGCGGCATTTCCGGTTGTCATATCAATCCGGCCGTTACGGTAGGGCTTTGGGCGGCGCGGCGCTTTAACGGACGCGACGTCATACCATACATCGTGGCGCAAGTGGTCGGCGGCATCATCGCCGGCGGCGTTCTCTACATCATTGCCAGCGGCCAAGCCGGCTTCACCACGGCCAACGGCTTCGCGAGCAACGGCTACGGCGAGCACTCTCCGGGACACTTCACCTTGCTCGCCTGCGCGGTCTGCGAAGTCGTAATGACGCTGATGTTCATCTTTATCATCGCGGCGTCGACCGATAAGCGCGTCGTAGCCGGCTTCGCTCCGATTCCGATCGGTCTTTCGCTGACGCTGATCCATCTCGTCAGCATTCCGGTTACGAACACGTCGGTAAATCCCGCGCGTTCGACGGCCGTGGCAATCTACGTCGGTGGATGGGCAGTTGCCCAGCTGTGGCTTTTCTGGGTAGCGCCGATCGTCGGCGGCGCCATCGGCGGCACGCTCTACAACATGCTCTTCGCCTCGGACGCATAGAAGGCGTCGGGCGTGCGGACGTGTTCGGGCCGCACGCCGACGCCGATCAAGCGCGCGGGGAGGCGGCGCAGGAGCGGAAACTCGTCGAGCAGGCGCATCGGCAAGGGCGCCCGGTCGATCGCTTTTCCGCTCAGGACCGGATCGATCGCCCGGTCCTGCACGAAAATCTGAAAAGCTTGCGTCACCTTGGTGGGGAAGGCGCGGCGTTCTTGCACGCGACGGAGTTCCGCGTCGCTGGGCGTCGCGCCCGATGTAAGCGAATCGGCGAGGATGTTTGCCGCAGCGACCGCATCTTGGATCGCAAGATTGATCCCGATGCCGCCGATCGGCGACATCGCGTGGGCGGCATCGCCGATGCAGAGCAGACCCGGCTTGTGCCAGCACTCTAGCCGATCGACGCGAACCTCGAGCATCGAGACTTTCGACCAGTCGTCGAGCGCCGCAACGCGATCGCTTAGCGCGGGAATCAGCTCGACGATGCCTCGCTGCAGCGCCTCGATCCCTTGGGCCTTGAGTTCGTCGAAAGAGCCTTTGCGGATGATGTAGGCGCACTGCCAGTAGTCGCCGCGATCGATCATCACGAGCATGTGTCCGGTGGCGATTGTGCCCAGCCGCTGCTCGGCCTCTCCTGGGTGCTTGGCGATGCGCATCCAGAGCACGTCCATCGGCGCGCCGAGATTTTCGACGTTCAAACCGGCAAGCGCGCGAACGGTGGAATGGCGCCCGTCGGCCCCGACGACGAGCTTTGCGGTAATCTCGATTTGCGCTTCGGGCGTCTTCGCGCGCACGCCGGTCGTTGCGCCGGCGCTTTCGACCAAGGCGATGCCTTCGGTCTGCATCATCAAATGGAAGGTTGGATAGCGGCGTCCGCGCTCGGCCAAGAAGTTGAGAAAATCCCACTGCGGCATCAACGCGATGAACTTGCAATGCGCCGGCAGGTGAGTGAGGTCCGCAATCTCCACGTTTTCGCCGCCGACGGTTACGCCGATGGATCGAATCTCGTCATGAGGAAGCGCGAGGAACGCGTCGAGCCAACCCAACTCGAAGAGGAGATCCAGGGTCGACGGGTGGATCGTGTCGCCGCGAAAGTCGCGATAGAAATCCTTATACTTTTCGAGCACGACAACGTGGACGCCGGCCCGAGCCAGCAGCACGCCGAGCATTACCCCGCACGGGCCGCCCCCCACGATGCAGACCTGGGTAGAAACGCTTTGCGGCTCAGTCATACAACGATGTTCAGGAGCTTACCCGGAACGTAGATACGCTTACGTACCTCCTTGCCGTCGAGGTGGCCGCGCACGTTCGCTTCCGCGAGCGCAAACGCGAAGGCTTGCTCCTCCCCGACGTCCGGCGCAACGACGAGACGCGCTCGAACCTTACCGTTGACTTGCACGACCAACGTAACCTCGTCGACCGCCAGCGCGCGAGCGTCCGGCTGCAGGTACGGCTCGAGGTGCACCGAGGTCGTGTGCCCGAATCGTTCCCAAAGCTCCTCGGCGATGTGCGGCGCAAACGGCGCCACGAGGATCGGCAGCGAACGCACGGCATAGGCCACGACCGGCGAGTCCGCGCCGGCGCCCGACGATACGGTTATCAGGTTCACCAACTCGTCCAGCTTCGCGATCGTCGTATTGTAATGAAAGCGGTGCGACAGCGTCTCGTCGATCGCCGATTTGGCGGCCACGTGGACCGCGCGAAGCAGCGCCCTGTCCGCGGCGTTTTCAGCCGGCGGCAGCTCGCGCGCGCCGCCATCGCGTTCTGCCTCGAAGAAGGGTTCGCAGGCGCGCCAGATGCGGTTCAATAGCCGTACGCGTCCGCTGATCCCTTCGTTGGTCCAGTCGCTCGTCTCTTCGGGAGGCGTGACGTAGAGCAAGAAGAGCCGCATCGCGTCGACGCCGGTCTTTTCGGCGGTCTCGTCGATGCCGACGACGTTGCCGCGCGATTTCGACATCTTCTCGCCGTCGTGCAGCACGAGCCCCTGGTGAAACAGGTTCTTGAAAGGCTCGTTGGCGCCGCGCACCCAGCCGCGGTCGTGGAAGAACTTGTAAAAGAACCGAGAGTACAGCAGATGAAGCACCGTGTGCTCGGCGCCGCCGATATACTGGTCGACGTTCATCCACTGAGCGGCACGCTCCGCGGACCATGGCAGCCGATCGTTGTGAGGATCGAGGTAGCGCAGATAGTACCATGACGACTCAAAGAACGTGTCCATCGTATCGCTCTCGCGCCGCGCCGGGCCGCCGCACTTCGGGCACGCCGTTTCGACGAACTCCGGCACACCGGCCAGCGGCGACCCTTCGCCGCGCAGAAGCACGCCGAGCGGCAAAAGCACCGGCAACTCGCCGTCGGGCACCGGCACCTCACCGCACCCGCTGCAGTAGACGATGGGAATCGGCGTTCCCCAATACCGCTGGCGGGAGATCAGCCAGTCGCGCAGCTTGTAGTTGACGCTCGTCTTTCCACGACCCAGAGCCTCCAAGCGCGCCGCGATGGCCTCGCGAGCGCGCTCGCTCGACATTTCGCTGAACTCTTCGCTCGCGATCAGGCGGCCGTCTTCGACGTAGGGTTCGTGCGGCATTTCGTCCGGCAGGGCGTTTGGAGGGACGACGACGGTGACGACCGGGAGCGCGTATTTTCGCGCGAACTCGAAGTCGCGCTCGTCGTGCGCCGGCACGCCCATCACTGCGCCGGTTCCGTACTCCGCGAGCACGTAGCTCGTTACCCAGATCGGAATGCGCTCGCGCGAGAGCGGATGGATCGCGTACGCGCCGGTGAAGCTGCCGCGCTTTTCCATCAAGCTGGTTCGTTCGAGCTCCGATTTCGATTGCAGGCTCGCCGCAAATTCGTCAATTTGCGCGGCATGTTCGGGAGAGACGATCCGCTGCAGCGAGTTCACGACCGGATGCTCCGCGGCGATGGCGAGAAAAGTGACGCCGAAAAGCGTGTCGAGCCGCGTCGTAAAGACGTCGACGCCGGCATCGAGTCCTTCGATGCCGAAAGCAAACGTGGCGCCTTCACTGCGGCCGATCCAGTTGCGCTGCATCACCCGCGTCCGCTCGGGCCAGCCGGTCAGCGTGGCGAGGTCGTCGAGCAAACGGTCGGCGTAGTCGGTGATACGCAGGAACCACTGCGACAGATTCCGCCGTTCGACGAGATGCTCGCACCGCCAGCAGCGCCCGTCGACGACCTGCTCGTTGGCGAGCACCGTTTGGTCTTGCGGGCACCAGTTGACGGGGGCCTCGCGCTTATAGGCGAGTCCAGCCTCGTATAAGCGTAAGAAGAGCCACTGATTCCAACGATAAAACTCGGGCTCGCAGGTCGCGATCTCTCGCGACCAGTCGTAACTCGTGCCCAGCAAGCGCAGCTGGCGGCGCATGTTGAGAATGTTTTCGGTCGTCCAGACGGCAGGGTCTGCGTCGTGCGAGATCGCCGCGTTCTCGGCGGGTAAGCCGAACGCGTCCCAGCCCATCGGGTTGAGCACGTTGTACCCGAGCATCCGCCGCATGCGCGCCATTGCGTCGCCGATCGTATAGTTTTTTGCGTGCCCGACGTGCAGATCGCCCGAAGGGTACGGGAGCATTACCAGCGCGTAGTACTTGCGCCTCTCGCTTTCGTTGGGCGCGCGATAGAGCGACTCGCGCTCCCAGCGCGACTGCCACTTGTGTTCGATTGATGCAAAGTCGTAGCTCCCGGCCATGAAGAGCATGGTACACGCTGGGAAGGGGCCACCGCTACCCTTTGCGCGACAGGCTGCCGGCGTGATGGAAGACCATGCTCGTGAGAATCGCTTTAACCGCCGCGGCGGTGCTCGCCCTCGCCGCCTTTGCCCTCTGGCATCCGGCTCCCCGAGCCGCCGTCCAATCGGTTTCATCCGCGACCCCGAACGCCGGTCCATATCCGCTCTCCTCCGGCAGGGAGCTCCACCGGCACTTGCGGCACGGTACCGGGGCCGACGACCTCGTCGTCTACGTGGCCGGCGCCGTTCGCAAACCGGGGCTCTACCATCTCCATCTCGGCGACCGTTACGCGCAGGCGGTCGCTCTGGCCGGCGGATTCGGAGCATCGGCCGAGCCGGGGGGCGTCAACCTCGCCCAGCGGGCGGCCGACGGCGAAGAGGTCTACGTCCCCGCGGCCGGTGAAGCGCCGCGGACTCGTCTGCGCGAACCGCGCGCACGGCGCCACCGTGCATCGCCGCCGCCCGACGGCAGCGTCGACGTCAACACGTCCGATGCCGCGACTCTTGCCGCCGTGCCGGGAATCGGGCGCGCAGTCGGCGCGCGTATCGTGGAGCTGCGCGAGCGTGAAGGCAGCTTTGCCTCGCTCGACGAGCTTTTGGACGTCGCCGGAATGACGCAGAGCCGCTTGGAGCGCGCGCGCCCCTACCTGCGCGACCCTTGAAGGCGGGTATGCCTTGGCTTGGGAGAAACATCGAGCGTGAAGCCTTGCGTCGTGTTCGACCTCGACGGCACGCTGATCGACAGCGAAGGAATTTGGCGTGACGTCCGCCGCGAGTTCGTCCAGACGCATGGCGGCCGCTGGAACGACGGTGCGCAGGAGGCAATGATCGGCATGCGCACCGATGAGTGGGCCGGCTACATTCACGACGACCTCGGCGTCGCGCTGCCGGCGTCAGCGATCGCGCAGCAGGTAGTCGCCTCGGTGACGGCACGCCTACGGCCGCCGCCGGTGTTGCCGGGCGCGGATGCGGCGATCCGGCGGCTCGCGCCGGCCTATCGCCTCGGCCTTGCAACCTCCGCATCGCTGACGGTCGCACAGAGCGTGCTCGAAACCACTGGGTGGAAGCGATTCTTCGAAGTCGTCGTCTCGGCCGACGTCGTCGCGCGCGGCAAACCCGCCCCCGACGTCTACCTTCGCGCGCTCGAACTGCTGCACGTTCAGCCGGCGCTGACGGCGGCGATCGAGGATTCCGCGAACGGCATCCGCTCGGCACACGCGGCGGGAATTGCGGTCATTGCGATACCGAACAAAGAGTTTCCACCGGACGCCGGCGCGCTCGCGCTGGCAACGCGTGTCATCGAGAATCTCGATGCCCTCGACGACACCGTCGTTTGCGGCGCAGAAGGGCTGCTCTAGGCGCGTTGCGCATTGGGAGTCTCCTCATGCCTGTCGAGCTTCCGCCAAAACAGACGCTGCCCAGCCTTATCCGTACGGCGCTCGCGCAAGAGCTGGACGAGGCGCTGGTCGAGCGCGTCGCGGGGACGTGGAGGCCCACCTCGAGCGCGCGATTGCTCGAACGCGCCGAAAATGTGGCCTGCGCGATTCGCGATGCCGGCTTGGAGGCGGGCGATCGGGTGGCGTTGGTCGCGCATAATTGCGTCGACTGGATCGTCTGCGACTTCGCGACCTTTTTCGCGGGCTGCGTCGTTGTGCCGATCTATCCAACGCAAGCCCTCGATCACACGGCCTACATTCTCGAACACTCGGGTGCTCGATTGATCTTCGTCGACGGCCCGCAGACGCTCGAGCGCCTGCGCGAGACGCAGGTGGCGCTGCCGCGTGCCCTCGTTTTCGACTCGAGCGCGCAAGACGGACTGCAATCCTTCGAAGCGCGCGGCGCTGCGCTTCGCGCCTCGAATGCGGCCCTGCCGGCGGCGTATGAGTCGGCGCTGCGCCCCGACGACCTCGCGGTCCTCATCTACACCTCCGGAACGACCGGTCCGCCAAAGGGCGTCATGCTCTCGCACGACAACCTCGCCTTCGACGCGCGGGTATCCCTCGATTGCGGCTTCGAAGGCATCGAAGGCGGGCGTGACGTGCTCTCGGTGCTGCCGTACTCGCACATCTACGAGCATTGTCTGATCTACATCTATCTGCTGGCGAAGGTGCGTTACTTCATCTGTCACGATCCGGGCGAACTGCTCGAGGATCTCAAGGCCGTGCGTCCCGTCGAGATGACCTCCGTTCCCCGCATTTTCGATCGCGTGCTGGCCGGCGTGAAAGGTCAGGCGCTGGCAGCCGGCGGCCTCAAAGGACGGCTCGTTCCTTGGGCACTTGCTACCGGACGCGAGTACATGCGCGCGACGGTCGCGCCCAAGCCGACGCCCACGCCGTGGACGAGGCTGCAATACGCCGTCGCCAAGGCCCTCGTGCTTCACAAAATTCCACCGGCGCTCGGCTTGGATCGCGTGAAGTTCCTCACCAGTGGAAGCGCTCCGCTTCATATCGATACTGCGATGACGTTCCTGGCGATGGGCATTCCGATCATGCAAGGGTATGGCCTTACCGAGACTTCGCCGGTCATCTCCGTGAGCCGCCTGTCGGCCAACGAGTACGGCGCGGTCGGGCGGCCGATCACCGGCGTTGAGGTCGCAATCGCGCCGGACGGCGAAGTGCTCGTACGCGGCCGAAACGTTATGCTCGGTTATTACCGCGACAGGGAGGCCACGGCGGCCGCGCTTCACGACGGATGGCTGCATACCGGCGACGTCGGCGAGATCGACGACGCGGGCTACTTGCGGATCACCGATCGCAAGAACGAGATATTCAAAACCGACACGGGCAAGTGGGTATCACCGGCTCGAATCGAGGCCAACATCAAGCGTTCGATTTACATTACGCAAGCGCTGGTCGTGGGCAGCGGCCGGCCCTTCCCGATCGCGCTGATCTGTCCGAACTGGAAGCTCACGCGCCTCGAGCTGCCGCAGCTGCCCGCCGAAGCTACGCCGGAAGAGCTGGCAGCGCGAAACGACGTGCGCGCCTTCTTGGCTCACGAAGTGCACCAGCAGACGCGCGCGCTGGCCAGCTACGAGCAAGTGCGCCGCATCGTCGTGGTGCCGACGGAGTTTAGCGTCGAAGGCGGCGAGCTTTCGCCGTCGATGAAGATCAAGCGGCGCGTCGTCGAGAAACGTTATGCAACCCAAATCGAGCAAGCATACGGCGGTTCGACCGGCGAATCAGGCAGGAGCCCGGAATCGTACCGAGGATAAACGGCGTGCATTGGAGGCCCCGATTGTACTTTAGAACACTACGCGTTCTGCCGATCGCCTTTGCGGCGCTGGTCATCGCCTTGCCCGCGGGTGCCGCGAAGCCGGCGGCGATTCCCGCATTGACGCCCGACGGCGTCACGCACCATCGTCTTGCGCTCGACGGGCGGACGTTGGCGTATACCGCGCGCGCCGGAACGATTACCCTGCGCAACGCCGACGACCAGCCGATCGCCCGCGTCTTTTATACCGCCTATACGCTCGATGGCGCCGACCCGTCGAAGCGGGCCGTGACGTTTATTTACAACGGCGGGCCGGGCAGTTCGACGATGTGGTTGCGAATGGGGTCCTTCGGACCGGTTCGCGTACAGACGGGGGACGGACAACTGACGGGGCCTCCGCCGTACCGGGTCGTCGATAATCAATACTCGCTTCTGGACAAGACCGACATGGTTTTCATCGACATGCCCGGGAGCGGATTCGGGCGCATCATCGGCGCCGGTAAGCCCAGCGATCTCTGGGGCGTCGAAGAAGATGTTGCGGCCTTCGGTCAGTTCATCCAGCGGTACATCACGCGGTTTAACCGCTGGAACTCGCCGCGCTTCCTCTTCGGCGAGTCGTACGGTACGACGCGCTCCGCCGTGCTCGCGAAGTACCTGCAAGACCGGGGCATCGGCCTCAACGGCGTCGTGCTGCTTTCGTCGTTCCTGAACTCGAACATCGACTATAACGACGGCGCGCCGATCGGCGGCGGCGATTGGGGGTTTATCCTTTACTTGCCGACTGAGGCCGCCACGGCTTGGTACCATCACGCGCTGCCCGACGCACCGGCGCTGCCTGCGCTGATCGCCGAGGTGGAGAACTTCGCGCTTACCGAGTACCTCGACGTGCTCGGCCAAGGCGCGCTGGCCGCGCCCGCTCGTTACAACGACGTCGTCGCCAAGCTCCACCGTTACACCGGACTCTCCGAACGGTACATCCGAAATTCGGACCTCCGCATTCCCTACGACCGGTTCGAGAACGAGCTTCTGCGCGAGTCCGGGCGCACCGTCGGGCGCATCGATTCGCGCTTCGAAACCTACGTGCTCGACAGACCCGCGACTTCGCCCGACTGGGACGCCACCGACGCGGCGATCGACTCGGTCTTCACGTCGATGTCGAACTACTATCTGCGGCAGGTGCTGCACTACAGCACGCCGCTGCTCTACCGGGCGAACGTCTACGACCTAATTTATTCCGACGGCCAAAGCTGGGACTTCAAACACGGTCCCAACACGCAGATCCTCAACGTGACGCCCGATCTGGCGCAGACGATGACGTACAACCCGAGCTTGAAGGTCTTTTCCGCGAACGGATATTTCGACTTCGCGACGCCGTTCTTCGCAACCGTCTACGCGCTCGACCATCTCTATCTTGCGCCGGCGATCCAGCGAAATATCACCTATGGCTTTTACGACTCGGGGCATATGGTCTATCTTCATCTCGAGGCGCTCGGGCACTTCCACGATGACCTCGAACGCTGGTACGCGGAGGCGCTGCGAAATGTTTAGCATCGTAACGACGCTGGCCGCCGTCGCCGTGGCGGCTGCCGCTGCCGCCGCCGCACCTGCCGCCGGCACCCCCGACGCGGTAACGCAGCACGTCATCGTACTCGGCGGAAAGAGCTACGCCTATACGGCGCGAGCCGGAACGATTGCGCTGCAAAACGACAAGGACCAGCCGACGGCGCAGATATTCTATACGGCGTTCACCCTCGACGGCGCGGACCCGCGAACGCGGCCGGTCACGTTTCTCTATAACGGTGGTCCGGGAAGTTCGACGATTTGGCTGCGCATGGGTTCGTTCGGCCCAATGCGAGTGCAAGTCGGCGACGGCGTTCCGACGCCCGGCGCGCCGTTCAATTTGGCCGAGAACCAGTACTCGTTGCTCGATCGCACGGATCTGGTCTTCATCGACGCGCCCGGAACCGGTTTCAGCCGAATCGTCGGCGCGGGGACGCCGAAGGACTTTTACGGCGTCGACCCCGACGTGGCGGCGTTCGGCCAGTTCATCTCCCGCTACATTACGGCGTTTGGGCGCTGGAACTCGCCGAAGTTTCTCTTCGGGGAATCGTACGGGACGCCGCGCTCGGCGATGCTCGTCAACTATCTGCAGCAGCGGCAAGGCATCGGCATCAACGGCGTCGTGCTGCTCTCTTCGGTTCTCGACTTCAGCCTCGACTGGGACGTGATCTTCTCGCCCGCGGCAATCGGAGGCGGCGACTGGGCGTTTCCGCTCTACCTTCCGACTGAGGCGGCCGCCGCTTGGTACCATCACGCCTTGCCGGGACCGCAGACGACGCTGGCCGAACTCTTGCCGCGCGTCGAAGCGTTTTCGATGAACGAGTACCTCAACGCGCTGGCGCAAGGCGCGAGCCTCTCGCCCGCGACCTACGACGACGTCGTGACGAAGCTGCACGAGTATACCGGCCTATCGGAGCGCTACATCCGCGATTCGAACTTGCGCATTCCGTACGCGCGCTTCGAGACCGAACTCTTCCGCGACAGCGGCGTGATGCTGGGCCGCTACGACGCGCGCTACACTTCGTACATGCTCGATCGCTTGCAAGAGCGGCCCGACTTCGATCCGACCGACTCCGCCATCGACGCGGCTTTCGTCGCGACCGGAAACGCCTATCTGCGCCAGGCGTTGGGATATCGAACGAGCTTGATTTATCTGCCGGAGATCAACGTCTTCCGCCAATGGGATTGGAAACACAACGGCGCGCTGCCGACCAATACGGCCCAAGACCTGGCCAGCGCGATGACCTATAATCCAAACCTGCGCGTCTTCTCGGGCAACGGTTACTACGATTTTGCGACGCCGTTCTGGGCAACGGTCTATACGCTCAACCACCTGTCGCTCTCACCGCAGCTGCAAAGTCACATCAGCTACGGATTCTATGAATCCGGCCACATGGTCTATCTGCACGCGCCGGCACTGGCGCAGTTTCACGACGATCTCGAGCGCTGGTACGTCCAGACGCTGCAGGCCGGCCGCTAGGAGTCTATTTGCCCATCGCCTCGACCGATTGAAAGTGCGCAAGCGTCTCGCGATAGATGGCGTCGAGCTTCGCGTAGCCGAGGCGCATATCGGAGGTCGGTGCGGCATCGGCGCTTTCAATGGCGCTCGCGAGATAGTCGAGCTGGTTTTCGAGGAACAAGAAGCTGGTGAAATCGTGCGAGTAGGCGCCCATCGAGTCGTCGGGGTTGTCGGCCGGCTCGGCGCCGATGATTTCACGGCGTAGCGCCTGCTTTTGCGCGGCCGAGAGCTGCGCCCCTTCGCCTAGCGACTGCGCCTTTGCGCGTGAGGTGACGACCTGCGCGTGCAGCGCAATGACGCGCTCTACCAGCTCGTATTGGGCGACGAGATCCGCGTCGCTTGCAGCGATACGCGGATCGCGCAGCATGCGCGCGCTGCGGTCGTACGTCTTCCCGTTGACGCTTAGCCGCACGGTGTAACTTCCTGGGGGCAGCAGCGCGCCGTGTGAATTGGTTTCATGGAAATCCCAGACGAAGCGGTGCGCGCCGGCCGACGTCTCGGGCACGGGGTGTTGCTGGATCCAGTGCGTCGTGAAGTCGACCGACTTGGGATCGGCAGCCTTCGGGGGCTCGGCGCTCGACCAGCGGCGCACGACGCGCCCGTCGGCGTTGAGAATCTCGATCGCAACCGGGGTGCTCGCCTCGCGCGCTAAATAATAGTCGATGTAAAGGCCGGCGGGCGGATTGTCGACCTGCGCCTCGTCGAGCGGCAGCGGCGTTCCCTCCTGATTGCCTTCGCGGATGCGATACGCGGCTGCGGGCGCGAAGAGATAGTCGCCGCCGGCGGCGCGCGCGGCGGCCATCTGCCGCAGCGACGTGGCGTCATCCATCACCCAGAACGAACGTCCGTGGGTTGCGAGCACGAGATCGTCGCCGTGTACCGCGATGTCGCGAATCGAGGTGACCGGAAGATTGAGCTGCAGCGGCTGCCAGTTCGCACCGTCGTCGAACGAGACGTAAACGCCGCGCTCGGTGCCGGCGTAGAGCAGTCCGCGCCGCTTCGGATCCTCGCGAACGGCGTTGACGAACGAGCCGTTCGGAATGCCGTCGACGATCGGCGTCCAGGTCGCGCCGCCGTCGGTCGTGCGATAGATGTACGGTGCGTAGTCGTCGAGGCGGTGACGGTCGACGGCCGCGTATGCCGTCGAGAGATCGAAGTGCGAGGGCTCGATGATTCCCACTTTGCTCCACGACGTCAATTGGGGCGGCGTCACGTTCTCCCAGCGAACCGCCGCCGCACTTGCGGTAGCGTTGCGGGTCAGCCAGATGTAACCGTCGTCGGTGGCGGCCCAGACGACGTTTGCGACGATCGGCGAAGGCGCGATCGCATACACCACGCCGTGGCGCTGCACGTTGTTGCTATCGGCCAGTGTCGCCGCGTCGAGGTTTGACGGCGTCCCTTCGTTCGGGCGCGAGAGATCGGGGCTGACGATTTCCCAACCGTCGCCGCCGTTGCGCGAGCGAAAGACGTTTTGGTGACCCATGTAGAGCGATTTGGGATCGGCGGCCGAGAACGAGAGCGGCGCCGTCCACGTGTTGCGCCAAAGGGTCGACGGATAGGCGATGACCGGATCGACGTTCAGCTCCCAACCCGTGGCGGCGACTTCCTTCGTCGCGCCCGGACCGCCGGCGCCTCCGGCGCTGCCATATATCAATCCCGGATGCTTGGGATCGGGCGCAAGATAACCGTTCTCCCCGCCGACGTCGAGCGGCCGAAAATCTTGCTGCGAGAGCGTCCCGTATTTACTCCACGCCGCTTGCATATCGGCGCCGGAGTCTTGCTGCGCGCCGTAAGCGGAATACGGAAACGCGTCGTCGGTTGCGACGTGGTAGAACTGCGCCGTCGGCTGGTTGTACCACGAGCTCCACGTTTGCGCGCCGTTGAGGCTGACGACCACGCCCTGGTCGCTGCCCAAGATCATGCGGTTCGAATCGCCGGGGTCGATCCACAGTGTATGAAAATCGTCGCCGGTCGGATCGCCCAAGATCGCGTCGAAACTCTTGCCGCCGTCGGTCGAGCGATAGGTTGCCGTATCCATTACGAACACGGTGTTGGCATCGTGCGGGTCGGCGGTGATGCCGCTAAAATACCAGCCGCGTTGCCAGATACGCGTTTCGCCATCCTCATGCGTCCATGTTGCGCCTGCGTCGTCCGAGCGATAGATGCCACCCGTGCCGGGGCTGCTGTCGACGTTGGCGTAGATGCGATGCGGCGCGGCGGCCGAGATCGATAATCCTATGCGCCCTACGTGCGGCGGAAGGCCTTGCGTCAGCTTCGTCCAGCTGCGTCCGCCGTCGGTCGTCTTGTAGAGGCCGCTTCCCGGACCGTTCGACGGCGGATAGACGTTCCACGGTGGGCGGCGCGTCTGCCACAGCGCGGCATACACAACGTCGGGATTACCCGGCTCCATGGCGAGCGCCGTCGCGCCGGTATCGGCGTCTTCGTAGAGAACCTTGCTCCACGTCTGACCGCCGTCGGTGGTCTTAAAGACGCCGCGCTCCGCATTGGGAGCATATGGATGGCCCAGCGCGGCAACGTAGACGACGTTGGGATCGCGCGGGTCAACGACGATCGCGCCTATTTGTTTGGTATCGATCAGTCCGACGTGCGACCAGGTTTGTCCGCCGTCGGTCGACTTGTACATCCCGTCGCCGTAGGCGATGTCGGAGCGCATGTCGGCTTCGCCGGTCCCGACGTAGATGACGCGCGGATTGCTCGGCGCGACCGCGATCGAGCCGATCGAACCGATAGCCTCGCGATCGAAGATCGGCTTCCAGGTCCGGCCGGCGTCATCGCTCTCCCAAACGCCGCCGTCGACCGCGCCGAAATAGAAGTGATGCGGTTCGCCGGGAACGCCGGTGACGGCGAGCGCGCGGCCACCGCGAAACGGCCCGATCAGCCGCCAGTGCAGGCTACCAAAATACGATGGATTGACGAAAACCGCGGCAAGAACCAACGACAGCAGGCGTACCATAGATGCCTACCATCCGCCGCCACCCTTGCCGCTTCCCCCACCATCATCACCCGAATCGTCGGCTTGGCCCGCGTCGTTGCCCGGCGCTCCGCCTTCATCGCGATGGCGTTCGTTGCCGAGCCACGCGCCGCCCAACCCTCCCAGCAGGCCGCTCCAGAAGCTGCCGCCGCCGCCGAAGCCTCCGTAGCCATAGGCCGGCGGTGCGGCTTCGCCGGAATGACGAGCGCCGGCCGTTGCGCGCAGGATCGAGCGTACGATCAAAAAGCCGCCAACAAAAACGATGACCCACCAGAACATCGGCACCTCCCTCCCCGCGAACGGTCCTACCGCGCCGGAGCGGCGAAGTTTCGGAGGCGCGGGGGAACTCGGCAGCCGGTCGCCGAGCATCGGAATCTATGGAAGAGACGGCCGGCGCGCCGAGCTCCCTGCGGGCCGGCTCGCTAACGTTCGTCGAGGTGCTCGCAACCTCGATCGCCTTGATCGGGCCAAGCATGACGCCGATCCTCATTGCGCCGTACATGTTCGCCAATGCGGGCAACGGGACTTGGCTGGCCTATCTTTTCGGCGCGGGCATGCTCGTCGTGGTGGCGCTCAACCTGAATCAATTCGCGCGTCGTTTCACCGGCGCGGGTTCGATGTACGAGTATGCAGCCGAAAATCTCGGACCGGTCGTCGGTGCCCTTGCCGGATGGAGCCTCCTCTGGGCGTACGTCTTCGTGGCGGCGGCCGTGGTCGGCGCGATGTCGCTCTTCGTCACCTTGCTGCTGCACGACGCGAGCGGCGTCAGCCTGTCGGCCCCGGCGATCTACGTGGCCGTCGCGATCCTTCTCGGTGCGATTTGCTGGCAAGCCGCCTACCGCGGCGTGCAAGTTTCGGCAATCGTCATGCTCGTGCTCGAGGCCATCTCGGTGCTGATCATCCTGCTGGTCGTTGCGATCGTTCTTCTGCGGCATGGGCCCGCACTCGATCCGAACCAACTGACGATCAAGGGCGGCGTCCCCAACTGGGGTTTGGCGGTAATGACCGCCGTCTTCAGTCTCGTGGGCTTCGAAAGCGCCACGGCATTCGGTGCCGAGGCCAAACGGCCGCTGGTCACGATTCCCCGAGCAGTGATTGCCAGCGTGGTCTTCGCGAGCGCGTTTTTTATCATCGCGACCTACGCGGAAATCGTCGGACTTGCGCACGCGTCGATCCCGCTGGACCGGCAGACGTTTCCGCTGGGAACCCTCGTCGGTCTCTACCAGATCGGGTACCTGCGCGTTCCGATTGCGATCGGCGCCCTTTGCAGCGCATTCTCGGTCTGCTTGGCGTGCATCACGACCGCGGGTAGAATCGCCTTTGCCGTAGCGAAGTCCGGGCTCTTTCCGGGCGCCCTTGCCGCGATCGAACCCCGGCACAAGACCCCTCACGTGGCCGTGACCTTGGTTACGGTCGTCGTGGTATTCATCGCCGCGGCCTCGCTGGCCGCCGGCGTTCTCCCGATCGACGTTTTCAACAACTGTGGAACGCTAAGCTCGTTCGGATTCATCGTGATCTACGCCGCGATCTCGATCGCGGCTTGCGTGTACGTCAAACGCATCGGCGCGATGCGCTGGATCGACGTCGCGATTTCCGCGCTGGCGGTCGTGCTGCTCGGCGTACCGGCGGTCTCGCTCGTCTATTCGGTTCCGGCGCCGCCGCAGCGCTGGTTCGGCTACTACTTCGCCGGCTTTATGGTTATCGGGTGGCTCTGGTTTTCTCGCGCCGCCTCAGCGCGCGCGCAGCGATGAACTGATAACGATCAGCCCTCCGGCAACGCTCAGCGCGAAGAAGACGATAAACACCCAGACCCCTAGGCGCTTGAAGAGCTCGCGCCGGGCGCGAGCCGCTTTGGTGGTGTGGGTCGGCCGCTGACGCTGCTTCACGACGCGCTGCTCGCCGCGGTCGCATTGGGGATCGACCAGAGCCGTTCGAGGTTGTAGAACTCGCGCTGCTCGGGCGTGAAGACGTGAACGATAACGTTGCCGAGATCGATCAGAATCCACATTCCGTCGGAGTACCCCTCAACGCGTGAGACGCCGTAGCCGTTTAGGCGCGCCGCTTCGGTCACGCTATCGGCGATGGCGCGCGTCTGTATCTTCGATCGTCCGGTTACGATCGCGAAGGTGTCGGCCAAAATAGTCCGGCCGCTTACGTCGATTGCCGTGAAACCCTCTCCTTTCTTGTCGAGCGCGCTCTCGCGAACGACGTCGATCAGCTCGCCGATGCGCGCACCTCCGGCGGAACGCCGTCCGCCACCGTCAGCCCGAAGTTTGCGGCCGCCGCCAGCGTGGCCGGAAGCGTTGCAACGCCCTTGCGGGCATTGTGGCGCATCGTCAAAAGGAGCACTCCTCGCATCGCTGCGGCGAGATCGTCCATCGCGAGCCTCCAAAGGTTGGCGCGCTCGGGAAAAGAGCGGTGAGGTTCGAGCGAATCCGCGAGATAGACGCTGCAATCCAGCGGCGACATCTCTCCCGCAGCGGTCGTGTGTTTTTCGATGGCCGATAGCACCTGCGCGTCGTGTACCCCGAAGCGCTCGCCCGCAATCGCGGCGCCGAGCTTCGCGTGCAAGAGCACCGGATGCCGGCGCTCAGCGGCGTCGATCGGAAGATTCCGCGCTTCGCATTCGGCGACGAGCCGCTCCGGCGAATAGAGGCGCGCGAGGTCGTGAAGCAGCCCCGCCAGGCGTGCCTTTCCCGGATCGGCGCCATGCCGCTGCGCGAGGAGATCGGCACAACGCGCAACCCGCACGCTATGCGCGTACCGGTGCCGCTGTCCCAAATCTTCTTCAATGCGCCGTAAGAGTTGTGCGAACGAGGGCATCAATCCCCCAAGCCCGCCCGTAAGACCCCGAGCCGGTTGCGGTAGAGCTCGCTCTTGAGACTTCCGGCCCACATGATCAGCGCGCTCTCGTTGTCGTCGCTGTAGTAGCCGGCGCGCATCGTGACGGTGGTGAAACCATACTTGCGGTAGAGCCGCTGCGCGACCGTGTTGCTCTCGCGAACCTCGAGCGTCATCCACCCGGCGCCGCGATCGATCGCTTCGTCGATCAGCCGCATCAGCAGCACTTCGCCGAATCGCCGGCCGCGGTAATCGGGATCGACCGCCAGCGTCGTTATGTGTGAGTCCTCTAGGATCACCCAAATGCCGCCGTAGGCGACGACCCGGTCTTCGAAACGCCCGACGAAGTAGTGCGCCAACTTGTTCGTGCTGAGCTCGTTGTAAAAGGCATCGTTCGGCCAGACCGTGGAAAAGCAGGCGCGCTCGATGCGCGTGACCGCGGCAACGTCGGGCGTCGCCATCGGGGCGATCGCGAAGCGATCGGGCCGGTGCTCGGACCGGCGAAGCTCCATCTTCACGGAGGCTACATACCTAGAGCTTCGGGGCCTTGGCGGCGGGAAGCTCGCCGTAATCGGCGCGCACCTCGTGCAGGCTCGCAGGCGGCGCGCACGAGCCGGCTGCCAGAGCGACTGCTGCGGCTGCGGGCGTGACGGCCGGATCGAGGAAGTGCACGGGGTTACCGCGTTCGGCGAGCGCGTGCAGCACGTCCTTCGACGCGCCCACGACGTCGAGCTCCGTCGAACCGGACTGCGGGTGACTAGCCGAGGGGGGGAGCAGCTCGTCGAGAACCTCGGCGATTCTTCCCGAAGCGCGCTTGATCTCGGCGCCGCAGCGGTACCGTGCCGAGATAACGTCCGGCCGGCCGGCGACGATGGTAAGCACTCGGTCGAAACTGCCGCCGTACTCGAGAAGATCGAACGACGAGATCGGAACGAGCGGGAGTCTCCATGCGGCCGCGAGCGCTTTTGCGTAAGCTATCGCGATGCGCAACCCGGTAAAGCCGCCCGGGCCGATGCCGACGGCAAGACGATCGAGTCGCTCGGCCGGCATCCCGGCCCCGTCCAGGACGCTCTGCAGTAGGACGAGACCGCGCTCCAGCGCGACGTTCCCGGTTTCCCGCACGCTGGCGGTCACTCGGTTTTCGCAAGCGACCGCGGCCGAGAAGCCGCCCAACGCTCCATCTAGGGCAAGAACGTTCAATCCGGTTCGCGAAGGGAAAGAGTGCGAGGATTGTCGCCGGCGCCGTCCATCTCTATCTCGTACCGGCGCGGCGGGAGAATATGGGGCGCGTTGCGCCACCATTCGACGAGCACGACCGAATGACCGTCGAGCGCTTCTTCGAGTCCGAGCTCGACGACTTCGCGTGGATCGTCGATGCGGAAGAGATCGATGTGGTCGATGGTTGGATCGCCGTCGTAGCGGTGCCAAAAGGTGAAGGTCGGGCTAAGGGTTTGCTCGGAACCATGAAGTGCCCGCACGATCGCTCGCACCAGCGTGGTCTTGCCGGAGCCGAGCGGCCCCGAAAGTCCGACGACGTCGCCGGGCTGCAGGCGCCGCGCAAACGCCGTGGCAAATGCGTAGGTCGCCTCTTCGGAGTGAAGAGTGAGAGTGAAGTGGGGCCCGGAGCCGAGTCGAAGGGCATTATTCATGAATACAGGTAAGTATTGAACAACGATACCATAACGCAGGTCAACGTCGAAGATGAGATGCGAGAGAGCTATCTCTCGTATGCGATGTCGGTCATTGCCTCGCGGGCCCTCCCCGACGTTCGCGACGGCCTCAAGCCGGTTCAGCGCCGGATTCTCTACGCGATGCGCGAGATGGGGCTCGATCCCAGCAAGCAGCACCGCAAATGTGCCGGCGTCATCGGCGACGTGCTCAAGAGCTATCATCCCCACGGCGACGGCTCCGTTTACGACGCCTTGGTGCGCATGGCGCAAGATTTTACGCTACGCTATCCGCTGGTCGACGGCCACGGGAACTTTGGGTCCATCGACCCGGACCCGCCTGCGGCTTATCGCTATACCGAGGCGCGCCTGGCTCGGACGGCGCTTGACATCCTCGCCGACATCGACAAAGAGACGGTCCCGTTCGTCGCCAACTTCGACAACCAAGGCGTCGAGCCGAGCGTTATGCCGGGGCGTTTGCCCCAACTCTTGATCAACGGCTCCAGCGGCATCGCGGTGGGCATGGCGACCAATATTCCGCCGCACAACCTCAACGAGATCTCCGACGCGATCGTCGCGTTGATCGACGATCCTCAAACGAGCGACGACGCCCTGTGCGACATCGTCAAGGGGCCGGATTTTCCAACCGGCGGAACGATCTTAGGCCACGAGGCGATCCGCGAAGCCTACAAGACGGGTCGGGGTTCGATCACGATTCGCGGCAAGGCCGAGATCGTCGAGGAGCGCGGCAAGCACAAAATCGTCATCACGGAAATACCGTATCAAGTTTATAAGAGCCGCATCCTGGAGGCCGTTTCCGAAGCCTATTCGGAAAAACGAATCGCCGGCATATCCCGGATGGACGACGAGTCGAATCGCAAAGGCATGCGTGTCGTCATCGAGTTATCCAAGAACGCGACGCCGAAGATCGTGCTCAATCAGCTCTTCAAACACACCCCGCTGCAGGCGACGTTCGGCTTCAACATGCTGGCGCTCGTACCGGCTGGTACGCGAGCCAACGGCTCTGCGACGATCGAGCCGCAGGTGCTCAGCCTCAAACAACTGCTCGAGCATTTCATCGCGCACCGCAAGAACGTCATCGTTGCGCGAACGACCTACGATCTTCGCAAAGCGCAGGAGCGCGCGCACCTTCTCGAAGGCTACCGCATCGCGCTCGACAATATCGATGAAGTCATCGAGATCGTTCGCGGAAGCCAAACGACCGATGAAGCCAAGCAGCGATTGTCGGTGCGCTTCGAGCTGAGCGAGCTTCAAGCACAAGCGATCGTCGATATGCGCCTGCGCACCCTCGTTGGCCTGGAGCGCCAGAAGATCGAGGATGAATACGCCGAGCTGATCAAAACGATTGCGGAGCTGGAAGACATCTTGGGGAGCCCGCGGCGCATCGCGCAGATCATCAGGAGCGAGGCGCTCGACGTCAAGAAGCGCTTCGGCGACGAGCGGCGCACCACCATCGAGCCGGCCGAAGACGAGATATCGATCGAGTCGCTCACGCCGAACATCGACGTCGTCGTCACCTATACGGTCGGCGGTTATATCAAGCGCGTCACCTTGGATACGTTCCGAACGCAGAGCCGCGGCGGCCGCGGCGTAACCGGCATCTCGAACCTCAAGCGCGAGGACGTGGTAAGCAACTTCTTCATCACCAAGACGCACGACCACGTCCTCTTCTTCACCAATAAAGGCCGCGTCTATCGCTTGCGAGGGTACGAGATCCCCGATACGACGCGGCAAGCTCGCGGCACGGCGCTGGTCAATCTGCTGACCCTCCCTCCCGGCGAAGAGGTGACCGCGGCATTTCCGATCGACCAGTTCGAGGGCGAGAAGTACCTCGTCATGGTCACTCGGCACGGCGTCATCAAGAAGACGAAGCTCGAAGAGTTCGCCAACGTCCGGCGCAACGGGCTCCTGGCAATCAATCTCGATCCGAGCGACGAGCTCTTGGCGGTCGACCTTTCCAACGGCTCCCGCGACATCATCCTGGCCTCGTCGCGCGGGATGGCGGTGCATTTTAACGAGAAGAACGTCCGCCCGATGGGCCGGCCTGCCCGGGGCGTCAAGGCGATGACGATCGACGAAGGCGACACGATCGTCGCGATGGACGTCGTGGAAGACGAGCGCAGGGAAGTCTTGCTGGTGACGTCGCTCGCCTTCGGCAAACGGACGCCCATCGAAGAGTACCGCCACACGTCGCGCGGGGGCAAGGGAGTGAAGGCGTTCGCGCGCCAGCGCGACGACATCGGGCAGGTCATCGACCAGATTCTCGTCGCGCCCGACGACCAAGTGCTGATGATCACGTCCGGCAACCAAGTCATTCGCCTGAAGGTGCGCGACATCCGTAAGACGGGGCGCGATGCCAAGGGCGTGCGCCTGCAGCGGCTGGGCGACGGCGAAGAGGTTATCGCGATTACGAACCTTGGAAAGCAGGCCGCGCAGATCACCGAGATCACCGGCGAGCCGCAACAACCCGAGCTTTAGGAGTGTTAAGAAAGACATGAGTGCATTAGCAGAGGTGACGCAAACCAACTTTGAGGCCGAGGTGTTGCAGAGCAGCCAGCCGGTTCTAGTGGATTTCTGGGCACCGTGGTGCGGCCCGTGCCGCATGCTTGGGCCGATCGTTGAAAAAGTAGCCGTCGCGAACGCCGGCAAAGCAAAGTTCGTCAAGCTGAATACCGACGAGAATCCGACTATCGCCGGGCAATACCAAGTCTCGGGCATCCCCTGCTTGATTCTCTTCAAGGCGGGTCAGCCGGTCGATCGCATCGTCGGCTACGTCCCTGAAAGCACGGTGACCTCGATGCTCGGCAAACACGTCGCCTAAGAGCGAATTGCGCAGAGCGGGAACTCGCCCGCCCGCGATGCATCGGATATTGGAAGACGAACGCATCGCAGCCCACGAGTCGGAGCTGGGGCGAGAACGGATCAAACGCGCGGCCGAAGAGGTAATCGGCCGCGCGCGTCTTTGCGGTGACGAAGGGGAATACGACGCGATCGTCGCCGCGGTTCGCAACCGGCTGGACGATCTGCGCGTCAAGGCACCTTTCCCCGTGATCAATGCGACGGGCGTCATTCTGCATACCAATCTCGGACGTGCGCCGTTGAGCTCCGATGCGGCAGCGGCAATCGAGCAGCTCGCAGGCCGGTATTCAAATCTCGAGTACGATGTAGCAACGGGCGAGCGCGGCTCGCGCAATGCCGAAATCGGTGAAGCGCTGCGCGCGGCTACCGGGGCAGAGGACGCGCTCGTCGTCAACAACTGCGCCGCCGCCGTGCTCCTCGTGCTCGATACGCTTGCCAAGGGCCGCGAAGTCATCGTGGCCCGCAATCAGTTGGTGGAGATCGGCGGTGGATTCCGCGTACCCGACGTGCTGGAACGCAGCGGGGCCAAGCTCGTCGAGGTCGGCACGACCAATCGCGTTTACATCGAAGATTTCGAGCGGGCGCTCTCACCCCAAACGGGATTGCTGCTGCGCACGCACGCGTCAAACTACAAAATCGAGGGTTTCACGCACGAACCGAGCACGCGGGATCTGACGGCACTCGGGCAACGTGCCGGCGTTCCCGTTGTCGAAGATCTCGGCAGCGGGGCTCTCTGCGATCTCGCGGAGTACGGAGCCGCTCACGAGCGCACGGTGCAAGAAGCGATCGGCGACGGCATGACGCTGGTGACGTTCTCCGGCGACAAGCTGCTCGGGGGCCCACAAGCCGGCATCGTTGCCGGTCGCGCATACCTGGTGGCACGCCTTCGCAATAACCCGTTGCTGCGCGCTCTGCGCGTGGGGAAGTTGACGCTCGCGGCGCTCGGCGCGACGCTGCGCTGCCACCGCGATCGCATTTCGCGCGAGCGTTTGCCGCTCTATCGAATGCTCGCCGCAACGCTCGACGGTCTGCGCGAGCGAGCGAAAGCGTACATAAACGAAGTGCCCGGCGCAGCGGCATGCGAGAGCGACGCGTACGTCGGCGGCGGCGCGCTTCCGCAGGCGCGCATACCGTCAATTGCGATCGCTATTCCGAGCGAGAAACCGCAGGCTCTAGCGGCAGCGCTGCGGACTGGGGACCCGGCGATCGTCGCGCGCATCGAGAGCGGGCGGGTGCTCCTCGATCTCCGCACCGTCGCTCCGGAAGAAGACCGGATCGTGATTTCAAGCCTAATTGTGAAGGGCGTCTTCTCAATTGAACCCGGATGACCGAAATTTGGGTCCCGCCCTGAGGAAAAATTATTCCCAACCTTTTCTTAGCGGTTTCTCATTTGGCTGCTATCCTAAGCGAAGCCCGGTGATTTTGCCAGGCAAGAAAGGGTAAAAATGAGCGACGAGAAGAAATTTCAGGACGAGGAACTGGATAAGGTAAGTGGCGGAATGGGAACCCACCCGATTCCGATCGATCCGATCCGTCCAGGCGGCCCCCCGACCCATCCAATCAACCCGATCGATCCGATCGGCGGCAAGAAGAGCAACCCGGTCGGCGGCTAAAAGTAGTCGCGGCATCTACATGCCGCTTCTGCAAAAGTTCGGCGAAGGGGCCGGGCGTTGCTTCACCGGTTAGTTCCCGTCCTGCAAAAACCCGCCCCTTTCACCCAACGCCCGTGAGCACTCACGGGCGTCGGTTTTTTTTCAAAAGTGCGCATTTCTTCACAACCTTTTCTCACGGGTTTCTTACTTCATTGATACGCTACGCAAGTGCGGTGCTTTTGCCGCGCGAGAAAGGGCAAACTTCATGAGCGACGACAAGAGAGAGATGCACGACGAAGAGCTCGATAAGATCAGCGGCGGCGTCTACTCGCATCCGATCCCACGCGACCCAATCCGGCCAAGCGAACCCCCGACCCATCCCGGCGCCCCGGAACTTCCGATCCATCGGCCCAGCAATCCAGTAGGCGGTTAGACTAAACTAACGATGCAAAAGGGGCCGGTCGCCGGCCCCCTTACTACGTCGGTCTCCCTGCGAATTTTCTGCCAGACATTTACGCCCGTGATTAATGCACGGGCGTCGTTCTTTTTGTTTTGCCAATCTTCCGCGAACAAGTCGTTCTCTAGCGATTCCTAACCATTTCTCACTTGGCTGATATTGTACGTGAAGCGTGGTGATTTTGCCGCGCGAGAAAGGTTGAAAATGAGCGACCAGAAGAAAGATGAAGAGCTGGATAACGTCAGCGGCGGCTTCGGCACCACGCCGATTCCGATCGATCCGATCCGTCCGCCCGCGCCTCCGACCCATCCCGGCCGCGGACCCGAGCTCCCAATCACTCGCCCCAGCAACCCCGTCGGCGACTAGCACGCGTGGGCGGCATCTCCATTGCCGCTTCTGCAAGAACCGGCGAAGGGGGTCGGTGGGCCGGCCCCCTTTTTACATCCCGCGATCGGAGTTCCTAGCGGTCGGAAAACCAGCCGGACGGCGCCACATCGAGGTTTACATTGATCTGTTTGACTTCCGTGTAAGCGTCGTAACCGTACGTGCCGAGCTCCCGTCCAATCCCCGATTGTTTGTAACCGCCCCACGGCGCCTCGTTATAGGTTGGGTGGTACGTGTTGATCCACGTGATTCCGGCGCGAAGTTTGCGAATCACGCGATGCGCTTTCGCGACGTCCCCGGTGAAGACGGCGCCGGCTAAACCGTAGACCGTGTCGTTGGCAATGGCCACGGCTTCCGCTTCGTCGTCGAAGGTTTGCACCACGAGCACCGGCCCAAAGATTTCTTCCTTAACGATGCGCATGCCGGGCGTCGTGTCGCCGAAAATCGTCGGCGCGATGAAGTTTCCGCCGGCGAGCGGACCACCGAGACGCTCTCCGCCGCAGAGCAGCTCCGCCCCCTCGTCGATGCCCGCGGCGATGTAGGCTTCAACCCGCTCCCGATGCAGGGGCGAGATGATCGGCCCCATCTCCGTTTGGGGATCGAATCCGTCGCCGACGCGAATCTTCCGGGCGCGTTCGACGAGCCGCTCGACGAAACGGTCGCGCAGAGATCGCTCGACGACCAGCCGCGACCCTGCCGAACAGACCTGCCCGGCGTTGGCGAAGATCCCGAAGAGCGCGTAGTCGACCGCCGTTTCAAAGTCGGCGTCGGCGAAGACGATGTTGGGCGACTTGCCGCCAAGCTCGAGCGAGATCTTCTTGAGATTGGAAGCGGCGGCTTGCATGATGCTTCGGCCGGTCTTGGTGCCGCCGGTAAACGCGATCTTGTCCACGCGGGTGCTGGCCGCGAGCGCGTGACCGACGGTAGCGCCGGGTCCCGGAGCGATGTTGACCACGCCGCGTGGGAACTCGAGATCCTCGAAAATAGCCGCTAAGGCGATCGTCGAGAGCGGCGTCAGCTCAGACGGTTTGAGGATGCAGACGTTGCCCGCAGCCAACGCGGGCGCGAGCTTCCACGCAGCCATGAGCAGCGGGTAGTTCCACGGAACGATCTGCCCGCAGACTCCAATGGGCTCGCGAACGGTAAACGTCTGCGATGGCGCCGGAACGTCGAAGGTCTGTCCGTGCGGCTTGGTTGCAAGGCCGGCGTAGTAGCGAAAGCAGTTGGAGGCGTCGACGGCATCGTACTGCGTTTCCCGCAGCGGTTTGCCGTTGTTGAGCGTGTCGATGCGCATGAACTCGTCGCAACGGGCCTCGATCGCGTCGGCGACTCGGAAAAGCAGCCCCGCGCGCTCCGCGGCGTTCATCGCGGCCCAGGGGCCTTCGTCAAACGCTTTGCGGGCGGCCGAAATCGCGGTCTCGGCGTCGGCCTCGCTCGCTTCGGCGATGGTCGCAATCGGCGCTCCGTTCGCCGGGTTGTACAGCTCGCGCGTTCCGCCTTGCGCGGCCAGGCGCCAGTCGCCGTCGACGTACATTGGGATCACGCCGCCGATGCGCGGAAGGCGCGCGAGGATTTCGTCCGAGCTGTCTGCGGTGCGCGCGGCGATTTGCATATACTAAGCTCCTGTTCGTACTGGGACGGCCATGAATTTAAGACTCTCGGAGAGGGCTTGGCACACGTAGTCGGCCTCCTCCTGTGTGATCGTTAGCGGAGGTTCGATGCGGATGACCTTCGCATTCACCAGCGTGCCGGAGACGAGCACGCTGCGGTCGAGCATCTGCTTTGCAAGCTCGAAGCCGGTCGCGTGATCGTGGAACTCGAGCGCGAGCAAGAGTCCTTTGCCGCGCACGTGGGCGACGAGCGCTTCGTGTCCCGCAACCGCTGCGCGAATTCCGGCGAGCAGACGCTCGCCCAGCCAAGCGGCGCGTTGGGGAAGCTGCTCTTCGATCAAGACGTTGATGGTGGCCATCGCCGCCGCGCAGGCGAGGGGATTTCCGCCGAAGGTTGACGTGTGGAGAAACGGGTTATCGAAGAGCCGCGAAAAAATCTCGCGCCGCCCGATAACCGCGCCCGCGGGGACGACGCCTCCGCCGAAGGCTTTGGCCAGGCACATGAGATCGGGCGCGACGCCGTAATGCTCGCAGCAGAACATCTTACCGGTTCGCCCCATGCCGGTCTGCACTTCGTCGAGAATGAAGAGCGCGCCGAACTCGTCGCAGAGCGCGCGAACGCCCGGCAAGTAATCGTCGTCGGGGATGTTCACGCCGCCCTCACCTTGGATCGGCTCCAAAAGAACCGCGCCGACGTCCTCGCCGACGGCGCGGCACGAGGTCATCATGTCGCGCAGCGCGAGAAGATCGTTGAACGGCACGTGCTCGATGTTCGGCAGCATCGGGCCGAACGGCCGGCGGAACTCCGCCTTGGCGCTGGCCGAGAGCGCGCCGTAGCTCTTGCCGTGAAAGCCTTTGGTTGCGGCAACGATCGTTTGTTTAGCTGGATTGAAGGCCCGCGCCAGCTTCAGCGCGCCCTCCACGGCCTCGGTACCGCTGTTGCAGAAGAAGCTGTGGTCTAACCCGGCCGGTGCGAGCATCGCCAGCGTCTTCGCCAGCATCGCACGCAGCGGGTCGAGCAGATCTTGACTGTGAAGCGGTTGGCGGCGCAGTTGATCGCTTACGGCCTTGACGACTTTGGGGTGGCGATGCCCGACGTTAAAGATGCCGAAGCCGCCCAAGCAGTCCAGGTATTTGCGGCCGTATACGTCGCGGTAGGAGTTGGGACCGGCGTCGGCCCATTCAACGACCGCGCCGGCCTCGCGCGCATCGGTGGCCTTCCGGTATTCGAGAAATCCGGGATTGATGTGATCGCGGAAGGACTCGACGGTTTCGCGAGTGATCCACGAGGCTTCGTCCGGAGTTACGTCGGTTTTTGCGATGAGCGCCAGAATACGCTGCGTGTATTCGTAGACGGCTCGTTCTCGCTCTGCGCCGGTGAGCTTCATGCCGCGAAGACCTCGGCGGCGGCCGCGTCGAGAATCGCTAAACCTTCCTCCAACTCCGCATCGCTTACGACCAATGGAACGAGAATCCGAACGACGTCGCGATTTCCGGCCAGCAGGAGGAGAAGTCCGCGCGAGCGTGTCGCGGTGACGAGTGCTTCGGCGCCGCGCGACAGCTCCATCGCCATCATCGCTCCCAGTCCGCGAACGTCCTCGATCTCTGTGAATCGCGACTGCATCGACCGCAGCGCCGATTCGATGCGGTCCCCCACGTCGCGCGCCCGCGCAAGGAAGTCTTCGTCCATGATTTCGAGGATCGCGAGCGCCGCGGCGCAGGCGACCGGATTGCCGGCGAAGGTACCGCCGAGCCCGCCCGGCTCGGGCGCGTCCATGATCTCGGCTCGCCCGACGACCGCCGCCAGCGGGAGGCCGCCGCCCAGCGATTTCGCGACCGTGATGATGTCGGGCTCCAGCTCGTAATGCTCGCATGCAAAGAGTCGTCCGGTGCGGCCGAATCCGGTTTGAATTTCATCGGCAACCAGAACGATGGCGCGCTCGCGCGTGATGCGCCGCAGCTCGCTGAGGAACGGTGCGGGCGCGGGCACGAAGCCGCCTTCACCGAGAACCGGTTCGATAATGATTGCGGCGATGCGGTCGGGCGAGACCACGCCCTCGAAGAGCTCGTCGAGCGCCGACAACGCATCGCGCGTGGAAATCCCGTGCCGCTCGAATGGGAACGGCGCGTGATAGACTTCGCTGCAAAACGGGCCGAAATGCTGCTTATACGGTACATTCTTGCCCGTCATGGTTAGGGCCAGCAGCGTACGGCCGTGATACCCGTGCGTGAACGCGACGACTGCCGGCCGGCGCGTATACTCGCGCGCAATCTTGATCGCGTTCTCCGTCGCCTCGGCGCCCGTCGACAGCAGCAGCGTCTTTTTGGGAGCCGCGCCCGGGGCGCGCCGGTTGAGCGCTTCGGCCACGCGAAGATACGGCTCGTACGCCGCGACTTGAAAACACGTGTGAGTGAAACGGGCGGCCTGCTCGGCGATCGCCGCGACGACTTTGGGATGGGCGTGGCCGGCGTTGAGCGTGCCGATTCCGCCGGCAAAGTCGAGGTAGCGGCGTCCGTCGCGGTCCCAAAGCGTCGCGCCGGCCGCGCGTTCCACCCAAATCGGATGGGCGGTCGCGACGCCCCGCGCGACGTTGGCGCGCCGGCGCTCTTCGAGCGATAATTGCGTAACGGTATTCAAAGCTTCATATGTCGATTCTGGAGGCGGCGAGGAAGTTACATTCGGCGCATGTAAAGGCGGTCATCTTTAGAGGCCCTGGTTGGCCGTCGAGGAGGCACGTGTTCAAGCGAATTGTCGCGCTCGTCATCCTGGTTGCCATGCCTATCGAAGCGAGAGCGGGAACGACCGGCACGCTGCGCGGCCGGGTGGTCGACGCGGCAACCCACGCGCCCGTCGCCGGGGCGACCGTCACCGCGGTTTCGCCCTCGCAAACCGCGCAGGCCGTTTCGGACTCCGCGGGCGACTTCTCGTTTATATCGTTGCAGCCCGACACCTATACCATCAACGCGTCAAAACCGGGTTACGATTCGCAATCTGCACCCGGCGTCACGATCGCGGCCGACCAGTCGGCAACCGTCGCGCTCACGCTGCAAAAGACGCTGCGGACGATCGCGCGCACGACGTCCCGGTCGGCGCAGTCATTGGTGCACTCGGGGGTAACCAGCGACGTCTTTTCGATTAACTCTGCAGGACAGAAGGCGGCCTCGACGCTCTCGGGTTCCGGCTCGTTGACGCAGGCGTACGGCGCGATCGCGAGCGCCCCCGGTGTCAACATTCCTTCGAACCAGCAAGGCTGGTATCAGAGCGTGTACATTCGCGGCGGCGACGTCGACCAAGTTGCCTACGAGTTCGATGGTATTCCGACGACGCGCCAGTCGGATCTCGCTCCGATTGCTACGCTGGCGTCGTTGGGAAATCAGGAGGTGCAAGTCTATACGGGCGGCACGCCGGCTACCTCCAACTCGTCCGGACTCGCCGGCTACATCAACCAAGTAATCAAGACCGGAACCTTTCCCGGCTACGCTAGTGCCGACTTCGGCATCGGCGGCCCGGCGTTCTACCATCAAGCCACGGTCGAAGTCGCCGGAGCAACTCCCGACCGGGATTTTTCGTATTACGTCGGCTTGTCGGGCACCAATCAGACCTTCCGTTACGGCGATCAATTCGGCGCGGTCAGCGACCCGCTCTACTTCTATCCGCTCTCGGTGCCGAGCAATAATAACGTCTACAATATTCTCGACGGCTCGGGCGGAAAGGCCCCAAACTATGGGTTTATCGCCCAGCCCGGTTACAGCTACGCGCAAGCGGCCGATTTCGATCGGGAGAACGTCGTCAATCTGCATTTCGGGATTCCGCACCGCGACTCGTCGCTGCGCGACGACGTGCAGCTGCTCTACGTTACCGGCGGCATCGCCGCGCAGTTCTACAGTTCGGCCAACGACATCGGCTACACGCCCGTGACCGGCAACAAGACCGGCATCGGTTATCCGATGCCGTATCTCGACTCGCTCTATTATCGCGGTGCGCTGATGCAGGCGCCTAACAACGATGCCGTGGGCGTCGGGCTCTTTCCCAGCAGCCCGGCGGACCGCGCCGTGGGCGGGCCGATCGACCCAAGCGACCGCGACGGCAACTGGAACGGCTATTCGATCGAGAAGCTCCAGTACCAAAAAAACTTCGACTCGCGCTCGTACTTGCGCGCGCTGGTCTGGGGCGCGTACTCGAGCTGGTTCATCAACGGCCCCAACAGCGCGCAGCTCGTCTTCGGCTCCGACCCGGCCGATTATGAAGTCTACGAGCACGGTTACGGGAGCAGCCTGATCTACGCCAATCAACTCTCGACCCAAAATCTGCTCACCGCGGAAGCGTCGTACATGACGCAGCGCCTGCAAACGTATAACGCAGCCTACAGCTCGACCGATCCCTTCACGACGAGCCTCGCCCCGACGGGGCTCGGCACGATCCTATCCAGCTACGGCACGCCCAACGGCAAGTGTTACAACTACACGACGGGCGACGCATGGAGCTGCTTCGATGCCGGGAGTCAGGGCGGATGCCTTTCACCCGGCGGCTGCTATCCGGGTAGCAAGTACAACTTCAACCTAACACCTGGCTACGCTCCCGACACGTCGCCGGCCGCCCTCGCCGGCGCGCGCTGGATGATGACCGAGAACGGTTACAGCGCGCAAGTCGATAACGTCACGCCGCGCTTCGGCTCCGCGGCAATCACCGATCTCTGGCAGCCCAACGACCGGCTCGTCGTCAACCTCGGCGCGCGGATCGACCGCTTCGCCTACTTTACGAACGACCTCGAGAACGGCTACCCCGCGCGTCAGTTTTGGTTCGACGCGTACAACAACGAGTTTTGCGGCGCGCCTGGAAAGGCGACGCAATGGCGCTGGAATTCAAAGCACGACCGGCTCGGGAGCTGTTCGCCCGGCTTCGCGCCGCTCACCGATCCGGGCCTCGGCCTGTATAACGTGGGTGCGGGAGAACAGGTCGCCTACGTCTTTCAGCCGCGTCTCTCGTTCACGTATACGCTCGACCAAGATACGGTGGTCCGCGGTTCGGCCGGCAAGTATGCGCGCGCCGAGGGCTCGTCGTACTACCAGTACAACACCTATCAGCAGAATCTCGCCTCCTTCATCGCACAGTTCTATCCGTACGGCTACCATACGCCCGACCACGACATCTCCCCCGATACGTCGGACAACTTCGACCTTTCGCTCGAGAAACACGTGAAGGGTACGAGGCTCTCGTACAAGATCACGCCGTTCTACCGCAATACGAGCAACGAGCTGCAGTTCCAAGCGATCAATCCTGTTGAAGGAACCCTGGCCGGGCTCAACGCCGGCACGCAGCGTTCCTACGGCGCCGAGTTCTCGCTGCAGTATGGCGACTTCAGCCGCGATGGTTTTTCATCGCAGCTCTCCTACACGCACACCGAGAACCAGATCCGCTTCTCGCCGATCAACGGTGTGAGCGTGATCGACGCGCTCAACACGCAGGTCGAACTGTACAACTCGTATACCGCGGCCTGCGCGGGCGTCACGAAGTCGTCGCCGAACTGGGCGGCCTGCGGCAGCGGCGCGTACGCCCCCAACGCCAAGGCGGTTCTGCGCAATACGGAATCGGGTACGCGCCATCACGGGCGGCTCGAGATTCCCAACCCCTACTACCGCGACGCGTTGCAGCCGCTCTTCGACCCGAGCGGGTGGTACACGCCGTACGACGTGATACCCAGCCCCTTCAACGCCGCCAACGGCTATGAAGTCCCCGACGTCGCCTCACTTATCCTGAACTATCGGCACGGGCGATTCGCCGTAACGCCGTCGCTGCATTATAGCGACGGGTCGAACTACGGCTCGCCGCTGGTATGGCCCGGCTACGTGCCACAAACGTGCGCGCGCGAGCCCGGCAACACGCCGTTGACGCCGGGCAAGACCTGTTCGGGCGGTTCGGCCGGCGCGATCTTCCTACCCGACCCCTACAGCGGGCATTTCGACAATCTCGGAGCTTTCGTTCAGCCCGCCGAGCTAACGCTCAACCTGCAGGCCAGCTACGACCTCAGTCCGCGCACGACGCTCACGGTGCAAGCCGTCAACCTCTACAACCAGTGCTTTCAGCGCGGGTACGCGTGGGACAACTCGGTGACGTGCGTTTACTCGAATCTGCCGTCGAATATCCTCGCTCCGGCGGGAAACTTCGTGAAGAATCCGCCCGCGCAACTGCGCTATCCCTATGGAACGTTCTACAACATTACCGAGGTCGGCATCTCGTCGGTGCGGCAGCCGTTCGGCTTCTTCGCCGACCTCAACGTTAAGCTGTAAGTGGTAAAACGGCGCGACTTTATTGCAGGCTCGGCGGCGGTCCTCGGGACGGTGGCGGCCGGTCCGCGCCGGCAGGAGCGAATCGTCATCGTCGGCGCCGGCATCGCTGGGCTCGTGGCGGCGCGCCGGCTGCGCGACGCCGGCATCGCCGCGACGCTCTACGATTCCGCGAACCGCGTCGGCGGGCGCATGCACTCCGAGCGCGCCTACTGGAACGACGGACAGCACACCGAGTGGTGCGGCGCGATGATCGACTCGACGCATCTCGCGATGCACGCGCTCGCTCGGCGTTTCAATCTGGGCTTACTCGACACGTACGCGGCGCGGCCGCCGCACGCTCGCGATACCTGCTTTCTCGGCGGCCGGTACTATGCGATGTCCGACGCCGACCGCGACTTTGCCGCGATCTATCCGGTGCTGCAGGCGCAGCTGGCGAAGGTCGATCCGACGACCACGTATGCAAACGCGACCCCGACGGCGCGGCGGCTCGACGCCATGAGCATGCGCGATTGGATCGTCCAATACGTGCCGCATGGGCTCGACGGTCAACTGGGGCGGCTGATCGCGCAATCGTATCGTAACGAGTACGGCCGCGGCATCGAGGAGCTGAGCGCCCTCAACCTCGTGCTGCAGCTCGGCCAGCAGCGCTGGTACGCGCAGAACCACGAACTCAACGTGCTTGGGTACTCGGATCAGCGCTACATCATGGCCGCCGGTAGCCAGGCGCTGCCCGAGGCAATCGCTGCGACGCTGCCGGCAGGAAGCATCCGCCTCGACCAACGGCTTACTGCGATCCGGAAGACGAAGACCGGAGCCTACGCGCTAACCTTCACCAAAGACGGCGCGAGCGACGTGGTACTCGCCGACCGCGTCGTGCTGGCGCTGCCGTTCATCGCGTTGCGTAGTATCGATTATTCCGGCGCCGGTTTCGATGCCGCGAAGATCAATGCGATCGACAACCTCGGCTACGGTTTCCATACCAAACTCCATCTGCAGTTCGACCGGCGCGCTTGGATGCGGGCCGCCCATCCGTGGCCGGAGCCGACGACCGGGCAGATCTGGACGACGCTACGCGTGCAGAGCTCGCTCGATTATTCGCTCGGTCAACGCGGCGGCGACGGCCTGATCGAGGTCTTCACCGCGGGCTCGCCGGGCATGGTCGACACGCCGCCGATGCCGTACGCGCGAATCGGCGATTCCGCGGCCGTCGAGCGCCACGTACGCGATTTCTTCGAGCAGCTCGATCAGATCTGGCCCGGCGTCGCGCCGGCGTGGAACGGCCGCGCGACGTTCGGCAACGCGCAGGCCGATCCGAACATTCTGGCGAGCTACTCGTGCTGGCTGGTCGGTCAGTGCACGACGATCGCCGGGCACGAAGCACGCCGTCAAGGGCGCGTGCATTTCGCGGGCGAGCACACCTCGGTCGAGTACCAAGGTTTCATGGAGGGCGGCGCGCAGTCGGGGATTCGCGCCGCCGGAGAGATCCTGGCGGACTATCGGATCGCGCTTCGACCCGCGAGTTAGCACGTAATTGCACGTCATCGGAACCGCCGGGCACGTCGACCACGGTAAATCGGCGCTCGTCGCGGCCTTAACGGGAACCAACCCGGATCGCTTGGAGGAGGAGCGCGTGCGCGGCATGACGCTCGACCTCGGTTTCGCGCACCTGCGCTATCCCGACGGCGTCGAGGGCGGCATCGTGGACGTTCCCGGCCACGAACGCTTCCTCCACAACATGCTCGCCGGCGCCGCGGGCATGGAGTTGCTGCTCCTCGTCGTCGACGCAAGCGAAGGGGTGATGCCGCAGACGCTCGAGCATCTCGCCATTGCGCAGTTTCTCAACGTGCGGCGCACGATCGTCGTCGTGAGTAAGATCGACCTGGTAGAGGGCGCGCAGCGCGAAGAAGCGTGCCGGCGCATCGAGCGGCAACTCCAGGGAACCATCGCAGCGGGCGCTCCAATTTTGCCGGTCTCCGTGGTGACGGGAGAGAATCTCGAGCCGCTGCGCCGGCTGTTACATCGAGAGCTTGTGGATATGCCGCCGCGCAACGTCGCCTCGCCGGTTTATCTGCCGATCGATCGCGTCTTTACCTTGACCGGTCTCGGCACCGTCGTAACCGGAACGCTGATGCAGGGAAGTATCGAAACGGGCGACGACCTCAAACTCGAACCCGGCGGTGCGCCGGCGCACGTTCGCAGCATCGGGGTTTTCGGGTCCGTTCGAAAGAGAGTCGAGGCTGGCTCGCGCGTTGCGGTGAATCTGTCGGGCATCGATCGCTGTGAGATCGCTCGCGGTCAGGCCGTCGTCGGCAGAGAGTTCTCGGCCGGGCAAAACTTCGCCGTGCGTTTCAGGCCCTTGGAAAGTGCGGCAGGCTTATTTCGGCGTCGCACGCCGGTGCGGGCCTACGTCGGTTCGGCCGAAGTGCTCGGCACGCTCGTCGCCGCTGCGCCGCCCGAATCCGGGCGCGAAGCACGCGCGACGCTGCATCTGCGCGAGGCCGTCGTCGCCTTTCCCGGCGTGCGGTTTGTTTTGCGGCGTCCGTCGCCGATGATGCTGCTAGGCGGCGGGTTCGTTGAAGGCCCGGAGTCTGCAAACGCGGCCGAAGAGGCGAATCCCGACGAGGCTGCGGTGCTCGGGGTCCTGAACGGTCGCGCGCTCGATGCCGTCGAGCCGGCGGAGATTGCCGCTGCCGCGAATCTGCGAGAAGCGGTGACACTCGGCGCGCTGGAGCGGCTTATCGAACGGGGCGACGCCGTCGCTGTTTCGAGGCCGCGCGCCTACGTGAGCGCCGCGGCCGCGACGTCCTTACTCAGTCGTGTGTTCACCCACCTCGACGAAGCGCATCACGACGAGCCGTGGGCGATGGGGGTGACGTCCATCGCGCTGGCTCGCGCGCTAGCAGTACCCGAAGCGCTGCTGGTGCGAATCCTCGTACATTTCGTCGAGCAGGGGCGCCTCGTCAACCACGGCGGGTACTACGCCGCGCTCGGGTATGCGCCGTCCCTGACTGCCGAGCAGCGAGCGTTCTTCGACCATCTCGTCCCCGTCGACGAAGGGAAGCCGTTCTTGCCGATTCCCTTTGCAAGCGCGGCTGCCGCCGTTAAGCTCGCCCGTCTAGCGGGCTGCTCCAAAGCATTCGACACCATGCTCGCGGGTGGCGGGCTGGTGAAGGTTGGCGAGGATCTCTATCGCGGCTCCCAAATTGCCAGAATCCGCGCGCACGTGGAAGCCCATCTGAACGAAAATGGGCGCATGACGGCCGCCGACTTTCGCGATCTCATCGGAACGTCGCGCAAGTACGCGGTCCCGTTACTCGAGTGGCTCGACGCTCACGGTGTGACGATTCGAAGCGGCGACTACCACACGCTGCGGCGCGCTTCCGAGCGGTAGCGCCCCTGTTGCCTTGAGGGAATGTCCAACGCTCGTCGAACCGTATGGCTTCTGACCGAGCGCACTTTTGCCAGGGAGACCTGATGAGATGAGCCTTTCACGATACGGCCGGAACCTCGTCGGCGCTTGCGCCGCAGCCGCGATCGTCGCCGGTTGCGGGACCTCGGACTTTGCGGCCCCTCGAAGCGCAAGCCCCGCCCATCGCGCGGGCCCAAACGTGCCCAAGAACCTCTATGTCGCAAACTTTGCGAGCGATACCGTAACGGTCTACGAGCCCGGCACGGGAACGCCGCTGCGGACGATCTCCGCCGGCGTCAAGGCTCCCGTCGCCCTGGCTTTCGATCCGTCGGAATACCTCTACGTGGCGAACTCCACGTCGTCGACGGTGACGGTGTACTATCCCGAAGCCACGAAGGTGACGCGGACGATATCGGACGAGGTCGACAAACCGCAAGCGATCGCGTTCGACAGCAAAGGAAACATTTACGTGATGAACGCCGGCAGCAGCACGGTGACCGTCTACAAAGCCGGCACGAACGAGTTGATCCAGCAGATCATCACCGGCATAAAAAGTCCGACCGCTCTCGCGTTAGACACCTCGGATAACCTGTACGTGGCGAACTACGCGTCGAGCACGGTGACGGTTTACTCCGGCAACGGAACGACGAGGACGCTGAGCCGGACGATTACGAACGGCGTTAGGCTTCCGCAGTCGCTGGCCTTCGACTCCTCGGGTCGACTCTACGTCGGGAACATCTCAGGCGGTTACTACGTCGGCGACGTAACGGTCTACGCTCCCGGCAAGTCGGATCCGATGAAGACGATCACTAAGAACGTTACGCGACCGACCGGCCTGGTATTCGACTCGTCCAACAATCTGTATATGCTGTCGGGGTCGCATCCGGAATACCATAGCGACTATTCCGATGGTTACGTTGCGGTTTACGGCGGCAAGAAATGGAATTTTCAACGCGAGGTCGTTAACGGTATCCGGATTCCGTACTCCGAAGCGATAGGGTCGTCGGGATATCTCAACGTCGCGAACTGCGATGACTTCTACATGGGAGGCGCGGTGACGGTCTACGCACCGCGTAGTACGAAAGTAAATCGAACGATCACCAAAGGCATCGCGTGTCCCGAAGCGGTGGGCTTCGGACCTTAAGGCTGCTCACAGCAACCCCGCGTATCGTTGGACCGGGGAGGATAGGAAGTTGCCGCCGATTCCAAAGTTATTCGCCGCGTGGGCATCGCTTTGTTGCGCCGCATCGTTGCTTGTGGGCTGCACTAATTCGATCGCAGGCGGGCCACCGGTTGCGGCCGGCCTCGACGCGCCCGGTCTGAATGCGGGCGCCGGCGCGCTGCTGTACCTTACGAGCTACGGCCAAAGCACGGTCAAGACGTACGATTGGCCCGGCCTGCAGCACGAACGCACCCTCAAGGGATTCACCCACGAAGAGGGGCTCTGCGCCGACTCCAAGGGCGACGTCTTTGTTGCGAACACGAATGTCGATAACATCGAGGAGTACGCCCACGGGGGGACCAAACCGATCGCGACCCTTGCGGATCTGCCGTACTATTTTCCCAGTAGCTGCGCCGTCGATCCGGTCTCCGGCGACCTCGCGGTAACCAACCTCGCGTACTACAACAGCGGAAGCGGATCGGGCAACCTCGTCATCTTCAAGCATGCGGCTGGGCGTCCCCAACCCTATTCGATCGCCACGATCTTCGCCGATTATATGTGCGGCTACGACGATCGCGGAAACCTCGTCGTCGACGGCCTGAAGCTTCACGGCTCTGCAGCCTTTGCGATACTCGAGCACGGCTCGACGAAGTTAGAGACGCTGACCCTCGATCACGCTCCGTCGACCGCGGGCGGAGTCCAATGGGATGGAAAGCACTGGGCGATTGGTGACGGCTTCGCGACGATCTACCAGTACGACGTCGCGGGAACCAAAGGAACCAGGGTGGGGACCACGACGCTTGGGGAAAGCGCGAGCATCTTCGGTTTCTTCATCTCCGGCGATCGCGTCATCGCTCCGGAACACTCGACGCATAAGGTTCAGATCTTTAAATATCCCGCCGGCGGAACGGCCCTCGAAACGATTGGCGGCCTAAACCTGCCGTTCGGTGCCGCGATAAGCCGCGGCAACTAAAAGTGCAGCAGCGTAAGGATGCCGATCACGACTTCGATTGCGACGAGCGCGACGATCGTGACCTCGAGAAATTGATCGCGCCGGCTGCGTGATTGGTCGCTAAAGAAGCGATACATCTCGCCGACGCTGGCAAGTTTCGTGTCGATCTGGCGCTGCCAATCCGAGAGGCCGAGCCGCGTCGCGGCGGCTCGGTAGATGCGCGCGTAGTACGCGTCGCCCACGACCTTGAGCGCGTTGCTCGAGCGATCCATCAGCTCTAGGACATCCACGATCAGATAGCGCAGCGTCGCGGCCTCCTCGGCCTCGCGACGTCCGCGCAGCGAGCGCGGCGGACCTCCCGGTTGCATTTTGTAGATGCCATCGAGTTCGCTGTCGAGCAAAGCGTCGTAGGTACGCAGCTCGAGGAGCTGCGAGTTGGCAAACTCCAAGATATCTTCGATGGCGCGGGCGCTCTCGGTTCGGTCGTAGACGAACGCCGTATCCCATTGCACGATCGTCAAATCGTCTTCGTGATAGGAGAAACGCATTCGCAAGGCTTCTTCGGACTCGCCGGCGGCCAGCGGTTTGCGCTCGCCGAGCAAGAGCCCCGCGAGCGCGGCGGCGTGATCGTCCAAAAGCGTCTCCGCGTCGACGGGTTCGGCGAAGCGATCGATCTCGACGATAAGATAATCCTCGATCAGCGGCGCATGGCGGTCGTCCAGGGCGTTAGCGTACTCATCGCAGATGCGCTCCGCCGTCGCTTCGGCGAAACGCGCGATCGATTCATCGCTGCGCGCGCGCTCGACGGTCGACAACAGGTCGTTCCACGACCCGCCTGCGGCAAAACTCAACCGCAACGAGAGGACGCCGTAGTCGTAAAACTTCAGCCGCACCGAAGCGCGCAAACCGTCGAAGTCGCCGTCCGGCAGGCTCGCGACCAGCGGCGGGACCGGAAACTGCAGGTACGGTGGCGCGTGCAAACGCAGGGGCAATGCGGCAGGCGCGCGACTCTCGACGCCGAGAGCGCTGATCTTAGCTAGATCGATAGTGTCCGCGACGTCGAACAAGTAATAGGCTCGTACTGCGCCGCCGGCGATGTCGAGCATCCGACCGCCGCCTTACGACCTTGCCCGCCGCGCTCCTTGGTGGGGCCCTACAGGCCCCTAAAGGTCGCTCCTGCAACTACTCCGCTACCTTGCCTTGTCATATAGTTGAACGATGAACGTAGAGAAGATGACGGAGCGCGTTGGCGACGCGCTTAACGCCGCCTATGCGCGTGCGTTGCACGAACACAACACGCAGACGGCGCCGGAGCACATGCTGGCGGCCCTGCTCGAACAAGAACGAGGCATCGCTCCCGACATTTTGGCCAAGGCCGGCGTCGACCCCAAGGCGCTCGCGCGCCGGGTCGACGAGGCGATCGGCCAGCTTCCTCGGCTGAGCGGCGCGGGCGCCGACTCGGCACAAGTGACGCTTTCCCCGGAGCTGGCGCGAATTATGAGTTCCGCGGAGAACGAGGCCAAGGCGCTGCAAGACGATTACGTCTCGGTCGAGCACGTGCTGCTGGCGATGGCGCAATCATCGGGGGCGCTGGGGCGTCTCCTGCGAGATGCCGGCTTAACAAAAGACAAGCTGCTCCAAGCGCTTCGCGACGTGCGCGGGAACCAGCGAGTAACGACTAAGGATCCCGAAGGCACGTACAAATCGCTCGAGCGTTACGGGCGCGATTTGACGCTCGAAGCGGAGCGCGGAAAGCTCGACCCGGTCATCGGACGCGACGAAGAGATTCGCCGGATCGTCCAAGTGCTCTCGCGTCGCACGAAGAACAATCCAGTGCTCATCGGCGACCCCGGCGTCGGCAAGACGGCCATCGTCGAGGGATTGGCGCAGCGCATCGTGCGCGGCGACGTTCCCGAAGGCCTCAAGAACAGGCGGATCGTTTCGCTCGACATGGGCGCGCTGATCGCCGGCGCAAAATACCGCGGAGAGTTCGAAGAGCGGCTAAAGGCCGTCCTCAAGGACGTGGCCGCTTCGGAGGGGCAGATCGTCCTCTTCGTCGACGAACTGCACACCGTGGTCGGTGCGGGAAAAGCCGAAGGCGCCATGGATGCCGGCAACCTGCTCAAACCGATGCTTGCCCGCGGCGAACTGCACATGATCGGCGCGACTACGCTCGACGAATACCGTAGGTACATCGAAAAGGACGCGGCTTTAGAACGGCGCTTTGCGCCGGTTATGATCGACCAGCCTAGCGTCGAAGACACGATCTCGATTCTGCGCGGGCTCAAAGAAAAGTACGAGGCACACCACGGAGTTCGCATCAAAGACGCCGCCCTAGTCGCGGCCGCCACGTTGAGCAATCGCTACATCACCGATCGTTTCTTGCCCGACAAGGCGATCGATCTCGTCGACGAAGCGGCTGCGACCCTGCGCACCGAGATCGATTCGATGCCGCAAGAGCTCGACGAGGTCTCACGCCGCGTGATGCAGCTCGAGATCGAGCGCGAAGCGTTGCGCAAGGAAGACGACGGCGCGAGCCGCCGGCGTTTGGAGCAGCTCGAAAAAGAGCTGGCGACGCTGCGCGAGGCCCAGACGAAGCTTCGCGTACGCTGGGACGCCGAGAAGAACGCCGCCATCAAGCTGCGGCAGCTTCGCGAACAGATCGAGCAGACGAAGGTCCAGATCGAACAGGCCGAGCGCCAATACGACCTCAACCGCGTGGCCGAACTGCGGTACGGCACGCTTACCGAACTGCAAAAGGAGTTGGCCGCTGAAGAAACGCGACTCGCTCATAAAGACGGCGCGCGCCTTTCCAAAGAAGAGGTGGACGAAGACGACATCGCCGCGGTGGTCGCGCGCTGGACGGGCATTCCGGTTTCGAAACTCCTGGAAGGTGAGAAGCAGAAGCTGCTGCACCTCGACGACGAGCTGCATCGGCGGGTCGTGGGCCAGAACGAGGCCGTCGACGCCGTCGCCGAGGCCGTGCTGCGCTCGCGCTCGGGTCTTGCCGATCCCAATCGGCCGATCGGCTCGTTCATCTTTTTAGGACCGACGGGCGTCGGCAAGACGGAACTCGCTCGCGCGCTCGCCGAGTATCTCTTCGACGACGAGCGCGCCTTGATCCGCATCGACATGTCGGAGTACCAAGAAAAGCACACCGTCGCGCGACTGCTCGGTGCGCCCCCGGGATATATCGGCTTCGAAGAAGGCGGTCAGCTTACCGAAGCCGTGCGCCGGCGTCCGTACTCGGTGATCCTCTTCGACGAAGTCGAGAAGGCGCACCCCGACGTCTTCAACGTCTTTCTGCAGATACTCGACGACGGGCGTTTGACCGACGGTCAGGGGCACACGGTCGATTTCAAGAACACGATCGTCATCATGACCTCCAACATCGGCAGCCACCGAATCCTCGACTACCAAGGATCTTTCGACGGCGCCGACTACTCGGTCATGCGAGCAACGGTGCTCGACGAGCTGCGCCAGCACTTCCGGCCGGAGTTCCTCAATCGGGTCGACGAGATCATCGTTTTCCACGCGCTCACCGAAGACGAGCTGCTGACGATCGTCGATCTGCAGCTGACGCGCTTGCGTCAACGCTTGGCGGAGCGGCGAATCACGCTCGTGCTCTCCGACGACGCAAAGCGGCACATCGTGAAGGTCGGGTACGATCCGCACTACGGTGCGCGCCCGCTCAAGCGCACGATTCAGAAGGAGCTCGAAACGCCGCTGGGCCGCAAGATTCTGTCGGGCGAGATTCAGGACGGAACCACGGTTGACGTAGGCTTCGACCGGGATCGCGGTGAGCTGACCTTCTCGCTCGGGGAGCGAGTGGCCGCGCCGGCGTAAGGAAGTCAGCGTGCTGCTCGCCGCCTTCACCCTCACGCAGATCCTCAGTTACCCGTTCCCTTCGGCGCCGGTTCGCGACGCAAAAGGTACCGCGATTGCATACACCATCGACCAGCAGGGCGTGCGAAGCATCTGGTTTGCGCGCCCCGCCGGGCCGCAAGGCCACGCACCATACTGGCCGCCGGCGAAGCTCTTTTCCTCGGGTGGTGACGACGGGCAGGAGTTGAGCGATCTCGTCATTTCTAACGACGCCGCGCACGTCGTCTACGTGCGCGGCGGCGATCACGACGAGAACTGGCCGGTACCTTTGCAGCCGAATCCGGCGGTGAGCACGGTCGAGCCGCAGGAGCAGGTTTGGTCGATCTCAACTGCTGGCGGGGCCCCAAAGCTGCTTGGCGACGGCGATGCGCCGGCGATCTCGCCCGACGGCGTGCGCGTGGCCTTTGTCGACGGCTCCGGCGCGGTGCAGGTAGCACCAATCGATGGCAGCGCACCGGCAAAACGCTTGTTCTTCGATCGCGGGAGAGACTCGGATCTGCGCTGGTCGCCCGACGGCACGGCGCTTGTCTTTGTTTCGGATCGCGGGGATCATAGCTTTATTGGAATCTACCGTAACGGGAACGCTGCGCTCGAGTTTCTCGCGCCGGCGACGTCCCAAGATTTCATGCCGCGCTGGTCGCCCGACGGAGCAGAGATCGCGTTCATTCGGTTGCCCGGCGACGGCGGCCCACCGCGCAATTCGTTGAACTGGAATCCGTTGCCGTGGCAGATATGGGTCGCGAAACCGGGTACGTCGTACGTACAACCTGTTTGGGCAAGCGGGGATGGATTACGCGATTCATTGCCACAGAGCGGTCACGGGCCGCTACTCGAATGGCTTGCTGCAAATCGCCTGGTCTTCTTGAGCGAGCAGGATAACTGGCCGCATCTTTACTCGGTGTCGGCTTCTGCGGTCTGGTGCGGGCATAGCGTGCGAACTGGACCGGTCATTGCTTATCAGGTCTCAGCGCCGCCGTGCCGGAGGCCGCGACTTCTGACGCACGGCAGCTACATGGTCGAGGACGTCTCGGTCGCACCCGACTTGCGATCGGTCGTCTTTTCGGCGAACTTTGGGCCGTCACCCGACGATCGACAGCGCCGCCGTCTCTTTCGCGTCGACGTCGACGGCGAAAGAGTAATTCCGTTGACCCTTGGCAACAACGTCACGGAGGCCGAGCCAGTTGCGCTTGCTGACGATGGCATCGCCTTCTATTGGACGCTTCCGACGCTTCCGCCGCTCGTAGCCGTTCAGGCGCATGGAGCGGAGAGCGAACTCGACGATAACCTAGTTCCACGCGATTTTCCGGATTCGAATCTTGAGATTCCGCGATCGGTGACGTTCAAAGCGCCGGACGGGACGTCCATCGACGGTCAGCTCTTTCTTCCGAAGACCGGTGGAAGGCATCCCGGCATCATCTTCGTACACGGCGGACCGTTTCGCCAGATGCTGTTGAACTGGCACTACATGGATTATTATTCCAACGCGTATGCGGTGAACCAATATCTTGCGAGCCGCGGATTCGTCGTGTTATCGGTGAATTATCGCTGCGGCATCGGGTACGGTCACGACTTCAACTTTCCGCCGCGCTGGGGACCGACCGGCGCGGTGGAGTACCAGGACGTCGTCGCGGGCGCGCGTTTCCTCCAACGCGATCCACGCGTCGATGCCAAACGCATCGGGATCTGGGGCGGTTCCTATGGCGGCTATCTCACGGCGCTCGCTCTGGCGCGCAACTCCGACATCTTCAAAGCAGGCGTCGATTTTCACGGCGTGCACGACTGGTCGCTCGACATCGAGAACCCGGTGTGGGGCCTTACGTCGCAACTCAAGCGCTACCAGCAGTACGACACGCGCGCGATGATGAAGCTGGCGTGGGAGTCGTCGCCCGACTCGGCGATCGCGACGTGGCGCTCCCCCGTGCTCTTGATTCAGGGCGACGACGATCGCAACGTCGAGTTCCATCAAATGGTCGATCTCGTCGAGCGCCTGCGGCTCGCCGGCGTTGCGTTCGATCAAATCGTCATCCCCAACGAAATTCATGGCTTCCTGCGCTACGCGTCGTGGCTGCAAGCCGACACCGCGACCGTGGACTACTTCAACTCGACTCTCTAACCTGCACTAGCTGAAAGTTGGCAGTCCGCAAAAAAGAGCTTACTTACTCGGCTTACGGATGGTACCTTTGTACCGAGGAACGAGCATCTGCGAGGATTTGACGCCATAAAATTTGCAGCGAGTTACGCAAGATATATCACGCGACAGGTAGAACTCGAACGGCTCAAAGCCGGACGTTAGTCCGCGCGACTTTTCAATATGAACTTTAACTATAATCGGCTTCGAGTTGAGCGCTACGGCTACGCAAGCAGCTAAGTCCCCGTTTCCGACCGGAACGGTTACGCTGCTCTTTACCGATATCGAGGGAAGCACGCAGCATTGGGAAGAGCGTCGCGCCGCGATGCCCGAAGTGCTGCGCCGCCACGACGAGGCGATTCGCGCGGCGATCGAAGGCCACAACGGCTACGTTTTTAAGACCGGCGGCGACTCGTTCTGCGCGGCATTCTGGCGCGCGGCGGATGGGGTCGCCGCCGCGATCGACGCCCAGCGCGCGCTCGAAGCCGACGATGCCGACGGCGTCCTGCGAGTACGCATGGCGCTGCACAGCGGCGCGACCGACGAGCGCGGCGGTGACTATTTCGGACCGGCCGTGAACCGCGTTGCGCGGCTCTTGGCCGTCGTGCACGGGGGACAAGTGGTCGTCTCCGGCGCGACGGCGCAGCTCTTGCGCGGCACGCTGCCCGAGGCGGTCGAGCTGCGTGACTTGGGCGAGCACCGGTTGAAGGACCTGGTCGAGCCCGAACACGTGTGGCAACTGGTCGCGCCGGGGTTACCCGAAGTCTTCGCTCCGCTGACCTCGCTCGTCTCGATGCGCAACAACCTGCCGCGCCAACTCACCGCGCTCATCGGTCGTGAAGAGGTCGTGGCGGAGGTCGAGGCGCTGGTGAACGAACATGCGCTCGTGTCGCTGGTCGGCACCGGGGGAGTCGGAAAGACGCGCGTCGCCTTGCAGGCAGGCGCGGATATGCTGGACGGTTCGGGCGATGGCGTCTGGTTCGTCGACCTCGGCCCGCTGAGCGACCCGACGCTTGTTGAAAATGCGATCGGCGCGACGCTGGGAGTGCGCGAGCAGCCACAGCGGCCCGTGCTCGAGACGCTGCTGCATTATCTTCGGCGCAAGCATCTCTTGCTGATTCTGGACAACTGCGAGCACGTAATCGAGGAGGTCGCGCGAATCGCGGATGCGATTCTGCGCAGTTGCCCCGAGGTGCGGATGCTGGCGACCAGCCGCGAGCTGTTGCGAATTCACGGCGAGCACGTCTACCGCGTGCCGTCACTTTCGTTCCCGCCTGAGAGTCGAGCGGTCAGCGCCGACGGAGCGATTCAGTATGGCGCGATTGCGTTGTTCGTTCAGCGCGCCGCAGCCTCCGACGGAAACTTCCGCTTGACCGATGACAGCGCGCCGAGCGTCGCGGAAATCTGCCGCCGCCTCGATGGAATTGCGCTGGCGATCGAGTTGGCGGCGGCCCGCGTGAAGGTGCTATCGCCGCGCCGGCTCGCCGAGAAATTGGAAGAACGTTTCCGAATGCTTACCGGCGGCAGCCGCACGGCGCTGCCGCGCCAGCAGACGATGCGCGCGCTGATCGACTGGAGCTACGACCTGCTCTCGGAAAAAGAGCAGCGACTCTTCCGGCGCCTCACGATCTTCGCGGGCGGCTGGACTTTGGAGACGGTGAGCGCCGTCTGCTGCGACAACGAGCGAGATTTTCACGACGCGATCGAGTCGTGGGAAGTCTTCGATCTCTTATCGTCGCTCGTCGACAAGTCGCTCGTGCAGGCCGAACAGTTTGGAAGCGAGACTCGCTATCGATTGTTGGAGTCGACGCGCGAGTACGCGCACGGCCAGCTTGTGGAGCAAGGCGAATACGAGGTTATCGCTCGCGCCCACGCGGCAGCGTTTTTGGATAGGGCTCTGCACCTCGACCGGCTTCGCGAGGACACCCCGGATCGCGACTGGCTCGAGCTGGCTGGATCGGAGCTGGGCAACTGGCGCGTTGCGCTAAAATGGACGCTCGGCTGGCGCGGTGACGTGCACCTCGGGCAGCGCCTCGCGGGCGCTCTCGGTGCGGTCTGGCGCGCTTTTTCGGTGACCGAGGGCTGGAGATGGACGCGCATCGCCCTCGACATGGTCGACGACCGGACGCCGCCGGTCGTTATCGCCGATCTCACGCGCGTGGAGGCGTTTCTCAACACCTCGCTCCTGCGATGGGAGGCGGCTCGCGAGTGTGCCGAGAGGGCGTTGCGCAGCTACGAGCAGCTCGGCAACGAAAAGGAAATCGCGACCGCGCAATACATGGCCGGCCGGGCGCTGGTCGCGCTCGATCGGATTCCCGAAGCCGAATCGAGGCTGCAAGAGGCGCTCGCAACGTTTCGGCGCATCGGTGCCGGCCGGCTTACCGGCGTTACGCTTGGCACGCTGGCCATGGCGTCCGAGCAGTCCGGTGGCTTTGCGTCGGCACGTTCGATGTACGCCGAGGCGCTGGCCGCCTTTAATGCCGCCCACGACGAGCGCGATGCGGCGGTTGTCGCGACCCACTTGTCGTGGATCGAGTTCAACGAAGGCAAAATCGACGCGGCCGTTCGAATCTTGGGCGACGCGATCTCCACCTTCCGCCACCTCAACGACATGCCCAACCTGGTCGACGGGCTGACGAGCATGGCCGAGTATCTGATCGCTTTCGCGCGTTACGATTTGGGGCGCGAGCGTGCCCGCGAGGCGGTGTCGCTCGCTGCTCGGGAACAGCTCGAGACCCACCAAGCCGTGGCGCTGCAGCACTTAGCCGCCGTGGTAGTCCTGCAGCCCGCCGACGAGGAGGGCTCGGTGGAGCGTTTCTTGCGGGCTGCGCGGTTGATCGGATATATCAATGCTTGCGTGACCAGGCTCGATTTTCGCCGGAACCCCGGGGAGCAGCAGCTCTACGAGAAAGTGATGCGCGTGCTGAACCGCGCCGTGGGCAGCCCGGAGGTCGAGCGGCTTGCGGCGGAGGGATCAGCGTGGAGTGACGAGCGGGCGGTAACCGAGGGCCTTGGAATTTGATTTGCTTGCGGCGCCCCAACTCGGCAAGAGATGGGCGACCGTGCGTGAAATAGTGAGCTTATGAACGAAGAGAGCAAGAGCAAGCCCAAGCCGGAGAAGCACAAACTCGAAATACGGGATGAGTCCGGCAACTCCGATATCCGCGACGAGGAGCTCGATCGCGTGAGCGGCGGCGGAAATAACTCGGTCTGGGGCACGGGACAGCCGGGCAACGGCTCGGTCACCGCCGGTCCGTAGGCATTCCTCTGTTTAACCGAGTTCGCGAAGCCGAGGGCCGCTCTTAAGCGCGCCCCTCGCGGGCAGAAATATTGCCACGAACGCGGCCGCTAGCGACATCGCCGCCGCAGCGAGCATCGCGTTCCGGAAGCCTTCAGGATAGGCCGGTGCCGGTAGGGCGCCGCCACCCGCGGTTGCGACCACGACGCCGAGCACCGCGATGGCAAACAGGTTTCCAACACGAGAAATTGCGTTATTGACACCCGACGCGGCGCCGACGTCGTCGGCGTCGGCGGCTCCCATTACGGTCGTCAGCAGCGGCGGCACGGTGACGGCGATCCCAATCCCGAGCACGACCGTCGCCGGCAAGACGCTGTCGCTGTACGACGCGCCGAAACCGAGCTTTGCGAAAAGAGCGATCCCCAGCGCCGTTACAGCCGCTCCCGAAACCAACGGCAGTCGCTCACCAAAGCGCGACGCAATCGTTCCTGAAATCGGCGAACCCGCTGCAATGAGCGCGATCGTCGGCAAGAGCGCAAGGCCGGTGGCCAAAGGCGTGTAGAGCATAATGTGCTGCAGCTCGAAGGGAACGAAGAACAGCTCTCCACCGATTGCCGCGTAGAAGAGAAACGCATAGACGTTCGCGATCCGAAACCTGCGCGAGGCAAACAAACGCAGCGGGACGACCGGAGCGGAGCTGTGATGTTCGACGATGACGAACGCGGCGAAGAACGCCAATCCCGCTATTCCAAGCGGAACCGAGAGCGCGTTGGCGAGCCGGTGCTGCAGCTGCATCAGCGCCCCCACGATTAGCGCGAGAGCCACGGTGATCAGCGCGCTACCGAGCAGATCGGGTCTGCCGGCAACGTCTTCGGCGCGGCTCTCGGGGACTCGCGCGTAGGCCAGGAACAAAACGACGACGGCGAGCGGAATGTTTATCCAGAAGACCAGGCGCCACGTGTACTCCTGCGTTAGCCAGCCGCCCAGGACCGGGCCCGCAGTCATCGTGATCGCCGATGCTGCCGCCCAGATGCCGATGGCACGCCCGCGCTCGCGCGCGCCATAGGTCGCCGTAATCAGCGCCAGGCTCTCGGGAATCATCAGCGCGGCCCCGACGCCTTGCACGCAGCGCGCGAGGATGAGGGCGGCCGGCTCCATCGCGATCGCACAGGCGATGGACGACAGTGCGAAAATCCAGATTCCTAGGATAAAGAGGCGGCGCCGGCCGTAGCGGTCACCGAGCGCGCCGCCGATCAGAATCAGCGCCGACAAGAAGAGGAGGTATCCTTCGACGATCCACTGCGCTTGTGAGTCGCTCGCTGGGAGTTTTGCCTTGACGATCGGGAGAGCCACGGTGAGGGCAGTGATGTCGATGTAGCTCATGCTGGAAGCGAGTATGGCAGCTACAAGCACCGCGAAAGGCGAGCGAGCTCCGGCGCCGGCCGACGCGATCATCGAGCCGCCTTCACCCGAGGCCTTCGCTCGCCCTGTCCGTCCAGGGGGCAGGTGGGCCGGCGCAAGTGCGACAGGGTCAAGCTTTGCCCAGTGTTGAATGCAAAGCGTATGCCCGTGTATTGCAGGCGGCGTATCGCCCTGTTGTAAAAGAGGGATGTGTGACCGGCATCAATGGGAGCCTCCCGGACCCCGGAAAGAGCCTATCGCCGCGAAGCGCCGATTCGTAGCAGCGAGCGTTGCGACCGGGTGCGCCGTGGTGTGCTCGACCCTGCTGTCTACGGCGAGCGCGGCTTGGGCCGGTACCTTGACGTTGCAGCAGACCGTTACCTACGCGTTATCGCATAACCCGACGATTGCCGCAAAGCAGGCCGCCCTTGCACAAGCCGAATCGGACTACACCAGGCAGCACGCCGCCGAGTTTCCGCCGGTGGTAGCCAGCGTGTCGAACCAACTCGAGAAACAGAGCAACTACGCCGGCAGTCTGGCTCAGTACGGAATCGCTCCCATACCTAATTTTTCGCAGAACACCGCTCAAATCGGTACGCAGTGGACCCTGTATAACGGATCGCTCAATCAAATCCTGAGCAAAGAATACTATCGCAAAGTGCAAGAGGTGCGAGCCGAGCTGCGCCAGACGCAAACGCAGACCACCGCCAAGCTGGTCGATATGTTCTTTGCGATCGCGAACTACCAGCATCTCTTGGACTTGGCCGAGGCCAACCTCGTCTATCAGCAAGCGCTGCTGGAGGTCTCGCAAGCGAAGGAGAGAGCCGGCATGGTTGCCGAGGTCGACGTTCTGCGCGCCCAGGTCGGCGTCGAGCAAACGCAGGTCGTTCTATTGAATGCCCAATCGGACCGCGAAACCGCTCGCGAGTCGCTCGCCCAAACGATCGGCGCGGGCCTCGATACGAACTTTTCCGTTCCGGCCGCGCTGCCGGAGCCGCCGCTCCCCGGCGTTCCGGCGGCAAACTTGATCGAAATCGCCGAGCGGAATCGCCCGGAGATTGCCGCGGCCTCGGCCGACGTAGCGATCGCCCAGCTATCCCGCGCGACGCTCGACACCGATCTTCTACCGCAGATCAGCGTCTTTGCCGCCTTCGGCAACCAAACTTCGCCGACCGGCTTCGTCGACCAGCAAAATCAGATCACGCAGATGAATCAGGAATGCGCGCGTTATCCTAACGAGATCGCGTGCATCGGCTACCCGTTTGCCAACGTCGTTCGCGGCACGCCGGGCTTTTGGAACATCGGCGCAACCTCGACGCTCGCTCTCCCGATCGTCGACTACGGAACGCGTGCCGCAGCCCATCGCTCGGCGAACAAAGCCGTCGATTCGGCGCAGCTGGCGCTCGACTCGGCGAAGACGGCGGCGCAGGCCGACGTCACCGACTCGCTCCGCCGCGCGCAGACCGCGCGCGAGGCGTTGTCGTACGAGCGCAAAGCTCTCGACCTGGGAGAGGAAGCGGCGCGAATCGCCCAGCTGCAATATCGCAACGGATTGATCTCGCTTACGGACACCAAGGCGGCGCAGGCGACCTCCGTGCAGGCGCAGGCCGAGCTGTTCACCGCGCAAATCGCCTACATCAATGCCGTAGTGAAGCTGCGATCGGCGCTCGGCACGTTCGACCCGATCGCGATCGTGGCGGATCTCTGACCGATGGATGCAGGCCGTAGGAAGTTCGTCATCATCGCCGGCAGCGTTCTGCTCCTGGCGCTCGTCGTCATCGTCGTAGCGCGGCAGATGCACGGTCAGCCGCGGATCGTGCGCGAGCTAACCGTCGGCAACGCGCCCTTCGCGATTTCACTGCCCGAGAGCGGCGTTATTCAGTACCCGCAGATTCAGACGATGTCGACCCAAATCTCAGGCAATATCGGGCGCATTTTCGTTAAGACGGGCGATCGCGTGATCGCAGGCCAACTGCTGGCGACGATCCAGAACCCGCAAATCGTTTCGGACGCCCAGAGCAGTGCGGCGGCTTATCGCGCGGCAACCGCGCGGGCCGAGAGCACCCAGGTTACCGATACGACCAACGTCGCGCAAGCGCAAGCCAACTTGGAAGCCGCGCGCGCGCGCCTGGCGCAGGCACGGCAAGACTTGGCCAGCGGATCCGGTCGGGGCTTGGGCTCGAGCGCCGGGCCGGCGCCATCGCAAGCGAATGCAAACTACGTAAGCGCCGCCACGGCGCTGCGCGAAGCCCAGCGCACGTACGTTGCTTATCGAAATCTGTATGCGAACAAGGCGATTTCGCGCGATCAGCTCGATCAAGCCGAGGCGAAGTACGAACAAGCACAGGCCGCCTACAATCAACTGGTTCGGTCGCGAACGGTGCTGCAAGACGACGTGCGCTCCGCGCAGGAAGGCTACGTGCAGGCGCAAACCGCGCTTGCCGCGGCTCGCGTCGAATCGGGCAGCGGTGACGTCGCGGCCGCTTCGGCGGAGGCTGCGCGCGCCGGGTCGGAGTACGCGTTCGCGCAAGAACAGGCGGATGCCACGCAAATTCACGCGCCGTATGACGGAATCGTTTTGAGCGTTGCGACGGAGAAGAACGACCCGGTGCGACCGTTGCAGCCGGGCGATGCGGTTGCCCAAGGACAGCCGCTGATCGCACTTGCGCAACGGCGAGCCTTTGTCGTGCGGACGAAAGTGGACGAGCAAGACGTCATCAACGTTCATTTAGGGGAGCGCGTGCAGATCACGGGCGAGGATTTCCCCGGGCGAACTCTCAGCGGTCACGTCGTTGAAGTTTCGCCGATTGCCCAGCGCTCCGAAGACACGACGTCGGGCTCGCGGACGGTCGCGACGACGATTTCGGTCGATAATTCGCCCACATTTCTGCGCGACGGAATGAGCGTCAACGTCAATATTCTCACGACCGACCTGCAGCGCGCGATCGTCGTGCCGAACGACGCAATCGGGCGTGACGGCGGCACGTCGTACGTCTTCGTCGTTCGTAACGACGCCGCATACCGCCGGCGGGTGAGCGTCGGTCTCTCGAACGAAGCCAGCTCGGTGATCGTCTCCGGGCTCAGCCCGGGCGACGTCATCGTCGCGCAAAGCGTCGTCGGACTGACCGACGGCGCACCGGTATCGGCGCCGGAGGCGGGGCACTCGTGAGTAGTCCAAATCAACCCGAACACGGCAGCCTCTTTCGAGAAGAGGCCATCTCGGCGATCGACTCGGTCGAAAAATTCGACGAAGCGATCGCGGTGGTCTCATCGCACAGCGTTCTGGCGCTCGCAATTATCGGAGGCCTGCTCTTCTTACTGATCGGATGGTCGGTCTTCGGGCGAATCCCGGTGGGCCTCCAGGGGCGCGGCGTGATCGTCGCGGGAAGCGGCATTGCGCCCGTCGTTGCGCCGGCCGAAGGGACGATCATCGAACTGCCGGCACACGTCGGCGACACCGTTGCGCAGGGAGCCGCGGTGGCGCGCATGCGCACGACCGCGGGCGACGTCATCGCGATGCGCGCACCGGTGGCCGGCATGCTGGCGCAGCGTTCGCCGCAAGTGGGCAGCTTCGTTCGCCAAGGCGATGCAGTCGCCACCATCGAGCCGGCCGGCGCAAGTCCGACCGCCGTCGTCTTCGTGCCGGTCGAAACGGACCGCCGGGTGGCAGTCGGACTGCCGGTACGCCTCTCGCCGGCGGATGCCCGCCCCGACGTTTTCGGTTTCCTTCGCGGTCACGTGATCTATGCGGCGCCGTTCCCCGCGAGCGCCGACCGCATCCGAGCGGCTCTGCAGAACGACGCGGTCGCCGCCGGTTTCTCAGCCGACGTTCCGGTGCGCGAGGTTCACATCGCACTCGATGTTGACCCCGACGGTAATCTCGTTTGGTCCGGCATGCAAAACGCGGGACGGACCTTATCGCCGGGCATGCCCTGCTACGCGACGATCGTTGTGGAGGAACGGCCACCGATCTCGTTTGTGCTTCCCCAGACGCACGGATGAAACTCGACTTCAAAGTACACAAGAACGGTTCCACCAAGAAAATCGTCCGTACGCCGACGGTTCTCCAGATGGAAGCCGTCGAGTGCGGAGCGGCCTCGCTTGGCATGATCCTGGGCTACTACGGGCGCCACGTTCCGCTCGAGGAGCTGCGCGTCGCCTGCGGCGTCACGCGCGACGGAAGCTCTGCCGGAAATCTGTTGCGCGCGGCGCGCGGCTATGGCCTCGAAGCTCACGGCTACAAGTACGAGCTCGAGGATATGCGCAAGATCACGATGCCGTGCATCATTTTTTGGCAGTTCTACCACTTCGTCGTCGTCGAACGCTTCACGAAAGACGGTGCGGTCCTCAACGATCCGGCCGGCGGGCGCAGGCTCTGCGACTGGGAGGAGTTCGGCCGGGCCTACACGGGCGTCTGCCTTACATTTTCGCCCGGTCCGGATTTCAAGCCCAGCAACGAAATCCCGGCGACGACCAGCATCCTGCGCGCACAGCTCGCGGGTTCGTGGGGATCCGTCCTCTTTGTAATCTTCGCGGGCTTGGCCTTGGTCATCCCGAGCATCGCGTTGCCGACGTTGACGAAGACGTTCATCGACGAAGTCTTGGTCGGCAAGAGCTATTCGTGGGTCTTCTGGATCGTCGCCGGAATCGCGGCAAGCATCGTAATGCAGGTCGTGTTGCTCGAGCTGGAACAACACGCGATCGTTCGGCTGCAGGCAAAACTGGCGCTCGCCAACGCGAGCCGCATGCTCTGGCACGTTTTGCATCTGCCGATGACGTTCTTCGCGCAGCGGTCCCCCGCCGAAGTTTCGAACCGCGTCGCGATCTGCGATCGGGTGGCGGAGCTGCTCTCCAGCCGGCTTGCGGCCAGCGCCATCGGGGTGGTTGCGGCGCTCTTCTATCTTGCGCTGATGGCGCACTACGATCGCTTTCTCGCGCTGGTTTCACTGGCGATCGCGGGGCTCAACATCCTCGCGCTTCGGATCGTGGCTCGCTTCCGCTCGGATGCCAATGCGGCGCTTTTGCAAGAGGAAGCGATGCTGCTGGGAAGCTCCGTATCGGGGCTCGAGCGGATCGAGACGCTCAAATCCGGCGGTGCCGAGAGCACGTTCTTCATGAAATGGCTCGGGCGCCAGGCGCGGGTGATCAATGCGCGCCAACGCTTCGCCGTGCCGTCGCAAGTCCTCAACGCCGTGCCGCGCCTCCTGATCACGATCAACGTCACGGCGATCTTGACGCTCGGCGGTCTGCGCGTCATCGAAGGAGCGATCTCCATCGGAACGCTCTTTGCGTACACGATGCTGATGCAGCTCTTCATTACACCGTTTACGACGTTCGTCGAGTTGGGCGCCGACGTGCAAGAGATGGACGGCGACCTGCGGCGCATTCAGGACGTCATGCGCTATCCGATGGATCAGCGGCGCGTGACGCAGCGAGTCGACCGAACCCGCCTGGCCGGCGAGCTCGAGTTGCGCGGCGTCTCCTTCGGCTATAACAAACACGGCGCGCCCGCCATTCGCGACATTTCGTTCGTCATCGCGCCGGGCCGGCGGGTCGCGCTCGTCGGACCCTCCGGCAGCGGCAAATCGACGATCGCCAAGCTGGTATCCGGCTTATTCGAGCCGTGGTCGGGCGGCGTCTTGTTCGACGGCATCGAGCGCGAGGCAATCGATCCGGCGCTGCTGGGAACCGACGTTGCGTTCGTCGACCAAGAGATCTCACTCTATCCGGGCACGATTCGCAGCAATCTCACGCTCTGGGATCCTGCCGTCACCGATGCTTCGGTCGAACGCGCGGCGCGGGATGCCTGCATTCATGCCGACATCGTCGGCAGGCCGGAAGGTTACGAAGCCGTGATGGCGGAGGGCGGTATCAACTTTAGCGGCGGCCAGCGCCAGCGCTTGGAGATCGCCCGCGCGCTGGTGCGCGATCCGGCGCTCGTCATCCTCGACGAAGCGACCAGCGCGCTCGATCCGCTGACCGAGTATCTGATCGACGAGAGCCTGCGACGGCGCGGCTGCGCCTGTCTCATCGTCGCGCACCGGCTTAGCACGATCCGCGACGCCGACGAGATACTCGTCCTCGACGGCGGCGTTATCGCCGAGCGCGGCACGCACGACGAGCTGGTCGCTCAAAACGGGCGTTATCTCTCGCTGGTGAGATCGCAATGATCGCCGATCGCGAAATCCGGATCTCGGGCGACGAGCTTTTGGTGCTCAGCGAGCGGAAACACGCCTATCGCGTGCGCTCGGGAGAGGCCGCGCTCTTCGTCGTCGAGCTGGACGCAGCCGGTCACCCGATCGGCCGTCGCTCGTTTCTCGGTGCGGCCGGTCCCGGAGATATCGTGCTCGGCACGTCGTGCGAATCGGACGGCACGACGCTAACGCTGATTGCCGTCGGCGTCGTTCCAACGGTCTTGGAGCCTTGGGATCTGGCGCTCAGCGAGCCGGCGGTACGCGACGAAGCGCTCTCGCGCTATATCTCGACGCTCGTCGGCAACGACTCGATCGAGCTCGACGTGCAGCTGGCGCGCCCAGTAGCCTCGCGCGATACGGTCGCGCTCGCGCCCGGCGAGCACGCGCACTCTTCGCGCAAGCTGACGTACGTGCGCATCAAGAGCGGCAAAGGGTGGCTCCTAAACTCGTATCTCTGCGACTCGGCGACCGGTATCGTCCCGATCGGCGGTCAGTTTACGCTGCGCGCCGACGACGACGTGCGGATCGAACCCGTGGGCAGCGGGAGCTTGCACCCAACGGAAGTTGCCGCCGGCGTCGGCGTCGTGCACGACGCTTTCTGGACGCGTTGGCAAGCTCGCTCCGCAGAAGAAGACCAAGGCCGCGAAACGATGCGCCGCGCAACGCAGGCCTTCGACGAGCGCGCGCTGCGAAGCGGCCTCGAAGAGGCGACGCACCTTTTCGAGCGCGATCGAATTGCAACCGAGCCCGGTGACGATCCGGTTGTCGCAGCCGCGCGGATCGTCGCCCAGGCCGACGGCATTACGATCGTCGCTCCGCGCGAGTCACATAGCGAGCCGCAAGCGGCGGTGCAGGCGATTGCAATCGAGTCGCGGCTCTCGATCCGTCGCGTTCGGCTGCGCGGCGCCTGGCAGCGGCGAGAGCACGGACCAATGCTCGCGTTTCGCGGTCCGAATAACGAACCGGTTGCGCTGCTGCCCCACCGGAGCGGCCGCTTCAAATACGTTCTCGTCGACCCAACGCCGCCGATCGAACCGGTGCGAGTCGACGCCGCAGTCGCCGCCCGGCTCGATACCTTGGCATACGTTTTCCTGCGTCCGTTCCCGGAACGGCCAATCGGCGTATGGGACTTGCTGCGCTTTGGATTGCGCCATAGCGGCATCGACGCGGGTCAGATCCTAGGGCTTGGGCTGCTCGGCGGCATCCTCGCCGGCATGATTCCGCTTGCGACGGCGATTCTCTACGGCACGATCATCCCGGGCGCGATGCGCCCGCAGTTGCTGACGATGGGCCTCGGCCTGCTTGCAATCGCGCTTACCGCCGCAGTGGCGGAAGTCGTGCGAGGCTTAGCGATCGTACGCCTTCAAGCGCAAGTCGGTTCGACGCTGCAATCGGCCGTTATGGAACGGCTGCTGGCGTTGCCGGCGTCGTTCTTCCGGCGATACGAAATCGGCGATCTGGCCAACCGTTTGATGGGCGTCGACGCGATCGAGCAGTACGTGAGCGACATCACGATCTCCGCGGCCCTCAGCGGCGTCTTCTCGCTCGTAAGCTTCGCGCTGCTCTTCATCTACGACGTTGGGCTTGCCTGGCTGTGCGCCGGACTGGCGGTGATCGCCATTGCGGTTGCAGTCGTCGAAGCCTTCGTCACGCTTCCGCTGCGGCGCCAAATATTCGACCGTTCCGGCAGCATCGCCGGCTTCGTCCTGCAAATTTTCAACGGCATCGGAAAACTACGCATCGCGCGAGCCGAAACGCGTGCCTTCGTCGGATGGCTGCACCGTTTCGTGACGATGCGCCGCATCTCGAACCGCGCGAGCACGATCGTCTACCGGTTCGGCATCTTCGACTCGATTTGGCCTGCGGCAACCACGCTGGCCATCATCGGCTACGTCTTCATCATTCGCCAGGGCGCGTTTCCGGCGAGCATTTATATCGCCGCGAGCGCGGCGTTCGGTCAGCTGCTGGCCGGCCTGCTGGGGCTGGGTGATGCCTTCGTTCAGGTGATCCGGGTTATTCCGTTGTACGAGCGCGCCCGGCCGCTGCTGCACGCGATGCCGGAGATTTTGGAGGCGCACGGCGATCCCGGGATATTGAGCGGCGCGCTCGAATTGCGCAACCTCAGCTTCCGCTACGAGAACGCGTCGGCCGCGACCCTCGACCGCCTCGACTTGAAGATCGAGCCGGGCTCGTTCGTCGCCCTGGTCGGGCCTTCGGGATCTGGCAAATCCACGCTCTTTCGGCTGTTGCTGGGCTTTGAAAAGCCGAGCCACGGCTCGGTGCTGTATGACGGGCACGACCTCGCGTCACTCGACCTCGCCGCGGTGCGCCGGCAGATCGGTTCGGTGCTCCAGTCGACGGGTGCGCTGCAAGCGTCGATCTTCGAGAACATTGCGGGCGCCCGCTTCATTACCCACGACCAGGCGTGGGATGCAGCCCGACGGGTCGGCATCGCCGACGACATCGAGCGTCTGCCGATGCAGCTCGAGACGTATTTAGGGTCGGACGGTGGCGGGCTCTCGACCGGTCAGCGTCAGCGCATTGCCATCGCGCGCGCGATCGTTACGTCGCCGCGCATCCTGCTCTTCGACGAAGCGACGAGCGCGCTGGACAACGAAACGCAGGCCATCGTCATGAAGACGCTGGAGCAATTAGATGCGACGCGCGTTGTAATAGCGCATCGCCTTTCTACGATCCAGAACGCGGATCGAATCGTGGTGTTGGAGAGGGGCCGGATCCTGCAGGACGGGAACTATGCCGATCTAATCGCAACGCCCGGCCCCTTCGCCGATCTCGCGCAGCGCCAGTCTATATAGACCAGGCGCTACTTTGATCGGTCTTAGCCGCCGACTGGGTTGCTCTTCTTGCCGCCGATCGGATCGATCGGATTGATTGGATGGGTCGGGGGGCCTCCTGGACGGATTGGGTCGATCGGAACTGGATGGGTTCCAATGCCGCCGCTTACTTTATCAAGTTCTTCGTCCTGGATCGGTTTGTTTTGGTCGCTCATAGTTTCCCTTTCTGTTACGCGGCAAAAGAACCGCGCATTCGCGAGTAGTTCTCGCCGGTTCGAGCGACTCCTAGGGGTTAACTCAGGTTATTTGTCCGAATTTCTTTCGGTTTGCAGGAGGGTGGCCCTCCTGGCGGGCGCGTCAACCTCTGGCGAGGGGCGCCCCGTTTGGTTCGGAAAGGGGCTCGGGTTAGCCCGGCCCCTTCGCCAAACTTCGCTGCGCCGATATATTACGGCGCCGCAGGGTTGATTTTAACCGCCGACCGGGTTGCTGGGACGATGAATCGGCAGTTCGGGACCGCCGGGATGGGTCGGTGGCGCAGGTGGACGGATTGGGTCGCGTGGCAGGGGATGCGAGCTCACGCCGCCGCTGATCGAATCCAGCTCGTCGTCGCGCATCTGCTTGTCGTCGCTCATGTAAGTTGCCCTTTCTTGCCGCGGCAAAAAGAACCGCTGCTACCTTTCTTGTTCGGATTCGGGGGGAGCCTTCCTTGGGGCTAGGAGACCGTTTCCCGTTTCCGGAGCCGCAGGCGAGCGGTTTCGTTGAGCAGCCGCTTGCGCAGACGAATGGATTCCGGCGTGACCTCGACCAACTCGTCGTCCTCGATGAATTCGATCGCCCGCTCCAGTGAGAGTTCTTCGGCCGGAGCGAGCTTGACGTTGTCGTCCGAGCCCGCCGCGCGCATGTTGGTAAGCTTCTTTTCGCGAGCGACGTTGAGCGCGATGTCCTTATCGTCGTTGGCCCGACCGACGATCATCCCCTCATAAACGTCGACGCCGGGACCCACGAAGAAGCGGCCCCGCTGGTCGACGCCCGCGAGCGCATAGCCCGTCGTTCGTCCCGTTTCGCTGGCCACCAAAGCGCCGACGGTGCGCTCGGGAAGCTCTCCCTGCCACGGCTGATGGTCGTAATAGGTGTGCGATAGCACCGCGGTGCCGCGCGTGAGCGTGAGCAGTTCGCCGCGCAGCCCAAAGATGGCGCGCGTCGGCATCGTGTACTCGAGCCGCTGGGCGTCGCCGACCGGCAGCATGTTGGACATGATCGCCTTGCGCCGCCCGAGCGCTTCGATGACCGCGCCGGCATAGGGTTCCGGCACGTCCACGACCACGTACTCGACGGGCTCCCAGCGCTCGCCGTCGCGTTCGGTGACGATGACCTGCGGCTTTGAAACCGCCAGCTCGTAGCCTTCGCGCCGCATCGTTTCGATGAGGATTGCCAGATGCAACTCGCCTCGGCCGCGGACCTCAAACGTGTCGGAGGACGTGGTATCGGAGACACGCAGCGCCACGTTCGATTCGAGCTCGCGGACCAAGCGTTCGCGTATCTGGCGGGACGTCAGATACCGTCCCTCTCTGCCGGCGAACGGCGAGTTGTTGACGCTGAAGAACATCGAGACGGTCGGCTCGTCGACCGCGACGGCGTGAATGCTCTCGGGCATGGCGGCGTCGGCGAGCGTGTCGCCGATGTTTAAGTCGTCGATTCCCGAGATGCAGACGATGTCGCCGGCACTGGCCTCCTCCACGTCGATGCGCTCGAGGCCCGCGAAAGTCAGCAGCGTGGTAAGCCGAAGGCCGCCGGTCACGACGCCGTCGCGCGCGATCTTCACGATCGGATCGTTTCGCCGGGAGGTTCCGCGAAAGATGCGTCCGATTCCGACGCGCCCGACGTACGGGTTGTGATCGATCGCCGAGATCAGCAATTGAAATGGACCCTCTTCCGAAGGCGCTTCGGGAACTTTCAAAACGATCGTTTCGAAGAGCGGCTCGAGGTTTTCGCTGTGGTCGTCTAACGACCGCTTGGCGATTCCGGCCTTTGCGTTGGTGAACAGAACCTGAAAATCGGCTTGCTCGTCGTTGGCGCCGAGATCGACGAAGAGGTCGAAGGTTTGATTGACGACTTCTTGTGCGCGGGCATCTTTGCGATCGATCTTGTTTACCACGACGATCGCGCGCAGGTCGAGCTCGAGCGCTTTGCGCAGCACGAAGCGGGTTTGGGGCATGACCCCCTCGGCGGCGTCGACGAGCAGCAACACGCCTTGAACCATTTGCAGCACCCGCTCGACCTCACCGCCGAAATCGGAGTGGCCGGGCGTGTCGACGATATTGAACTTGACGTTGCCGTGGCGGACGGCGGTGTTTTTCGCCAGAATCGTGATGCCGCGCTCCCGCTCCAACGGGTTGGAATCGAGCACGCGCGTCGCCACGTGCTGGCCCTCGCGAAAGACTCCGCTCTGCCTGAGCATGGCGTCGACCAACGTCGTCTTGCCGTGGTCGACGTGTGCGATGATCGCGACGTTGCGGATGTCCGAGCGAGTCTTCATAGGCGGTCAAGGCCAAGGGTAGCGCGAACCGAGGGCAGATGGCAACTACAGGTGGCTCAAGCCCGGGGGCGCCGGCCGGGCCGGCGGCCCGGATCGCGGAGCTATTGCATCAGGTTGGTGAGGTTCACCACGTAGTCTTCTCCGACACCGACGGCAACGACGACGACTGGGCCACTTTTTACGCCGACTGGCTGCTCGCCCACTCCGAGCTTCCGCGAATCCTCGCGCGGCGCCCGATCCGAAGCCATCTCACGCGCGACTTGGTCGATCTCGACGAACGGTATACGAGCGAGTCACCGTCGCAAGCCTGGCCGGCTTGGTACGCCGACCGTTTAGTTGCAAAATACAGTTAATCGATAGTATTACTACACTCCAGCTTCTTCAAAGACGTGTTGCGCGATGTTTACCGCCGTGATTGCGGTCGGCCAGCCCGAATAAAAAGCGAGATGCGTGATCGCCTCGACGAGTTCGTCGCGGGTGAGGCCGTTTTGGAGTGCGCGCTTGATGTGAAAGGGCAGTTCGTTGGTCCGATAGAGCGCGGTTAGGCAGGCGACGGTAATCAAGCTGCGATCGCGCGGTGAGAGCCCCGGCCGCTCCCATACGTCACCGAAAAGCACCTCATCGGTATATTCGGCCAGTGCGGGAGCGATATGGCCGAATGCTGTGCGCGCGTTGTTCGGTCGATCAGGCATCACGGGGTCTCCTTCTTTAAGCAACGGTAAGTAGCACTTTGACGGCGCGGCGTTCGTCCATGGCCGCGTACCCGTCGGCAACTTTATCGAGCGGAAGCGCGAGGTCGAGGACCGGCGAGGGATCGATGCTCCCCGCTTCGAGGCTCGCGATGAGCTGCGGGAGATACGCGCGCACCGGCGCGACCCCGCCGACGAGCGCGAGATTGTTGTGAAAGATGTCGCTCAGCGGGGGCGCCTTGACGTTGTGCGGCACGCCGACAAAGCTGACCGTGCCGCCGGGCCGCGTCACGCCGACGGCGAGGTCCAAGCTCTCCTGATTGCCGACAGCTTCCACGACATGCGGTGCGCCGCCGGAGGTCAGCTCCAGAATCTCCTCGCGCACGTTCTTGTCGTGTGAGTTGAAGGTATGCGTCGCGCCGAAACGCTTGGCGATCTCCAGTCGCTTCACGTTGTGTCCTACGGCGATCACTCGCTCGGCTTGTGCCACTCTCGCGGCGGAAAGAACTCCGCAAAGCCCGACGGCACCATCGCCGACGATGACGACCGTTGAGCCGGTCGTCGTCTGCGCGCGGACGACGCCGTGATGCCCGGTCGCCATCACGTCGCACAGCGTCACCGCGGCGTCGCGCTTACGCTCGTCGCCGGAGATAGACTCCGGCATCTTGACCAGCGTGCCGTCGGCGTACGGCACCGAAACGAACTCGGCTTGGCCGCCATGTCCTCCGCCGCCGAAGAAGTCCCCATGTATGCACGACGTCTGCAAACCGGCGCGGCAGAACTCGCACGTCCCGTCGCTCCATGCAAACGGGGCGATTACCGCGTCGCCCGCGCGAACGCTGCGCACGTCGCCGCCGGCCTCTTGCACGATGCCGACAAACTCGTGACCGGTGCGATCTCCGGGCGACAGTTGCGTGATGCCGCGATAGAACCAGAGATCCGACCCGCAGATTGCGGCCCGCGTAACGCGGACCAGGGCCTCTTGGGGATTGCCGATGCTGGGATCGGGAACGTTTTCGGTGCGAACGTCGCGCGTGCCGTGGTAGACAGTGGCTTTCATGGCTCTCTCCTGCGAAAAGGCTGCTGGAACCCATGCGAAACATCGGGGGCCGAGGCTACGTAGGTGATGCGATTGGGCTCACAAACGAATCAATCCTGGAAATGGCCGGTTGCCGGCGTGTTGCTGGCCATTGCCATTACGTCGACGATGGACGCTACCGGCACGTCGGCATTCAGCTCTTTACCGCTATTTCCGCTATTCGCGCTTTTTTGGTACTTGCAGCGGTTTTTCGCTCGGGACGTTGGTTTTGCATGGGGCGGAGTACGCGCGTTGCGGTATTACGGCCTCGCGGTGCTCTACCCGCTCGTCGTGATGGGCGCAATTGCGGGCGTCGCGGCGTTAACGGGGGCCCTAAATCCCGCTGCCGCGCCCCGGCATACGTACTCCCTGTGGCTCAACCTCTTGCTCGTCGGCGGAACGACAATTCCCGTCGCACTCCTTACCGAAGAAGGCTTTTTTCGCGGCTGGCTGTGGGCCTCGCTTCGGCGCGCCAGCCGAGCAAAGCTTGCGATTCTGATCTTGACCAGCATTGCGTTTGCACTCTGGCACTGGTCGTCGGTCGTGCTGCCCACCGGATTCGACCCGCCGCTCGCGCAAGTTCCGGTCTTCATGCTCAACGCGGCGGTGCTCGGCGCAATTTGGGGTATGTTGCGGCTTCTTTCAGGCTCGCTGGTCGTCGCGAGTGTGAGCCACGGGGTTTGGAACGGCATGGCCTACGTGCTCTTTGGTTTCGGCTCTCACATCGGTGCGCTCGGCATCGCGAATACCGCGATCTACGGTCCGGAGATCGGAGTCCTTGGACTGTCGTTGAATCTGGCGTTCGCCGTCGCGCTGTATTGCTGCTGCGTGCGAGAAAGCGCGTTCGTCTGAACGAAGTTCAGCGTGAGATCCTTTTGCAAGCCCCCGGCCCCGCGTTCAAAAAGGGTCCACCGATAGCTGCGCGCGTCTTGTCGCGCGACATCGACGACGTACGGCGTGCCCTCTTGGCTGAACGTCATCTCCATGGAGTCGGGTTTTAACGTCACGGGTCCGGTCGTGATCGTGCCCCCGGAGTCAATGTACCAAACAATAACGCCGCGAGTGGGATCCACGTAAAACATACCGGCGTAGCTGCGCTTCAACGTGCCGTCGCTTCCGACGAAGCGGGTCGTGAACTGCACGAAGTTCTGTGTGACCGCCCACTCGTAGCGCGTGTCGATGTGCGCGATTCCCGAAGGTCCGCCGCTCGTCTGCGCGGTCCACGTCTTGCCGACGAGCCAGGAGATCGGCGAGAGACTCGGCGGCGCGCCGGCGAAACCCGGCGACGCGGTGCACAGGATGCAAAAAGTAAAACCCAATACGAAACGCAAGCTAGGGCTTAACCTTGAAGATGACGCCATACCCGCTCTTTCCTCCGTCGCTCGTGGCGCCGTAGAGATTTCCCGACGCGTCTTGCGTCAGCGAGCCGCTGGGGTATTGGCCGTCGCTGCCGCCGGTGAATGAGTACAAGATTCGTTCCTTCCACTGCCCACCACGAGTCGGGCTTAGCTCGTAAACGATTCCCGCGTTGTTCGTCCCGCCGAAGACCGTCGTGCCGAACAAGTTGCCGGACTTATCCGCAACGAGCCCGCCGTACGGCGAGTTGCCGTCGCCGGTTCCGCCGAAGGCGTGCAGCACGGTCTCTTTCCACGAATGGCCTTTGCCGCGAACCAGCTCGTAGGCAACGCCGCCGTCATTGGTCCCACTCTCGATCGCCGTGCCGTAGAGCGTACCCTTCGCCGGCATGATGAGGCCCGCGTATGGGTTCTCGCCGCCGCCGTTACTGGTGAAGGTGTAGAGAACGCGATCTTTCCACGAACTCGGCGACTTCTTTTGCAGCTCGTACGCGACGCCGTCGTTGTCGCCGTCGTATTTATAGGTCGTGCCGTACAGGTTGCCGGCACGATCGGCAATTACACCGGCCGCCGGCGCGCTGCCGTCGGTCGTTCCTGCGAAGCTGTACAAGACGCGCTCCGTCCAGCCGCTACTCCCCGGCGTGAGCGAGAAGACCGTTCCGTTGCCGCTGCTGCCGCCATACCACGTGGTGCTGTAGAGCGAGCCGCCCGTGCCGGGCAATAGCACCGCATTGGGAAACTCGCCATCGGTCTGCGTGAACGTATGCAGGACGCTTTCGCTCCAGCCGGCGCTCTTGCTCAACTCGTACACCACGCCGCAGCCGATCGAACATTGCGTGCTGCCGCCGGTGCTCGCCGTGCCGAAGGCGTTGCCGTTCTTGTCGAGGATGACGCCGGCATTGGGGAACCCGCCGTCGGTGCCGTCGTCAAAGGTGTACAGCGGCGTCTCGCTCCAGCCGCCGCTCTTGTTCGGCGACAGCTCGAAGACCACACCGCAACCGCCGCCCACGCCGCCGCCGCACGAATCGTTCCCGCCAAAGTGCGTCGTTCCGAACGCGTTGCCCGACGAATCAAAGACGACGCCGCCGTTCGGCCCCCCGCCGTCGGTTCCGTCGGTAAACGAGTAGAGCACGGTTTCGGTGGCGTGCGCGTTTGTCGCGCGCGCCGCCGCGCGCGGAAGTGATGGAGACGTGCCGCCCCCGGCGCAGCCGGCGATCAGCGCGGCGACGACCGGGGCGAGAGCAAAACGTTGGATCATCTGAGGACTTTTGTGAGAGTTCATGGCGTCACCTCGAAGACGGTGCCGATCCTTTTCTCACCGCCCGCGGACGTCGTACCATACAGGACTCCCTTCAGCGCGGTAAGGTTTGCCACCGGAAAGGCACCGTCTCGAATGCCTTTAAAGCGATAGAGAACCGTCTCCGTGCCTGACGCGCTGATCGCGAAGACCGTTCCGCATCCGGCAGTCGCAAGGCAATAATAGGAGCTTGAACCGCCGTGGATCGTCGTGCCGTACGTCGTACCGTTGAGGGCGAGCACGCCGGCTTCAGGCAGTGCCCCGTCCGGAGCGCCCTTGAAATCGTAGAGCACTGATAGAGCGCCCGACGTACTTACCTTAAAAACGCTCCCGGCGTATCCACCTTCTGCGGTACCATAAAGAGTTCCATCGAGGTCGGTGAGGGAGTCAGACGGATTTGCACCGTCGTAACCGTCTTCGAAACTGTAGATCACTTTTTCGGTGCCCGACGTGCTCACCTCGAAGATGCTTCCGCTATTGCCGGTTCCGCCATATTCGGTCATGCCGTAAAGCGCACCGTTCACTTCGGTCAGACCAGCCTCCGGCACCGCGCCGTCGCCGCCGTCCATGTAATCCTTGAAACTGTGCAGGACGCGTTCCGTGCCGGACGCGCTCACCGCAAACACCGTCCCGTAGCGGTATCTTCCACCTTCAGTCGTCGTGCCGTACAGCGTTCCGTTGATGGCAACGAGGGCGCCCTCCGGTTTGAGACCGTCCTCGCCCTTGAAACTAAAGAGGACGCGTTCCTTGCCGGTCGAGGGATTCACCGTGAAGACGCTCCCGTCGTTCGCCTTCCCGCCTTCGTTCGTCGTGCCGTACAGCTGGCCATTGACGAGAATCAACGACCCGTCAGGATCCCCACCATCCGGCTTTCCCTTGAAGGCGTAGATCACGCTTTCGGCGCCCGCCGTCGTGATTTTGAAGACGGTCCCCCAGCCGTGCGCGCCACCATAGGTCGTAGTACCGTAAAGGGCGCCGCTCACGGCGATCAGCCCGGCCTGGGGCTCATTGCCGTCGGGGCCCTTAAAGCTATAGAGCGACTTATACGCGGGACCCGTCGCCCGCAGTTGCGCCGCGACCGGCATTGGCGTTGACGAGGAGAAACCGCTTCCGCCGCATGCGGATAAGAGCGCTGCGCTAACGCCCGCGCCGGCCATTTTGCGTAGATAGTTCATTGCGTCTCCGATCTCGACGTCGTAGATCTCGTGCACGCCGATGGATGCAACGCGATGGCGTTGCGGCGCCGCACGCTTTGGTCGAGCGTGATGGCGGTGGCGCTCCAGGGTGGAAGCGTTACGCAAAACGTTCCCGACACGCTCCCCAGCGATTGGAACACCGGCGCGGTCCAGACATTGTCTTTCGAATTGTCGTACTGCGCCTTTCCGTAGAAGAGGCGGCTCGCGCTAAACGTTCTCGAGTCGTTTTCGAGGGTAACCGTCATCGCCACCGCGTGCTTCTTATCGATGTTGACGAGCAGCACACCGTAGCCGTTGCTGCGCCGCGCGCCATAGGCTCTTAGAGTCTTGCCCGGCTGCTGCAGGGTAGGCGCGAACATCGTATCGCCCTCTCTGAAGGCTCGTTCGGCCACCTCCGTCGCGCTCGCTCGCGGAAAGGCGGTCCCTAAGGGCGGCTGCGGGTCCGAGGGGCATGCAGGATTATAGCCGCCCTGTATCGCCTCGAACAACGACGGAGTGTTCCAAGTTTGCTTCGTATAATAGCCCGGCGGCGACTGATTGCAAGGCCCACTATCAAAGCCTTCCCAATCTCCCGCCATCCCGATGCCGCCCTTGTTGACTTCACCGAGCACCATGGCGGTGAAGAGTGCGCCGACGATCGATATCCACTGCGGATTACTCGAGCCCGGCACTCCCCATTCGCCGAGGAAAATCGGCGTGTGCGGCTTCCCGGCCGCCGCGAGTTCGCTTCGAAGTTTCGTGATGGCGGAGGTAACGTATGAGACGCCCTTTGTTAGCAAGTATTCATCGCTGATGCCGGACTTGCCGGGGTACCAGTGTACTTCGACGAAATCAAACTTCGCCTTCGAGAGGACGGTTTGGTCCCATACCTGCGTTATTTGGTCGACGTTATTTTCGGGCGCGACGAGATCGACGCCGATCTTAATCGTCGGATCCTTTGCTTTCATCAGCGGATAGAACTTCGCGGCGACGAGGCGCGCATACGTGGCGGAGTATTTCGCCGGTGGGGCATCGAGCGGAACGTAGAAATCCGGCGTCGTGCAGCAGGTCTTGCCTATGGTCCGAGAGCCGTAATACATCTCGTTGCCGATCGTCCAATGCTTGATTCCATAGTGCATCTGGTTGTTGGCGTAGTCGACCCAGGCCGCGGCTTCATTCGGATCGCCGCCGCTCGTGCAGGTCGCGTTGCTGCCGTAGTTGACGGTGATGTTCACGTCGAGTCCTAAAGGTTGGGCTACGTCTTGCATGAACCCGTCGAACGTCGTACGCGATATCAGATTCCACTTCTTTGCCACGCATGAGGAAAACGAATTCGTTTTCCAATGATAGTAATCGGAGAGTAACGCCAAGGGCGCTCGCACCATGCCGAACTTCGCGTTGCGGAACGTCTTGATCATCGTGCTGTAATAGGGCTGTCCGGTATACTGTTTTGTGAGGCCCATCGAAGTCGTGAGGTTTACACCGAACACGTCCTTGTCGACGGTGGCCAGGGCCGGCGAATCCGCATCGATCGTGACGGACGCGACCTGCTGGGCCGCCGGCATCGCCGCAGTATCGGCAGCGATCCGCGGCATTCCACCGTTTCCACCGGCACACGCGCCGATCGAAACCGTCGCTACGAGAGCAACGCTGATTCTAAGTCTCTTCAGCACGAGCGTCCCGGTTGAAATGCGCATGGCTACTCACGCTCCTAAGTCGTGAAGGCGCGGCAGAGCGGGCAGATAGCGACAAGCGAAGACCCGCAAAGCGTTTGGATGGCACTTCTTACGGCGAGGATGCGACTCCTTGCCAGCTTGCTCCACGAGTTCGCGAGTCCTTGTATGGTCTTGGGAGTTGTAGGAGGCCCCACCGTAGGGAAACGGTACCGCCTAGGGAACCGCGTCCTACCTAGCGCCCGTTAGTAGGCTCGGAAATCATGAACTCGAGATTAGTAGGAGTGCTAGCGCTCTGTGGTCTTATGGCCGCGACGTTAGCGGCTTGCGGTACGACTGGCAGTCTCCTCGCGAGCCCACAAACCAGCCGTCTTCCGCAATCTGAAAGCAGTAATTCATGCAATGAAGCTGAGGGTTGGGAGAAGCTCTATCACTTCCATAAAACGTTTCACTACACAGGCATGAAACAGGAATGGAGCACTCCGACCAACCTCAAGCAGGCCTTCATCATCGCCAACGGTGCGAAAGGCGGCGGTGCTGGTGGCTGGGGAGCCTGCATCGCGGCGACCCTTGCGGTAACGGGAGGGTTCGTGTACGACGTCTACGTGGGAGGCGTCGGCGGCCATCTAAAAGGCAAACAGGGCTGCCCATACTTTCAGACCGGCGGTTTCAATGGCGGTGGCAAAGGCGGCAGTGGTAGCGTTGAGGGTTGCGGCTTTGGTGGCGGCGGAGCCAGCGATGTGCGTTCCCCGTTTGGCTCTTACTCGAGTCGAATGATCGTAGCCGGCGCCGCCGGAGGTTCGCAATCGTCGGGTGGCGATGGCGGAGCGGGGGCCGGGACTTTAGGCGGCTGTGACGGCGCTGACGGCGCAGATGGCGACGCAGGCCCTGGCGGGATCGGCGGTAGCGGGACTTACAGTAGCGGCGGCGGTTGCGGGTACGGCGGTGGTGGCGGCGGAGGCGGCTACTACGGAGCCGGCGGTGCCAGCGCCGGTCTGGGCGGCGGAGGCGGCGGAGGCGGTGGTTCGTCAGGCATTTTGTCTGGTTACTACGCGCCAATTTACTCCGGCCTGAACAAAGCCAGCGACGACGGCACCGTGTATATCATGTGGACTCCCAAGAAAAAGCACTAAGTGCTTGTCGATCAATCCAAGTATGGGGAATCACGGCGATAACGAGAAGACCGTTCCGTCGCGGCTCGCGCCCCCTATCAATGTCGTGCCGTAAAGCGTGCAATTGACGTTGACGAGATCTCGACGCTACTCCGGCGGTTGAACCCTTCGCAACTCCGATCCCGGAGCAGCCTGCACGTCGATTCGTCGGATTTCGGAACCCGACAGGTGTTGGTCTTGTGCGTACGGAGATTGCGGTTGCACGTAACCGGTTGGCATATAGGCCATTTGCTGCTGAACGTGTACGACTTGCACCGGCTGCGCATCCTTGGTTAGTGCCATGACGAGCGCAACGACCCAGCCGATGAAAGACCACCCAAGTAAGGTATTGATTACGGCGATGAGCGCCACATTAGTACGGTGCTGAAATACCGCGATGATCGTCGGCAAAAAATACATTGCCGCCCCAATCGCCATGAAAACCAACCAAAAGATCATCCCAAAAAACAGACCGACGGCACCCATAACGGCGACCTCCTCGGAGCGGGCTAGTGCATTCCCGGAACTTCAGCACGGGCGCTTCGTAGCCTTGTCCGTCTCGGCACCCGGACCTTGAAGGTCACGCTCGCGGTCTAAGCGCCACCGCAGTCGTGCTCGCTGTTCATGCCGGAGTACTGAGCGTGCTGCCGGTAGTCGTAAACTCGGAACACTCGCCCTCTGCCGTCTGTGTCCGGATCGCAGTATGGTGTTGGCGCCGGCCTTGATAGGAAACAGACCTGCACTTTATCACCGGGATGCTCCTTCACCATGACGTTATTGCCGACGGTGTTTTGGTAGTGCGTAACGCCGGCTCGCATTTTGGGATTCGCTGGATCCGCTCCCAGTGATGTATTGAACGCTACGGAGACCCCGCTTTCTTGGAAATCACTCGTCGTGTACGCCTTTTCGTCGTCGCCTGTTAGGCGTGGTTCGACGGATCTAACGGTCGTGTTTACGCACGCGACAGAGCGATAGTGCCACACCCCTGGCGCGTATTGTTCATCTTGCGCGAGAGCAGCGGGCATATCTATTGCGGTTGCAGAGAGCATCGCGCAGACGAGTCCTCGGATAGCGATTGCTCTTGCCGTTGCACGGTTGAAGCCCGATTCTTGCACCTCGACTATGGTCCTACATAAACGCCTAGCGGTCCCGAGAATCCTCCACCGATCGTAACCAGGATCGACCTCGAATGACAGCCCTTCGGAATCATTTGTACCGTGTCACCGATAGGGTCGGAAACGTATACGTTACCCTGAGCGTCGACTTTTGCTCCAAATGGAGTGTTGGTGAATCCATTCAGAATCACGCTCACGCACTTCGCCGAATGGCAGTTCTGCGGCATTTCCTTGATCGCCTTATGTCCAGAATCGTTAACGTAGATGTTACCTTCGTGGTCGAGTGAAACCGTCCATGGGGTGCTCCAGCCGCCGCCTAGATGGGTCACGCATGACGACGATTTGCAATTGGGCTTCATCATTGAAACGAAATAGTCGGAAGCGACGTACACGTTTCCATTCTTGTCGACGGTGACGTCGCTCGGTCCGTAATCCCACGGATAGTATCCCGGACCGACGAAGGCATCCCCTCCCAATGTCACTACGCAAGAACTTCCTTGACATCCACTGGGTACTTCTCTAACGTATCCCTGGCTGTAGTCGGCAACATAAAAGTTGCCGCGATATGACGCAGTGCCTTCCGGATTAAGGTAATCGCCGGGCACGGTTGAGGCGCAACGTTTAGCGTTACAGCCGGGCGCCATCTTATAGACGGCCGTACCGTAGTCGCAAGTGTTGCTCACATATACGTCGAGCGTTTCGTCGAGACTGACGTCCGTCGGGCACGAGAAGCCCTTGCCGACCGTCACAACACAACTTGCGTAGTGACACGCTTTCGGAATCTCCTTTACGAGCCCGTTGCCCTTATCAGCAACGTAAATATCGTGCTCCGGCGCAACCTGCCTGAGAGGCACGACGTTGGCCGACGCGATGTCCGATGGAACGGCGATGATCGGCGCGGAGGCTTGGCCCCCGCCGCATGCCGTCAGGAATGCCGCCGTTAAGCACGCTCCCGCGATGCAGGTCAACCGGCTCAACGTAAAGCGTAATACGTCGCGGTCGAGGTCGAGAATTCGCACTGGCTCCATCCTACTCTCTCTGAAGTGTTCCGCTACGGAACATGCGCCCGCGATGCATCTTCCGAAGTGAGCAGGGCGCGTCTTTGCATGAGCAAATCGCAGGACTGACGCGAAGGGCTGAGGTTACCAGCCCTATGCCGCTAGGATGCGCCTTCTTGCTGGCCGTGTCAATGCTAGCAAGGCCCTATTCACTCAGTCCCATCGCAACACTCGGAGTGGGGGCGGTTCCGGGTCCGCTGAGATTTGCGCGACAAGATAATATGGTTCATGTTCGCAGTGTTGCTTTCAGTGCGGCAGTTTCACAGCGATAGCGAGAAGACCGTTCCGTCGTCGCTCGCGCCTCCGTACTCGGTCGTGCCGTAGAGCGTGCCCTTGACGTTGAGCAGACCGGCAACCGGGGATTTGCCGTCCCGCTTGCCGCCGGCGAAGCTATGGAGCACAGTTTCCGTGCCGGACGGCGTGATCGAGAAGACCGTTCCTTTGCCGTTCGTGCCCCCATCTGCGGTTGTGCCGTAGAGCATGCCGTTGACGTTGAGGAGGGCCGCATACGGGCTCGCGCCGTCCCCCGAGCCGCCTTTGAAACTGTAGAGCATGGTTTCCGTGCCGGACGGCGTGATCGAGAAGACGGTTCCGTCGTCATTTGCACCGCCTTCGTCGGTGGTGCCGTAGAGCGTGCCCATGACGTCGATGAGGCCCGCTCGCGGGTATTCGCCGTCTCCCGAGCCGCCTTTGAAACTGTAGAGCATGGTTTCCGTGCCGGACGGCGTGATCGAGAAGACCGTTCCGTCGCCATTTGCACCGCCTTCGTCGGTGGTGCCGTAGAGCGTGCCGTTGACGTTGATGAGGCCGGCAAACGGCGTTGCGCCGTCCCCAGAGCCGCCTTTGAAGCTGTAGACTACCCTTTCCGCCCCGGACGTCATAATCGCGAAGACGGTTCCGCTGCCGTCGTGTGCGCCCCCAAAGGCGGTTGTGCCGTAGAGCGCGCCGTTGATGTTGATCAGGCCCGCATATGGGTTCGCGCCGTCTCGCGACTTGCGGCCTTCGAAGCTGTAGAGCACAGTTTCCGTGCCTGACGTCGCGATCGCAAAGACCGTCCCGCAACCGCCCGATCGGGGGCATTCCGGCCCGCCCCCGAAGCCAGTTGCGCCGAAGAGAGAGCCGTTAACGTTAAGGAGGCCTGCATCCGGGTAATGGCCGTCTCCCGAACCACCGAAACTATGGAGCACATGGGCCTTCCCGGACATCGTGATTGCGAAGACGGTTCCGCAATTCTCACCCGAACTGCAATCCGCGCCCGCGTAGGAGGCCGTGCCGTAGAGCGTGCCGCTGAGGTTGATGAGGTTCGCCACCGGGTATGCGCCGTCTTTACAGGACGCGATCGAGCAGAAACTATGGAGCACGCGGTACGCCGGACGCACGTGCACTCGCTGCGGTGCGACCGGCATTGGCGTTGAGGAAGACGGACTGCTACCGCCGCATGCGGTTAAGATTGCTGCGCTAAGGCATACGCCAACGAGATTACCAGCTGAAATACGCATAAGACTAAACCCTACTCTCAGACAGGCGCAGCAACGCAATGTACAGCTTTGGAAGTCTTGGGTCCAGGGTGCGCCTTCTTGTTAGCTTTGTCAATCGTAGCTACGGATCGCCTCCCTTATCGATACCTAATCCGCTCGTTGCGTTCTTGCGATTCGCCAACCGCGAGCTTGTCGTTGCATTGCGCGCGTGCATGGCTCTGGATCAAAGCCTGCGAGTGCGGTAGAATCTGCTCAGGCCAAGGTCGCTAGGAAGAGCCTAGCGTCGGGGATGGGGTCACGTTCGATCGTCGTGTCGTGTGGTCTGGTCGCCGCGGGTGCCTTTAGCGGCTTCTTTATCGCCGGTAGCTACTTGCAATCGCGGTTCTTGTATGATTTCCTTGTCCGACATCGCAATCGTCTCTAGCAGAAATTGTTCCAGCGAGCCCAAGGCCATGCGCATTTGCTCGCTCTGACTTAGTTGCGACTCAACCGATAGGGAGCGAATGCGGTTACCGAGAACCGCGCTAACGGCTTTCTTCCCTTCCATGTTCATGACAGCGCTCTGACTCGCTTCGCAAAACTGGTCGAAGGAGTCAGTTGAAGCTTGTAGGGCTGCCTCGATGCTGTTTTTGAAAAGCCGGTAGATATTCTGGCGATATCCAAGCAGCGGCGCGTACGCTAGTTCTATGTTCTCCTCGCGAAAGACGGTCAGAATATCCTGACGCACGGTGTAACAAGCTTTCCAGAAGTAGTCTCTCGTCTTGACCCAGTCATTCCCCTGGACCATTATTGCGTCGGTCTCAGTAATCTCGGGCTGAATCCGTTCGTAAAAGGCCTCAAAAATTGATTTGCAACGATCGACTCGCGCTAAAGTCTCGGCTGCGGCTGAACGTACGCGGTCCGCGTACTCTTTAATGCGGACTTGCCTATCCTTATTCCAGGAGTACAGAAAACCGGCCAAGGCAATAAGGACCGATACGGCCGTTACGAAGTCGCCTATCTTAAGTGAGGCGTCCCATGTAGGATGCCAATCGGGAGACGTGCTGCAGCCTGCTAACACCCCAGTGGTGGCGCAAATGCTTATCACGCAGCGGCCGACATCTGAAATTCTGATCCGCCCTGCCGCTGGCCGCCGGAGCGTTTCCGCAAAGGTTTGGCCGCTACTTAGCACAACGCCCTCACGTGTCTACTCGTATTGAGCTGCTCGCGGCCTAGCCAGTTCAGAAAGCCGAGCCGACGCCTCAGATTCTTCAACTGCGTTGCTCCAGGGGCATGAACTAAATCCCGCTAGTGGGACCTGCAGACTCCATCGTAGCATTGAAGCCTAAAGTCGTCTCGGTATCAAGGCTCCCAGCCAAGATTCGTTGCCGACCCCCCGTCGCCGTAGAGTTGGCACCGTCGAAGCCGCAGGGATGCTCGACGGCCTGGCTAGTGCCGGTGCTGTGGTCAGAAAGAGGACGAAACAGATTGCCCATTAGTGCTGAGCGCGGTAAGATACGCCGGAGGCCAGTTTCCCAGCCTCGGAGGTTCGACCTATGCTCAAACGCTTTGCATTGGTCGTGGCGCTATTTGCATTCGCTACGCCAGTGTTCGCGCACCAAGCGCCAAGTTCTCAGACAGGCCATGCTGTTGCTGCGAACGCGACTCAGCAACCTTCAGGGAAGACAGCGACTCCCGCCAGTGGCTTTGACCCGGCAGCGAGCCCGACTCCCGCTGTGTCTCCCGGCCTCATGGCGATGGTCCTTCTAGCTGGCGGAACGAATGTCAGCGTTTCTCTAAGCGAACCGATTTCGTCTCAATCGGCTAACGTAGGGGACACCGTGCCCATCGTCGTGGATCAAGAAGTTGACGCGAGCGGCTTCATTGTCATTCCAAAAGGCTCGAATGGCGAGGCAATCGTTACTCTCGCCGATCGTGCCGGCGGGAACGGACACGGGGGCAAGCTTGGACTGGAAATGAACTGGGTCTACAGCGCCGATCATGGCAAGGTCCTTCTATCGAATGTCGATCACGCGACCGGCGAGGACACCGATAAGAAGGGTGCAGCCTCCACGGCGACGATTCTCTCGTACGTCCTTCTGGGACCGTTAGGACTGTTTGCTCATAACTTCGTTCACGGCAAAGACGTGACAATACCAACGACGCAAATTTTCAAGATATTCGTCGATCATGACGTGCATATTCAGGCAACCACGAAAGCACAGGCGCCCCCGGGTTTTGATAACTGATGTGCAGTTGGCGGATGTGCAGCCGGAAGCCGGCATAGGGCCCCACAGAGGGTCCGTGATTTGTCTAAGGCCCCAGAGCTGCTTAAGGTGAGGCCTTGTGCGTGGTCCTTCAGTTACCCGCTAAGGCGCTCGAACGGAGAGTGGCTTTCAAAAAATCACCCGAAGGTCGTCAGTGAACGGCTTGGACAATCCAGCCTTCGAGTTACGCTCGACCGCTATTCGTGCGCCTTGGATCCAGGCAGAGGGCGCCGGCAAGGTAGATGAGATCCAAGCCGCCCTCGCAAAGTTGGCCCGAGGGCAGTGATCGGCAATGAATCGGCAAATCGGCTCGCGGCGGACATCGCTGCTCGGCAGTACTTTCTGAAAGTTCCTATAAAATAAGGCGCTTCGCAATCATGGGAGCGTACGGATCTGGTGGTTCGCACGGTCTTCAAAATCGCTGAGGTCGTCGCAAGGCGACTGGTAGGTTCGATTCCTACACGCTCCCGCCAGAATCGCTATCTGACTCGGACTAACTCGGACAAATCCGGGGCGTCAGCATCATTTCTTCCCGCTGACTTTGCGCCCGGACGCGACTATCCGGTCAAGTAAGTTCGCGGCGCCGTGGAGCATCGCAGGCGAAACGTGCGCGTAGGTGTCGGCGGTGACGGCGATGGTGGAATGCCCGAGTGCGCTCGAACCAGTCTTGAGGTCCGCGCCGCCAGCCAAGAGCAGCGATGCAAACGAATGGCGTAGGTCGTGGAGGCGAACTTTCGGGAGATTCGCCTCGCTCGCTATTCGCGCGAAAGCAGTTCCAAAGGTGTTGGGGTTCCACGGTTCGCCATCGCGCTCGAAGACCAGCGTGTCGCGGTCAGCTCAACAGGCGAGTCCCACCCGCATTGGCGAAAAGGTAAGGATGGCTCTGGTCGCCCTTTACTGTTCCCGGTATTGACTAGAAGCATCTTCCTCGTTGGTTTTACGCGGGGCTCCAAGTGGCCGGGATTGGCTAGCGGTGCGTCGTACTGACTATGGCTTGCCCTAGGGAGGCGGAGTATGAAGTTCTCACGTGATAACGGCCGCGCGGTCGGATTATGCATGGCCTTTCTATTATTGGCGGGGTGCGGTGGGTCCCAGACAACGAGCACAAGTAGCGCGATTCCACAGGGGGCTAAACTGAGCGAGAGCGGCCCAAATAGGATGTCGAATTCGAGCGGCGACTTGATTTATGCAACTGGTCCCTGCGGAGGGACTTGCGTCATTTCGTATCCCGAGGGAAAGGTTGTTGCTAGCCTTAGTGTCGGCGGGAGCTTAGGCTCCGGAGCGTGCACTGACAGCAGCGGCGATGTGTTTATCACTAACGATGATACCGTGGTAGAATACACGCACGGCGGAACGACTCCGATTGAGACTTTGAACCTTCCAGGTGACGAGGCAAAAGGATGCTCTGTAGACCCGAAGACCGGAAACCTGGCTGTTATATTTCGAGGCAGTGGGGGCGACGTTGCGATTTTCCCTGACGCTCAGGGAACGCCGACGGCTTATATCTCTCACCTAGATTCCCTCTACTGCGGTTACGATAATGCCGGGAATCTATTCGTCAATGGTCACGCTGGCCAGGCGTTCGGACTTTCTGAACTTCTCGCCGGAGCCTCGAACTTTAGCAAGCTCTCTGTAAGTCAAGAGGTGGGGGAACCTGGACAGGTGCAGTGGGATGGGAACCATATAACGTGGGAGTCAACGAACGGTCCACCCTACGTGGGCGTATCAAGGTTGAGCATTTCGGGGTCTAAGGTGACCATCGTCGGCGTCACCCGTTTCAAAGGGTTGCGCACCGTGTATCCGTCCTGGATTTATGGCGAACAAATTATCCTTCCGTATTCTCACCACACTCGGATAATTGACAACGTCGGGTCATGGCCGTATCCACAGGGCGGGAAAGCCATCGATAAATTTCAACGTATTGCTGGAGGCGGCAGAATTCAAAGCGTAGCTCTTAGCCCTGGCAAACTCGCTAAACACAGATTACTGACGACAAGGGAAATGTAACATGTCCGTGACTTATTCCGAGCCAGGAATTTTTAACGTCCTCGACCCTTGGGTGGATGTTCTCGGGGTCGGCTACACGGGTATGATTGCAAACAGCACGGGAGATGCAGCCCAAAATACGGAAGTCCTCCTAGGGATTATTCAACTAGCGCAAGCCTATGCTGATGGCGAGTGCCCGACAGGCATGGCTTCGACGCCTCAACTACTGGCCGTTTGCCTTGCTCCAAGAATCATCAGCAAACTTACATGCGCCAATTCCTATCGGCGTTGCTACCTGCGTTGGTACCCGTGCACAAAACCGAGCCCTCCCAGAGCGACAGCGGACTTGCAGCCCTGGCGCGCTCGACGAAGAGCGCAACGCCGGTGGGAAGGTCGAGCGAGGGCACCTGATAGGTCGCTTCTCCGGCAATTCCCAGCCCTTGGCGGCTGGTTGCCAGCGCCTTGACCTTTGGCGCGCCGTGCAGGATTGCGGAGATCACGTGGGTAGCCGGCTCGACCAGGTGCTCGCAGTTGTCGAAGACGAGCAGCATCTCTTTGCCTTTGATTGCGCGCGCGAGGTTCTCGACCGGATGGCCCCCGGATGGGAGCGTGATGCCGAGCGCCGGCGCGACGGTCGTGGGAATGTACTCGCCCTTGGTCAGCGGCGCGAGTTCGACAAACCAGACGCCGTCGCGGAAGTGGTCGATGAGATCGGCTGCCACGTGCAGGGAGAGACGCGTCTTGCCGACGCCAGCCGAGCCTACCAGCGTAACCAAGCGATGCTGCTCGATCAGCGCGATGATCTCGGCGATCTCCGCCTCGCGGCCAACGAACGAGGTAAGCTGCGCGGGCAGGTTGTTCGAGAGATGTTCAAGCGAACGCAACGGCGGGAAGTCGGCGATAAGATCGGGCGCGAGCAACTGATGGATGCGTTCGGGCTGCGCGAGATCCTTGAGCCGGTGTTCGCCCAGATCGCGCAGGCTGCACTCCGGCGGCAGCTCACGGCCGACTAGTTCGGTGCAGGCCTCCGAGATGAGCACCTGGCCACCGTGGCCGACCGCGAGTAAACGCGCGACGCGATTGACCGCCGGGCCGAAGTAGTCGCCGTCGCGCTCGTTAGCGCTGCCCGCGTGCAGGGCCATGCGCACGCGAAGTCCCTCGACCGCCGAGAAATCTTCACTTGCCAGCGCGCGCTGGGCGTCGAGCGCCGCGGCGATTGCATCGAGCGCGGTTGCGAAGGCCGTACAGAAGGCGTCGCCCATGGTTTTGAAGACGTACGCGCCGCGCGTTTGCATCGCCGCGCGCATCAGCGCATCGTGGCGTGCGAGCGCCACGTCCATCGCTTCGCGGTCGCGCTCCCAGCGCACGGTGCTGCCTTCGATATCCGAAAACAGAAAGGTGACCGTGCCGGTCGGGCGCGCCGCGGCCGGCGGACCCGAGCCTAGCTGGGTCGCCATGCGCGCGCGTTTCGTGCTGCGCGGCGTTGCCTCCGCCGAGCATCTCCTTTGGGAATCGACAGGACCGGCAGGGAGCTAACGGGCGGGAAGGCCCCATAAAACAACACTATGCGCTAGCGATGGGGACTCTGCGGAACCCCCGAGAGTAAGGTTCGAATCCCGTGGGGCGCTACCACGAACCGCCCGATTTTGGGCCCTTACGAAAGAAGTCGCATCGTGACGAGCCTGTGCTGGTTCGTTATGTCGTCCCGCGGAGCATCACGGGGTTTTGGTCGGCCAAAAATGCCATTATTCTAGACGTTAACGACAATAAGCGCTAGAATACTATGGATGGCTAGGACGACCGCACCTCTACTCCCCCGCATCCAGCGTCGCTTGCATCAACTTGGCGAGCGCATTCGGAGCGCTCGCCGCCGACGCGGGCTCCCTGCCGCACTCGTCGCGGAGCGCGCCGGCATGTCGCTCATGACGTTGCGTGGGATTGAGCAAGGCCGCCCCGGCACGACGATCGGGGCCTACACTGCGGTGCTCCACGTGCTTGGGCTCGACGCCGACCTCGACGTCGTCGCCGCCACCGATCCTATCGGGCGCGACCTTCAGGACGCAAACTTGAAGCATCGCCAACGCGTGAAGACGTGAGCGATCGTCGCATTGGCGTTTATGCCGACTGGGCGCCTGACCGAGATCCGATGCACCTCGGATTACTCGATGCGCGCGCCGGCCGAACCGGCGAGATCTTCGAATTCGCATTTTCAAAGGCCGCGCTCGACGACCCCCACCTCGCGCGGCAGCAGCTCGATCCGGACATCAGCCTCTTTCCCGGGCCGCAGTATCCGCGCAACGCGCGCAGACAGTTCGGGATGTTTGCCGACTCGAGCCCCGACCGCTGGGGACGGCGTTTGATCGACCGCAGTTTTGCCCGCCGCAAGCGCACGGGTGATCTACCAACCAACGCGCGGCTCCGCGAATCGGACTACCTGCTCGATGTTCATGACGCATTTCGCTTGGGGGCGCTGCGTTTCAAACTCGACGATGCTGGTGCTTTTCTCGCCGCTGACCTCCCAATCGCGGCGCCGCCGTTCGTACGCATTCGCGAACTCGAAGCGGCGAGCCGCGCGCTCGAAAGCGACACGGACGATAACCCGGCCCTCGACGAGCAACTGCGCATCTTGCTCGCGCCCGGTGCGTCGCTCGGGGGAGCGCGCCCGAAGGCGTCGGTGAGCGATCCGGACGGCAATCTCTGGATCGCGAAGTTCCCGAGCGTGAACGATCGCCATGATGCCGGTGCGTGGGAATACGTCCTGCACGAATTGGCGTCACGATGCGGTATCAGCGTGCCTGCCGCCGAGGCCCGCCGTTTCGGCGGTTCCGCGCATACGTTTCTGATACGTCGCTTCGACCGAAGGGATGCTGGCGGGCGCATCCATTTTGCGTCGGCGATGACGTTGACTGGACACATCGACGGTGAGAGCGCGAGCTACCTCGAGATCGCAGAGGTTCTCACTTCACAAGGGGCCGATGCTGGTAAAGACCTTTTGGAGCTGTGGACGCGTATCGTCTTCAACATCATGACCTCGAACACAGATGACCACCTTCGCAATCACGGGTTTTTGCTCACTCCAAATGGGTGGAGACTCTCTCCAGCCTACGACATGAATCCGAACCCCGATTCGCTAGGATTGGCACTCGATATCGACGACAACGACAACGCGCTTAATCTCGACCTCGCGCGATCTGTCGCACCATACTTTCGCGTTCGAGACACCGAGGCACTGCGGACCATTACGCGATTACGAGAGACCATGGCTGGCTGGCGGGAAATCGCGGCGCAACTTGGCATCACGGGCGGCGAGCAGGATACGATGGCCCTGGCATTCCAAGCCGTGCAGTGAAATAACCGCACGGCCCACCTCAAAACAGTTCGCTAGTTCAACTGTTTTGGGATTCTCACGACTACGCACGTGGCTGCTTCACGTTGATCGTATAACGTTGGATTGGAACGCCGCGAGCTCCGCCCTAGCGGACGATTTGTTCCTAGGAATAGAGCGGCTCACTACACCGTTGACTACACAGAATCGGCCAAAAGCGGCCTGCGATTTCTATTGGCCTTCGCAGCCCTATGCGCAAAACGGCCGGTACCAGCAAGGATATTCGAGACTCAGAGGGTAGTGGCGGGGACGTTAGGAGAACCTCCTACACGCTCCCGCCAAGTCAAATCGCTCCCTACACGTAGCGGTTTTCGCCTAACACTGTTCACTACACAGAATCGGATCTAGACAATCTGGATCGGGCTTATCGAGGGGGTGGTGCCGACGAGTCGAAATCGGTTAACGAATAACTCGTGCTTCGTCCACCTGCGGCATCTCTTTTAAGAATTCCGAGCCCAATGAGCCCATCGATATCGCGCAAGGCCGTATCCGTCGACGTCTTAGCAATCGTTGCCCACTTTCCCGAAGTTAGCTTTCCGTCGAAACCGTCAAGCAGCTTGTTCACCATCAATCGTTGCCGAGCATTCAGCTCAGCCTCGCTATGCCGCTCCCAAAACTGCGCCTTTGTCAACACGGCCGCAGATACGCTCGCCGCATTTTCGAAGGCTCGGTCGAGACAGTCGAGAAACCAGGACATCCAGGGTGTGATATCAAGGTTGCCTTTTTGGGTCGCCTCAAGAAGCCGATAGTATTCATTGCGTTCCGCTTGTACCTGCGCGGACATGCTATAGAAGCGTTGCGAGGTCTTTTCCGAGCGTGCAAGCAAAAGATCGGTAAGCGCACGCGCAATACGGCCGTTGCCATCGTCAAACGGGTGAATTGTCCAGGTCGGCCAGGTGCCCACAGGGCGGTTTGAACGTTTTTGAACATCTCGGCCGCTAGAGTTATCGTCGTCGGCGCTTTCTCTACGGCCCTTCACCTTGGGGCGACCGATACAGCCCGCGGTCGCCGATCCGGCCGCTCTCTCGATTAAGGAAATTCATTACATGACGAACGAAGCTATGAGGAGTTCGAGGGTTGCTCGCTACGCATACGCTGTTTGCGCCGCCATTGCTATGTTCCCGGGCTGCAGCGGATCACAGATGCCGATCAACCCGTCGGGCGCGTCGCAGAGCGTCGCCCAGCCGGGTGTGAACCCGCCGTCACCGCAATCACTCCGTTCCCAGCCCGCGTTGAGCCATTACGCGTCGCACCGGGTAAGAAGGAACGTCCAGACGGAAGCCGTGCTCTACAACTTCACCGGCGGGAGTGACGGCGCGTACCCGCAGGCTGGCCTAACCAACTTAGGCGGTACCCTGTACGGCACTACTACCTTCGGTGGTGCGAGCAACCTCGGCGCGGTGTCTACGATCGCGCCTTCCGGCACGGAAACCGTCCTCTACAGCTTCACCGGCGGGAGTGACGGCGCTTACCCGCAGGCTGGCCTAACCAACTTGGGCGGCACCCTGTACGGCACCACCAGCTCCGGTGGTGCGAGCAACATCGGCACGGTGTTTACGATCACGACTTCCGGCACGGAAACCGTGCTCTATAGCTTCGCGGGCGGGACCGACGGCGCTTACCCATCCGCCGGCCTCACCAACGTGGGCGGCGCGCTGTACGGCACCACCACCCACGGCGGTGCGAGCGGCAAGGGCACGGTGTTTAAGATCACGACCTCCGGCACGGAAACCGTGCTCTACAGCTTCGCGGGCGGGACCGACGGCGCTTACCCATACGCTGGCCTGACCAGCGAGAACGACAAGCTGTACGGCACGACCCTCGGCGACGGTGGCACGGGATGTTCTTGCGGTACGATCTTTAGGATCACTACCTCCGGCGCCTACAGCCAGCTCTATAGCTTCGCGGGCGGGACCGACGGCGCAGGCCCGGAGGCCAGCCTAACAAATGTGAGCGGCAAGCTTTACGGCACGACCGCCATCGGTGGTGGTTCCGGGTGCTCCGGGTCCGGATGCGGCACCGTCTTCAAGATCACGACCTCCGGCACGGAAAAAGTGCTCTACCGCTTCGCCGGCGGAAAGGACGGCGCAAGCCCGCAAGCCGGCCTGACCAGCGTGAACGGCACGCTCTACGGCACCACCAACTCCGGTGGGACAAACGACACCGGCACGATCTTTGCTGTGTTGGCACACTCCGGCCCGGAAATAGTACTCTACAGCTTCGCAGGCGGGACCGATGGCGCTTACCCGCTGGGCGGCCTAACCAACGTGAACGGCACGCTCTACGGCACCACCAATGGAGGTGGTACAAGCAACGTGGGCACGGTCTTCTCCTTGTCCTTTTAAGCCTTGGTGAGCGCCGGTAGATAACGCTCGTCGCCCACAAGGAATCAGAACATCGAGCCGCTCGCGAAACTGCGGGCGGCTCTCAACAAAGCACACGGCCCTCTCGGCTCGAACCAAAGGCGAGAAATCTCGCGGCGCCGGTAGCCTAACCGGTGAGGTATTGGTTCTTCACGCGGATGTCGCGATTTGCAAACGGGCCGGTGCCGAAAGCATAGGTTTCGACGACGATCTTGCTCGAGTCGAACATGCGGGTGACTTCGCGGAAATCCTGATTGACGGCCTTGAGCCCCTGGAAGATCGTCTCGTGGAGTTTCTCGGCGTCGGACGGCGACGCGACGTCGGTGCGGTATTCCAAGCAGATGCGCAACCGCGCCTCGCCGTCCTCCCCGTCGGCTCGTCCGAACTGGAACGAATTCACGATGTCCGAGCAGTCTGCCGCGATGACGGCCTCGAGATCGGCCGGGGAGACTTTGCAACCGTAGAACGGCACCGTCATATCGCTTCGGCCGTAAACGTAAATGAGCGGGAAGTGACTCTGGCGGCCGGCGAGCCGCCCGATAGCGATGCCGTATTTCGCGAGCTCCCTGCGAAGATCCGCGTGCGTCAGAATTCCGCCGGAATCGTGCAGGTTGTAGCGAATTTTGGGCGCAGCCGTTCCGAGCCGCGTGATCGTAAAGAGCAGTTCGCCGCCGGCCGTCGCTTCGACGTAGTGGTCGAGAGGATTGTATTGGAACAGCATCGGCGGCATGTCCCGGCCGAAGAGCTCGATGCAAAGGTCGCGGTCCTTCACGCATAGCTGCCGCAGGGCTACGGTAAGATCGGTCTCCTGTGCCAAGTTGATTTCTAAATCGGACGCGCCGTACGATGAGAGCACGGTCTTGAAAACCTTTAGAAGGTTCGATCTCAAGGCCTCCGAGAGGCCTTCCCCGCCGACGATCGCGTGAAGGTCGTACGCGGCGAGATCGATCGCGGTCGTGTCCACAAACTGCTTGATGAATGGCGGGTACCCGCAGATCAGGTAGCGATATTGCGGGCCGAAGAGGCGCAGCGTGTTCTCCAGCTTTGCTTTGTCGGGTCCGATAGATTTGAGAATTCCCACGGTAGAGAGCGACATGGAGACGTTCATCCCCGTCGCCCACGGACCGAGCGCAAAGCAGTTGAGGAGAAAGTTACTGGATTTGCCGTACATCAGCGCGTAGGTAAGCTGAAGGTCGCGGGTCGCTCGGGCGCGTTCCTCCGGTCCGCGCACCCAGTTGTTGGGAACGCCGCTGGACCCTGATGACTCGTCGATCACCGACCCGATCGGGGGGATACGGCCGTCGTAGCAGCGTTCTTCGACCGAGTAGTGCTTGACGTAATTTTCCTTGCTGGTAACGGGAACGTCCTCGAATACCCGTACGTCGGCCCGCTGTTCGGCAAGAAACGCGCGATACGCGGGCGAGCGCCGCCGAGCCTTTTCGTATACTCCCCGAGCTTTGAGGCGCCCGAGCGAAACGAGCGCGGGCTGTACCGGACCTAGGTTCATGAGACCAAAGATTCGATAATCCGAATTGATCAAACGGCGCGCTTGATCCAGGACATAGGCGATCGGCAACGCCAGGCGCTCGATCAAAGCAGAAAATTCTCGAGCGGCCGGCGGAGGCTCTGCGGCACGGGCTTCGCGGCTTTGCCGAGCTTAAAGATAAACCAAATTTCCTTTGCGCCGGTAATCGCTTCGACGGCACGCACGGCGTTCGAGTTCGTTACGAGGTTTCCGAGCGGATGGATCGACAGATCGTGTTTGGTCGCGGTCAACCAGAAGCGCATGAGCCCGTGCCCGGCAGTCACAGCAGCCGCAGGCTGCCAAAAGGGGCCGCGCAGCCAGCCGATCGTACGACAACGCAGTGCACTCATGTAGTAGTCGGCGACGATCGTTTTGAGGCCGGGTATCCGCAGAATCGACGGACGCTTCTTTGCCAGGGCCAGTTCGGCGGGCAGCATGTTCATGCAGCGGCTCGATAGTCCGTCGCGATGGCGTTCCTCTTCCTTGCGTCCGCATCGAAACCACTGCGCAATCTCGCCGTGGTAGCCGGGGTCGTTCAGGTCGTAAAAGAGCGCTAGGATATTCGTCCGCTTGAGCTCTTCGATGGCCGTCGAATCGGCGGTTATCCCGAACTCGAATCCATGGAGTGCGGCCGTCCGTTCCAAATCGAGGCGCGCTTTTTTCGGAAGAGGGTCGGAGGTGTATGCCATGCGCGCCGTTCGGCGAAGGTCGAGCAGCCTGGCGTCGAAATCCAAAGGCGTTACGCCCGCGTCGCTCCTCGCGATCTTGGCAAACGGCAGCATCGGACTCATCGGTTTGACCGCCTGCGCGGCAATTTCATCGAGGTCAGAGGCGAGTTCGTAGGTGATTTGCTGGCCGCTTGCGTGAGCTGCAATCGAGAGAGTCTCCAAGAACAGCGTCATCGCCGAGATGAGGAAGCTTCCCGTGCGATCCTCGTAGGGAAGAACTCTCTCCAAATCCAGGAAGAGCGTCGCGTCGTTCGCACCCGTTACGCGCACCTTCCACGGCTGGACGTTGTGCGGAGACGGCGCGCGGATCGCACGGTCGAGGAGCACAGTCCAAGAGGTCACCATCTGGGGCGCGGGCGAGGGCATCGATGCAAGTCATTCGACCCGGGCACTGGGAACATCTCGAATTCGAATTGGAACCGTTGTCGCAAGTGGTAGAATGGCGGTCAATGCAGGTGAGGCTGAGGCCGGCTGCCGCTTCGGATAAGGCCTTCGTCCAGGCGGTCTACTTCGAGACGCAGCGATGGATCATCGATCAGCTTTTCGGCTGGCGCGGTGACGAGGTCGAGCGGGCTAAGTTCGAAGAGAATTACAGCGAGCGGGAATCCGAGATCGTCGTGCTGGACGGCGCCGACGTTGGCTGGCTTTCGGTTCGCCGCGACGCGAGGGGCATGGATATCGACGCCATCTACCTGTTGCCCGCTGCGCAGAACAGAGGCATTGGAACGACCTTGGTGCGAGAGGTCATCGAAGAGGCTCGAGCATCTGGCCTGCCGTTGACGGTCAGCACGGCGAAGATCAATCCGGCGAGGAGGCTCTACGAGCGGCTGGGATTCGTGGCAACGCACGAGAGCGAGTTCAAGATATTCATGGAGATGCGATAGCGCGTATGCAAACGATTGGTCCCGCGGCCCGAGCTTCCCGGTTCGACGTTACCTAAACGGTCGCGAGCACGGCGCGTGCGTGCGCGCCGCCGTCGGGGCGCAGCGTCACGTTGCAGTCTTCCGCCAGCGACCAGACGATGTAGAGCCCGCGGCCGCGTTCGCTGAGCAGATCCAACGGCAGTTTTGGTGCGAAGGTAAAGCCCGGACCGCGATCGAGCACGTGGAGAACCGGCGCGGCGGCGTGGGTCCAGTTGAGGATGATCTCGACCGGTCCGGGGGCAAAGCGGACGACGTTGCCGAGCAGCTCGCCGAAGACGATTTCGGCCGCACTGAGCTGTTTCTGACGCAGCCCAGCGCCGCGCAAGGCCTCGACGAACGAGCGCCGTGCGGCGTGCGCCCGCGGGGCGTCAATACTATCGAAGGTCCACCGCTGCGCGCCTTCGCCGTTGCCGTCGCGAAGGTCGAGCTCATGCTCCTCGAGCCGCAGCGTCAGCACGACCACGTCGTCGTTTCCACCCCGCTTGAGCATCGCGCGATAGAGCGCGCCGGCCGGACTCGGGTTGCTCGCAATCTCGGGGCGAGCGAGCGTCGCCCTGAGCCGTTCGTATCCGCGCACGACGTTGCGATCTGATTCGATCAAACCGTCGCTGTAGAAAACTAAAAGCCCGGTACGGGGCAGCGGCGTCGTCGTGGCGATCTCGCCGCGAACGCGCAAACCCAGCGGCAGTCCGCTCGTGCCGAGGGGCGTCACCACGCCCGCGGCGTCGCGCAAAAACGGTGCCGGATGCCCCGCCGACGCGTGCGCGAACGTCCGCGCGACCGGATCCAGCACGCCGACGAAAGCCGTGACGAACGTCTCGGGATATTCGGTTTTGAGCGTGCGATCCGCGGCGTCGAGCATGGCGATCGGGTCGGCGTAGACCTGCGCGACCCCGCGAATGACTTGTCGCATCGACGCCATGATTACCGCCGCAGGGAGACCGCTGCCGGCCACGTCGCCGACCGAAATGACGATGCGCCCGTCGTTGAGGCGCAGCGCGTCGTACCAGTCGCCGCCGAGCAACTCGTGATCGCTGGCCGGCACGTAGATACCGTCGAAGCGCATGCCGCGCACTTGGGGAAGCGAGATCGGCAGCGCCGCACGCTGAAACTCCGCGGCGATCTCACGCTCGCGCTCGAAAAGACGCGCGTGGCCGATCGAAACGGCCGCGCGTTTCGTCAGCTCTTCGAAGAGCGGTAAATCGGAGGCCGCATATAGCCGCGGAGTCTGCGACCAGTACGCGACGAGCGATCCGAGCGTTCGCCCGCGCGTGCGTAGCGGAACGGTGACGGCCGAACGCGGCTCCAGCTCGCGAATCACTTCGAGCAGGTGACGGGTAGCGACTTTTTTCAAAAGCTCGACGTTCACTTCGGGGATGACGATCGGCCGGCCGTTTCGCAGGGCGGCGGCGATTGCGGGCTCGTAACGCCGATCGTGCGTGAAGCGCCCGACGAGGCGTTTCACCAGGCGAGTCTTTTTCGGATCGGCGTGAATGGCCGCGACGGTCTTTAACCGGTCGTTTTCGTCGAAGAGATCGATTGCGGCCCAATCGCCAAACTCCGGAACGATGATGGCGAGCAAACGGTCGAGCGTGGCTTGCAAATCCAGCGACTCTGCAAGCAGCTCACCGGCTTGCGCGAGAAAGGCAAAGATTTGGCCTTGGCGCTTGTAGTCGTCGATATCGGTGCACATGCCCAGCCAATCCGCTCCGTCATCCTGGGCTTCGTCGAACGGCGAGACGGCGAGACGATACCAGCGGTACATTCCATCCGCGCGCAACAACCGTAACTCGAGCTCGAAACCTGCTCGGCCGGTAATTCCGCTCTGCAGCGCCTCCTGGCAGCGCGCGCGGTCGTCGTGATGAACCGCGGCCCACCACTGCTTCTCCAGCGAGGCCGGCATCGCGTTCGAGCGCCGTCTCCGCCCGGCGTGCTCGTACCACGCGCGATTGAACGATAGAATCCGGCCGCCCGAGGTGGCAGTCCAGGCGATCTGCGGAATGTCGTCGATGGCGAGAGGCGCCGAAGCCATTGGTTACCCCGGTTATTCGCCGGCGCTCAATGCGATGCCCGGGATTTCGGGATGCCTCGGGTCGTAGGTGCACCACCGGCAACCGCTGTCACTTGGATACAGGCGGCACATCGCCGGCCGTTCGTCGTACCGAGTGCACAGCATTGCAGTCTTGTCGTACCGATTGCAAGTATAGTGGTTGGGCTCACCGGGGACGATCTCAATCATGTCGATGAGCGTCTCGAGATCGTTGATCTCCTCGGCCGGAACGCCGAAGAGCGCCGTACCGCGCTCGACGGTTTCTTCGTATGTCATCGACATTTGAAAACTGCCGCAGCACATGCCTGGGCACGTCTTAACTACCCCATGCGCGGGTTCGAGTTCGACAATGGGCACGTTCTGCCTGGGGTCTAGGAGACGCTCGCGCCGGCTCGAACGTTCCATTCCTCTAGGAGGGTACTTTATGAGCCAAGACGGCGACGAGAAAAACCTCGGGCAAGAGAAGAGCGAACCCGACATCAGCGGCGAGGGACTGGAAGAGATTAGCGGCGGCCAGGGGAATTTGCGGGAGAATGTCCACCCCGACGCCAGAATTCAACACCTCAAGAGTTCGTAAACTGCGGCTCAAAGCCGCGTTGAAAGGCCGCTTCGGCGTGCGCGGTCAAGCCTTCGACTCGCGCAAATGCCGCGGTGTCGTGGATGATCTCCGGGTCGAGCCTCGTGCCGCTCCGAAGATAGGTTCGCATCTTCAGGAAGGTCAGCACCGATAACCCGGAGGTAAAGCGCGCGCTGCCGCCGGTCGGAAGCACGTGATTCGGGCCGATGCCGTAGTCGCTGAACGCTTCGGCTGCCAATGCGCCGACGAATAGCGATCCGTATGAATGCAGGCCGGGCTCGAGCGATTCTGCCGCGGTGCCGTGCAAGGCCAAGTGTTCCGGCGCAGTCGCATTCGCGCGCTCTACGGCGCGGTCGAGCGGCAGGATCGCGCAGCACCCGTTTTGCTCGAGCGAAGCGCGCGCGGTGTCGGCGGTGGAAACGTTCGCGAGCTGCAGCTGCAGGTTCGCGTCAACCGAAGCCGCCAGCGCCGCGTCGTCGGTGAGCAGCATGACGCGCGCCATCGGGTCGTGCTCGGCCTGCGCCAGCAGATCGGCGGCCACCAAATCCGCGCGCGCGCCGGCCGACGCGATGACGACCAACTCGGACGGTCCCGCCGGCATGTCGACGCCGCAAACGCCGTACACCTGCCGCTTCGCCTCGGTAACGTAGGCGTTTCCCGGCCCGGCGATGAGGTCGACTTTCGGAACCGTCTCCGTGCCGAACGCCATGGCGGCAATGGCCTGCGGGCCGCCGATCTCGTAACATGCATCGACGCCCGCCTCGTGCGCTGCCGCCAGCGTCTGCACCGAGGCATTCGGCGTGCATAGTACGACCACGGCAACGCCGGCGACCCGCGCGGGGATCGCGCACATGAGCACGGTCGACGGCAACGGGTATCGCCCCCCCGGAACGTAGATGCCGGCGCGCTCGAGCGGGATCGCGCGATGGCCGATCTCCATGCCGTGCGTCGCGATCGCGATGTCGTGCAGTGCCGCGCGTTGCGCCAGTGCGAAGCGGCGAATCCGCTTCGCCGCGCGGCGGATCAACTCGCGCGTCTGCTCGTCGGCCGCGTTCGCAGCGCTCGCGACCTCGTCCGGCGAGATGCGGCGTGGCGGCCGATCTCCGAATCGTCGCGCGAAACGCGCGACCGCAGCGTCGCCTTCCGCGCGAACGGCTTCGACGATCTCGGTTACGCCCGAGAGATCGTGCGGCGCCCGAGCCCAGAGTGGCTCGTCTGCGCCAATGCGTCGCAGGGTCATCGGGCGCGGCGCTTCAGTTCGCCCATCACATCGCCGATTCCGATGCCCGCCCGTTGCAACTTCACCGTCATGAAGTACAGCAGATCGGCGCATTCCCAGACGACCTCGTCGTGCGACTGGGCTTCCGCGAGCTCCAAGGCTTCCTCGGTAAGCTTCTCTGCCAGTAGCGAGTCGTCCGAGAGCAACCGCCGCGTATAGGACGACGCATCTCCGGCAACCGCGCGCCGGCGTACCCGCTCCAGGAGCGTCGTCCACGTAAACGGCGTTTCACCATCGAAGCACGATTGCGCGCCGAGATGGCACGACGGTCCGCTTTGCTCGACGTAAAAGATCAACGCGTCACGATCGCAATCCGGAACGACGGCGACGAGGCGCTGGGTGTTACCGGAGGTCTCGCCCTTGCGCCAGAGGCATCCGCGCGAGCGGCTCCAATAGATGCCGGCTTCGTGCCGCAGCGCACTTGCCAGCGACTCACGCGTCGAGTACGCGAGCATGCGCGGCTGCCCACTGACGGCATCGCAGACGATGGTCGGCACGAGCCCGCCACCCTTGGCAAAGTCCAACGAATCGAGGAGCGATGTGTCGTCCGCGGTCATGGCCGAACCCCGATTCCGCGCTCGCGGCAGCGTTGCTTGACCGCCGCGACGCCGAGCAGGCCGTCGTGAAAGACCGACGCCGCCAGCGCCGCGTCCGCGCCCGCAGCCAGAGCATCGGCGAAGCTGTCGGCATTGCGCGCCCCGCCCGACGCGATCAGGGGCACGTTCAGCGCGCGGCTGAAATCGGCGATCAACTGCAAATCGAAGCCTTCGCGCGTTCCGTCGCGATCGATCGCCGTCAAAAGAATCTCACCGGCGCCGAGCGCCGTCCCGATCCGGGCCCATTGCAGCGCATCCAACGCGGTCGCTTGCGTCGCGCTGCGCGTCGCGACCTGATAGCCGCCGTTGGCGCGCCGCGCGTCGACCGAGAGAACGACGCACTGGCTGCCGTACCTCGACGCCAAGCGCTGCAAAACGGCGGGATCTTCCACCGCCGCCGTATTGAGCGCGACCTTGTCGGCGCCGGCATCGAGGATGGCAACGGCGTCGTCCTCGCCGCGCACGCCGCCGCCGACGGTCAGCGGTATGTCGATCTCGCTTGCAATGCGTTCGACGGTCTGCAGCGCGGCGAGGCGCCCCTCGAGCGTGGCGGAGACATCCAGCATCACCAACTCGTCGATTCCCTCGCGGCAGTATTGCAGTGCGCAACTCGCCGGATCCCCGGCGTCACGCAGCCCCTCAAAGCGCACGCCTTTGACGACGCGTCCGTTCTTGACGTCGAGGCAGGCGATGATGCGTTTAGCCGGCATACGCGGGCTCCCGCACCATGCGCACGAACCGTTGCAGGAGCCGCGCGCCGTACTCGGCGCTGCGTTCGGGGTGAAACTGCACGCCGGTAACGCTCCCGGTGCCGGCAGCGCTGGCAAACGCGGCGCCACATTGCGTGATCGCCAGCGTTTCGCGCAGCGCTGCCGGCGGCGCGTACGAGTGGGCGAAGTACGCCCACCCGCTTTCGAAGGCCGAAGTTCTGGCTTCGACCTTGCTCCAACCCATGTGAGGAATCTTTTCGCCGCGCAACTTCGTGACGGTGCCGGAGAAGATGCCGAGCCCCGAGAGTGCGGGCGCCTCCTCAGTGCGAGTACAGAGTAGTTGAAAACCGGCGCAGATTCCCAGCGTGGGAAGTCCTGAGGCGATCGCAGCAAGAACCGGTGCGCGCCAGTTGCCGCGATCGAGTGCTTGGATCAGATAGCCGACGTGTGCGACGCCCGGCAGGACGAGCGCGCCGACCGCCGCCAGCTGTTCGGGCCGCTCGAGCATCACGGCCTCGGCCCCGGCGCGCTGCAGTGCGTGGACGATGCTGCGGCTGTTTGCCGCGCCCAGTGCGAGAATCCCGACGCTCATGCGGCGTAGACCTCGACGCCGCCGGTCTGCGCGATGACCTCCATCGCAAGGTCGAAGCCGTTGGTTTGATCCTCGGGGCAATGTGCGTCGGACCCCAGCGCGACCGGCACTCCGGCGCGCGCGGATTTTCGCAGCAAGCGGCGGTGGTGCGCGAGGTACGTTTCCCGGTTTTCGGCCGGTCCCCGGTAGAGCGCGCGCGTGTTGAACTCGATCGCGAGCGAACGCCGAGCGCAGGTTTCGATCAGGCGATCCTCATGCTCCTCGAGTTCGCGAAGCGGCGGCCAGTGGCCGAACTTTGCCGGTACGTAGAAATGCCCCACGACGTCGGTGCGAAGTTCGCCGATTTGTCGCAGCAGCGTCTCGACGTAGCATCGCCATACCGTTCGCGCCGCGTAGCACGCATAGAAACTCAAAAACTCGGGATTGTCGAACGGCCAGAGCCATCGGCCGCCCTCGGGATGCTCGACGTCCAAGAAGTGGACGGAGCGGATGACGCACGCCGGCGACCATTGCGAAAGAATCTCGGCAGCGGTTTGCGCATCGCGCGGATCGTTGTCGGCCTCAACGCCGATAAGGCAACGTAAACCCCCGCGCATCGCCTGCGACACGGTCGCCGCATCTACGAGCGGCACGCCCGCTACCAGCGCCGCGCCGGCGGCGTCACCGTCGGCCGCCAGCGCCAGCGCTTGACGAGCCGTCGCAATCGCCTCGGGATCCTGCGGCGTCGCCAGATTGGAGTGGTCGGTGAGGACGAGGGTGCGTGCGCGGCCCGTCCGGGCTGCCCGGCAGAACCACAAGAAAATCGCGCTTGCCGTATACGCAATCGGTCGCTCCTGCGCAAATGCGACGTGCTCGCCTTTAGCATGGCCGTGAACGTCGATCACATCATGCCCTTCGTCGAGGGAAGGCGTCCGGGGGTTTCGAGCGCCCACGCCGCGCGGTAGGCGCGGCCGAATGCCTTGAACGCCGCCTCTACGCAGTGATGCGGATCGGTGCCGGCGAGCAGATCCACGTGCGCGCAGATGCGTGCCGTCGTCGCCAGGCTGGTGAAGAAATGCCGCACCAGCGCGACCTCGAGCCCCTCGATGTTGTCGCCGTCCGCCGGCGCGAGATTGATGCGCGCGTAGGGCCGTCCGCCGAGGTCGAGTGCAACGCGCACCAAGGCATCGTCCATCGGCAGCGTAATGGTCGCGTACCGGGCGATGCCGCGGCGCTCGCCCAGTGCCGAGTCGATGCTGCGGCCGATCGCGATGCCAACGTCTTCGACGACGTGATGGCGTATCGCGTCGAGCGAGCGCGCCCCCACGTCGAGATAGAAACCGCCGTGAAAACTTAGCTGGTGAAGGAAATGGTCGAAGATCGGCAATCCCGTCTGCCGCGTTCCGCCCGCCTCTTGATCGAGGCGAACCTCGACGTGGATGCTGGTCTCGGCGGTGGTACGCTCGACGACGAAGCTACGCACTGGCGAGTTGCCTCCCGACGAACGCCGGCAGAACCTCGTTGAGCGCGTTCACCAACTCGGCCGTCGCGCTTTCATCGAGCGCGCAGACGCGAATGCATGTGCGCAGTTCCCTCGTGGAAAAGGCGCGAACGGCGATGCCGCGCCGCCGCAAGCACTTTACGATCGGCGCGACCTCCACGCCCAAGTCGGCGAGCAGAAAGCTCCCCAACCCGCGCCAGAGGTTCGTCGCAAAGGGCGTCAACGCGCCGGCGATGGCGTCGAGGCTGCGCTGCACTTCGAGTGCGATCGCGCGCTCGAACGCAAGGGCCGCAGCTCCGTCGCTGAGATATGCTTGGGCCGCCAGCAGCGCCGTCACCGAGAGAGCATAGGGCGCCACCACGCGACGAAACGCCGAGATGACCGCGGGGTCGCCGGTCACGAAGCCGACGCGAAGACCGGCGAGCGCGCAGACCTTCGAGAGGGAACCGGCAACCACGACGTTCTGCAGCGGACGCGCCGCGCGCACGAGGGATTCGGCGCGGAAGGCAAGGTAGGCCTCATCCACGACGATCAGCGTCTCGGGGACCGCGCGCGCGAGCCATTCGAGCGTTGCCATGGGCAGCGCCTCGCCCGTCGGATTGTTGGGATGCCCGAGATAGATGAGCCGCGTGTCGCGGTCGACGCGCGCGAGCAGCGCCTCCGCATCGAGCTGCCAGCGCTGCCCGTACGGCACCGCACGCACGCCGGCGCCGCACATTGCCGCGGCCCGCGCATACATCCCGAACGTTGGGCGCACGATCACGGCGTTGCTGCCCCCATCCAAGGTCACGCGCGCGGCGGCTAACAGTATCTCATCGGCACCATTGGCGATCGCAACGTTGCGCGCGCCGATCCCCAGGCGGCGCGCCAGCTGGTGCTGGACTCGCCGTTGCAGATTGGCCGGGTAGTAGCGCAGCGCGTCGCCGTCGGCGTTGCGAACGGCCTCGACGACGTGTTGCGGCGGCGGGAGCGGCGCTTCGTTGCGATGCGCTCGCACGCGCAACTCGCCATCGAGGAGATCTTCGGCGGTGTATGGGCGCAGGGCGCCCATGCGGGGGCTCAGCCGAATCATGGCGCCGTTTCCAACACCGCGACGTCGCTGGTCGAGATGACGCGCAGCACTTGGAGGCCGGCCTCGGCCACGGTTCGCCCCGTCACCACGATATCGACGATCAGGTCGGTCACGCCGCTGGCGATGCAGGCTTCGACGGCGCCCGCGATGGGAACGACCTCCAGCCGAACTCCACCGCTGCGCAGAGCCTCGAGGTGGACTTCGGTGAGCCGCCGGTACCGATCGCAGACCGCGATCCGCAATGGGCGTGGTTCGGAGAGCAGCGCAAAGGACTTTCCGATTAGCGCGAGTGCCGGCGCTCCATAGATGGCCCGCGGATCGCGCCACGCAATCCGGCGGCGCTGCAGGCCCGGATGCAGGGCGTGGCCGGCGAGCAGCCATTCGTCGAGCAGATCGTCGCCCGTGAAGGCGACTACGGATCGTCCCGAGTCGGCGATCGCATTAGCCAGCATCGGCACGTCCTCCCCGCGCACCGCCACCTGCGTGCTGCCGGCCGGAACGAGCCGCTGGCAGAGCGGTGAAAGTTGGCCGCTCAAACCACGATTCTTGGGAATGAGCGCGACCGGCGCATTCGTAGAGATCGGGAGCGAATCGAGGGCGAGCACTGGCGTCCTTTCAAAAGGGTCCGGATAAAAAATAACGGAGCCGCAGATCTCTGCGGCTCCGTGCGTCGCTCCGTGTCGTGGAGCTAAAAAATCAAAGCATCATCCGCACAGAGCCGGAGGTCCGTGATGATGATGGTGGTGGCGCGACGTTTGGAAAACCATGTTAGGCCAGTTTTATACCACCTTCGGCGCCCCAGGTCAACTGGTCGCCCGAGTAAATGCGGGCGCCATCGCGGTCTTCGGCCTGGTGTTATACTGGCCTTGGAATCGCCTGCGGCGGGTCGCGCCTTGGGGATCCCGCAGTTTAAGAGAAAGGGCTTTTGCTTCATGATTTCACGCACGCGTAACGTTCGGATACTCGTTGTCGTGGCTCTTGGGTTGGGCGGCTGCAGCAGTACGGCATCCACCACGCCCGCTGCACCTGCTCGGAGCGACCTGCGTTCCTGGATCTCGCCAGACGCGAAAAAGAGCGACCTGTTGTACGTCGCGGACAAGAACAGCCTCTATATTTTTACCTACCCCGCGGGTAATCGCGTGGGCCGCATCGCGGTGCCGGGATACACACAAGGGATTTGCGCGGACCGCAAGGGGAACGTCTACGTTCCGAGCGAGGAGTACGATACCATCGGCGTATACGCGCACGGGGGAACGACGCAAGTTCGGATGCTTTCAAACCCAAACGAGGACATGATTGGATGCTCCGTTAGCCCGCTCACCAGCGACCTCGCGGTGATTGACGCAGAGGGCACGAAATATGCCGGCGGCGCCGTATCGATCTACCGCAAGGCAAAGGGCAACCCGTCGGTTTATATGGACTCCTCAATGGCGGAAGCGCGCTCGGGATCCTACGACGGTGCGGGAGACATCTTCGTAGATGGATTTGACAGATCCAATAATTTCGTGTTTGCGGAGCTGCCGGAAAAGGGCGTCGGGTTCAAGACCATAACGCTCAACGAAAGCATTGAGGACGCAGGGGACGTGCAGTGGGACGGAACCTACGTCACGATCGGGAGCAAAGGCGCCGTCTATCAAACCAACGGCGCCGGCGGCGAAGTCGTTGGAATGGTGACGTTGAACGATACCGAAGGCCCTACCGACTACGTCGTGGACTCCTCCGGCGGAACCCTCGTCGGTTCGAGCGGCTACGAATCCACTGCGGCCGTACTGCTCTGGCCGTATCCTACCGGGGGGAACCCCACGTCGACCTTGACGGGCTTCGATTTACCTTTTGGCGTCGCAATCAGCTTTGCGCGTCATCGCAAATGACGCGCCGAATGAGAAACTCATCGATGCGCGATGCAAGCGGCTGGATCGCTTTAGCGTGGGCGCTGCTTACCGCGGGTTGTGAAACGCAGCATGCGGGCATCATCCCGCCGCAGAGCGTGCTGCAGCAACGGGCTCGAATTGTTTCGAGCGTCGTGACCGCCGGCGGACTGACTTACGTTGTCGATCAGATCTACACGCCCTTGGAAAACAACCTGGCCGGCATTACTCCGGGGCCACGGGGGAAGATTTGGTTCACGGGGGACTACGCGCTCGTCGGCGCCTCTTCGGTTAGAAGCGATATATCGGAGTTTCTCATGCCGGAGTATTATGGTAACGCGACCTCGATCGTCGAGGGACCGGACCAGAATCTCTGGGTAACGCTCTATCCCGGTGCCATTGGAAGACTCGCGGCCAATGGCCACTTGACGGTATTTGCTACCGGCCGCAAACTAGGTAATAACCCGTCCTCGATCACAAATGGGCCGGACAATTCGCTTTGGTTCCTTGCTTACGCTTCGTCGAAATACATCGCGAGAATCACGTTGACCGGCAAATTGAAGGATTATCGGCTCCCGGCGGGCTCGAACCCGCAATCGCTTACCTTTGGGGGCGACGGAAATCTTTGGTTTACGGATGCGGGAACCAACAAGATCGGCCGCATGAGCGCGAGGGGCGTCGTTAAAGAGTTCTCCGTGCCCACGCCAAACGCGGGATTATCTGGAATCTGCCAGGGCCCCGACGGAAAGTTATGGTTTCTCGAGGAGGGCGCAAACAAAGTCGGCAACATGACTGCCGCAGGATCGTTCCAAGAGTACGATATCCCGACGTCCTACAGCGAACCGGTCGCCATTGTGGCCGGTCCGGACGGCGCTCTCTGGTTTACCGAAATGGCGGGAAGTAACATAGGGCGGATCACGACTTCGGGGAGCATCGTCGAATTGAACGTGTCGGGCCAGTCCCCACGACCCTACGATATTGCGGTAGGAAGCGATAAGAACGTGTGGTTCACGGAGTCGCAATCGTACGGCATCATGGGGCGCGTCGACCTCCACGAAGTGAAAGACTCCGATCCGATCTACTCAGACATCTCGCTGTCTTTGGGCAAAGTTCATCCGGAACTCGGCGTCTCCGAGAAGTTCCCACTATCGATTACCGTACACAATCTCGCCCATCACGTTGTCAAGGGGCGCTATCCGAACCCAATCCATCTGACGACGACCAACTCGAAGCAGGCCGGTCTCTCCGAAACCACCATAACGTCGTCCACCTCAACGGTGAGCGTGCTGTTCTCGGGACACTATACGGATGCCACGATAAGCGCAAATGCGAACGGAGGCGGGAGCGTTGACCCCGTCACCCTGCTGCCGTCGACCCAGCCGGCGAAGAAGTTGCCGGCTCCTGGCTATGGCCTCGGCCGGGGGCCAAAGGATAGCGTTTGGATTTGCTTGGCCAACGGCAAGATTGCAAGTTATTCGATGCACGGCACGTTAAGCGTCTATCGTGCAACGACGTCATTCAAAGAAGAGGGGTGTTCGATTCTCGAGGGCCCCGACGAAAACGTCTGGTTCACCGACTACTCGAATAACCGGATCGGGAAGATGACGCCGCTGGGGCACGTCACGTTTTTCTCTCTGGGAACCAACGCTTCGCCGCTCAGGATGGCGCTTGGTTCCGACGGGGCCCTGTGGTTCACGGAGTTCTCTGTGAGCAAGATCGGAAGACTGACGACCGGCGGGCAGCTCACCACATTCAATGCGAACTCGTCGCCGCTCGACATCGTTGCCGGCCCCGACGGCAACTTATGGTATAACGACGACAACGGCAACATCTACAAGCTGTCGACGATGGGCAAAAGCAGCCGCGTGCGGACCGTTTATGAGATGGGGAGTCTGTGGGCCGCCGAGCATAATCTCTGGTTTTACACCGCAAGCGGTTCTTACCTCGAAGAGATGTCGACGACGGGCAAGATCCTCGAGAAGTATACCGTGCCCAATGGTTGTCTGCCATTTGCGTTAACGAGCGGACCGAAGAACAGCATATGGTACGTCGATGCGGCGAACGACTGCGTCGCTCGCATGACGCTTTCAGGAAAGTTCATCGTCGTTCCGACCTACAGTCGGAAAGAAAACCCGCAACTCATCGCAGGGATCGTCGTTGGCCAGAACGGGGATCTCTGGTTTACCGCGACGGGTACGTGGGGTCTCGGCTGGTTCGATCCCGCCACGATGTAAGCGGGCTAGCGGCCGAGGCATCTCCGAGGGGTTGAGACGCTGTCCAGGGAAGAGCCAGCTTACTCTGCGCACTTGTAAGGAGAATGGAATGAAATCTTCGGGTCGTGTATTCGTTGCCGCACTGGTTGGCCTTGCCGCGGTCGGCGCAACAATCGGGCCGGCACGAGCCGCTTATACGCCGGTTGTCATCAAAAGCTGCACCGTAGTCAAGCCGAGGCCGTTGAGCCACAACGCAAACGGGACGCACATCGTGTACGTCATCATGGGTCATCGAACGGCGTCGAGCATTACCTTCGCCGTCGGATACCGTAATGCGACAATGCACTATCTCCGCCGGGTCACCGACGCCGGATCCTTCAGCCCTGGCGTAACGATCGACCATACCCTGCCGCTCTACAACGACGTGACCTATGCCGGCGCGCCCACCACGACTTGCTTCCCAGTCGAAGTCAAGTGGGCGGGAGGCAGCGTCTGGATGGCGCCCACAAAGCCGTAGGATGAGCGCCGGGCGCGTCGAAGCGCCTTGACGTGCGCGTCGGCTTTAGGACGCTACTTTCGCTTGCCTTATGCGCTGCGGCCGCCGGAGCGGTCTTTGCGCACGCAGCCATCGACGTCGTGGGCGACTACGCCCTCGCCACCGATAGCTACGATCACCTTCATCACAGCTCGCGCGAGCTGATCAGCGGCGTAGCCCTCGCGATTGCGGCCATCCTGGTCGCCCGAGGGCTGCGGGGCTGCTGCGAAATCGCGCAACGAAATAGAACGCGGCTGGCCGGCGCTGCCTACGGCATGCGCGACGCTGCGGGATACCTGATCGCCGCGGTCGCGGCGAGTTGCATGCTCGTTCCCGCGATGGAATGGCTGGACGGGCGGCTCGACGGTACGGCAGTCTCCCAGATCGGCGATGCCTTCGGCGGCTCGCTCTTCGTAGGTCTGGTTACGACCATCGCTTGCGCGAGTCTCGTCGCGGCACTGATCTTCGCGCTCGCGCGCTGGCTCATCTCCTACCGCGACGCGATCGTAACCATCTTAGAAACGCTCCTGCGCTGGAGCGGCGACGCGGTCCGGCGGCTTGCGTCGGATCTCGATCGCTATCGCTTGACCTTCAGGCGCCGCGCCTCCCACGCGTCGCGCCTCTCCAAACGTGGACCTCCTGTAGCGCTCTTCGTCTAGCCCCACTCTAGAACTCGCTTTTACAGGAGCCCCCAAAATGCGAAATCCTCGCGCTTGCATGCGCGTTGTTTGCGTGTCCATTGCTCTGGTCGCCGCTCTTTTTGCGGCATGCTTCAACCGCGCCTCCGCAGATGATGACGATACGTTCAAAGTACGAGGAACGGTCCGATCCAACGACGGAGCGCCGATCGCCGGAGCTTCGGTCACGATTTCAATGCCGGACGTTACCAGAACCAACCGAACCGACGCGCGCGGCGCGTTTGTCTTATCTCACGTTCGTGACGGCACGTACGCACTGCGCGCCTCGGCCCCCGGTTATCAGCCGATCTCCCAACGAACGGTCACGCTCGGGCGGTCGAACTCGAGGCTCTCGATCGTCCTATCTCGGGCAACGACGAACTCGCTGACCGTCATTGGGGAGGTGCGGGCCTCTGCCGGCGAGACGGTCTCCACCGCATCGGCGCCGACGATTACGATGAGCGCACAACAGGCGGCCGCCGCGGGCACGACCTCCGTTGCCCCGATGCTCTGGAGTCAGCTTTCGACGACGCCGGTCCTTCCGTTGGGCGGCGGCAGCAACGCGACGGTTAGCTTCGCGGTGCGCGGACCGGATCCAACGGAGACGGTCGTCGACATCGACGGGCACCAGATGAACAACGGGAACACCGGCGATTTCGACGTTTCGCTCCTCGACCCGGCGGCATTGCAAGACGTGCAGCTAGTCTACGGGATCGCTCCGTCGTCGCTGATCGGCCCCAATACTATCGGCGGCGGCGTCAACATCGTTACGCTGGAGCCGACGAGCACGGATCACGCTTTGATGCGGATATTCGGCGGCTCCTATGGAACCTTCGGCGAGACGCTGCAGAGTACCGGCTCAGATAACCGCTTTGGTTACGCCGTTTCGTTGCATGGGGCGACTTCGTCGGGGTCCGTAAATCAGACGATTCTCGCTCCGCCAAATGCCGGCGCTCCGCCGACCGATAACGAAACGCCGCAAAGCGTCGGCAGCGATTCGATCGGTAAGTCTCTCCTGACGAAGCTGCGGTATCAATTGGGCGGCGAGAACGGATACGGCTACGTTCAGCTCAACTTTCGCGATCAAACCGTTTACAAAGACGAGTCCGCATTGTTGACGACCTACACGCCGCCCGGCTTTGGCGGAAGCGTCGGTGACGATGTGAGTAACGAATCCGGCGGCTACCAGAGTTTTGCGGGAACGAATCTGGAGGCTCATCAGGCGAACTATGGTTTCGACGCGCAGTTGCCTGTTGGGAGCCAGCAGATCGACGACGCGCCGGCGACGATCTTGCAGCTCAGCCATTTAACGACGCTGAACTCGCAGTCGGTCTCGGGCCCCGGAGCCGACACCTTACCGTACATGTACAACCAGCGCGATTCGCTGGGCGACGACTGGCTCGAAATCGATCACCGTTTCAGTGACGGCATGCTCTCCTTCAAATACGATGTCAACGAAGAGAATCTCACGACGAACTACGTCCAAGGTCAGGTGATAGCACAGACGCAGCCGGTCGGCCCTCCGGCGACGTACGCTGAAGACTCGGTTTCGACCGACGCGATAGCGCCGGAGGATCGGCCCCCGCCGCCGGTTCAAAACGTCCCGCTCTCGCAGACGCAGCGGTACGGCGTGTTGCGGTATAACGGCGATCCGACGAGCCACATCCACTATTCCGTGGCCGCCTACGACAGCGATTTCAGCACGTTCGGCACGAGTTTCGACCCGCGCGCCGGCTTCGTCTGGACGCCGACGGGCGAAACCGCGGTGCGCGCCTCGGTGGGCACGACCTTTCAGGCGCCGCAGCTCTCGGAGCTGTTGGTACCGCCCCCCAGCGAGCGCGTGCCGGTCGGCGGCATCGTATATATCGGCAATCCAAACCTTAGGCCGGATCATGCAACCGACTTCGACCTCGGCATGGAGCATATTTTTGGAAAGCGGCGGCCGTTGCACTTTGTAACCGACTTCTATCAGACGAATCTCCGCTCGCCGTCGAGTCAGACCAACCCGATTCCGATTCCCGGCTGCCAAACCAAACGAAAGCCCATCCCGTGCCCGATCAGCATGCCGGTCAATGCCGGAAACGGCGTCTATCGCGGCGTCGACGTGCATGCCGACGAACAGCTTGCAACGGACTTCCACATTCGAGCCGGGTGGGACGTCGACAGTTCCTTCCTGACGGTGATTCCGGTCTTGGTCCAAGATGGAACGCTCGCAGCCGGCCAACAGTCGCTCGGCCAGCCGTTGCATAAAGCCTACATCGCCGTCGAGCAAGAGCCGCCGGTCGGGCTAGGTTATGGCGCCGAGCTGAACTACGAAGGTTGGTACAACGAGCTGAACCGCTCGCCGTACGCGGTGATCGACGCGCACATCGCCTACCGCCGCGCCGGTTGGGAGTACGGACTCTACGGGACGAACCTCACGAACGTTTATAGCAGCCCGTTCACGATCGTCGGCGGCGGATTCGTCTACGGCGGAACTCCGGGACAACCCGTGATTCCAACCGACGCGTACATTTTGCAGGGCGCGCAAGTGAACTTCGTCCTCACGCGCTCGATTTAAAACAGGATCGTTTGGAAGTCGCCGGCGGGAGTGAAGCCGACGCGGCGGTAGAGCGCAATCGCCGCATCGTTGAAGTCGTTGACGTAGAGCGAGAGCGTCGGCGTTATTTCGAGCAGACGATCGCAGATCGCGCCCAGTGAAGCGGCAGCAAGGCCCCGTCCGCGCAGCTCCGGGGGAGTCCAGATCCCTTGGAGCTGCGCCGTCTGCTCCGACCAGGGGCCGATGTTGCAGAAGAAGCAGAGCCGGCCGTCGTCGACACCAACCCACCAGAGCCTTCGGTCGATCATCTCGCGAATAGTCGCGCCGAAGGTTCCCGAGTCGCGCCGCGGATCGTACTCGAGTTCCTGGCGAATCATCGTAGCCGAGCTTTCGGCGACGGCGCGCCAATCGGCGATCTCCGCGTGTCGGACGGTGACGACCGGCCCGCAACGGCGGAGCCGCGAGCGGTCGACCATCATGACGAGCTGGCGGTCGCGCACCAGGCGCGGCGGTCCCAGGCCGCGACCCGCGATCTTCCAAAACTCCCGGACGGTCTCGCGAGGTCCGACGATCATGCGACTGCCCGAATGTCGCAGCAGATAGGCGGCAAGCGGCGCGATCGCGATCGGTTCCGCCGCAATGACGATTTGGCGACCATAATAGGCGACGCCCGCGATCCCGTGGTCGCCGGCGACTACGACGACGCTCTTGCGCACCGACGCGGCGGAATCGTGCAAGAGAACGTGGCTGATGAAGACGTTGAGGTACGGCGAGCGGGCAAGATAATCGAGCGCGGGACGTAGCGACGTCTGCGAGATCGGCTCGACGCGCAGGTCGTTACTGGGAATCGAACGCAACGCTGATCAACGGCTTGGCCGTGGGCTCTTTGCTGCCGCCTTCGGGCTCGATCGTGACCGCCACTTCGGAGGTCGCATGGGCGTCGGCGGGCACGATGACGAGCGCAACCCCTCGAGCATCGGGCAAAAATGTCGACGCCGGCGACATCTTGGTCGAGCCGACCGGCCGGGTCCACACCTGGTAGACTTGGCCGTGCGGCGGCTCGGAGAGCTCGTGAAGCGCGAGGTCGATGCGGCTTCCCCTCGTGACGACTTCGCCGTTGCCGATGGCGTAATGGTGCGCGTGGCTGTCGAGCATGTCGAAGAGCGCGGTTCGCTCTCCACTCAGGCTGCGTGCGAGCGAGGTCGAGCGCTCGGTGAGATTGGCGACCTCACGTTGCTGCTGCTTGAGCTGGCCGAGCAAGGAGATGTTCGCGATTGAGGAGATCAATGCGATCGCGACGCAGACCGCTGCGACGAGGTATGCCGGCCAGACCGCCGCGTGCTTCACGCGAGCTATCTTCCCACGAGCGTATCGAGGCCCCTCGGGCAAAGGCGTCGTAGCTCTGCCGCTATGCACCTGGGGCTCTTGTCTGCAGCGGGGCTCGCGGCGTCGCTGCATCTCGTGCCTCACCCGCAAAGCGTGGACATGCTCTCGTGTCCCGGGCAGGCTTCGGCCGTTCCGCGGACGGTTACGGCAGGATTCGATGCAGGGGCGCGTGCCGAGCTGGACGAGCGCTGGGTCGGGCTGCGAATCGGCCCTATTCGCACGGCATCGAATCGCGATGCGGCGATAACCGTGCGGCACGACGGCTCGCTGGCCGCGCAGGCCTACCGGCTGACGGTGCGCGACGGCCGGGCGTCGATCGACAGCTCCGACGGAGCCGGGGCCTTCTACGCGGCCATGACGCTCGCGCAGTTGCCGGTTCGTTCAGGGGGGAGCTGGAGCGTTCCGTGCGTGCGCATTGCGGACCGGCCGGCGCTGCAATGGCGGATTCTTTCCGACGACGTTTCCCGCGGCCCGCTTCCAACCATGCGCTACTTCGAAGAACGCATTCGCACGATCGCCGCCTTTAAGATGAACGGCTACTCGCCGTACATGGAGCACGTCTTCGTCAGTCCAACGGATCCGCTGCCGGCGCCGCTCGACGGAGTTACGCCGGCGCAGCTGCACGAGCTGGCCGAGTATGCAGCGCGCTTCCACGTGGCGCTGATTCCCGAACAGCAGAGCTTCGCGCATATGCACAACACGCTGCGCCTCGAACGGTACGCAGGCGCAGCCGAGCTCCCCCACGGCTTTCTGCTGGCGCCCAACGTACCGCTCTCGATGGAATATCTCGCACGGATCGTCGCGCAAGAGCTCGCGGCGGTCGGCCGGCCGCCCTTCTTTCATATCGGCTCCGACGAAACCGCAACGCTGGGTCTCGGATCGACGCAAAGCTACGTCGCGCAGCGCGGCCGCTCGAACGTCTACGCCGAGCATATCGTCGCGATGAACCGTTTGATCGCTCCGTCGGGCGCGCGGCTGATGCTGTGGGACGACGGCATCGAAAACGATCCCGGAATCATGAAGTTGATCCCTAACAATGCGGTTGTCGTGAACTGGCACTATGGCGCCGAGCCAAGCTTCGACCGCTATATCCAAACCATCGCGCGCGGCGGCCTGCAACAGATGGTCGCCCCGGGTGCGAGCAACTGGAACGAGATCTTTCCCGCTATCGATACCGCACTGCTCAACGAGCGGCGCTTCATCGAGGAAGGAAAAGCGGCGCACGTCCTCGGCCTTTTTCAAACCGTATGGCACGACGACGGTGAGACATTGTACGAAGCAACGTGGTACCCGGTCGTGTACGCCGCCGCGGCCGCTTGGGAGTCGAAAGATGTCGAGCCGGAACGGTTTGACGCCGACTACCCCAGTGCATTTTACGGTGTCGACGACCGCGTCTATAGCCACAATGTTTTCTCGCTTATGCTAGCGCTGCGTCTGTTGGAACCGCAGGGCTATTCGTACGGACAGACCGACGCGCTCTTTTGGGCCGACCCGTTCGATCCGGCGGCGGAGGCACAGGTCTCCCACACCGCTTTGGGGGCCGTGCGGCTGAGTGCCGAGCAAGTCGAACAATCTCGTTACTTCAGCAATCCGCCGCTGCACGCCAATGCCGCCTCCGTAATGTTCCTGGCAGCCCGCCGCTACGACGTGCTCGGCCGGAAGTTTCAGATCGCGGCTGAGGTTCGGGCCATGTACGCCGAGGCGCTCGCGCATGCGAAGACCGATCCGGAAACGACGTTGCGCGATCTGTATTGGTGCCGGTACTGGATGTGGGAGCTGCGAGACGCCTACGAAGAGCTCGCGCCGCTTTACGCACAAGCCTGGCGCTATGAGAGCCGCGAAGGCCATCTCGCGAGCAACCTCGAGCGTTACCATCTCGCCGCGCAAAAAGCGATCGAACGAGCCGACGCGTTCTATCGCGTCACGCGGGAGTACCTGACTTCGAAGTCGCTGCCCCCGTTGGAGAGCGTGCTGTCATCGTAACCGCCCTCCCGATCCTCGCCGTGTTCGCGGTTTTCGCGTTGCTGATGTATCGGCGGGCGATCCCGGCCTTGATAGCCGTTCCCTGCATGGCGCTTCTGATGTCGTTGGCGGCGGGCGTGCCGTTTGCCGCGCTGGGCGATATCGTTACCGCCGGCGCGGTGAAGCTCGCGCCGTTCTACGTCGCCGTAATTTTTGGCGCGCTGCTTGGGCGCGTGACGATCGAAACCGGAATCGCGCGGACGATCGTCAACCTTGCCGCCGAGTTCGGCGGCGAACGGCCCTTCGTCCTCAGCTTGGTATTCTGTGCGGTCGTTGCGGTGCTCTTCGCCTCGCTTCAAGGTCTGGGCGGCATCATCATGGTTGGTTCGATCGTGCTCCCGATCATGATGACGGCCGGCGTTCCGCGCACGATTGCGGCGACGCTCTTCCTAATGAGCTTCGCACTCGGCTACATTTTCAACATCGCGAACTGGACGTTCTATAATACGTTCTTCGGCGTGCCGCGCGAGCAGCTCGTGCCGTATGCGATCGTGCTCGCGCTGATCGATGCCGCCTTTTTGGTGGCGTACGCCTCGGTTTCGTTTCGTCGCGCGCGAGCCTACGCGACGTGGGCCGTCCGTGCCCCGGAGGACTCCGGATTTCGAGGCGTACCGACCGTCGCGCTCGTCACGCCGCTGATTCCGCTGCTGCTCTTCTACACGTTTCACACCGACGCTGCGGTGGCGTTCTTGGTGGCCGCGCTCTTCGGCGTGCTCTTCACACGCCCGGCCCTTGCCGTGCAGCGGCTCGTGGCGGCCGCGATTCGCGGCGTCGAAGACGTCGCGCCGGCGGTGCTGCTCTTCATGGGCATCGGCATGCTGCTCGTCGCGACGACCCAACCGCAGTTTGCCGCCGCGCTCCGGCCTCTGGCTGCGGGAGATTGGCTTCGCAACCCGGTCGGCTACGTGATGCTCTTCGGCGTCGGAAGCCCGCTCGTGCTCTATCGCGGTCCGCTCAACCCGTTCGGCGTCGGCATCGCCATCTTTACGGCCTTGTTGACCGCGCACGTCTTGCCGCCGGTCGTACTGGTGGCCGCCGTGATGGCGGTCGTTCAAGTGCAGAACGTCTGCGATCCAACCAACACCGCCAACGTGTGGGTCGCAAACTTTACGGGGGTGCCGATCCAAACGATTACCCGCCGAACGCTCCCCTATCAAACCGCCGTTGCGATCGTCGCAACCCTGGCGGTCGTCGTCGGTTCTTCCGCGCTCTTCGGCAAACCGACCTTTACGTCGCTCTATCATATTGCGGCTGCGGCCGAGACGCTCCCGGGGTTTTACGCTCCGGCGTCGTCGCGAGATCGAGTCGCCGTCGACGACGACGGCACCCCCTTTGGGCGCACCGGCGCCGACGTCGTTGCTTCCGAGCTGTCCGGCGGAGCCTGGACGACGATGCGCGTTCATGACGATCCAAATGCGAGCGACTGTTCCGCCAAGCGATACGCCGCCTACGTTCGCGTCGGCAGTTCGATCTTTGCCCTCGCAAGCGGCGACGACCTCGACATCGGTTTGCGGCTGGAGGATTGCGGCGGCTGGATCGTCGACGAGTGGCACGATCACGCCTTAATCGCGCCGCACGCCGGCGCGGACGCAGCGCGCGCACTGGCGAGCCAAGGCGTGGCGCGGCTGCGCGCTTGGGCGCTCTCGGATCCGGCGCGCAGCGGCAATCTTTTCGCTCGCGGCGCCGCCGTCCGCGCGGGAGATCGGCCCGCGTACTTTTATGCGTTCTTTCGCACGATCGACGGCAACCTGCGCATCTACGTTCGCGCGGGAGGACCCGCGTATGCGGCAGGTTTGCGTTCGGGCGAAGTGGTCGAAGGGATCGACGGCAAAGCGTGGTGGCTCTACGGCACCTATCCGGCCGAAGAGATGGCCTATGACGGTAGGCCGCATACTCTTGAAGTTCTGCAGGGCGGCCGCGCCGTCGAGATCGCGCCGGGCGCGCCCTTTACGGCAACGGCGAGCGATGGAGAGTAAGCCCGACTCGGTCTCTCGCTTTGGGAACCGGGCGCAGTCGTATGCCGCCTTTCGTCCCGGCTACCCGCCCGAGGCCATCGACGCGGTTCTCGCGGGGCTCGGGCCGCCGCCGACGCTGACGATTGCCGACGTCGGCGCGGGTACGGGAATCTCGTCGCGGCTCTTTGCGCGGCGCGGCGCGAAGGTCATCGCGATCGAGCCGAACCTGCGTATGCGATCGCAGGCGGAGCCCGATCCCAACGTCGAGTGGAGGGAAGGCACGGCGCGACATACCGCTCTGCCCGATGCAAGCGTCGATCTGATCGTGGCCTGCCAGGCCTTTCACTGGTTCGCGACAATCGAGGTGATGAGCGAGTTCGCGCGCGTCGCCCGCCGGCGCGCCGCGGTCTTGCAGTACGAGCGCGACGAACGCGATGCATTCACGAAGGACTACTCGGAGATCGTGCGAGCCTACGCAACCGACGATACCGAGGCCATGCGGGAGCGCGGCCTGGCGGCGTTCGCTCGATTTCCGGAGGCGCGGATCTCGTGTACCGAGGCCTTCTCGCTGCAAGAGATGGACCGGGAGGCGCTCCTCGGGCGCGCGGCCTCGTCCTCGTATCTGCCGGCTTCGGGCGCGCCCGCGGAGGCGCTGCGCCGCGACCTGAACCAACTCTTCGACCGTTACGCGAGCGGCGATCGCGTGGCGCTGCACATGGTTACCTACGCGCTGATCGCCGATCTCCACGAATGAACGAAGGGAAAAAGCTGCGCGTCGGCATCGACGTCGGCGGAACGTTCACCGACGTCGTCGCCATCGATGCCGCGACGCGCGAACTCATCGCTCGCGTCAAAGTCCCCACCACGCACGATGCGGCGCGCGGGGTCGCCGATGGAATCGTTGCGGGAATCGAGCAACTGCTGGCCGATTCTCGGGTCGATTCGGCTTCCATCGCTTTTATCGCGCACTCGACGACTCAGGCAACTAACGCACTGCTTGAAGGTGATCTCGCACGGGTCGGCGTGCTCGGATTGCTCGACGGTTTGGCATGGCTCTCGCGGCGGCAGATGCGCTTTCGCGCCTTTTCGGTGAGTTCGGGGGCGGTCTTTGCTCCGCAGTTTGCTTTCGTGCGTGCCGGTGACGGCGATGCGCTGCGCGGCGCCGTCGACCGGTTGATCGACGCGGGCGCAGAAGTCCTGGCGGCAAGCGAGAGCTTCGGGGTCGATCGGCCGGAGCACGAGTCGGTTGCCGTTGCGTATGCGCGCGAGCGGGGAATCGAGGCGACCAGCGGCCACGACGTCAGCTCGGCGTACGGGCTGCGCTCGCGCACGCGCACGGCGGCGATCAACGCGGCGATTCTGCCGAAGATGGTGCGCACGGCGCGCATGACGGCGCAGGCGGTGGAGCGCGCGGCAATCCCGGCGCCGCTGATGGTGATGCGCAGCGATGGCGGCGTGATGGACGTGCGCGAGGTCGGCCGGCGTCCAATTCTCACGCTGCTCTCGGGCCCGGCAGCGGGCATCGCCGGCGCGCTCCTTTACGAGCGGTTGAGCGACGGCATCTTTATCGAAGTCGGCGGAACCAGCTCGGATTGTTCGGTCGTCCGTAACGGCCGCCCGCAGATGCAACCCGCCAGAATCGGCGGTTATCGCACGATGCTGCGCACGCTCGACGTTCGGACGTTGGGAATTGGCGGCGGCAGCATGCTGCGCCTCGGCGGCGGCACGATCGTCGACGTTGGGCCGCGCAGCGCGCACATCGCGGGCTGCTCGTACGCGTCTTTCGTCGCGCCCGAGGCGATCGAAGGAGCGCGAGTCGAGCTGATCGCGCCGACACCGCAAGACCGCGCCGATCACGTCGTGCTCGTGGCGCCTTCGGGTGCGAGGATCGCGTTGACGGTCACGTGCGCGGCCAATGTCGCCGGCAGCGTTCCGGAGGGTGCCTTTGCGCGCGGCAACGGCGAGGCGGCGCGCCGCGCCTTTGAGCTGCTCGCGCAGCACACCGGCGGCAATCCTCTCGCTTTGGCGCAGCGCGTGCTCGCGCTCGCGGTTGCGAAGCTGCGCGCGGCCACCGAGGCTCTGGCCCGCGATTACGCGCTCGACGAGGAGCGCGTGACGCTCGTCGGCGGAGGCGGCGGCTGCGGTGCGATCGTACCGCACCTCGCTGCCGTGATGAAAGTTCCATATCGGATCGCGCGCGACGCCGAGGTGATCGCGCCGATCGGCGTCGCGTTGGCGCTGTTGCGCGACGTCGTCGAGCGAACGATCGTGTCGCCCACTGCAGAAGAGATCGCGCGCATCCGGCGTGAGGCAGCCGACCGCGTCATCGCCGCTGGCGCCGCTCCGGACCGGGTCGTCGTCGAGATTGAAATCGACACGCAACGCAACAAGGTCTGTGCCACCGCCTCGGGCGCGACCGCGCTCGTAGAAGCGGCGGCCGGCGACGCGTGCAGCGAGCCGGATCGTCGAGCAATTGCGGCGCAGTCGTTTGCGTGCAGCGTCGCCGAGCTGCACGGAATCGAGCTTACCGGCGCTTTAAGCGGCTACGGGCGGCGTCGCGATCTGCGCGTGGTCGACGAACGCGGCGTCGTGCGGCTCGCGTTGCGCGATTACCGGCTCACCCAAACGACGGCAGGCGGGGTTGAATCGCACGTTCGTGATGCGGTAGAGACCGCGACGCGGTTCGGCGACGTGGGCCGGGCGCTTCCGGCGCTTTATCTGCTGCGAGGTGCACGCATCGCCGCGTACGAAGGCCTAACGAGCACCGACCAAGCCATCGCACTCGCAACCGAAGAAGTCGAAGGCTGCGCGCCCGACGAGACGGTCGTCATCCTCATCGAACCGCGCAACGCTTAGGCCGTCTTGTCACCCTGAGAGGCGCGTAACGAACGCCCTTGGCGAGAGAACGTGCGGCCGAGGCGTAACGAGGTCGAGCAAGTGTCGATCACCCGAGACGAGCGCGTGCGCACGCGTCGTGTTCGCGAGCCCCACCAAGTAGTCGTCATGCGGATCAGGTGTCAGTCCCACCTGAACAGGGGGATCCGGATACACGGTGGCGAGCCGACGAACGATCGTGGTGAAGCGTCGGACCTCGGCCTCGGTCACGTAGCTGCGAAACTTCGGTCGAAGCAAGACCTGCTCGAGTTCGGCGAGCAGTGCAGGCGACGCGATTAGCTCGAACTCACCGGCAAGCCAGCGCGATAGCAAAGCCCGGGGAGCGCCGTCGGCCGATATGAGCCCGGCGATCAAGACTCCCGGATCGACGACTGCTCTTAGCGATGCCGTTCCTCGTTGGCGAGCGCTAGGGCCTCGGCCTCGGTGAGCGGCGACCGGGCCCCGGCCTGCTCGAGCAACTCAAACCCGAGGTACGCACGCAGGGCCTCTTCCACGACTTGTGAGTCACGCTTACCGCTCCGCGCGGCCGTGACTCTGGCAGCGCGAAGCAAATCATCCTCGAGGTACACCGTCGTCTTCGTCTTCATTCCTAACGTTATCGTAACAGAAAGACGCTATACCGTCAAAACCTCACTCTGCCACTCCTTCTTGAGGTGGGAACTCGAGAAGTTCATGGTCCCCAGGAGCGAGGCAATCTTGTCTAGCCCATCCATGGAAGGTCCAGAATCTGGTCAACCAGGTGAGTCAATTTTCAGCGCGTTAACAGATGGAGAGCGACTACTGTGCCGATGAAGCTCCGTCCCGACGGGTTGCTGCAATGAGGGCGAAGTCTGGCATGCGGTCGACGTGGTCGAACGTGAGATGCCGTGCGCATATGCAGCATAGTCTACAACTCGAAAGTTTTAGACGTTCAATTTACCGGCGGTTGGCGCATCGCGAGACCTTTGGCTTCTTCGAGCGCCATCGTGCCACGGTGGCGCCAGCACGAGACGCAAGGTACCAGACCGACGACGAGCCAAACAACTCAAGCCACCTGACGCGCTGAGGGCGGGCACAAGCGGAAGTCCTGCGTCCATGTTCCCTTCGGGTGATGAAATGCCGAGGTGGCCATCCCTACGACACGTGTTCGGGGAGACCCTCCGGCTGATCGGGCAACTGCCCTCGCCGCCGCCGACCGCCTTGCGATGTGACGCCTTTAGTCGTCCCTCGGACAGACGACAAACCGAAGGAAAGCGTACGCCCCGAGGAACCGCTGCGGTAGCTCTTCGCGCCGCGCTGGAGCTCCGGTTCTCAGCGGAAAATCCGCCGTGAGTGTCCGCGCAAACGTGCAGTTGGCCGGAAAACGGCTTTTCGCGCTCGAAACTCCTCCTCGTATAGGGAATGCCCGTTCATACTAAAACGCACTGGATACACAGCTTCGCGGAGGGCGACAGTGGACGACAATGATCTCGTAACACTTGCAAGGATGCCGCCAGAAGAAGCGGCGACGAAGCTAAAAGCGGTCGGAGAGCTCGATGTCGCAAGAGAGATCACAATTAAGGCGCAGAATCAGCGAGACGCCTTTGGACCCTTCGATGCCCTGCCATTCATAGCTAAGCCATGGGCCTATGAGGCGCACGTTTTTGGTTATATCGGTGGTGATGCTGCCGCGGTCATGGACATTCGGCCGGTCGCGATGGTGTCGCCCGAGAAATCCTTGATTGGTCAACGCGTTATTGTCAGTCTCGATTATTTTCTAGTGGCTTCGTATCCCGGCGCTGGCCGTCACAGCGTGCTCGTAAACTTTTATGCCGATCATCGCCTTCCGGATGCCGTCGAAGCAGTCAGCTATTCAACTGTCGTCAGAGTTAGAGACGGTGACCGCCTGGCTACCATCAACCTTCCGATCTTCATTGGCCTAAATGTAGCAAAATCCGGACTAACCATTCGGTGTACGACAGTCAACGTAAAGAGCGAAGATGATGAAGCCTTTCTTTCATTCCTGAATTCCGACGCGTTCAAAGTTGGGCTGAAGCTTCTGGAACATGCTCAACCGGCTATCGTGCCATTTTCTGCCATGACCGTTGGCGTTACGCGGGGAATCGCAGCCAAATCACGCAACGTGGCCGTTCAAGATTTTACTATTGGCCTTGATTTTGGCGGTGCACCGACAGGTGCACGTCTTTCCTTGGGCTCGTATGTCGCCGTCCAAGTTCCAACTGAAGCGCGACGAAGCTGGAGCTGGAGTGACTGGGTTTTCGATGGGGCGCGAGGCGAAATAGTTTCCAAGGACGGTTCGCTACTTCAATACAATGCTATCGTTCTCGGAGTGTCGCTACTGGAGGAGTGAGTGGCGAGCCTACTAATTTCGATGGTCTCCGATTCATATTCCGTCATGTTTACAGGGGGCGATGGCGCCACGTCCGTTTGGCGCGCAGACTCGGTCCCGAAGATGCCATATTCACTTGCTCGCAGGATTCAGTGGTACATGGAGGATTTTCCACGGTACCCATTTGAGCCGAACGACTCGATAGCGCACAGCATTGAACGAGATTTCGATTACTACGGGATCGCGCTACACGAAAGGATCCTTAAAGAGGCATCAACGGGAGTTAAAGAGCAACTCCTTGGTGCACTGCAATCGCGACAATTACACATTCAAATCGACCACGCTGCCCAATCAAATGACATTTTGTGGGAGTCGCTGCTCTGGCCTGGCCTTGGCCACGTATTTGCAAACGCGCGGACTTTCTGTTTTGTTGATGGGAGCGTTGATTTCCCCGCATTCTCGCTACGACGTCTTTTGATCGTTATCGCGCGCCCTTCCGGCGCAGCCGACGTACGATATCGGAGCGTTGCTGGATCCTTGATTGAAGGATTGCGCGGAACTGATGTGACGGCGGAGGTCCTGCGTCCGTCGACTTTTGAACGTTTGGCCGAACGACTGTATGAAGCTACTGAAAGTTGCCAACCCTTCGACGTCGTCCATTTTGACGGGCATGGTGTGATCGCCGACTTGAGCTCGCGTTTTGGAGCCGGGGTCAAGGAAGGACGCCAAGGTTACCTTGCCTTCGAAGCCGGCGGCGGTTTGAATCGCGCTGTATATGTCGACGGTACTGATTTTGGTAAGGTGGTTGCCAGTGCGGGGACGCCGTTGGTGACGCTTAATGCCTGTCGCTCAGCGATGGATCCGGGATCCTCTGATCAGGGGGAATCTTCCTCATTTTCGCTCTCGTGTTTGCGTGCCGGGGTCAAGGCGATTGTCTCGATGAGGTACAATGTGCTCGTAAACACTGCAGCGGATTTTACGGAAGCCCTGTTCGCGAACCTTGCCGCAGGAAACGACGTTTCACATTCTTTTACAAGAGCGTCGCAAAAGCTCGCAGCTCCTGTAGGGTCACGCCGCGATTGGATCGTGCCAGTTCTTGTGCGCGGTAGCGTTGCATCGCTCAATATCGCAGGAAATATCGTAAAGAAGCGGGCTCGCGGTAGCGGCACGGTCATCAATCGAGACGAGACGATACTGGCAATTGATCGCGCCTTTGACGACCACGCGGTGGTGCAGCTACGTGGGCGAATCGGGGTTGGCGCCAGTGGGGTAGCGGACGCTTACGTTAGGTGGCTGCGTGCAACGGCCCCCAGACGAACCATCGCTGTCGTCGACGGCGGAACGATGAAAACCGACAAGGCAGACGTTTCACTAATAGTTGGCGGTAGCTACGATATCCCCGCCAACTGGGGCGTGGTGCAAGTCGCTGGCGTAGATGTTCCCTCGGCGGTTCGACTTCTTAGGCCTATATTCGCGGCGGATGAGGTGCTTCCGCTCGTAGAGTTCGCACAAGGAAATCTGCTTCTTCTCAATGTTATGTGCAACGACGGTCGTAGGGGCGGCGATGCACCGAGCGTACTCGCAAGGCTGAAAGATGGATCGCTCGAGTTACGAACTGGACGCGGTCACAAAGAGAGTATTGACGAGCGACTGGCGCCGCTCCGAGAACTTGATCGCATGGGTCTAATAGGACATTTTCTTTTTCCGTTTCGTTCCGTGGTAGGCGTCGCAGATCTCGCTCTTATGTTCGAAGAGTCGGCACGAGAAGAGGCGTCGAAGCTTTTCACGACAGGCTTGGCCGCACTGGCGAATTATGGACTTCTTTCGGAAACCGTGGTGCCAGGTACGTACGCCTTTGACGGTATCTTATCGTGGTGGCTTGCGCGCAATATTCCGTTCCGTGACGAATCGCAGTTTTGTGGGGCATGGTGCTCTCGAATGGCAAATTATTATGCCAAGGAAGTTGTAGAGAACGCTAAGGCCGGCGATTGGGCCGCGAAGCAACTCTCAAGCCTCTATGAGCGCGAAATGTTCTCCGCCTTGGATTATGCCATACAGCATGAACTGTTGGTGTTTGCCGGTAGGCTATTATACGGTCTTAATAGACTCGTTGCCCTTGACGGTCGACGTGGAGGCGAGATATTGAGATTTGCGAAGGAGTGCCTGGCGTTAGGTTCTGCCTCAGATCAGGAGGCCGACAAGCCGACGGCGGCGCTGAGGCTGACGGCTATGGACGTTATTGCTGGATCAACGTCGCACGCGCGCAATTCCCCCGACTACGCGGCCCGTTATACCGCTCTGCTGGGGAGATTTAGGAATGACTGAGGGCGAGGCGCGAGCGCGAATGATCGAGATACAGCAGCTGGACCTTAATCGAAATGTGGCGTGCTTTGGTGCATATGGCAGACTGTACGAAGAATGTAACGAGGCGCGGTTGGGACTTTCGAGTGCGGTGGCTTACTCACTCGGTTTTTGCGCCTTCGGATGGAATCCACGGAAAGATGAGGTTGCTATCGAGTTCCTTACCATTGCGACGAAGACGCTGCCCGAGACGGAGACCCATTATCGTGCGTATGCCCACCGATGTCTTGGGATACTCTATGCGGATTGGTTCACGAAGCGCGCCGGAACCGTGTATGAGGCGCGGGCGGGGTGTTACCAATTTGAATGTGCGTCGAGGCTCTTTTCTAGTCCCGCGGAACTACAGGTCACTAACTATCAGTATGGCATGCTCCTAGGGGCGATGGGGAGCTTCGATGAAGCAGAGGCTCGACTTTCGGATGGAGCACTTCAGGCTGACGAATGTGGAGCTTGGAATGGCGCGGCGATCCGTGGCGTCCTTGCGGAAATATACATCATAACTCAGCGCTATGATGACGCTCTTGCGCTGGTGGACGTCGCCTTAAGAACGCTCGCCGCGTCTTCGGCACCGGATGAAACGAAACACATTGGGCGCGCTGCATTACAACGAACCAAGAATCTAGCGATGAAGCAAAAGCAAGAAATGGGGTAACTCCATCTCGATTCGGTTATACTACACAGACGCATTGTTTTCACGCGTTTGTAGGCTCAGAGCCCTTCATCGAACGCATACGGCTTGCGCGGAACGCGCTACCTCTAGGAGCTGCAACTTGCCTGGCGGGGTCGTTCACAGATACGGTCTATCGGAGAGCGCGCCGCCTCCTGCGCACATGCGTGAGATACGAAGGTCTAAAACGTCCCCCTCCGGAGCCGGACACCCGATAGGAGATGTGAGGGCGCCCGGCACTGCGCTCGTTTCCTTAGATTTGCCCAGGGCCGTCGTCGTTAGTTGTCTCGTGTCGAACTACAGTATCGCTCCATTTCCGTGGGCTACCAAAACCTGGCCGATCTGCCCGGATTGTTACCGCGCTTCGCCGGGGACGAGATCCCATTGATCCGCGTTCTAGGAGTAATCGTCGCATCTCTCGGTTTGCCGCCGTCAGCTTGCGAGGGCACTTGAGAGACGAGCAGCGGTACGAGGCGATCGCGGTCGTCGAGGCCGACGAGCGACTCGTAGTAGAGTTGCCCGAGGTCGATTTGGCGCCGGCTGTCGCCGACAGAGCGGATTAAGCTATGTGGGGTCGTTGACCATACCAATCCGCACCTCGTGGGGCGTGCCCCAGCCCAACCCGCCGACTTTCGTACACGAAACCAGAGTTACGAGCTAGGCCGCCGACGTGGCTCGGCGGCCTAGCACAAGCCGAGAACTCGAAATCTTCAGGTTCTCAATTTACCGGGGGTTGCCGAATCGCGAGTCCTTCGGTTTCTTCTAGGGCAATCGTGCTCTGGTGGCGTCCGTAGGAGAAGTAGAAGATTAGACCGATCGCCAGCCAGATTAGGAAGACGAGCCACACTATCGGAAACCAGCCGCCCACGAGCGGATTTCCAAAGGCAAGGAAGCCAATCAAGAGTAGCGCCGAGATCGCCGAAAGCACTGGAATGGCGAGCGGTCCGAAGGGAACCGTGAACGCGCCTGTCATCTCGGGATGACGTTTCCGTAGCACCGGCACGGCGATCGAGACTAGGATGAACGCGGATAACGTCCCCATGTTCGTCACTGATCCCAACAGGCTGATTGGGAAAAACGCACCGGCCGCAGCGATGAGAACCCCGAAAAGAATCTGTGAAAGCCAGGGTGTGCGCCATGCTGGGTGCAGCTTGACGAAGAGCGGCGGGATGAGCCCGTCGCGCGACATGGCGTAGAAGATTCGCGTTTGACCGTACATCATGACGAGCAGCACGGTCGTGAGGCCGGCGATCGCGCCAAACGAGATGATCACGCCCGCCCACGCGAGGCCGACGTTTGCCACGGCGTCGGCGACGGGACGGTTGGTGCCGAGCGTATAGAACGGGACCATGCCGTTGAGAATCGCCACGACGATTATGTAGAGGATGGTGCAAATCGCCAGGCTCGCGATGATGCCAATCGGCAAGTCGCGCGAGGGGTTCTTCGCTTCCTCAGCCGTTGTCGAGACCGCGTCGAATCCGATGTAGGCGAAGAAGATGAACGAGGCGCCTCCGAGCATGCCGAAGACGCCGAAAGGAAAGTAGCCGCCCAGACCGGTTTTCGGACCCGGCGGCAGATGGTAGTTCGCCGGGTTAATATGGCCGAGCCCGATCACGATAAAGAAGAGCACGACGGCAACCTTGATCGCGACGATGACCGCGTTGACCGTACCGGATTCTTTCGTTCCACGCACCAGCAGCGCCGTTATCAGAAAAATGATTCCCGCTGCCGGAAGATTTGCGATGCCGGGAGTGGCGTCCCAATGGCTATGCTGCCAAATCTGCGGAATATTCCAGTTCAAGAGCGTGTGGAGAATGAAAGTGAAATAGCCGGACCAGCCGACGCTGACGGTCGAGGCGCCGAGCGCATACTCGAGCACGAGGGCCCAGCCGACGATCCAAGCCAGAAACTCTCCAAGCGTCGCATACGTGTACGTGTAAGCACTACCCGAGATAGGAATCTTGCTCGAGACTTCGGCGTAACACAGTGCAGCCAACGCGCTGACGAAGCCGGCCACAACGAATGAGATAGTCAACGACGGGCCCGCGCGCGTTGCCGAAGCGACGCCGGTAAGAACGAAAATTCCCGTGCCGATGATCGCACCGATGCCCATGGCGGTGAGCGCCCACGGACCTAGCGACCGTTTGAGGCCGTGCTCTGCGTCACTTCCCTGTGCCAGAATGCGCGCGAGAGGCTTGACTCGTTGCATCAACATTGGTCGCTCCTAGCGCAAAAAGCGGATGGCAAAGGGGTACGTGTACGGCCGTCCCTGACTCGCCGCGATGGTTCCCGCGATGATGAAGATGAGCGATAGCAGGAGGATCAAGAGAACGCCCATCGCAATCGCAATCCAAAAGACCGCAATGCTGACGCCGGGTCCGGCATCGGACATCTGCTGTGCCGAGCCGCTCGCGATAAAGCCGAGCATGATGGCGACCGCGGCGATCACCCCGACGAAACCGAGGATAGAAACAGTGATCTGATAGTTAAGCGACGCGCGCGCGTGCTCCGCCACGAACTCCGACTCATGGGCTTTGATCAGGTAGACGACCAGCGGCCCGACAATGTGACCGAACGGTAATCCCGCGACCGCAATGAGCGCACTCAAGTGCGCCGCCATAGCCCAATTCCGGTCCTGGGAAGCGATTTGAACCTGCATCCCGCTCTATTGCCGGGCGCTACGAAATGGCCTGCCGTGCGAGGCGACGAATTGCGCGCAGGTGCGGTCTTCGACGCGCTCCGGCGTACCCGAGTTCGACGTGCTGGTCGTCGGCGGCGGCAATGCGGGCTGCGCCGCGGCGATTGCGGCGGCGCGCCATGGTGCCGGAACGCTGCTGCTCGAGCGTTACGGTTTTTTGGGCGGCACCGCGACCGCGGCAATGGTTGGCCCGTGGATGACCTTTCATTCCTCGCAAGAACGGATCGTCGGCGGCATCGCGCAAGAGATGGTCGAGCGGCTGATGGCAAAGGGCGCTTCGCCGGGTCACCTGACCGATTCGTCGGATTACGTCGCGACGATTACACCCTTCGATCCGGAAGCGCATAAAGCGCTGCTCTTCGAGATGATGCAAGAGTCCGGCGTCGCGTTGTTGTTGCACGCCTACTTCTTATCGGCGCAGCTCGACGAGGACGCCGTTTGCGGAGCGACGTTCGCGACGACCGGCGGCACCCGCACCTATCGCGGAAGGGTCGTCATCGACGCAACCGCCGATGCGTTGGTGGCCGCTTCCGCCGGCGTCCCGACGCAACAGGGCGACGAGCGCGGCCGGGTGCAGCCGGCAACCCTGATGTTTCGGCTGAGTCACGTCGACCTTGCGGCCCTTGCGGCATATCTGCGCGAACATCCCGACCAGATGCGCAGCTCGCTGCGTCCGCAGGAGCGTGTCCCTGCAGCGCTGACGGCGGTTGCCGGTCTGAACGCGCTCTGGGAGAGCGCGCGCGCCGATGGGCTCGTCGACGTTCCGCGCGAGCTGGTCTCATTTTTCATCTCCCCGTATCCCGACGAGGTGACGGTCAACATGACGCGCGTCGTCAACATCGATCCGCTCGATCCGGACGATTTGACGCGGGCCGAAATCGAATCTCGTCTACAGGCCATGCAACTGCTGGAGTTCTTTCGGCGGCGCGTGCCGGGGTTTGCCGGCGCGCGGATCGCGGCAACGGGCACCCAAGTCGGCATTCGCGAATCGCGCCGCATCGTCGGGCGATACACGCTCACGCGCGACGACGTTTTGCAAGCGCGGCGCTTCGACGATGCCGTGGCGCGCAGCGCCTATCCAATCGACGTGCACAACCCGAGCGGCAGCGGAACCAGCACGCAGCGCCTCGCACCGGGAGCGACCTACGAAATTCCATACCGCACGCTCGTGCCGGTTAACCGCGAGCAGCTGCTCGTCGCAGGGCGCTGCATCTCCACGACGCACGAGGCGCTGGCCTCGACGCGCCTAACGCCGACGGTGATGACGCTGGGACAGGCCGCGGGAACGGCAGCGGCGCTGGCTTGCGAGCGCGGCGTGCGCGTGGCCGACATCGATACCAACGAGTTGCGCGCACAGCTCGTCGCCGACGGCGTCGACCTGCGCCGAACGTGAGCGTCGCAACGAACCTCTGCGCGCAATACGGCGTGCGCGTCCGTTTTGCCGATCTCGGCGATTGGGGCGAATCCGAGTTGCGTTCCGAGTACGATCCCGAGGTGCCCGAGATTCGGCTGAATAATCGGCTGGCGCTTGAGTTGGTGCCGTTTGCGATCGCGCACGAGCTCTACCACCATCGGGAAGCGATCGGCGAAATAGTGACGCTGCGCGATCGCAGCGCACGAGAAGCGGCCGCCGACGCGTACGCCGCGCGCCTGCTGGAGATCGAGGCGTGAGTCTCCTGTTCGCGGGCATCGACGGAGGACAGAGCTCGACCGTCGCGTTGATTGCCGACGACCTTGGACGCATACTCTCGCGCGGAGTCGCCGGACCGGCGGACGAGGTCGCCGCCGGCGCCGGATCGACGCGCCTAGCGAACGCGCTGCGCGATGCGCTCGCCGACGCGTGCCGAAACGCCGGCCTTCGCGGTGAGAGCGATTTCGCGGCGATCGTGGCCGGAATCAGCGGCTACGAAGGCCGGATTTATGGGAAAAAGCCGGAGCTTCCGACGGAGCGGCTCGTCGTCATGCACGACGCGCCGGTGGCGCATGCCGGCGCACTGGCGGGAGCGCCGGGCGTCGTGGTGATTGCGGGTACGGGGTCGGTCGTGTACGCTATCGACGACCACGGCGAATCGCGGACGATCGGCGGATGGGGCTACCTCTTCGGCGACGAGGGAAGCGCCTTCAGCATCGCGCGCGATGTGCTCGCACTTCTGATGGCCGCACAGGACGACGGAGACGGCTCTTTCAGCGAGGAAGCGCGGGCGGCTTGCGATTTCTTTGCAATGAACTCGCTTCGCCGCGTTGCGCGCGCATTTTACGCCGGCGCGCTAACCCGTGACCGTCTCGCCGCCTTTACGCCGGTTGCAATCCGCTTTGCGCGGTTTCGCCCAATTGCCGATAGCGGGGCCGACCGGCTTGCCGTACTCGCGCGGCGTGCACTTAATGAGGTAAATGAACGCCGAGCGGCGTTAACCGGCGGACTCTTCGCCGACGCGGGCTTTTACGAGCGCGTCCGACGCGGCATTCTTAATGTCGTGCCCGGCGCCCAAGTGGGTCACGCGAAGTACGAACCCGCGGGGGGCGCGTTGCTGCTGGCGTACCAGGAGGTCGGACTGCCCGTAAAGGAGCTGCGGTTATGAGCGTGCTCGAAGCGCTGCGCGGCGGGTTGATCGTTTCCGTGCAGGCTTGGCGCGGTTCGGCGATCGACGATCCGCAGATCATCGCGGCCATGGCACGCGCCGCGCAGGACGGCGGGGCCGTCGCGGTCCGCGTCGAGGGTGTCGAGAATCTTCGCGCCGTGCGCCGGCGCCTCGCTTTGCCGATCGTGGGGTTGGTCAAACGCGAATATCGCGGATTCGAGGCCTACATTTCTCCTTCGCTTGCCGAAGTGGGATCGGTTATCGGCGCGGGCGCCGAAATCGTGGCCTTCGACGCGACCGGTCGCCCGCGGCCGGACGGCAGCCTGCTCATCGACGTGATCCAGGCAATCCACTCGGCCGGCCGTCTGGCAATGGCCGACTGCTCGACGGTGGCGGACGCAGCAGCCGCCGGCGCGGCCGGCGCCGACATCTTGGCGACGACGCTCTGCGGATATACGGCGCCGACAAAGAACCACCAACTTCCCGCACTCGATCTCGTTGCCGAGCTTTCGCGATTGGGTAAGTTCGCCGTATGCGAGGGGGGGATTCACTCGCCGGGCGGCGTCAGGGCGGCGCTCGATGCCGGAGCCGACGCCGTCGTCGTCGGAACGGCGATCACCAACGTGGACTGGTTGGTCAGGGAGTTTGCAGGGGCGGCGGAGAGGGGCTCTTAACAGCCCGTTTAGTCGGTGCGACCAGCGAGCGAAGCGCCTATAGTAGGCTGAGGGAGAGCATTCTTTGGTAGAGAGAACAGCGCAACCGGCCCGGGTCGATCGCGGATTCTGGGTGTGCACCGCAATCTTGGCGTTGGTGGCGATCGCCGCGATCGTCTTTTGGTACACGTTTCCGCTGGAACGCTACCTGCCCGCCGCGATCGTCACGGCGCGGCAGGTCGATACCCTCTTTCGTTTCATGGCGGCGACCGGCAGCGCGCTCTACGTCTTTATCGTCGGCTATCTGGTCTATTTCGCGATCGCCTTTCGCGCTAAAGCCTCCGACGCGCCCGATGCAATCGGCGTCCAAATCCACGATAACCGCAAGCTCGAGTTTTGGTGGACGGTAATCCCGGCGCTCTTCGTGATCTTGCTCTCGATCGTCAGCGTTCGAATTTGGTACGAGATCGAGTTGGAACCGGCCAACGGGCTCGTGGTCGAAGCGATCGGTCATCAATTCTTTTTCTCGTTCCGCTACCCGCAGATCAACGGCGAGGTTACCGACGAGATGCACCTTCCCCTGAACGTGCCGGTGACGCTGAATCTGACGTCGGCCGATGTGATTCATGGATTCTGGGTGCCGGCAATGCGCCTCAAGAACGATACGGTTCCGGGCTTGGTAACGACGATCCGGTTCACGCCGCGTCTAGCGGGCCGCTATCCGATCATTTGCACGCAGTTCTGCGGCGTCGAGCACAGCGAAATGGACAAGCAGGTGCTGGTGATCGAGGATAAGGACTCGTTCGACCGCTGGTACAAGGGCTGGCAGCAGAAGAACGCTCGCGTGAGCAACGCGTTGCCCGGCGCGAACGGAGCGGCGATCTCGCTCCAGGGAGGCGACGCCGCGGCCGGCAAGCTGCTCTTCAGCCAAAAATGCACGGCTTGCCACAAGCTCGCTCCGTTCAACCAAACTCTCGTCGGGCCGGGGCTCGAGGGCGTCCTCCACGATTCCAACCATCCCAACCTCGTCAACGGTCAGGCCGCGAATCCCGCAGACGTCGCATCGATCTTGGAGAACGGTTACACCGGCAGCATGGGCGCGATGCCCAACGCGAGCTCGAACGGGCTCTCGCCGCAGGACATCGCGAATCTCGTGGCATTCCTCAACACACTGAAGTGAGATATTTAAAAGCAGTATGGCAGTAGCAGCGCTTCACCCAGGCGGCATCGCCGATCACATTCACCCCGAACCTCAGGGGTTCGTGCGGCGATATGTCTTTTCGCTCGATCACAAGATCATCGGCATCCAGTACCTCATCACCGGCTTCGTCTTCTTCATGCTCTCCGGTTTGCTGGCCGAAGCGATCCGCACCCAATTGCTCAACCCCTCGGGCGGGTTCGTCGCCCCCGGCACGTACAACGAAGTCTACAGCGTGCACGGCAGCGCGATGGTCTGGCTGGTCGTCATTCCGCTCCTGACCGGCGGCTTCGGAAACTTGGTCTTTCCGGTGCAAATCGGAGCCCGCGACGTCGCCTTTCCCTGGCTGAATATGCTCAGCTTCTGGATATTCCCGGTCGCCGGCTTGATGCTGTTCTCGTCCTTTCTCATGGGCGCGCCGACCGCGGGATGGATGGAGTACCCGCCGATCTCGCTGCAGGGCGCTCCGGGAACCTCGATGTGGTGTGCCGCGATCTTCCTGGTCGGCGTAAGCTCGACGATCACGGGGATAAACTTCGTCGTAACGATCTTGAAAATGCGCGCTCCGGGCATGACTTTTACCCGCATGCCGCTCTTCGTTTGGGGTCAGTTTGCAACGGCGCCGCTGCTGATGATCGCGACGACGGCGCTCGCCGCGGCGCTGGCGGCGCTCTTCATCGAGCGCCAGTTCGGCGTGCCGTTCTTCGACCCGACCAAAGGCGGCAGCCCCGTGATGTGGCAGCACATGTTCTGGTTCTATTCGCATCCCGCGGTCTACATCATGATTCTTCCGGCCTTCGGCATCATCTCCGAAGTGCTGCCGACCTTCGCGCGCAAGCCGATCTTCGGCTATAAACTGATCGCATTTTCTTCGATGTCGATCGCGCTGCTCGGATTCATGGTTTGGGCGCACCACATGTTCACCTCCGGCCTCGCGCCCTTCTTGCAGCTGCCCTTCATGATCCTTACGTACGTCATCGGCGTGCCGACCGGGATCAAGATATTCTCATGGACCGCGACGCTCTTCGGCGGAAAGATTCACTACACCACGGCGATGCTCTTTGCGATCGGCTTCGTGGGGCTCTTCACGCTGGGTGGAATTACCGGAATCTTCCTTGCGGCAATTCCATTCGATCTCCACGTGCATGGAACGTACTTTATCGTGGCTCACCTGCACTACGTGCTCATCGGCGGAAGTCTGATGGGCATCTTCGCCGGCATGTACTACTGGTTTCCGAAGATGTCGGGGCGGCTGCTCAACGAGACGCTGGGAAAGATTCACTTCTGGCTCTTCTTCATCGGCTTCAACGGCACGTTTCTTCCGATGCATTGGCTGGGTATTCTCGGGATGCCGCGAGAGGTGGCGACCTACGACCCGCAGTTCACGTTCTGGAACCGCTTCGAATCGGTTTCGTCGTATCTCATGACGTTCGCGATTCTGATTTTCTTCGTCAACGTGCTGTGGAGCATACGGAATGGGAAGCGCGCGGGCGCCAATCCGTGGGGAGCGCGCACGCTGGAGTGGCAGGTGCCGTCGCCGCCGCACTACTATAACTTCAAGCACGTCCCGACGGTCTACGGCCTGCCGTACGACTTCAGCCAGCCGCTTCCGTATGCGGGTCTGGAGGAAGAACTGACCGATTCGCCGCCGCCGGTGGCGGCGGGGGCCCACTGATGTCGGTCGCGGCAATCGGCGCCGATGCGCACGGCGGCGTCGACCAGCTCTACGTCGAAACGCGGGAACTCCGCCTGCAAGGCTTCTTGCTCTTTCTGATCAGCGACTGCGTCCTTTTTTCCTCGTTCATCTTCGCCTATCTCTACTTGCGCAACAGCGGGCAGGGCTGGCCGCCGCCGGGAATTCAGCGTCTCGACGTCGCGTTTGCGGCCTGGAACTCCGTCGTGCTCTTCGGCTCCGGCGCGACCATGCATTACGCGCTCGAGAACTTCAAGCACGGGAACTTCATCAAGTATATGTGGTTCTTGCTGGCGACGATCGTCTTAGGGGCGGGCTTCCTCGGGGGGCAGGCCTACGAATACAACCACCTGATCTTTGGCGAACACGTGACGTGGTCGGGCAGCGGGATCTTCGGCGCTTCGTTCTTCACGTTGACCGGAATGCACGGGCTGCACGTATTCTTCGGCGTCTGCTATCTCACCGTGCTCGTGCTCCAGTCGGCTGCCGGAGTCTACACCGGGGGCAAGTACTTCGGGATCACGGCGGGCACGCTCTATTGGCATTTCGTTGATGTGATCTGGGTCGTGCTTTTTTCCATCTTTTACTTGCTATAAGGAGTGATGCTGGTGAACGCGCAGCTCATCGAACGCTTTGGAGCGGTGGTCGCGGGCATCGCGGTCGCCGTCGTGGCCTTTTACGCGCTCTATAAGGACTGGCAGGCGACCGGCGTCGAGAATCAGGTCTTCAAGCTGATGCTGGCGCTGCTCGGCCTGGGCGCGGTTCTCGCCCTGCTCGCCGGCCTCAACGTGATCGGCTTCACTCCTCCGAAAGGCGCGTAGCAAATGATCGTGCGCGACGACGAGTATCTCGACTTTACGAGCGTCCCCGAAAGCAAGGGCGTGCCGGCCTCACTCTACCGTGCCGCCGCGGTCGGGCTAGTCGTTATCTTCCTGATCGGCGCGTCGGTCTGTTTGATGTCGGGTTACGGGCACCACTGGCCCGCCGACACGACGGAGCGCGTTCCGCTGAACAACTCAGGGCCCTAAGCTCCTAGCTCCAACCAGCAAGAAAGCATTACAGGTCGGCGCGGCGGCCGCGGCGCGTGGCGATGCCGATGGCAAGCAGCGGCAGGTCTTCGTCGGGGAGTAAGCCGGTCGACTTACCGTCGATCTTGTGGATTCCGTAGCGCGAGAACTCGACGAGCGCGGGTATCGTCGCGTTAAGCAACCGGCGTTTGCCGAGAAACTCCCATTCGCCGGCGACCGCTCGATCCGCCAGGAGCACGGCGGCGTAGCCGCACGCGTCGGGGCGCGAGCGCTCGTCGGGTTCGCGGTAACGCACGTAGCCGTCAACGATGAAAATCGGTGAAAACGTTTGGACGTAGGCGACGAGCGGCGCCACCAGCACGGCGACGAAGTATCCGCCGAAGACGACGGTCCCGAGCGCGAAGATCCACGCGACTTTGATCAACGTCGCATCGGAGGCAACGTGATGCGCGCGGTAGACGATGCCCCACGTCAGCAGGGCCATGAAAATCATGCCGATCAGCGGCTCGATCGCCAGTGCGAAACGTCCGGTGAGCCCGCGCCAAACGATTCTTCGTTCGGAAGAAGTCCATTGCCGGCGTACGAGATCACGGCTGTGCTCGAGCACGGTTGCTGCTACGCGGCTTCCTCGATCGGTCGCCGGCGTTCTTCATCCCGCGACTTCAACGATGCGGCCAGAAGGAGCGCAACGAAGGCAACGGCACAAAACGCGAGATAGGCGTGGCGATAGCCGGCAAACTCGGTTTGCGCCGCACTCATCAAGCCGCCCGCCATCGAGCTGCCAAGAATTTGGCCGACGATTAGCGCTTGGCTCAGCAGGCCCACGGCGGTCGCGCGAGCGTGGTGGGGCGTTTCGTTCGTGACGATGTACCGCGTCGGCGCACCGAGCAGCGCGCCGAACCCCGCGCCGGCGATGACGATCGCGAGGAGCGCAGTTGGTAGCGAACTGAAGCCGAGCGCGAAGAGCGCGAGACCGATTTCACTGACGATCGTGCCCGCGAGAAGGACGTCGCGGCTGCCAATTCGGTCGAGGGCTCGCCCCGACGCCGGAATGACCAGCACGAACATGAACGCGCCGAGTGCGGCGACGAAGCCCGCCGCGGCGTACGACAGACCGTCGGCGGCGACCAGCACCGCAGGTATGAAGAAGAGCGAGCCTTCCAAGATGCCGATGACAACCTCCAGCGCGTACGTTCTAACGAGCTGTGGCGTGCGCAGAACCTCGAGCGGCACAATCGGGTTACCGCTCCTTCGCTCCCAGAATGCAAAGGCCGCGAGGAGCGTAACCCCGACGAGTCCCGTCGCAACTTGCGCCGCGATGAGTCCGTCCATGAGCGCTAGCAATCCGCCGCAGAGCAACGCAAGGCCTACGACGTCGAGGGCTCCGCGTTGCCGCGGAGCAATCGCCGGGACCGTTTTGAGCGCCATTGCGAAGACGACCGCCGCCAGCGGAAGATTCACCGCGAAGATGTAGCGCCACGAAACATAATGCGTGATCAAGCCGCCGATGCTGGGACCGATGACCGCCGCGAAACCCCACGTCGCGGCGACAATGCCCAGCGCCGCTCCGCGCCGCGCCGACGGCACGACGTCGCCGATAGCCGCGGTTGCGACCGGAAAGATTCCGCCGGCGCCGAGCGCTTGAATTGCGCGTGCGACAAGAAAGACCGAATAGTTCGGCGCGAGGATTGCGACGATGCTTCCGGCGGCGAAGAGCGCGATGCAGATCAAATAGATCGGCCGCCGTCCGAATCGGTCCGCCATCGAGCTAGCGACGGCAATCGAGACGACCGTAACCAGAAGATATAAGGTGAAGACCCAGGCCAGGTCGCCGGTTTGCACCGCGAAAGTCCGGCCGAGCGCCGGAAGCGCGGGCGAAAGCACGCTCAGATCGAGGGCTCCGGCAAAGACGCCGAGCGCGAGCGTCCAGAGGAGGCGGTTCACGAGACGATGCGGTCGATCACCATCACCGCGCACATCAGCGCCAGATACACCAGTGAGTAGCGAAAGAGTTTGCGCGCCTGGTACGTGCCGGTCTGTTCGCGCCACGTTCGCCACGCGTCGAGCATGAAGAGACCGCCGAGTACGGCCGCCGCACCGAAATACAGCGCGCCCATCACGTGAAGCGGGTAGAGAGCGAGCGAGGCCGCAACCAGCACGAGGCTGTAATAGACGATTTCGCGTTTGGTGCGCTCGCGTCCGTAAACGTTGGGCAGCATTGGGATGTTGGCCTTACCGTAGTCCATTTCGGTCATCAAGGCCAGCGACCAAAAGTGCGGCGGCGTCCAAAGAAAGATCAGTGCGAAGAGGCCGAGCGCCGGCGCACCGATGGCGTGCGTGACGGCGGCCCAGCCGACGAGCGGCGGAACCGCGCCGGCCGCTCCGCCGATCACGATGTTGAGCGGGGTTATGCGCTTGAGCCACATCGTGTAAATGACGACGTAATACGCATTTCCGGCGAGCGAGAGCCAAGCCGCAAGCGGGTTGACGAGGAGGTAAAAGAGCCCAAAGGATATGCCGCCGGCGAGCACGGCATAGATCGTCGCGCTGCGCCGGGATATTCGTCCCTGCGGGATGGGGCGCGCCTGCGTGCGCTTCATGATGCGGTCGATATCCGCATCCCAGACGCAGTTGAATGCGCCCGCCGATGCCGCTGCGAGCGCTCCCGCCAGCAGCGTCCAAAAGAGCAGGCCGAGCGGAGGGACTCCGCGCGCCGCCATCACCATGGATGCGGCCGTCGTAATCAAGAGCAGCGCGATGATGCGCGGCTTCGAAAGTTCGTAGTAATCGCCGACGCGTTCGAGTGCGATCATTGCCCGGCGCCGCTCGGACTGTAGTGGCGCGCCGGTTGGTTCGCCATCGCGTCCAGCGTCGCAAAGACCGTCGCGAGGAAGAAGGCCAAGAAGACAAAGGCCGCGTTGACCGCATGCGCTTCGCGAAGCTCTACCGGCAGCCGCAGCGTCACGTTGAGAAGTCCGAGGACGACTTGAACGCAAACCAATGCCACACCCGCGGCGGCCGCGGCTCTCACGCGCCCCGAGGCCGGACCGGCCCAAGCGAGCGCGAGTGTTGCGGCTGCAAAGATCAGCGTAGCGGCCGCGGCGGCGCGGTGCAGCATCTGTACGTACTCACCCGGCGTGTGAACGATCACGTTGCCCGCGCACTGCTGAATCGACAGGCAGGCAAGGCCAGCCCCGCTGGAGCTTACGTAAGCCCCAATGCACATCGTTATGAAGGCGATCGTCGTCGTCGTCAGCAGCACGAAGCGAAGGCGCCCCGACGACCGCGAGGCGTCGCGCGACGGCGTGCTGCCGGCGCGGGGCGAGGCTGCGGCAAAGACGGCCATCGCAGAGAGGGCGGCAATAAACGCCATCGCGGTCGCCCAGTGCAGAACGACGGAGAACGGCGCATTCCCGAGCCGGACGGTTTCCGCACCGAGCAGCACTTGGGCCATGAAGAGGGCGACGATGGCGGCGAGGGTCGGACCCACGAAGGGCGAGCGCGAGCGCGCCGGCCAGGCGGCCGCCACCAGGGCGATCGTCAGGGGCGCTACCATAAACGCAAGCAAGCGGTGCGTCCATTCCCACAACGTGCCGTCGGTCATCAGCGGGATTATCCGCCCTCGGCACAGCGGCCAATCCGGGCACGTGAGTCCGGCGCCGTTGATGCGCGTCCAACTCCCGAGCACGACGGTCATCAGGGCAACGAAGTCGGTGGCCAGCGCGAGACGGAGGAGTCGTTTCATCCCGCCCTTAGCGTAGCTTCGCCGGGGCCGGACGGCAATGACAAATGAGACGCGCGGCGAAGCGGTCGGCCGTGATGCGCTGGTCGACCCTGGCAGGTCTAGCCTTGGGGCTCATCGTGCTGGTCGGATGTCGTGAGGTGCGCGTGAAGACGCTCGCAGCAGGCACTACCACCGTTCTGGGGGGCAATCAAATCCTTATAGTACGCGATGAGGTAACCTTGAGCAAGCTGGGTATTCATGCGCCGATTCATTTCAAAGGCGAGTTCGGCGTCGTGTTGCTTATGGGACCGCACGACCGCACGGGTTACAAACAGATCGTCGAATCCATCGGCGCGAACTCTCAGCGCGTTCGCGTCGTGGCCTTCGAACAGGAGCCGGCCAACGCCGGCGAACCGTCACCGCAATACCGCACGTATACGCTCTGGATCGTTCCCAATTCGGTATATCGCCGAGGCGTTCGAGTCGAAGTCGTAACGCCCAGCGACGAACCGATTGCGACGACCTACTTGCCATAGGTTAGTTATGCTTTCTCCAAAGCAGCCGGGAACGCTGGATTCACTCGAGCAGCTCCAAGTGCGCGTCGAGCGGCTGGGCACCGTTCTCGCGCCGGACGGGGACCCGACCGAGGCCGGCGGAGTGCTGAACCCCGCGGCAACGCGCGCCCCCGGCGGCGAGCTGTTGATCTACCCGCGCTGCGTCGCCGAGGGAAACATTTCGCGGGTGCGGACGGTGCGCGTTGCCTTCGAACGCGATGCGTTCGACTGCCAACGGCTCGATTTCGCACTCGAGCCGCAAGCACCGTACGAGCTGCGGCCCCATCCCGGATACGGTTGCGAGGATCCGCGCGTAACGTATCTCCCGGTGCTCGACTCGTATGTCATGGCGTATACGGCATTTGGCCCGGATGGACCGCGCGTCGCGGTCGCGATATCGAGCGATGCGTATCATTGGAACCGGTTGGGCCCAGTTCGGTTCGCGGGTTCGGCAAACGTCGTCGGCGACGACAAAGATGCGGCCTTCTTTCCCGAGCCGGTGCTTTCGCCGAAGGGGCGCAAGTGTTTGGCTTTTTATCATCGTCCGATGCTGCATCTTTCCAGCGTCGACGGGCGCGCCGCGATCCCTATGATCGAGCGCATGCCCTTCGAAGACCGCGAGTCGATCAGAATCGGATACGTACCGCTTGCCCCCGTCCTCAAGGATCGCAGCAATCTCTGCAACGTTGCCGAGAGCCGCCTCGTGCTTTCCCCCAATGAGAAGTGGGGATCGATCAAGATTGGCGCCGGTACGCCGCCCGTGCGAATCACGCTCGGCGGAACGACGGCATGGCTAGCGCTCTTTCATGGCGTCGACGCGATCGGCGACGGGACACACCGGCCTTCCCTGCGATACGCCGCCGGCATCGTCGTCCACGACTTGGAGCGGCCGGATCGCATTCTCTACCGCTCCCCGCAGCCGGTCCTCACGCCCGAATCGAAAGAAGAGCGCAACGGAGTCGTCGATAACGTGGTCTTTCCGACGGGCCTCGATCCGCGGCCCGACCTTGGCGACCGCGTCTACGACGTCTACTACGGGATGGGCGATTATTCGGTCGGAGCCGCACGCCTGTTTGTCGGGGAGCCGCCGACCGCCGCCACGTGATAAAATACCTTGCAGTGTCGACCGTCATCGTTCTCGGTATCGGCGTCGTCGTAGCGGCGTGGGTGAACCGCGACTTGATCCGCATCAAGATCGCGTCGGTCTATGCGCGCGTGGCGCCCAAGCCGGGCGCGTCGAGCCGGGCGTCGCGCGGCGCGATCGCGCCCTTGAGCGGCGATGCGCCCTGGGCCCTGTCGGCGCTGCCCGAGTGCCTGACGCAAGTCTCGAAATCTACCGGCACCGCGCGCTACGTGACCGCGCATCTGCCAAAAAGCGCGAGTTGGATTAGGCCGCCGGCTCATCTAGCGTTTGGGGACTGCACGATTTCGATCGACGGTCGTGAGGCATTCGTGCGGCGAGGGAGCGATCGGTTTCGAATTCCGCCGAGCGCGCAGTTCTACCGTGACGGCGGCCGGATATTCATGTTGCGCGAGGCGCCGGGAAGCGTCGAACTGCGCGTCTATCAACCGGTGAAACCGTGACGGAGAACCCCATCCTCGACGAGGTACGCAAACGGCGCACCTTTGCGATTATTTCGCATCCCGACGCCGGCAAAACGACGTTGACCGAAAAGCTGCTGCTCTACGGCGGCGCCATCCATATCGCCGGACAAGTCTCGGCGCGCAAGCGCCAGCGCCAGGCAACCAGCGATTGGATGGCGCTCGAACGCGAGCGCGGCATCTCCATAACCTCGACCGTTTTGCAGTTCGAATACGGCGGCCACACCCTCAACCTTCTCGATACGCCGGGTCACCAAGACTTCGGCGAGGATACGTATCGAACGCTGCTGGCCGCCGACAGCGCCGTGATGCTGATCGATGCCGCCAAAGGCGTGGAGCCGCAGACCAAAAAACTCTTCGCAATCTGCGCCGAGCGCGGAATTCCGCTCTTTACCTTCATGAATAAGCTCGACCGGCCAAGCCGCGATCCGCTCGAGCTGCTCGACGAGCTCGAAAGCGTGCTGGGAATCGGGGCCTTTCCCGTCAACTGGCCGTTGGGAAGCGGCGAGAGTTTTAAGGGCGTCTACGATCGCCGGACGAAGGCCGTGCATCTCTTCGAGCGCGCCGCCCACGGCGCGACGCGCGCGACGGTCGCGGTGACCGATGCCGGCGACCCGCAGCTGCGCGCGCTGGTCAGCGATCACGACTACCATCAATTCCGCGACGCGATCGAGCTGCTCGACGGCGCCGGCGAACGCTTCGACCGCGACGCGATGCTGCGCGGCGCGACGACCCCGGTCTTTTTCGGCAGCGCGGTGACCAACTTCGGCGTGCAGCTCTTTCTCGACGACTTCATTACGATGGCGCCGCCGCCCGTGGCGCGCGCGGGCGTCAGCCCGGAAGATGCTTCCTTCACCGGCTTCGTCTTTAAGATTCAGGCAAATATGGATCCGCGCCACCGCGATCGCGTTGCGTTCGTGCGCATCTGTTCGGGCGAGTTCGCGCGCGACATGACGGTGCGCAACGCCCGCACCGGCGACCAAGTACGTCTCTCGAGGGCGATGCGGCTCTTCGCCGACGACCGCGAGTCCCTGGAAGTAGCGTATGCCGGCGACGTCGTCGGTCTCGTGAACCCCGGCGCGTTTGCGATCGGCGATTCGCTCTACGAAGGCCCGCGCGTTACATTCCCGCCGATCCCAGCCTTTGCTCCCGAGCATTTCGCCTCGGTGCGAAGCATCGACGTGTCGGGCTACAAGTCGTTCGGCAAAGGCATTTCGCAGCTGCGAGAGGAGGGGGCCGTGCAGGTTTTTTATTCATGGGGCACGCCGCGGATCGAGCCGATTCTCGGTGCGGTCGGCGAGCTGCAGTTCGAGGTTGCAAAGTATCGCTTGGAATCCGAGTACAGCGTCAAAACGATCGTTTCGACGCTGCCGTACTCCTTGGCGCTCTACGTGGACGGCGAGCGCGAGCACTTGGCGAACGCGAAGCTGCCGTCCAATGCGAAGCTCGTGGAAGATTGGAACGGTCGAGCGGCGGCGCTTTTCGAAAACGAGTGGAGCGTTCGGCTCGCGCGCGAATGGAATCCCCAGCTGACGTTTACGAAGTTCTCTTCGGAGAGCGATGCGGAGGCTTTGGCATCGTGATCGTTCGATCTTTACTCGTCGCGGCCGCCGTTGCCGGTTTGGCCGGCTGCACGTTTCAGAATCGAGACGAGCGCGAGGCGGACCGCATCACCCAGGCGGTCATCAACAACGATTTGAAACCGGTGGGGAACGACATCGCCAAAGGCATCGCGACGACGCGGGTGAAGGTGGCGGAGTGGTCCGACGAGCTCGGCGCGCAGGGTAAGCTGCTCTCCGTCAAGGAGACGGCCGTTAAATGCAAACCGGGGTGGCGCTGTTTCGACGTGAAGTTTCAAAAGCACGACTACGTCGAGCAGATGCGCTTCAACAACAGCCATAAGGTCGTCGACTTGCAGTTCCACATGGTCGAGAAATAGTGCTCACGAAGCTCTTGACGTTCGACGATATCCGCGCGGCCGCGCAGCGTCTGGCGGGCGTCGCGCATCGTACGCCCGTGCTGCACTCCACGACCCTGAATGCGCGCGCGAATGCGACGCTCTTTCTCAAATGCGAGAACCTGCAGCGGATGGGCGCCTTCAAGTTCCGCGGCGCGTACAACTTCTTGGCGTCGTTGCCCGAGGGGGTGCGCCGGCGCGGCGTCGTTGCGTTCTCTAGCGGCAATCACGCGCAGGGCGTCGCGCTCGCGGCGCGGATCTTCGGGGTTCCGGCGACCATCGTGATGCCGACCGACGCGCCGGCCGTGAAGCTGGAGGCGACGCTGGGTTACGGCGCCGAGGTCGTCCCCTACGAGCGCGCTACCTCGCACCGCGAAGAGATCGCCGCGAATCTCGCCGCCCAGCGCGGCGCGACGCTGGTGCCCCCATTCGACGACGAGCGCATCGCCGCCGGCGCGGGAACGGCTGCGTTGGAGCTGCTCGAAACGATTGACGGCCTCGACGCGGTCGTGGTGCCGGTGGGCGGCGGCGGACTCATATCGGGAACGGCGATCGCCGCGCACGCGATCGATCCAAAGATCGCGATCTACGGCGTCGAGCCCGATGCGGGCGACGATTTTGCTCAATCGCTGAGCGCCGGCCGGCGGGTTACGATACCGGTGCCGGAGACGATCGCCGACGGTCTGCGAACCACCTCGCCCGGCGAGCTGACGTTTGCGATCGCGCGCGAGCACGTAAGCGGAATCGTCACGGTGAGCGACGCCGAACTGGTTGAAGCCATGCGCTTTGCGTTCGAGCGTATGAAGATCGTTATCGAGCCGAGCGGCGCGGCGCCGTTGGCCGCGCTCATGCAGCGCCGAATCCCGGTGCTGGAAGGCAAACGAATCGGCGTCATCATCAGCGGCGGCAACACCGGTCCGGGATCCTAGAAAACTCCGCTAGGGAGTCCGAGAGACTCCTAGGGCGCCTTTGCCATCGTATCGCTGGCAAGGTCCAAGGTCGTTTGATAGGTCGACTTGGAGAAGCCGGCATCCCCGTTGTCACCGCGGGTCGTCACGTATTCCTGGACGGAGACCGGAACGGATCGGCTAACGTCATATCCGATCTTCGTGTCGACGTTCGACGTGCTCTTGCGTCCGGTGGTCTCCTCGACTTTCCGAGTTTCACCGATTTGTATCGTGCTGCCGCTGCTGCCGCCGATCGTGTAATCGGCTTGTTCGACTCGATCGCCGTAATCGTGCGATAGACGCCAGTGTTTACTGGCATCGAGCCGGTTTGGATCCACGAAGTTGGAGCCGAGAAAGCGCAGGAGGGTGAACTCCGCGCCGTAGACGCTCTTATTCGGATCGCAAATAACGGCCGTATTCCCGTAGGCCACGCACGTTGCCGGAGACATCGCGGGAACGTTCTGTCCCTCCATGACGATGCTCACGATCACACCGCCGTCGGGCTGTGTCCCCATGATCTCTGCCGTTATCGTGCCCTTGGAGTTCACGGCGTTCCCGTAATACCGCATGTCCATCGGCGCGGTCGACCAGTTGACCGAAGTGGACTCCGAGTCCGTTCCGCCGGCGGATACGACCTGATCCATTGACCACGAGAAGTTATAGACGAGCGTGCGTTCCGGTGTCGTATCGGCGCCGTAAGCCCGCAACGGCGCCAACAGCACTAGCGGGGCGAGGCCCAACCATAGGGCGCGGACCTTCAGCGTCGACACGATCCCGAACGGCTTACATCGACTTCGGTTTGACGATATTGCCGCAGGAGACGTACTTGCCGAGATTCGACGTGCTCTGGTGGACGTTGATCGCGTACTTGCCCGCCAATAGCTGGTTGATCGTAATGCCCTTGATCGTCGTCGTTGAGGCGCCGTTCGCGACGCTCTTGAGCCCGTAGGCGATGCCCTGAATGCCCGCGCAGGTTCCGTCGTGGATGTGCGCGGGCTGAGGCCCGGCCGGTCCCTTGGGAATTGCAATCACAACCTTCACGGCCCCATTAGCTTGTGTCAGCGTGGCGGTTCCGTTCTCTCCCGAACCATTTTGCGCGTTAAGCTTGACGGTGAGCGTGCTGGTCGCGCCCGCAGGTGCGGCGTAGCCCCCGTTGATGGCGAGGATTGTGAGCAACGAGATAATTATTTGCATAGGCGAGCGGTTCTGCGTTCGCCCGCTCGGCCCTCGCGAACTACCGCACGGGTTCGAGCGCGTCGAACTGCTGCTCGAGGGTCCGCACCCCGGCCGTGGCTTGCTGCGTCGGCGGTGCATCGGCACCGTCGACGGTATCAAGCAAGGCTGCGGCAGCTTCGTTGATCTTGATAAAGACGGCGGCTGCAGCGGCGTTCTTCCCCGCTTTTGCGGCGGCATCGTAGCTCTTGTTCGCCAGCGACGTCAGCTGCGCAGCCAGGAGGTATTGTGCTTTGAGGGCTTCGTTCGAGATGACGACGCGCGGATCCATGACCACGTCGACCATGCTTTCCATCACGTGGCCGTCGACGTCAAGGCTGACCAGGTAGCGACCCGGGATGACGAGCGGTCCTTGCGGGGTGCGCGGTGTGTCGCGCGGGACGGCGGAGATCGGCAGATCTTGGTCGGCCGCAGGCGGCGCCTCACGCAGATCCCAGACGAAGCGATGCATTCCGGTGCCCGTCGAGGGCTTGACGAAAGCGCGCTCCCAATACGTGGGTTTGTCGAGATGGGGAATCGGCGACGGCGCGGCGTCTTCACTGGAGAACCGGCGAACGAGCTGCCGTTTGTCGTCGTAGAACGAGAGGACGACCCGCTTTGCGGGATGGTTGAGCTCGTAATCGACGATCGCGCCGTCGGGCGGGTTCTCACCCATCGGTTCTTCCGGTGGAAGCGGGGTGTCGGTGTTGGTGCTGCGGCGCACGCGGTAAGCGCGCTCGGGCGCGAAGAGATACGCATTGCCGGCGTTACGCACGCTGGGGTCGACGGAGGCCAGTTCGCGCAGCGGCTCGACGTCGTCGAGAATCCAGAAGCCGCGCCCGTGCGTTGCGACGATCAAATCGTTGTCGTGCACGATGATGTCGCGTACCGAGGTGCGCGGCAGATCGTTCTGCAACGGTTGCCAGGTCGCTGCATCATCGAACGAAACGTAGACGCCGTTTTCGGTTGCCGCATAGAGCAGGTTCGGAGTTTTTTGATCTTGGCGAACCGCGTTGACCGGTTGGTCCGGCAAACCGTTAACGCAGAGTTTCCACGTTCGTCCGCCGTCGCGCGTCACGTAGACGTACGGGCGCAAGTCGTCGAGACGAAAGCGATTGACCGCGACGAAGGCGGTCGCGTCGTCGAAGCGAGAGGCGTCGATCTGCGAAACCTTGCTCCACGGGGTCAGGTCGGGCGGCGTAATATTCGTCCACCGAGCCTGTACCGAACCTGCAAAAGCATTACGGGTGATCCACACGAGACCGTCGTCCGTTCCCGCCCAGATCGTTCCGCGGTGCACGTACGACGGTGCCAGCGCGTAAACGACGCCGCGATGATTGCCGTGCGACGGGTCGTCGCTTGCGAACGGCCCGAGTACCGCGGGAATCGCTGGGTGCGCGCGCGTCAGGTCGGGACTGATGGCGTGCCAGCTTTGGCCGCCGTCATCGGTTGCGAAGACGACGTTCGCACCGAAATACAGACGACGCCGGTCGAAATGGTCGAAGCCGACGGGTTCGGTGCGCACGGTGCGGTACCGCTTGGAGGGCAACGCGATCGGCGAGACTTCTTGGGTCTGGTCGGTGCGCTCGTCGTGCTTTTCGAGCTTGCCCCCGAAGGTGATGCCGGGGTGCAGCGGATCGGGGACGACGTAGCCGTACTCTTGAGCGCCGACGGTATGCCAGTCACGCTCCGTTATCTCGCCCCAGTTGCCGCGGCTGATCACGCACGCCGAGCCGCTCTCCTGCTGACCGCCGCAAACCCAGTACGGGAAGCGATCGTCGGCATTGACGTGATACATCTGGGCCGTCGGCTGATTATACCAAGAGCTCCACGTTGTGCCGCCATCTACGCTGATCGTTGCCCCTTGATCGCTGGCCAAGGCGACGATCTTTGGGTTGCGCGGGTTGATCCAAACGGTATGATAGTCGTCGCCGCCGGGCGCGCCTTTGATTGCGACGAGCGTCTTTCCGCCATCGGTGGAACGATAGGTTGAGGTGTTCGTGAGGTAGACGATCTGCGCGTTCGTTGGATCGACCGCCAGCGAGATGAGGTCGTCGCCGCGCTGCGCGATCTCGTCGGCATTGTTGACCAAGGTGAAGTGAGCGCCGGCGTCATCGCTGCGATAGAGCGCGCCCGCGTCGTCGCCCTTCGCTTCGACGTCCGCGTAAACATAAACGACCCGCGAGTCGCTGGGTGCGACGGATACTTCGCAGCGCCCGACGCGCGCGGGCAGGCCTGCAGTCAACTGCGTCCAGCTCGTGCCGCCGTCACTCGATTTGAAGACTCCGCTTCCCGGCATCTCGAAGGAGGCACCGATCTCCCACGGCGCCTGGCGAGCCGCCCAAAGCGTGGCATAAACGAGGTTGGGGTCGTTGGGGTCGAGGGTCACGCCGAAAGCGCCGACGTTTTCGTTTTTGTAGAGCACCTGCGTGAAGGTCGCGCCGCCGTCGAGCGAGCGATAGACGCCGCGTTGCGCGTTGGGACCGTACGGATGGCCGAGAACGGCAACGAAGAGACGGTTTGCGTCCTTCGGATCGACGGCAATCGAAGCGATCTGCTGGCCGTCGCGCAGGCCGAGGTGCGTCCACGTATCGCCGCCGTCGGTCGACTTATACATGCCGTCGCCGACTGCGAGGTCGGGCCGCTGCAGGCCCTCGCCGCTGCCCGCGTAGACGACCCGCGGGTTACTCGGCGCTGCCGCAAGCGCGCCGATCGAGCCGGTCGGCTCGCCGTCGAAGATCGGCCTCCAAGTGCGTCCCGCGTCGTCGCTCTTCCAAATGCCGCCGTTAACCGCCGCGATGTAGAAGAGGTTCGGCTCGTCCGCCACCCCGTCGATGGCGACGGTGCGTCCGCCGCGCAGCGGCCCGACGAACCGCCAATGCATCCCCTGGTAGAGCGCCGCCGTAACGGCCAGCGCGGCGAGCATCAAAGCCGTTTGCCGTTGGGACCGCGCCCGCGCCGTTTAGGCTGGAACGCCGGTCCGACCTTCCACGACGTCTTCCGCGGCAACTCCGTATCGACGTCGCCGCATCCGATGGGCGTGAAATCGCGGCAGTCGTGCGGGCGTCCTTCGTAGATGCCGCAGTAGTGCCGGCCGCTGCGCGACCCCATGAGAAAGACGCATTGGTCGGCGAGGTCGTCGCCGACTTTGCGGAGCCATCCGACGTGAAAGCCGTCGGCCGACGGACGCTCGACGACGTATTGCCGCAGCGTCTCCTCGTAACTCATTCCAAGGTGAGCGGCAATGCGCGCGACGTCGGCTTTGCTCACGAAGGGCTCGTAACCGCTGCAGCACTCCGCGCAACCCGGCGGGCAGGCGATGTTCTCAGGCAGGTCCTTGAGGTGCCTGCGGGCCAGCTCGATCACTTTGCCGACCGCCGCGACGAATTCGGGATCGTCGTTGTATTTGTAGATCCACTCGCGATGGGTGATCTCGTTCGCATTGTAAAAGCGAGTGATCTTTTCGTCGTACTCCATCGTAATGTGCTCTTCGTCGATTTCGATCTTGTTGACGTGCTCGAGCGGGCGGGCGTCGAGCAAATCCGGGTGCGTCGCTTGCCCGGTGCGGCGACTATAGTTTCGTAACGCGGTGAGGTCGATCGTCTCCATAAGGCTTCTTCGATTCCCGCGTCTTGCGGGTACGGCCTTCGCCGATATCAAAAGAGCCGACCCATGCGAACGGCTATCGGCATCGACCTCGGTGCATCCCATGTAGCGGCTGCGGTCGTTACCGATGACGGAGCGATCCACACCCAACATGAAGAGGATCTCGAAGACCTTCGCTTCGAGGCGGTGGTCGCGGCGATCGAAGCCGTGGTCGAACAGGCGCTCAAAGATGCGGGAAACGCGGTGGGGATCGGAATCGGCTCGCCCGGCAACATCGATGCCGCGTCCGGTTCCGTGCTATACAGTCCGAACTTCGGCTGGGAGAACGTGCCGCTGGGGGACGCGCTGCGCAACAAGTTTGCGCTGCCGGTCTTCGTCGGCAACGATGCCCGCTGTGCGACGCTAGGCGAGTTCACGTTCGGCAGCGGCGCGGGGTGTAAAGACTTCGCGCTCCTGACCTTGGGAACCGGAATCGGCGGCGGCATCGTCGGCGCAGGCAAGCTGCTGCTCGGACACCGCTGGGGCGCCGGCGAGTTCGGCCACCATCAGATCCGGCCTACCGACGGGTTCGTCTGCGGCTGCGGAAAGATCGGCTGCTTCGAGGCTCAGGCCTCGGGCACCGGGCTGATCCGCCATGCTTTTGCCGTCGCGCCGTCCTTTCCACGCAGTTTGCTGCTCGACGCCGCGCCTGACAAGCTCAGCTCCAAAAAGATTCGCAAGGCGGCGCAGGCCGGCGACGCTCACGCTCTGGCTGCTTGGAATAACTTCATCGGCGATCTTGCCATCGGCTTGGCGAACTTAATCGCGTTCGTCAATCCCGAGAAGATCGCGATCGGCGGCGGCGTCTCGACCGCCGGTGACTTTATGATCGACGCCGTGCGGCCGCGCGCCGACGCGCTGACGACGATGGTTCCCAAAGGTACAACGCAGATTGTCATCGCTTCGCTCGGCAACGACGCCGGGCAAGTCGGAGCGGCGACGATGGCATTTCGCGGAGGACTGATTGCCGTTGCGGTATAGCCGTTTCATCCTGGCGCTCGTGCTGGCGCTGGGGACTTCTCCCGCGCGCTCCCAGAGCGGAGACCCGATCCACAAGATTCGCCACATCGTCATCATCATGCAAGAGAACCGCTCGTTCGATACCTATTTTGGAACGTTTCCCGGGGCGGACGGCATTCCGATGAGCAACGGCGTTCCGACGGTCTGCGTTCCCGCCCCGGCCGGGGCGTGCGTTCGACCCTACCACGATTCCGGGGACCTCAATCGGGGCGGCCCGCACAACGTGGGTGCGGCGATTACCGACGTCGACGGCGGAAGGATGGACGGCTTCGTGAGGGCCGCGCAGCGCAAGCGGCGCCGCGTATGCCGGGATCCCGATGCGCCCAACTGCGGGGGCACGATCGAGGTGATGGGATACCACGACGGACGCGAACTACGAAACTACTGGAAGTATGCGCACGATTTCGTGCTCCAGGATCGCCTTTTCGAGCAAATTGCGTCGTGGAGTTTACCGCAGCACCTCTTCATGGTCTCCGGGTGGTCGGCGTGGTGCAAGCAGATCGGCAATCCCATGAGTTGCCTCAACGAGCCGGAGTCACCCGATTTTCCGCCGGATTTCCGTTCCGCCAACCCGCGCTTCAAGCTTCCCGGCCCGGGCCGGCCCGACTACGCATGGACCGATCTGACCTACCTGTTACACGCGCATCACGTCAGCTGGGCTTACTACGTCATGCGTGGAAACGAACCGGACTGCGCCGACGGCCAAGAAGACTGCGGCCCGGTACAGCAAAAAGCCAACACGCCGGGCATATGGAATCCGCTGCCCTTCTTCGATACCGTTAAGCGCGATGGTGAGTTGGGCAACATTCGCGACTTGCGCGATTTTTATGCAGCCGCGGCCAACGGCACGCTGCCCAGCGTGGTGTGGATCGCACCTGCGGGACCGTATAGCGAACATCCGCCGGGTCTCGTTAGCCGCGGTCAGGCCTACGTCACCGGGCTCATCAACGCACTCATGCGCAGCCCGGATTGGAGGAGCACCGCGATCTTCGTGAGCTGGGACGATTGGGGCGGTTTCTACGATCACGTCGTCCCGCCACACGTCGATGAGAACGGCTATGGCCTTCGTGTGCCTGGAATCGTGATCAGCCCCTACGCGCGCCGCGGCTTCATCGACCACCAGACGCTTAGCCACGACGCCTACCTCAAGTTCATCGAAGACGACTTTCTCGCCGGGCAACGCATCGATCCGCAAACCGACGGGAGGCCAGATCGGCGCCCTACCGTGCGTGAGAACGTTTCGATCTTAGGTGACCTGCGAAAGGACTTCGATTTTCGCCAGAACCCGCACGCGCCGGAGATTCTTCCCGGCGGCATCATCTGGAACGGCGAGGGCGCGCAGTAGCGCTAAACGGCGGCGGCGGTTTCTAGGAGCGCGTTTTTCGTCGTTTCTGAGATCAGCGCGGCAATGCGGCGAGAGCTGCGGCGCGGGGCGACGACTTCTTGGTTGTGGCGAATCATCTCGAGCCGGTCGGGCGCGTCAATGAGCGTTTTCACGGCGCGAACAACCGCCGCCGCGCCGTTGAGCGCGATCAAGCCGAGACCGTTGCGGCGCACGAAGTCGACGTTGCCGCGCTCCTGGCCGGGAATGTAGTCGTAGACGATAACCGGAAGCTGCGCGGCGTTTGCCTCGGCCAGCGTTCCGGGGCCGGCCTTCGTAACCAGAAGATCGACCGCGCGAAAATACTCTGGAATCTTGTCGGTGAAGCCGAGGACGTGCATCGGGGTCGGCAACGAGCGGGCGAGTTCTTTGAGTCTGGTTTCGAGCGGTTCGTTTCGGCCGCAGACGACGACCAGTTCGATGGGAAGCTTGGCCTTTGCGAGCGCTAGTGCAGTTGAAAGAAGCTTGCCGCCCCCTTCGCCGCCCGCCATCAGCATCACGACCGGCGTCTGCTCGGCCGGCAAATCGAGTTGCGCGCGCAGGCTCGCCTTGCTTCCGGTGACGTCGTCGAACTTCGGATGGATCGGATGCCCCAGCAGGTGTAGACGCCCAGTCGGCACGGCGCGCGAGAGCGCGCGCTGGTAGACTTCACGGGCCGGAACGACAACCGCATCAACGTTTGGTACGAGCCACGACTCGTGAACCTTACCGAGGTCGGTGATGACGGTGATGATCGGAACGTGCTGCATGTGGGCGTCGGCGCGAGCCCGCATTGCGGCGTGATTGAGCAGTGGATGAACCGAAACGATGACGTCGGGCTGGTAGCTGGTGAAGAGGTCGCGTAAGCGCTCGCGGTAGAGAGGTTCGCAGAAGCGCACCAGCGCGCGGTAGCGCCGGCGTCCGTTGGTGGCATAGTACAGCGCGCCGTAGAGCGGCGGGGCGTAGCGCAGAGCCATGCTGTATCCAAGCCCCAGCTGCGTGAGCGGGAAGGCGCAATGGGCCGCAACGTCCTCGATCCGCGTTTCAAACGGCTCGTGGGTCGCGGACTCTTGCAGGGCCGCCACGATCGCGTTCGCGGCGCTGCGGTGGCCGCCGCCCGTGTCCGAGATCAAAAGTAGCGCCCGTTTGGCCATAGGACCCCCCGATTAGGCTCTGGCCGGAACCCTCCTCGTCGCGCGCCGGCCGGCATTCCGCGCTCGACGGCCCGTTGGTGCGAGCCACGCCAAGAGCGCGCGAGCCGGCGCATCGAAGAAGCGGAAGATGTCGCCAAACTCGACCTCGGGGTTTCGGTGGTGCCCGTCATGGTCCTCGGGAAGAACGATTCTCAAGGGGCGCAGGAGGGTTCGAGCCCAGGCCGGGGTCCGCCAGCCCAGCTCCGTGGAGTGACGCCACCAGACGTGGAGCTGGCCTAGGGCCAGACCCGCAACGGCGCCCGGCCAGGAAAGGCGCCACAGGACCGCGGCGGCGACCAAGTACGGAACGGCGCCCAGAAAACCGTCGAGCAAGACCGCCGGGTCGGCCGATAGTACAGCATGATCGAAGTACGGACGCCGGCGATCGTGATGCGTGCGCAAGTGCAGCGTGAACCATAGATGCTGCGGAACGTGATAAAAGAACGTGGAACCAAAGTCTCCCACGACGAGCGTGACGATGAGAGCCGTAATGAAGAACATGCGTTTCGTCCCCTTATGCGGCGCTATAGTGTTGTCCGGATGCACCGTATCTACCATATACCATACCAACGCCCGAACAATCGCGCCGCCCCAACTGCAGCGGGCTCTTAACATCGCTTTAAGCTGGCCGTCGCCCGCCGGCGTCGACGCACTGCAGGGCGCCTTCTTGATTCGCGACGGGCCTGCGGTCGGTGCTGCGGAACTCGCGATTGCGCGCGCGATTCTGCGGACCAACCCTCGGCTGCAACCGGCCTACGCGCTGTTGTTTGCCGGAGCGACGGCGCGCGCAGCTTTGAGCCATCGTCTTCCGGCTGAGTTCCTCGGCGCGACGCTCTTGCAAGAATCGGCCTACGATCCGGAAGCCCTATCGTCGGCCGGCGCGATCGGCATCGCTCAATTCATGCCGGAGACGGCCGCCGACGTCGGCGTGGATCCATACGACCCCTTTGAATCGATCGAAGCCGCGGCGGCACTCATCGGCGGATACGCCGATGCCTACCAGGGGCGTTACGCCGATCCGTATTCGGCCGCGCTGGCGGCGTATAACGCGGGTCCCTTCGCCGTCGCCCGATATCGCGGGGTGCCCCCGTATGCGGAAACGCGCGAATACATCGCGCTGATCTACGATCGCTGGGCTCGCATCGTCTCGTACGAGCGCCCCGGCGGAAATTGAGATGGGAAGTGGAAGCCTATCGGCCATCAGGAGGTAGTCGATATCCATTCGCCCCTTCGTGTTGCCCTCGTTGCGATGCTCGCCGTCACGGTGGGCGGCTGCGCTCTGCAGGCGAGTCCCGTCGATGGCTTGCGATTCGCGGCGCCCCCGGGCTGGCGACCGTCGCCGGGGATCCTGGGTTTCATGCAGTTCTGGCGTCCGCCGACTGAAGACCAGGAGGTGCTGATGCTCTTCAAATCGCCCCGGCCGATGCAGACGAACGAGATTTTCTCAAAATCCAACTTGCAAGACACCATGCACGACGTGACCATCGTTTCGCAGCGAACGATCAAAATCTGCGGCGCGCAGCCCGCAAAGTACGTCCAAGCACGAGGCTCTTCTTCTGAGGGACGTCAGACGGATATCGAAACCGTGGCCACGATTATAAAAGGCTCGAGTTATTTCGCGGTTTACGTGCGACCGATTGCCGTCCCGCCCAACCCGATGGCCCTCGCGGCGTTGCGAGAAGTCTGCCCGAAAGCCTAGGAGCCTGTAGGGTCCCGATCGCTTGGCGCTCCGCAATGCGTTAAAACAACTCGTCACCCGCCAACCCCTCGGATGGACCGCACCCGCATCCTCGGGTCCGCCGTTACGCCGCGTCTTGGGTTGGCCTGCCCTTACCGGAATCGGTTTGGGAACGATGCTCGGCGGAATCTTTACAACCATCGGCGCCGGCGCGCACGCCGCCGGGCCGGCCGTCATTCTCGCCTACGTTCTTTCGGGGCTCGTCAGCCTCTGCGTGGCGCTCTGTTACGCCGAGTTCGCCTCTATGGTCCCAGTCGCGGGGAGCGCCTACACGTACGCCTATGCGACGATGGGCGAGCTCGTTGCTTGGATTATCGGCTGGGATTTGATCCTGGAATACGGCCTTTCGTTGGCGCCCACGGCGTCGTCGCTTTCGGACTACCTGGCGCACATGCTGGCCAACATCGGGATCGTCTTGCCGGCGTGGGCGCAAACCGCCAACATCCACGCGGTCCGTCCGCAGATCGACCTCGTCGCCTCGATCGTAACGCTGGCCGTCACCGTGCTCGTCGCCATCGGGATCCGCGAGTCGGCCGGCGTCAACGGAGCGCTGGTCATCGTACAGATCGCGTCGATGCTGGTCTTTATTGGAGCGGTTGCGCCCTTCGTGCACCTGGGAAATCTGCATCCGTTTGCACCGATGGGCTATCACGGCGTGCTCGCCAGTACCGCACTCGTATTTTTTGCGTACATCGGTTTCGACACGGTAACCGTCGCTTCGGAAGAGGCCAAGCAGCCGGAGCGCAACGTTCCCATCGGTATCGTTCTGGCGCTTGCCCTTGGCGGGATTCTCTACGTGGCCTTAACGCTTTGTACGGTCGGCGTTCTGCGCTTCGATCGCCTATCCCAGGGCGCCGCCATGCTCGACGCGCTCGGCTCGGTCAACAAGAGCCATGCGCTCTATTGGATCGTCGCCATCGGCGGCTTGGCGGGCAACGCGACGGTAATGCTGACGTCGCTGCTGGGGCAGGTACGCATCTTCTACGTGATGGCGCGCGATCGCATGTTGCCGCCGGGCGTCGCGCGGATCCATCACGTCTTTCGCACGCCTGCGCGGATGACGCTGATTACCGGCGCCATCGTGGCCGTCTTCGCCGCGGTCTTTCCGCTGACTCAACTGCTGCTGCTAGTCAATATCGGCACCCTCGCGGCCTTCGCAATCGTGTGCGCCGGAGTCTTGGTGCTGCGCATCGTGAACCCGGCGGCTCCGCGGCCGTTTCGGGCACCTCTTTTGCCCCTCTTTTCGATCGCCGGCGCCGGGTCGTGCCTCTACCTCGTCAGCGGCCTGCAGGTGGCGACCTGGTGGCGATACGGCATCTGGTTCCTGGTCGGCCTGGCGGTCTACGCCCTCTACGGCTTCTGGAACTCGCGCCTGCGGATCAACCTTCTCGAGCCTTAGGAGCCTGTAGTGCTATGGGAGCCAATCCATCTGCAACCCGCCGAGCGTTCCCCGTTTATAAGAGGGCGTACTCGGGCATGAGGGGGTGCACGTGGCCATAGATATTGCGGTCTCCGACCGTTTCGAACTCGTCACGGTACCTCGGGCGAAGGGGGTACCCTCGTTTGCCGACGACGTGGTGGCGGGCATGACTGCGACGTCGAAATGCTTGCCGTCGAAGTATCACTACGACGACGTCGGCTCGGCGCTCTTCGACGCGATCACGCATCTGCCGGAATACTATCTAACGCGAGCCGAAACCGAGATTCTCTCGGAATGGGGATGGCAGATCGTCCGATTGCTCGACGCACCGGTCGATTTTCTGGAGCTCGGAAGTGGAAGCGCGATAAAAACCCGCCTTTTAATCGGCGAAGCGTTGCGCGTGCAAGACCAACTGCTCTATTCTCCGATCGACATTTCAACCGAAGCCGTCTGCGCGTCGTCAATGGCCTTGGTGGAAAGCTATCCGCAGTTGCGCGTGCGCGCTTACGCCGGCGATTATTTCGACGTGCTCGAATCGCAGGCGGTACTCTCGGATCGCAAAATGCTTGCCATGTTCATGGGGTCGAACATCGGGAACTACGAGCCCCACGAGGCGCGGCGGCTGTTTTCACTGCTCGGTTCCGCGCTGCGCCCGGGTAATGGGTTGCTGATCGGTACCGATCTCAAGAAAGATCGCGCGACGCTCGAGCAGGCCTATGACGATCCGATCGGCGTGACGGCGGCCTTCAACCGCAACGTGCTCGTGCGGATCAATCGCGAGCTCGACGCAGACTTCGATCTCAAGAAATTCCACCACATCGCGCACTACGACGAGCGGCGCGGCTCGGTGGACTCGTTCCTAGAGGCACAAGAGCGCATGGCCGTTCACGTACGCGCCGCGGACCTTCGAATTACGCTGGAAGCCGGCGAACGAATTCATACCGAGTCGTCGTACAAGTTTGCCGACGAAGACGTGGCGCGGTTGGCCGAGGGCGCCGGCTTTACGCCGCGATCGGTCTGGCACGACCGCGCAAAGAGCTTCAGCGTTCATCTCCTCGTTCGTCAATAAACGATAGGGAAGCCCGGGTCAGTCTAGGAAGTATCGGGCGAGGTATTTTCCCTATGAGCCGTCGCCTTCTCATTTTTGTCATCGTCGCTGCTCTTGCCGCAGGCTGCCGCGGAGCGAGCGGTCCAACCGGTGCGATTCCACCGGGCCCGGGAACGCTTTCGCAACTGCCTGGAGCGAGGCTCTCGCCGGACACCAACGTAAACGAGCTTCCGGAACCGCCGGTCGTCAAAGCGGTCGACGGCGTTGCGAAGGTCTCGCTGATCGCCAACGTTAATCCGGCCACGGGCTTACCGTCGTTTCAGTATAACGGTTTGCACGGGGTCGCTCCGACGATCGAAGTGCAACCGGGCCAGCGCTTCGTTATCAATCTCACCGACGACTTGCCGGTCAGCGGCGGCCTGGCGTCGGACATGAACTTGCACTTCCACGGGATGGGCTCCGCGCCGCGCAAACCCGGCGACGACGTCTTAGGCGTCCTTGCCACTCCCGGTCAGATGCTGCACTACGAAGTGCACGTCCCGATAAATCAGGAACCGGGCCTCTATTGGTATCACCCGCACGTGCACCTCGAGACCAGCTATCAAGTTGGCGAAGGTGGAATGTCGGGCGCGATCGTCGTCCTAGGCATCGAGAAGCACTTGCCTCGGCTTGCCAAAATGAAACAGCGCCTGATCGTCGTACGCGCGACCGGTATTGGCGTGAACGCGCGGCCTCACGACGACGCCGACGCGGCTGGAGATTCGGAAGATGCAATGCCCGGCATGGCTGGGATGGCCGGCATGCCGATGGCAACGGCGCGCCCGCTCAACAGTAATCGGACGCCGTGCCTTTTCTACGACGGTCTCAACGTCACGCTCAACGGGGCCTTCGAGCCGGTAATTACGATTGCGCCGGGAGAGAAGCAGTTCTTCCGTGTGGTCAATGCGACGGGCCATAAGACGCTCAAGCTCGCCGTGGACGGCGAAAACATCCAAGTGGTTGCGATCGACGGATTTGCTCTGGACAGTTATCCCGGCACGCCTGCAACCGAGTCGGTGCCGTACCTCGTCGTTCCGCCGGCCGCGCGCGCGGAGTTCATCGTGACCGGCCCCGCAAGCGGCCACGGCACCTTCCGGACGCTCTGCTATAACTCGGGGCCCAATGGTGACGGCGATCCTCCGTGGTTGCTCGCGAAGCTCCGGGCACCCAAGCATGCCGATGGCGGAGACTTTTCGACGCAGCCGATAACCGCCGGCGCGCCGCAGGTTCCGAATGGTTACAACACCAAGCTGCCGCCGCCCGCAGCCAAACGCGTCGTCGTCTTCAGCGAAAACAACAAGCCGCAGTTCTTCATCAACGGCAAGCAGTTTTCCATGTATTCGAAGCCGATGTACGTGGTTCACGTCGGTACGGTAGAGGAATGGCACGTCGTGAACGTTACGCAGGAGATTCACGACTTTCACATCCATCAGCTTCACTTCTTGGTCCAAAAGATCAACGGCGTGCCGGTCAAACACCCGTATTGGGCCGATAGCGTCGTCATTCCTCACCGCTATCCGGTTGGAATCAAGAGCGTGCCGGGCACGCTCGACCTGCTGATGGATTTCCGCTCCCCGATCATCAAAGGCGAGTTCCTCTTCCACTGCCACATCCTCGATCACGAAGACCAAGGCATGATGGCCAAAATCGAGGCGATTTAAAAAGGCCCCTATTTAGCCCAGCTCTTCGTCGCCGAGGTCCTCGATTACCATAGTAAACTTCGGACCTCGGCTCCTCGATCTGGACTAAGTATGAGCCTTTTTGCTCCTTCAGCGAGGTGCCGTGCGACGTTCGGCTAAGCGGAGCGTTGCGTCGACGGCGATTGCGAGCGCGCAGGCCGCGAGGCTTCCGGCCACGATCATTTGCGGCTGATGCAGCGTCAGGCCGTTGAAGATGAGGACGCCCAAGCCGACGCCGCCGACGTAACCGCCGAGCGTGGCGATCGAAATCATCGCGATCGCCGCGATGCGAACGCCGCCGATCAACACGGGCAACGCCTGCGGAAACTCGACGCGGAGCAAAATTTGAGACGGCGACATTCCTAGGCCCCTGGCGGCGTCGACTTGCGCGCGATCCACGCCGTTGATGCCGGCGACGACGTTGCGCGCCAGCATGAACTGCGCGTAGACGACCAGCGCCACAAAGATCGGCGTGTACCCTAGGCCGAACCACTCGACGAGGACGGCCAGCAGTGCGAGGCTCGGAATCGTGTAGATCGCGCCCAAAACGCCGAGCAGCCAGGGCGCGACGTTGCGGCGACGCGCCGCCCACAGGCCGAGCGGTACGGCGACGAGCAGGGCGACGGCTAGCGCGACGCCGACCAGCTCGAGATGTGCGGCGGCCAAAGCGGCTACGCGCGCCGGGTGAGCGGTGAGGTAGTTCATTCGTTCCCAGACCTCAGCAGCTCGCGAGCGTGCACGAAATAGCGCCGGTAGACGTCGTCGCCGGCATGAACGGTGTCGCGAACGTACGCCGTCGCCGGCTGGTCGAACAGCTCCAGCGGCGGGGCCACTTGTTCGACGCGGCCTGCGCGCATGACGACGATCCGATCCGCCAGCCGAAACGCCTCGTCGACGTCGTGCGTCACGAAGAGCGTCGTGGTCTCGAGGTCGCGCACGATTCGCACGAGTTCGCGCTGAAGCGCCGTGCGTGCCAAGACGTCGACCGCTCCGAACGGCTCGTCCATCAGCAGCGCGCGAGGCCGCGCGGCGATCGCGCGCGCAACCCCAACGCGCTGGGCCTCGCCGCCCGAGAGCTGACTTGGACGGCGATTGCGATACGCAGCCGGGTCGAGTCCGACGAGTGTCAGAAGCTCGTCGACGCGTTGCGCGACGTCCGAGCCCTTCCAACCCTGCAGCGATGGAACGACGGCGATGTTTTGCGCGACGCTCATGTGAGCGAAGAGTCCGACGGCTTGGATCACGTACCCGATGCTGCGCCGCAGCTCGACCGGGTCGAGTTCGGTAACGTCGCGCCCGTCGACCACGACGCGGCCGGCGTCGAGCGGCACCAAACGGTTGACGGTGCGCAGCAGCGTCGATTTCCCACAGCCCGATGGTCCGAGCAGCACGACGAGTTCGCCGCCGAGTAACTCAAACGATACGCCGTTGACGGCATTGCGATCGGAGCCCGGGTACCGGACCACGACGCCCTCAAAAGCAATTTGCGCTGCCTTCACGATTGGTTTGTGCGTCCTCCGAGTGCTTTGAGAAAAGCGGCCGCGACGTCGGCGGGATCCGCTGCGGAGTTCTCGACCGCGGCGTTCATCGATCGCGCTGCCTGGTCGGTGATGGCAGGCGAGACCGCATTGAGCACGCGCGCGATGGCCGGGCGTTCCTGCAGCGCTGCCTTTCGAACCAGCGGGGCGACGTTATAGGCCGACCAGAAGTGACGGTCGTCGCGCAAGATCACGAGGCGATCCGATTCGATCGCGCCGTCGGTCGTAAAGGCGCTGGCCACGTCGGCTTTGTTCTCGAGCAACGCTTGGTACTTCAAGGCGATGTCGTACGTGCGGACCTCTCGAAAGCGGAATCCGCCATAGCGCGTTTGCAGGCCAGGTAGCCCGTCGGGGCGCGCGAGAAACTCCTGAATCGTTGCCAAGCGTAAACGCAACGCAGCCGCCGCGACGTCCGAGAGGGTCGCCAGGTGCTGCGCGGTTGCGATTTCCCGCGTCGTCGCCAACCCTTGCGAATCGTTCATCGGCGACGGGTGCAGCCAGACGATGCCGTAGCGTTGCGCGAAGAGCCGCGCAACGACGTCGTACGCGGTTTTCGAATCCGCAATTGGCGGCAGGTGCAGAACGTCGATGAGGGCCGTGCCGGTATACTCCGGGTAGCAGTCGATGTTGCCGCGCGCCATCGCGGCCATGGCAATCTGCGTCGAACCGAGATTGAAGAGCCGCTCGACGCGCATGCCGGCATTCTCCAGCGCTTGCGCGTAGATCTCGGCGATGAGAAACGACTCGGTGAAGTTCTTGGAGCCGACACGAACGTGCGACCGATCGAACCCACAGCGCGCGAGCGCGGGCGTCGCGGCAATGAGCGCGAGTGCGCGCGCGCGAGAAAGGCTCACCGATTCTCCGCCGTCAGCCGGCCCGCCGCTCCCAGCGCCAGATCGGCTCCCAAGGCAAGGGCGGCTACGAGCGCGGCCGTGACAAAGAGCAGCGTCGAGTTGTCGGTTTGGAGGCCGCGAACAATCTCGTCGCCGAGACCGCCGGCGCCGATGAACGTCGCCAGCGTAGCGCTCGCGATGGTCTCCGTCGTGGCAGTGCGCAGACCGACGAAGGAGACCGGCAGCGCCAGCGGCACGACGACCCGCGTAAAGCGCTGCAGCGACGTCATGCCCATGCCCGTCGCGGCGTCGACTGCCGCGCGCGAAACGCCGCGGATGCCGACGTCGACGCTGATGACGATGGGTGGAACCGCGAGAAGGGCGAGCGCAATGACCGCAGGTGTCGTGCCCACTCCCAACCAGGGCAGCAGAAGCATAAGGACCGCGAGACTCGGAAGCGTGCGCCCGACACCCGCCAAGGCGAGCACCACCCCTCGCAGCCAGGGAGATTGGGTGGCCGCAATCCCTAACGGAAGGCCGGCCGCAAGCGCGATGGCCAGCGCGGAAAGTGCTAGGGCAAGGTGTTGCGCGACGTGCGCCGGCAGGTCGTTTAGGGCCACCGGCAAGTTTTTGGCCGTTTGGGAGGCGAACCCCGGTCCGAACCGCTAAGCACTAGAATCATCGTGATAACCGCACCCCGCACCCCGCAGCCGGCGATTCCGGTCGCAAGCCTCGACGATCCGGCTTTTTATATAAGCCGTGAGTTGTCGTGGCTCGAGTTCAACGACCGGGTTTTGGAAGAGGGGCTCGACGAGCGTAACGCCCTGATGGAGCGGCTCAAATTCGTCGCCATCTACGGAACGAACCTCGACGAGTTCTTTATGATTCGCGTCGCCGCGATCAAACAGCAGATCGAGGCCCAGGTCATGCGCCGTTCCGAGGACGGCCGCACGCCCACCGAGCATCTCGCCGCGATCTCACAACGGCTGCGCGCCTCACTGCCGCTTCAGATGCGGCTGCTCAACGACCAGCTTTTGCCCGCACTCGACGCCGAAGGCATTCGCTTGATGCGCGTCGCCGAGCTCGACGAGGAGACCCAAGCCGCACTCGAGCGCACGTTCGACGATAACGTCTTTCCGGTGCTGACCCCGCTGGCCGTCGATAGCGGTCACCCGTTTCCGTACATCTCCAATCTCTCGCTCTCGCTGGCGGTAGAGCTGGAGGAGGCGACGAGCGACGGTGTCGAGCTGCACTTCGCGCGCGTAAAGATCCCGCCGACGCTGCCGCGCTTCGTCGCCGTCGGGGCCGTGAAGGATCGGCGCTTCGTCTTGCTCGAGGATTTGATCGCACATCATCTCGACGGCCTCTTTCCCGGCATGCACGTGCGCGATTCCTATCTCTTCCGCGTCACCCGCGACGCCGACCTCGATCTGCAGGAAGACGAAGCCGACGATCTCTTGCGCGCGATCGAGTCCGAACTGCGGCGGCGACGCTTCGGCGAACCGGTGCGCCTCGAAGTCGAACGGGGAATGCCCGAGTATATTCGCGATTTTCTCTGCAGCTCGCTCGAGCTCGAACAGGTCGATTGCTACGAAATCGAAGGCTTGATGGCCTTAAGCGATCTTTGGCAGATCGTCAACCTTCCGGGATACGAGCATCTGCGCGACAAGCCATACATGCCGGCCATTCCCAAGCGGCTGATCGGCGTGACCGACATTTTCGCGCAGATTCGGGAAGGCGACATCCTGCTGCACCATCCGTACGAGTCGTTCGACCCGGTGATTCAGTTCTTGCAGCAGGCCGCCGAAGACGAAAAAGTTCTCGCCATTAAAGCGACGCTTTATCGGACTTCGGGCAAGAACTCTCCGATCGTCAGAGCGCTCTTGACCGCCGCGGAGAACGAAAAGCAAGTTGCCGTCGTGATCGAGCTCAAGGCGCGCTTCGATGAAGAGAACAACATCGAATGGGCCAAACGGCTCGAGCGCGCGGGAGCGCACGTCGTCTACGGTTTTGCCAATCAGAAGGTGCACGCCAAGACGCTCTTGGTCGTACGCGAAGACGAAGACGGCCTTCGGCGGTATATGCACTTCGGAACCGGCAACTACAACGAGAAGACGGCGCGCCTGTATACCGACCTAAGCCTCTTTACCTGCCGTCACGATCTGGGCACCGACGACGCGCAGCTCTTCAACGCGCTGACCGGCTTTTCGAAGGTTACCGACTACGAAGATCTCTGGGTTGCTCCGGTCACGCTGCATCGCGAGCTGATCGCGCGCATCGACCGGGAGACCGAACACGCCCGCGCCGGCCGCCCCGCCGGTATCCGCGCCAAGATCAACGCGATCACGGAGGGTGACGTCGTGCGCGCGCTCTACCGCGCCTCGCAGGCCGGTGTCCCGATCGACTTGCTCGTGCGCGGAATGTGCGTGCTGCGGCCCGGTGTTCCGGGAGTCAGCGAAAACATTCGCGTCCGCAGCATCGTCGGGCGCTTTCTCGAGCATTCGCGCATCTTCGTCTTCGACAACGGCGGAGAGCTGGAGACGATCATCGCCAGCGCGGATTGGATGGGACGCAACTTGGATCGGCGCGTCGAACTCGCCGTTCCCGTCCTGGATCCGGTGATGGCCGAAACGCTAGCGTCGCAGATACTTACCGTGCTGCTCGCCGATAACGTCAAGAGCCGGGAGCTGCTCGGCGACGCCTCGTACACGCGCCTGTTGCCCGGACCCGGCGAGATGCCGATCGATGCGCAACGTGTTTTCTTAGCGCAAGCGCAAGGCCTCTAAGCGCCGCCGCGAAGCTGTTGGCAGGGCTGCGGGGTGAAAGGAACGAGCCCGCTGGGCGGGCCATTTTGCGGTGCTTTGAGCGTAGCCGTTTCACGGCGATACGGAGAAAGCCGTTCCGTAGTTGTTCGCCCCCCCGCCTGCGGTGGTGCCGTAGAGCGTGCCGTTAACGTCGAGGAGGGCCGCCTCTGGGTTTTCGCCGTCACCCGAGCCGCCGAAGCTGTAGAGTAAGGTCTCCTTACCGGACGTTGTGATCGCGAATACCGTTCCGCAACCACCGGGCGAGCATTTCGCCCCTCCATACTCGGTGGTGCCGTAGAGCGCGCCCTCGACGTTGATGAGGCCCGCAACCGGGTCGTAGCCGTCCCCCGACCCGCCGAAACTGTGGAGCACGGCTTCCTTGCCAGACGTCGTGATCTTGAACACTGTTCCGCATCCGACGCTCCCGTAGCACCCCGTACCGCCGCCGGAAAATGTGGTGCCGTAGAGCGTACCGTTGACGTCGAGGAGGAGTGCCTCTGGGGATTCACCGTCAGAACCGCCGGCGAAGCTATGCAGCACGGTTTCCGCGCCGGACAGCGTGATTGAGAAGACGGTTCCGTCATAGCTCGCGCCTCCGAACTCGGTCGTGCCGTAGAGCGTGCCCTTGACGTTGATGAGGCCCGCAAGCGGGTCGTGGCCGTCCTTCGAGTTGCCGAAGCTGTGGAGCACAGTTTCCTTTCCGGACGTCGTGATTTTGAAGACCGTGCCGTCGCCCTTTGCTCCCCCGTAATAGGTGGTGCCGTACAGCGTCCCGCCGACATTGAGGAGGCCCGCAACCGGGTCGTAACCGTCGGAGTTCCCGGAACCGCCTTCGAAGCTGTGGAGCACGGTTTCCCTTCCGGACGTCGTGATCTTGAAGACCGTGCCGCATCCGCCGGAGCAGTTACCGCTCGCGCCGCCGGCGGAGGTCGTGCCGTAGAGCGTGCCGTTGACGTTGATGAGGCCCGCATCCGGGTTTCCGCCGTCGTCAGGATAGCCTTTGAAGCTGTGGAGCACGGTTTCTCCGCCAGACGTGATCGCAAAGACTGTCCCGCAGCCGTAGGTTCCCTTGCAATGCACGCCGCCGTTTGCGGTCGTGCCGTAGAGCGTGCCGTTGACGTTGATGAGGCCTGCCTCCGGGTATGCGCCGTCATTCGGATAGCCTTTGAAACTGTAGAATGCGCTGTATGCGGAACGGACGTGCTCTCGCTCCGCCCCGACTCCTGCAGGCGATGGGCTTAGCGGCGTGCCGCTTCCCCCGCCGCAGCCTGCGAGCATTGCAGCCGCGTAAGCTCCCAAAGCGTAGCGGCCAATATGTAAGATCCTCATGCTCTGTCCTTCTCCAACATAACGCACCGACAACCTAACGCGCTTCGCGGTCAGCTATGCACTGCTGTCGCACCGAGTCCATCTTAGCATCCAGACCGCGATTTTCGGAAGCCGCCTCGCCGCGGCGCCGAATCGGCGGCCCCTCGTCGCCGTGCAGCCGGCCGCTGTCCAAGCCGCAGCGCGGAATGGGGCGCGGCTGACCGTCGGTGCCGGAAGCCGTCTATGAAAGGCCTTGGTGTTGGCATAAACTTCGCCCCTCAAATGGACGTGACTGCGGACGCGGGGCGTATTGGTGAAGGTCGCGCGCGGGACTGCCCGTTGAGAAAAAAGAAGGCTTGCGACATGGACGACCTAGATCCGACATATACCGATCCGGACAAGTACAAGACGATTTTCGAGAACGACCGGGTACGAGTTCTGGACTACCGAGACACGCCGGGAGCGAAGACGAAACCACATCGACACCCTAACAGTGTGCTATTAACTCTGTCTGACTTCCGGCGCCGACTGACTGTTGGCGATGACGTTAAGGACGTCGCTCTAGAAACAGGACGGGCGCTCTGGCGGCCTGCCGAAATCCATACGGGGGAGAACATAGGGACCACCGATACACACGTCGTCTTCGTAGAGTTGAAAGACTGACCTAGAGGAGCGCCCCGTTTTGCCCGTCCGCCCAGCGAAGGCCTCACGGCCCGAACGCTAGTGCGTCGGGTTCGTTCATGTCCTGGGAGTATTTGCGCACCAGCAATGTCTTGCCCGGAGCGTATTCCGTTACCGTCGAAGCGAGTGGCTTGGGGCTGTTGGTCGGTTCCGGAGTCGCAACTCCATGTGCTCGGGGACGTCGGCAGTAAAGACGCTCTCGAATTCGGCTGCGGGGCAGCGCGATGGGCCATCGCGCTCGCGAAGCGCGGCGCGCGAGTCGTGGGCCTCGACGTTTCCCTCCGCCAACTCGAGCACGCGCGACGAAGTATGCGCGATGCCTGCGTTGATTTTCTGCTCGTTGCAGCCAGCGCGGAAGCGGTTCCGTTGGCGGATGCGTCGTTTGACATCGTCCTCTGCGACCACGGGGCGATGACGTATTGCGACCCGTGCCGCACGGTGCCCGAAGCGGGGCGCAACGCCGATTCTGAACGTCTGCTGGAACGATTCCGAAGATCGCGTCGACGACCGCCTGCACGCGAACTACTTCGATCGGCGTCGCTTTGAGGATGCGTCAAGCGTAAACTTTTCGTTACCCTATGGTGAGTGGATCGCGCTATTTCGCCGCAACGGCTTTATCATCGAGGACCTGATCGAGCTGCGCCCGCCGGAGGATGCGCAAACCACCTATAGTGATTACGCGTCGATTTCGTGGGCGCGTGCGTGGCCGGCAGAGCAGATATGGCCGTTAAGAAGCTGAACGCATAGCGGCTGCTAATCGAAAGGCTGGACGCGTACTTAAAGTGATACACGCGCCGGCGCGGCCGGGTTCTGACACCTTTTTAACCCGCCCGCCGGATGTGGCCTCTTGCCCTTCGCGCAGCTTTGGGGCAATGAACCTATCGCGACTCCTGAGGGCGAGTCCAACGTGGTATTGCCCCCGCCGATCAGTGAGGACGGCGCGACGTTCCCGCTGGCGGAGGTGGGGAACTCTAAGACCTCATTGCAGCCGTTGTTTGCAACGAAAAGCGTACCGCCGGAGACCAATAGACCGTACGGTGAGCATATCCCCGTCAGAGTTCCCGAGATGACCGCAGTAGGTGGAGTGTTCCCGCTGGCTGTCGACGGAAAAGCACTTAACGAATCCTTGACCAAGTCGCCAACCCAAATGTAAGACGTTGCGGAATCGAACGCGATTCCAAATGGCGACTGGAGACCGGTCGAAGAGCCCGAGAGCGTTCGAACCGGTGCTACGTTCCCGTTTGCATCAGGTCCAAAGGTTAAGATGGTTGCGTCGTAGGCATTTACGACGTAGATGTCGCCGCTCGCGTCAACGGCAAGATAGGATGGCCCGTCGAGGAGCGTATTGGCGCCGGCTATCACACGCACCGGCGTGGCGTTTCCTGTAGCTCCCGGCGCAAACACAGTGATGGCATTGCTGAAGCTATTAGCGACGTAAAGGTATCCGCTTGAATCCAGAGCGCTCCCAATCGGAGAATTAAACATCGTAGCTGATCCTGAGATGACGTTCGTCGGCGTAATATTACCCACCGTCGCTTCCGGATAAGACGTCACCGAGCCGGCGTGCGACTCGTTCACCGCATAGACCGCGCCGCCACCAACGACCACGGAGTCGGGGTAGTTCAACTCGGTGTAGGAGCCCGCAATCGAACCTACCGGCGCAACGTTACCGTCTGCAGAAGGCGCGAACAAAGCTATCGATTCGCCGGCATTGTTAGTGACGTAGAGGCATCCATGTAGGCATAACGGCGCACTGTATGTCCCCAGGGCCGATCGCGGCGATATCGCGACACTCGCGTACGACTCTTTGTCGAGGCTCCCGAGGTTCATTCCGCTCGGGAAAGCATATTCGACGAGCGGCACCTTCTTTAGATCCGAGTTGAATGAAATGCTAAAAAAGGCGGTATTGCTCTGGTTCACGGAGATGGCGTGCAAGCAGCCGTACCCCAGCGGAATTTCGCGCGACGGTAGAATCTGCCCGGGCGGGTACACGTTCAATGTGTCGGGAGAGCAAGAAGAACTGTTGGTTGCGACTAGTAGGTCACCGGCGGCGTCAAGGTATTCACTTCCGCAAAAAACCTGGCAGGTGAGTAGTTGGACGGGCGTGTTCGCGCCACCCGGAAACTCGTCGAGAGTCTCGCTCCCCCCAGTGTTTTCACTCTCTGTGTAGACGTTCCCAGCGCCGTCAACCGCGACTCCGTACAGGCCTCCGCCTGTTGTGAGTTCCGAAGTCGGCTTCAATGAGCCCTGACCGTACACGAGAATTACCGAGGGGACTTGTGTGAGATCCACGATGTATACTACGCCGTTACTGTCCACTGCGATGTCCGAGTAGGCAGTCAACGGGCCACTTTGAGGCGATTTTTCGCAGCCCGAGAGCGTGCGCTTAAGCTGCTTCGACTTCGCTGCAAAGACGTCGATGACGCACGAACCCGAATTGGAGGGGTCCGAAGGGACGACCAGGCTGACGTAAAGATTTCCGTCGCTATCTACGGCCAAGCCCCAGGGCTGTTGGCCGGACCGAAACGTGATCTTTCCAATCGGTTTGTGGGGCAGTTGCGTTCCGGTCAACGCAAAAATATCAACGACTCCGTCTTTGGGCTGCGAAGAATAGAGAGTCTGCGTCCCTTTCGTTAACCTCTTCAACCAATTCGGGTCGATGGAGAAATGCGGTTTCGGCAGAAGAGCGGAAACGGCGCCGTGCGATCGGAGGACACTCTCTTGCACCGAGGGGGACGGCGCTAGGGGTGCCCCCGCGCCACTACAGGCGGCAAATGCCGCAACGGCCGCGCAAAAACCTAACCAGCGCGCCAAAACTAAAGTTCGCATTTGATTCTAGCTTTCGTAAGCAGTCTCGTCGCAGCCTGAGCAACGATCGCTCCCTTGAGCCAACACTGCGCCTTCCCGCCGGCTTTGTCAATGACGGCAAGGCCGCAACGCCTCAAGCAGTCTAGTCGGGGCTCTTCGAAAGCTCTAAAACGATCTTCCATTCGTGCGGCATCACCGGCTGCACGGAGAGCCGTTGGCCGCGACGCAGCAAGGCCATGCCGACCAGTCGTGGTTCGGCGCGCATGCGCGCCAGCGTGACCGGATTCTGGAACGCTTCAACGTACGCAACGTCGACCATGAACCAAATCGGTTTGTCGGGTTTTGCGCGTCCGTCGAAGTACTCGCCGCCGCGTTCGAACTGCGTGAAGTCGGGATGGGCCGTCTTGACGACCTTGCAAGTGCCGACGGCCGCCGGCTCTGCAATGCTGGAATGGTAGAAGAGCGCGAGGTCGCCCAGCTGCATCTCCATCATGTTGTTGCGGGCTTGAAAGTTGCGCACGCCGGTCCACGGAGTCGTGCCCTCTTGGCGCAGCCGTTCGAATGAATAGGCGCTCGGCTCCGTCTTCAGCAGCCAGAAGCGCATTACCGAGCGATGCTGACGGTTACCGCCTGGGTCGAATCGGTGGGATGCAAAACCTTGAAGGCCTTCAGGCCGGCGGGATAGTTCCAAAACTTGATCGTGGTTTCGGGCGTCGCGACGAGCGTGTCGCTCTGTATCCACGATTGACCGGCGGTTTTCTGGAGCCAGCCGACAAAGCGGCTGATGCCGACGATCGTTCCGGCGGCGCCCGAAATACGCACGCGAAAATAGTTCACGCGAACGTCTTCACCGCCGTACTTCGTCGGCGCGTACGATTGCAAGGCGAAATACTTGCCGTCCCATTGAGCGTGCGCGACGTTGCCGATCGTCTTGCTCAGCGTGATCTTCTTGAAGTTTTGCGCGCCTGTCGGAAGCAGGGCGGCTACGTTCCCGCCGCTGATCGCGAGAAGGTTGCCGCCGGCATCGTAGGCGGGCTGCGGATTCGCGCCCAGCACCTTGCTATGAAAGAGCGTGGGGTTGCCGCTGCCGCCGCTGTAAATTTCGACCAAGGGAGCGTAGTCGCGAACGTCGTAGCTCGTGACCGCTAGGTTGCCCGTCGTCGGATCGCTCGAGCAGTTCACCGGAATCTGGTGGCTCGGAACGTCGAGCGTCGTAACCGGCGATTTACCTCCATGCGCGTATTCGTAGACGTACCCGGTGTCGGCTCCCGATTTACTCTTGACCTCGGCTGGGATAAAGACATCGCCTTTAGCGTCCGAACACATCGCCTGAATCAAGAACGGCGTCTTGAACGTGTCGACGAAGGTGCCGCCGGGATACGTGAAAACGAGAATTCGCTGCTCGGCGCCGGCGTAGAGAAGGTCGGTTTGCGATCCGGCGCTGTGCGCGAGAAGCGCCTTGTCCAGCGGTGCAACCGGGCTCGTGCCGGGCGGAAGTCCCGCGCAGTTGGTGAGCGCGGCGGTAAGCACGCCAAGGCACGCTGCGTAGCGCAACGCATGGATGAGCCTAAACATCATTGCGCAGTTCGCGGAGCGCGCCTCATGCCCTGGCTGCGGAGTGCCCGATGTGGTATCGTGAGGCGGCCATGCAGCAACGAATCGTTCGCGCCTCGCAGCACGGTTGGGAGGGCGTCGAGCCCGCCGGCTACGCTCCGAATGCGCCCGGCACCGGCGTCGCTCGCCATACCATCGTGGGAAGCCGGAAAGACGACCCCAGCGAGCCGGGGCCGAAGATGGAACTGCGCTATTTCGAGGTCCAGCCCGGCGCCGCGTCGCGACTGGAGAAGCACGAGCACGAGCACTACGTCGTCGTTCGCACCGGCCTCGGCTATGCCGTCGTCGGCGACGACGTTAGCGAGCTAGCACCCAACGACGTCGTGTACGTCGGCCCGCTGGTCTTGCATCAGTTCGTCAATCGCGGCGACGCGCCGTTTGGCTTCTATTGCTTCGTCGACAGCTGCCGCGATTTTCCACAAACGCCGACACCCGAAGAACTCGCGCGCCTGCAAGCCTCGCCGGCCGGGACGATCGCCAAACCTTTTGCGGTCCCGCCGCCGGTCAAACGCCCTTAGCGACGGGTCGCGCGGGATCGGAGACCCATTCGCTCCACGATCCGTTGTAAATCCGCGAACCTTCGAGGCCGGCGTGGGCCATGGCGAGCTGATTGACGGCCGACGAAACGCCGGAACCGCACTGATGCACCGTACGTTTGGAATCAAGCCCGCTGGCCGCGAATTCTTCGCGCAGACGTTCGGGTGATTTCAATCGACCGTCGGCTTCGAAGTTCTCTTTGAACCAGCGCTGCTTCGCGCCGGGAATATGGCCGCCGACCGGATCGATCGGTTCGGTTTCGCCCGAATAGCGCTCCAAGGCGCGCGCGTCGAGCAGATGCATCGTTTCGCTATTGAGATTCCGATGGACGAAGTCGGCGCCGACGACGAGCTCCGGCTGCAATGCAACGGCGAGCCGGCCTTCACGCGCGGCCTGCGTTCGCGTGGCCGTTACGGGAAATCCCTTCGCATTCCAGGCGGCAAAGCCGCCGTCGAGGACGGCGGTCGCGTCGTGACCGATCCATCGGCAGAGAAACCAGAGCCGGGCGGCAAACATATCGGCGCCTGCGTCGTAGGCGACGATCTGCGTCGCGTCGTCCACGCCGCAAGCGCGCAAGAAACGCGCAAACATTTGCGGGTCGGGCAGCGGATGGCGCCCGTTCGTCCCGGTTTTGGGGCCGGCCAAATCTTCCTCGACTCCAGCGAAGAAGGCACCCGGTATATGCGACTCGTCGTAGAGCCGCCGGCCGAGATCAAAATCGGCTAACGAGTGCCGGCAATCGAGAACGACGAGATCGGAGCTGCCTAACCGGTCGCGCAGCGCCTCAGGTGAGATAATCGTCGTAAACAATGCGAATGCTGCGGACGCTTAACGCAGATTGATCGTGGCTTTAGGTGCGGCAGGCGCCCCGCCGAAGGCTTCCTCGAGCGTCGTCTTCAACTCGCCGCTGGCTGCCATCGGTTCGAGAATATCGGTATCTCCGAAAAACTTTCCGTTGATGAAGACCTTCGGCAGCGTAGGCCAGTCCGTTATTTCCGAAAGCGCTTCGCGTTTGGGCATATTCTCTAAAACGTCGATCACTTCGAACGGATAGCCGAGCGCGTTAAAAAATTCGACGGTCTCGAGCGTGAAGCCGCAACGCGGCGCCATTTTCGTCCCCTTACCGTAGACTACGATTCGGGTGCTTGCGACTTCGCGCGCGATCTCTTCCTTCAAATCTTCGGGCATGATGCTTCCTTAGCTTTCGGTAATGATGGTAGTAAGTTCGACGGCGTGAACGCGCCCGTCGGCAAGCGCGCCTTTTAGCGCGCGGTAGACGAGCTGATGTTGCTCGATCAGGGTCTTGCCCTTGAATGCCTGCGAGCGAACGGTCACATTGAAATGGTCCATCGTGCCGGTTCGGTCGTGGATGCTCACCTGTGCATCGGGCAGTCGGTCGACGATGAGGCCTGTCAACGCGTCGTCGTCGATCACGACTTCAAGCGTGGCGAGCCCGCATTGAGCGCGTCGGCCAAGTTGCGCGCTTCGCCGAGAGTCTCGGGAAGACGACTCGCTCCCTTGGCAAGCGCGGCCGTAACCCCGCTGGCCAAAATGATTCCGGTGACGCCGAGCAGGATGGCGGGAACGCCGGTAGCGCGTACTGGTCCGGCCTCGATCGTGAACGTTCGCTGCACGCGCGCGAAACCGCGAAGGATTGCGCGCAGCACGCGCGCTCGTTTATTCATCACCTCGTCTCTACGTCGCGTCGCGCCGGAAGGCCTGGCGTCTCCACGGACGAACCGGGTCAGCGGCAAATGATGGCGGACATGGAAGCGGTGCGGCTGCACGAAACAAGCGGGCCGCAGAGCCTGCGCAGCGACCGAACTCCGATCCCGGAGGCCGGCGAAGGCGAAGTCTTGGTCCGATTGCGCGCCGCGGCGCTCAATCATCGAGACGTTTTCATCACACAGGGACTCTATCCGAACATCCGGATGCCGGTGACGCTCGGCTCGGACGGTGCCGGAGAGGTTGCCGCAATCGGTTCCCAGGGCTTCGCGGGTGCGGTGGGCGACGAAGTCGTCATCGATCCGATGCTTGGTTGGGGCGGCGACTCGCGCGTTTGGGATCCGGCGGCGGCGAACATTCTCGGAATGCCGCGCGACGGGACGTTTTCGCAATACGTCGTGGTCCCCGCGGAGAACGTCTATCGCAAGCCGGAGGCGCTTTCGATGGAGGAGGCCGCCGCAATCCCGCTTGCCGGGCTCACGGCATACCGCGCCGTCTTTACGCGCGGCGCGTTAGCGCGCGGGGAGACGGTCCTTATCACCGGCGTGGGCGGCGGCGTGCAGACCTTCGTTTTGCTCTTTGCCAAGCAGGCCGGCGCGCGCGCGATCGTGACCTCGAGCAGCGACGAGAAACTCGAGCGCGCGAAAGCGCTCGGCGCCGATCTCGCGATCAACTATAAAACGACGCCGGACTGGGCCAAAAGCCTACGCGCGGCCGGGCCGATCGATCTGGTCGTGGATTCCTCGGGCGGTGAAACGTTGCGCAAGGCGCTCGATCTCGTTCGTCCCGGCGGCCGCATCGCGATTTACGGCGGCACGAACGGCGACGCGACGATCAAACTCTTTCCGCTCTTCTGGAAACACGTAACGATTTTGGGAACGTCGATGGGCAGCCCGCAAGATTTCGCGGCGATGCTCGACCTCTTCGGAAAAGGTCTGCGGCCGGTCGTCGATCGTGCCTTCCCGCTGCACGATGCCGTAAAGGCGATGGAGCGCGTTGCGAATGCCGATCAGTTCGGCAAGGTCGTCCTAAGAATAGGCTAAGTCGATCAGAGCTGTTTGCCGTCGCACGTGCCGTCGGGCGGGGGAGAGTTTTGATAAATCGGTCCCGGATAGGCCACCGGCATGCCGCCCTTCGGATAGAGAATAACGTCGACCTTACTATTGGGCGTGAGCTGGCGTTCGCACTTGATCACCTCGTGCGGCTTGGATTTTCCCGTTCCGCCGATCCATAGGTCGAACCACAGCCCCTTGCAGCCGTTGCTGCCGCTGCCTTTGTGAGGCCCCGACGCGGCGCAGAGATCTTCGCGAATGAAGTATTGTTTGATGAACGGCACGTAGATTTTGATGCCGTAGGGAATCGTTTCGTCGTTCTTCTTTTCGGTTGCAAAGGTCGTCGGATTGCAGTACGTACCGTCGCCGCCCGCGCGCTTGTGGATGATCCCATGAGCGATCTTATTTCCGGGCGGCGAGTTATCCGGCCAACCGTAGAACGTGATCGTTGCTTGCACGGTCGTGGGATCTTGTTTGACTACGTAGCACGACGCGTTGTGCGCTTCGTTCACCACGGTCGGAAGCGCCGGGTTTCCGGAACGGTCGCACGATGCCAACGCAAGCGCAGCCGCCGCTAGAAGAAATCGACGGGCAAATCGGTTCATGCCAGCGTATATTCGTCGAGGCTTTCTAAACGCATCTCCGCGCCGATTTCCGCGGCTAACGCGGTCGCTTCGCCGGGGCCGACGATTGCCTCGAGGTCCGGATTGAGCATCGCGTACTCTTCGGGGCTCAAGCCCTGCTTGCGGGCACGTGCGACCACGCGACCCTCCGCCTGCAGGGCGAGGAGATGGGCGAGGATCTGCCGCGCCATCGCCGCCCAGAGCGCGTGCCGCTGCGGTGAATAAATCTTTCGCACGAGGTCGGGGATCGTCCGGGCTCCGTCGCGCAGGGCGGCAACGATCTGCTCTTCGCGCATTGCGCGATGCGCGATATAGTCGGCGATCTTTGGCTGCGGGTCGTCGACGACCGGGCCATGTCCGCCGTAGATCGTTCGGGCATCGGCGAACTCGGCGGCGAGCCGCTGCAACGTGTGCTGATATGGGCGCATCGCGCCGCCCGGCGGCGCGATCACCGTCGTCCCCTCGCCGAGAATCGTGTCGCCGGTAAAGAGTGCGCGCTCCGCCGGCAGGTAGAAGATGACGTGATCGAAGGTGTGGCCGGGTGCATCGATGATTTGCAGCGCGAGCGAACCGGCGGCGAATTCGGCTTCCAGCGGAAGGTCGAAGTCGCGAGCGATGCTGCTGCGGGGGTGCGCGTAGATGGACGCGCCGGTCGCGGCCGCGAGCGCGGGAGCGGCCAATGCGTGATCGGGATGGCCGTGCGTCAAGGCGATGCGGGCGATCTTTAAATTTTGCGCGGAAGCGGTCTCGATCAACGCGCCGATGTGACGATCGATTACCGGACCCGGATCGATCACGAGCGCCGTCCCGTCGCCGCAGTCGAGCACGTACGAGTTCGTACCGGTTAGGGTCATCGGCGAGGGATTGGGTGCGCGGACGAGCGTTACCATGCGTTTTCTAGCGCCGGCGGGATTGCGAAGTCGTCGGCATTGGCCGCCGGCATGATCGTCAAAACGGGTTTCGTACGAGCGTAGTGCAGCGCGTCGTCGACGGACGCGAACGAAGAGAGCCGCTCGAGATGTTTGATCGTGGGATAGACGAGGTGCAGCGTTCCCTCCCGATAGAGTTCGAGGGCTCGCAGCGGAGCGAGCCAGATCCCGTCGTGGGTCTCGTAGGCGTCGGCGCGGGCCGCTTGATTTGGTGGAGCGACTGCGAAGAAGAAGTGGGTGTTATAGCGGCGCGGCTCGCTGGGCGGGGTAATCCAATGCGAAAAAAGCGTCAAAGCGCGCGCGTCGGCGTACCAATCGTGAGCGGTCAAGAAATTCGCGAATGTCAGGCTGCCTTTGCGGACGGCGACGCGCTCCGCCGCCAACTGCTCCCAGTCTGCCGCCGCCACCGGCCGCTGCGAGGGATCGGATGCGAGCAAAACGCCGGCCTCTTCGAACAGTTCGCGAAGCGCGGCCACGAGCAGGCTCCGAGCGTCGGCCTCATCGACGGCCGGCTCGCTACTGGCCAAAGCGGGTGAAATCGAAGCCCGAAACTCTTTTTTGAGGCGATCTGGCTCCAGCCCGATGGTTCGGGCCTGCGCCGCGGGTGTGGCATCTTGCGCCTCGATCGTCCCGCCTGGAAAGACGAAGGCATCGGGCGCGAACGCGCTGCCGGCGCTGCGGCGCGTCAGATAGACCTCCAGCGGCGAACGAACGAGAATGACCGTCGCCGCCAAGCGCACATCGCTCACGAAGCGGTAGCGTCCTGTCACGCCGTGGCGAAAACCTCCCCGATGCAAATAGCACTGGGCAGCGACATGGCGGGGGAGCTTCCCGAGGCGATCGACCGGTGGCTGCGGGAGCACGATCATGCCGTCCGGTGTTTTGGCGCCCTGTCGGCCGAAGCGGACGACGCCTGGCCGTCGGTCGGGCGAAGCGTCGGCGCAGCGGTCGCGCAAGGCGAGGCCGACTTCGGGGTTCTCTGCTGTTGGACGGGCACGGGCGTGAGCATTGCGGCCAATAAGGTACCGGGCGTACGCGCGGCGCTCTGCGGAGACGCCGCAACCGCTCGGGGTGCCCGCGAGTGGAACGACGCCAACGTCCTCTGCTTCAGCATTCGCGCCACCTCGCCGGCCGTGGCCGGCGAAATCTTGGAAGCCTGGTTCGCCGGCAGGGTCACCCAAGACCCAACCTACCGCGCCATGATCGCCGAAGTCAGCAAGCTTTAAGAACGCTTCTTTTCGTTTTGGATCGGCCGGTCCGAGGCGAAAAGCAGAGGGGCTGCGCACTCGCGCAGCCCCGAAGTACTGCCGTTCGCCGGGGCACAGAACTGAAGCTGCGCAGCCGGTACTCGCTCTCGGGCGGTTTCGGCGACAGTGCACGCCGTCCTGACCAGAGAGGCCGATTCTACCAAATCAGATGCCGCTACTCAATATGTCCGGCACGAATAACCAGCCGCACAGGAGCAGGAGCGACCAGTTCACGGCGTGCGAGGTCCAACAGTACGGGCATTCGCGGCGCGTAACGAAAAGCAATGAAAAGGCCAGCACGACCGACGTCCCCGCAGCAAAGCAGACCATGACCAGCAGGACGGCCGCCGCGAGCGAGGAGTGAACGACCCAGACGGCAAGCGCCAGGGCGGGGTAGTAGAGCGTCCCGAGAAGGGAGTTAGGCACGCCGAAGAGCTTTGCCCGGGGCGATTTGACGACGCTAGGCCCGCGAATCTCTCCCCGCGCGGCGAGGATGCTCTTGCGAAGCATGAAAAGCGAGGTGTAGAGCCCAACTCCGCATAGCACCGTGATCACCGTGCGTACGATCATCGCTTGAATCGCCTCCTTCGGCGGGCTGCAGCTCTTGCTTTGCTGGCCGGTTCCTTTGTGCTGGCGTTCTTGGTCATTCGCCATCAGCCGCGCGTCGAGCACGAGATTCGGATCATCGGGCCGCTTGCCTATCCGCTGGCCATCGCGATCTTTGCGGTCGTCGCATCGGCGCCATTTTCCGTCACGGACGCGCTGGCAATCATGAACGGCGCCATCTTCGGACCGATCGAGGGGACGATCGTCGACACGGTTGGACTGGTTCTCGCCGCGTTACTCGGGTATTGGGTCAACCTCCACGCGTCGAAACTCTTCAACCTGCAGGACTCACTGCACCGCCTTCCGGCGTGGGTGAAGCGCTTCCCCGTGGGCTCGCCGGCCTTCTTGCTGGCAGTGCGCGTAATTCCGGGATTCGGCGGAACGGTCGCGACCGCGACCGCCGCCACCTTTCGAGTACCGATTTGGGTCCACGTCTGGACGATGTGCGCGATCGCCGTTCCCATTTGCGCGCTGCTGACGGTCTTTGGGGACCGCGTTACCGTTGCCGTACACGGATATGAATGGCGGGCGCGCCGCTACGCGACCCACTATTGCTTGACGCACCGCTGCCTGCACTTCCGCTTCCGCCGGCGAGCCGTCGCCTCGCCGTCGCCGTCGCCGTGACGCCGATCGTTGCGGATCGAGCCGGTCTCGATGCGCTTTGCGCTCGCGTTCGCGATGCGGGGCGCGTTGCACTGGATACCGAGTTCCACGCCGAGCGCACCTACTCGGCGCGGCTCATGGTCGTGCAGCTCGCCTTCGACGACGGCGCCGTCATCGTCGACGCGCTTGCGCTGACCGACTTACGACAGCTCGTCTTAGCGCTCACTCAAACCACGGTCGTCGGCCACGCACTGTCGGCAGATTTGAAGATCTTCGCCGATCGCTACGCCCTGGTGCCGTCGCGCGTTTTCGATACGCAAATCGCGGCGTCGTTTCTCGGCTACGGCATGCAGATCTCGCTCGCCGACCTGGTGCGCAGCGTCTGCGGCGTACGCTTGCCCAAATCGCAAACCGTCAGCGACTGGTCGGCGCGCCCGTTCTCCGAACGGCAAATCGAATACCTCGTCGACGACGTCGTCCATCTGCTGCCGGTCTACGACACGCTGCTTCCGCGCCTGGAGCGCAAAGGGCGCTACGAATGGGTCTTTGAGGAGTGCGCGGAGCTCGGCGACATCGAGCGATATCGCATGGACGAGCGCCGCACCTATCTGCGCGTCCCCGGCGCGATGCGGATGAGCCGGCGGGAACTGGGCATTCTCAACGAGCTCGTAAAGCTGCGCGACGCGGTCGCGCGCGAACGTGACCTCCCGGTGCGGTACGTGCTCCCCGATGACGTCATGGCCGGGCTTGCGGCGACAAAGCCCACGAAGACCGATGATTTTGCCCAACTCCGCCGGTTTGACGGCGGGATGAAGCGGCAGCTTGGCCCTTCGATTCTTGCGGCTGTAGCTCGCGGTCAGGCACTCTCCGAAGACGAGCTCCCGCAACGCCCGGTGCGCCCGGCGGCGCCGTCGCGCGATGCGCTCGTTTCGCTGCTTGGCGCGGCGATCGCGGAAATAGCACGCGAGGCCGAGCTGCCCTCCAGCCTGCTGGTGCCGCGGGCGGCGCTCGAGCGGTTGGCGCGCGAGATTCCCCTGGACCGCGAGAGTTTCGAGCGCGTCTTGGCACTGCAGCCGTGGCGGCTGGGACTCGTCGCCGAACCGCTCTGGCGGATGCTCCACGGCGAAGCGGTGCTGAGGATCGAAGGCTACGCCGACGGGGATCCGAAAGTACAGTTGCTCGATGAACCCTCATCCCAATAGCTTTGGCGCGCTCGATTCGCTGCGCGCCGGCGATCGTTCGTATGCCTATTTCCGGCTCGATGCGCTGGAGCGCGGGGGAATAGGAAAACTTTCACGCCTTCCCTTCTCGCTCAAGATTTTGCTCGAGAACTTACTGCGCTGCGAGGACGGGCGCGCCGTCAAGCGTGACGATATCGAAGCGCTCGGGCGCTACGACGGCCGTGGCGGCCGAGAACGCGAGATCGCCTTCACTCCGGCTCGTGTCCTGCTTCAGGATTTCACCGGCGTTCCGTGCGTCGTCGATCTGGCGGCGATGCGCGACGCAATGGCCGAGATCGGCGGCGACGCTCGCGTCATCAATCCGCTGCAGCCGGTCGAACTGGTGATCGATCACTCGGTGCAAGTCGACTACTTTGCGAACGCCGGTGCGCTGGCGAAGAACACCGAGCTGGAGTTCGAGCGCAATCGGGAACGCTACGCATTCTTGAAATGGGGACAATCCGCGCTGCAAGATTTTCGCGTCGTCCCCCCGGGAACCGGGATCGTTCATCAAGTCAACATCGAGTATCTCGCGCGCGTGGTCTTCGGCGGCGCTGGTGGGGCGCCGATGGCCTATCCCGACACCGCGGTTGGGACCGATTCGCATACGACGATGGTCAACGGCCTAGGCGTGCTGGCGTGGGGCGTCGGCGGGATCGAGGCCGAAGCGGCGATGCTCGGCCAGCCGGTGACGATGCTGATTCCCGAAGTAATCGGCTTCCGGTTGGACGGAGCGTTGCGCGAAGGCGTGACCGCGACCGATTTGGTGCTGACCGTCGCGCAGATGCTGCGCCACAAAGGCGTCGTTGGGAAGTTCGTCGAGTTTTACGGCCAGGGACTCTCGGCGCTGCCCGTCGTCGATAGGACGACGATCAGCAATATGTCGCCCGAGTTCGGTTCGACGGTGGCGATCTTTCCGATCGACGGGCGCACGCTCGAATATCTTCGCCTAACCGGTCGTCCGCAAGAGCAGATCGCCTTGGTCGAAGCCTATGCCAAAGCGCAAGGGCTCTTTCGAACCGATGCGTCGCCCGATCCCGAGTTTGCCGACACGCTTGCGCTCGATCTCGGCAGCGTCGAGCCGAGCCTTGCGGGCCCCAGCCGTCCGCAAGACCGCGTCGCGCTGCGCGACGTCAAGAACTCGTTTCAAAGCGCGATGGAGAGCTGGACGGCGGCGCGCGACCGCGCCAACGGAGCGGTGGCGCGCTTCGAGGACGAAGGCGGCGGCGGAACGGCGACGATCGCACAGACCGCTGAATCCGAGCTTTATGACGGCGCCGTCGTCATCGCTGCGATCACCAGCTGCACGAACACCTCGAATCCATCGGTACTGGTCGGCGCGGGGCTGCTCGCGCGCAATGCCGTCGAGCGCGGTCTTCGCACGCAGCCGTGGGTCAAGACGTCGCTCGCGCCCGGCTCCAAAGTCGTCACCGATTATTTGAAGAAGGCCGGCCTGCGCGAATATCTGGATCGGCTCGGCTTCAACCTCGTCGGGTATGGCTGCACCACCTGCATCGGCAACTCCGGACCGCTCTCCTCCGACGTCGCCGAAGCGGTTGCCGATCGGGATCTGATCGTCGCGGCGGTGCTTTCGGGAAATCGCAACTTCGAAGGACGCATCCACCCGCAGGTTCGCGCGAACTACTTGGCCTCGCCGCCGTTGGTCGTCGCCTACGCCCTGACGGGACGGATGGACGTCGACTTAACCAGCGAGCCGTTGGGGATCGGCAGCGACGGTCGTCCGGTCTACCTCGCGGAGATTTGGCCGAGTAACGACGAGATCGCCAAAACGATGGCCGCGTGCATCGGCGAGGAGATGTTCGAGCGCGAGTACGCTCACGTGTTCGATGGCGACGAGAACTGGCGCGGCCTCAATGTTGCGACCAGCGAGCGTTACGCCTGGGATGCGAAATCGGAGTACGTCAAGAAGCCGCCGTACTTCGACGGCATGCCGGAGCGCCCAGCGCCGCTGCAAGACGTGCACGGAGCCCGCGCGATTGCCGTGCTCGGCGACTCGGTGACGACCGACCATATCTCACCGGCGGGCAGCATTTCGAAGAGCAGCCCGGCGGCGAAGTACCTGATGGAGCACGGAATCGAGCCGGGGGACTTCAACTCCTATGGCGCGCGGCGCGGCAATCACGAGGTGATGATGCGGGGAACCTTCGCGAACATTCGCCTGCGCAATGCGCTCGCTCCGGGAACTGAGGGCGGGGTTACCCGCTACCTGCCGACCGGCGAAACGATGTCGATCTTCGACGCGGCGATGAAATACAAGGCCGGCGGTACGCCGCTGATCGTGCTCGCCGGCAAAGAGTACGGCTCGGGATCGTCACGCGATTGGGCGGCGAAAGGACCCTATCTGCTCGGAATCAAGGCGGTGATCGCCGATTCCTTCGAGCGCATTCACCGCAGCAACTTGATCGGGATGGGCGTCCTGCCCCTCGAGTACGTCGATGGTGCGGATCGCTCGACCTACGGTCTGACCGGCGAAGAACTCTTCGACATCACCGGCATAGCGGCGAGCCTCGAGCCGCGGATGCGCGCGCGCGTCAAAGCTACCGACGTGCAGAGCGGCCGATCGATCGAGTTCAACGTACGGGTTCGCATCGACACGCCGAACGAAGCCCAATACTACCGGCACGGCGGAATCTTGCAGTACGTTCTGCGTCAGCTGCGATCAGGTTCCCGAGAGGTCGACTCGGCCTAACTTATTGGTAGAGGTTTCGACGAACCACATGTTGCCGTCGGGCCCCTGCACGATCGCGGTCGGTCCCGAGGTCGAGCTGATATTGGAGTACTCGGCGATCTTACCGCGCATCGTGATTCGGCCGATCTTCGCGCCGTAGTAAGCGTAATTGCCCTCGTACTCGGTAAACCACATCGCGCCGTCGGGACCGGCGGCGATGCCGACGGGCTGTTCGCCTTCGGAGATGCCGGTCGAATATTCGGTGACGCTTCCCTCCGTGGTAATGCGCCCAATGCGCCCGCCGCTCATCTCGGTGAACCAAAGCGCGCCGTCGGGCCCGGGAGCGATCGAAGTAAGGCCGGCGCCGGCCGAAATTCCGGCCGTGTATTCCGTGATCTTCCCAACCGTCGTGATGCGCCCGATCGCATTTCCACTCTTCTTGGTAAACCAGAGCGCGCCGTCGGGCCCGACGGTGATGTCCTCGACGCCGAGGTCATCCAAGTAGGTCGCCTGCCGGGCACCCGTGGCATAGATCGTGATCTTGCCTTTGGTGGTGATTCGCCCGACGGAGTCGCCCTCGGCGAACCAGAGTGCACCGTCAGGACCGGCGACGATGTCGGAGAGATCGCTGTTCGCGACGTTATACTTTTTCATTTTCCCGTGCGCGAATCGGACGATCACACCATCGGCCCAGTCCGTAAGCCAATAAGCGCCGTCGGATCCCTGGGCGATGCCTTCGAACGCCGGGCTCGCGGAGTTGTAGTAATAATACGTGCCGGTTCGCTTCGCGGAAGTCGACACGCGCACCACCGCACTCTCGCCGTAATCCTGATCGACGTCGTCGGCGATCCAAAGCTGACCGTCCGACCCGACGGTCAAGGCCGTCGGGAAGTAATACGAACTGCTGCCGGGAAGATCGGAGAACTCTTCGATCTTGACGTGCTTGACGGCCGGTAGAACGCCGGCCGCCGGCGAGGGCAAGCTGCCGGACTGGAAGCAGCCGCACATCACCGCCAAAAGCGCGCCAGCCACGACGATCCGATTCATGGTCAGACTCTCCTGTTCATCATATGCGCACACGTCCCATCCGATCGGTAGCGCTCTCTACAAACCACATGTCGCCTTTTGGCCCTTGCACGATGCTGGTGGGCTCGGAGGTGGAATCGAATCCGGCGTATTCGGTAATCTTGCCGTCCATCGTGATGCGTCCGATCCTCGCGTTGCTCGGATACGAGTTCTGCAATTCGTACTCGGTGAACCACATCGCGTGATCCGGACCGGCTGCCAGGTCGATCGGGTGCTCCGACGGCGTGATCCCGCGCGAATACTCGGTCACCTTTCCCGAAGTCGTGATGCGGCCGATTCTGCCTCCCGCATACTCGGTAAACCAGAGCGCGCCGTCGGGCCCAGGCGCGATCGAGTAAGGTTCTGCGCCGCTCGAAATGCCTTTTGAGTATCCGCTGATCTTCCCTTTCGTCGTAACCCGGCCGATCTGATTGGCCGAGTATTCGGTGCACCACAGCGCGCCATCCGATCCCACGGCAATATCCAACGAAGGGCCCGCACCGTACGTCGTGATCTGGCCTTGGGTGGTAATGCGGCCGACCCCATCGCCATTGGTGCCGTTGGCAAACCACAGAGCCTTATCGGGGCCGGCCACGATGCCGACCGGGTCGCTGTCGTGCAACGGAAAGCCGGTGAAGGTCCCGTCGGTCGTCAGCCTGAGGATCTGGTCGTTGTATTCATCGGTCAACCACAACGCGCCGTCGGAACCCGCCGCGATGTCGTTGAAGTATGAGCCTTCGCTCGTGATGCCGCCATAATAATAGGTGTTGACGAGCTTACCCGAAGTAGCCACGCGCGCAACGGCGGATTCGCCGACGTCTTGGTCGATGTTGTCGGTAACCCAGAGTGAGTTGTCGGGGCCGACGGTCACCGCGCTCGGGAAATAGTACGGGCCATACTGCGGCAGGTCGGAGAACTCTTTGATCTTGATGTGTTCGGCGGCAAAGTGAGACTCCGCGGGCACAGGTTGCACTACTCCTCCGCCGGCGGGCACGACGACGTTGCCGCCGGAGTTCGAGCAGCCGTGTAGTCCCGCGGCAAGCGCTGCCGATGCGACGAGGCTGAAAAGACGGCCGGTCTTCATAGCGCTAGATCCTCACGCGACCGGTACGATCCGCATCGGTCTCGACGAACCACATATTACCGTCCGGCGCTCCCACTATCGAGGTAGGATATGAGTTCGAGGCTAAGTTTTTGGCGTATTCGATAATCTTGCCATTCGTCGTGATTCGACCGATCTTCGCCTCGGTTCGATAGGAGTCGTGAGACTCCGATTCGGTAAACCACATCGCTCCGTCGGCTCCCGCGGCGAGATCGACCGGTGCTTCGCCTTGGGTGATCCCGTGCGAATACTCCGTGACCTTCCCTGCCATCGTGATCCGGCCGATGCTGCCGCCCGCCAGTTCGGTAAACCACATCGCGCCGTCGGGCCCCGGCGCAATCGAGTAAGGCTCCGAGCCCGAGGTAATGCCGTTTGAGTATTGGGTAATCTTTCCGTGGGTCGTGATTCGGCCGATCGCGCCGTCGAACTCCGTGAACCAAAGCGCTCCGTCGGGCCCCGCAGCAATATCTTCCACGTCGCCCTGCGCGCCGTACGTTTTGATTGCACCCTTCGTCGTGATTCTACCGATTACGGAGCCATTGGTGTTTTCGGTGAACCATAGCGCCTTATCGGGCCCGACGGTGATGCTTTGAGGGCTGGCGGTCAATGGAAAGCTCGTGAACGTGCCGTCGGTGGTCATGCGAAGAATTTGCGAGTTATAGGAATCGGTGATCCACAACGCGCCGTCGGGGCCCTCGGTGATGTCGGCAAACGAGGCGCCCTCACTCGTCACGCCCCCATAATAGTACGCCTTGATGAGTTTGCCGGACGTCGCGATGCGCGCAACCGCGCACTCGCCGAAATCCTGGTCGATGTCGTCCGTAACCCAAAGCGACCGCTCGGGACCTGCCGCGATTGCTGTGGGAACGTAGTATCCGCTGTACTCGGGCAGATCGGCGAACTCCGTAATCGTTACGCCCTCCTTGGCGGACTGCCCAGATTGCGGGAGATGCGATGGGAGACCGCCGGCGGGAACGACGCTACCCGAGTTCGAGCAACCCGCCGCACCGGCAGCGAGCGCAGCCAGCAGGGCGACGAAGGTAAATCTCATGCGAGTCATTGCTGCTCCTTTCTAGAGCGTGGCGCGGCCGGTGCTGTCCGTATATGTTTCGACGAACCACATGTTGCCGTCTGGCCCCGAAACAATATCGCCCGGCCCCGAACCGCCCGAAAGACCTTTCGAGTACTCGGTGATCTTGCCGCTCATCGTGATGCGCCCAATCTTCGACTCGCGTATCTGGTACGAATCGTAGCTCTCGTATTCGGTGAACCACATAGCGCCGTCGGGGCCGGCGGCGATGGCCTCGGGCTCTTCGGTCGGAGTAATTCCATGGGAGTATTCGGTGACTTTACCGCTGGTGGTGATGCGCCCGATGCGCCCGCCGGTCCCTTCGGTGAACCAGAGTGCGCCATCGGGCCCCGGGGCGATCCAGTAAGGGCCGGCTGCGCTGCTGATGCCGGTCGTGTACGTCGTGAGCTTTCCGGCGGTCGTGATACGCCCGATCGCGTTGCCGGTCAGCTCGGTAAACCACAACGCGCCGTCCGGACCCGCGGTAATGTCGATGTCGCCGTCGCCGGCGTCATAGGTGGTAACGGTGCCTTTCGTCGTGATGCGTCCGATTACGCTGTATTCGGTAAACCAGAGCGCCTTATCGGGGCCGACCGTAATTCCGATCGGAGCGGTCTGCACCGGATAGGTTGAAAACTTGCCGTCGGTCGTCATGCGCACGATCTGCCAGTTGTAATAGTCGGTAATCCACAGGGCGCCGTCGGGGCCCGCGGTGAGGTCGACGAATGAGGACCCTTCGGTTGACCGCCCTTGGTAGTAGAAGGTCTTTAGCCGCGTGCCCGACGTGTCGATTCGAGCGACCAAGTTTTCGCCGTAATCTTGATCGATTACGTCGGTCACCCAGAGCGAATGCTCCGGCCCTGAAGTGATGGCCGACGGCGAGTAGTCGTTGCTGTACTGTGGAAGGTCGAAAAACTCTTTGACCTTTACGCGTTCCTTTGCAAACGGCATCGGGAACGACGCGCGTTGCTGCGTAGCGGCACTTCCCGGCACGACCCCGGCCGGATTCGAGCAGCCCGCCGCGCCGGCGGCAAACGCCGCTAAGACAACGACGACAGTGAATCGCATAGCAATCATCTCGGAGGTCCTACTCTAGAGCATTACGCGGCCCAGCCGGTTGGTCGCAGTTTCGACGAACCACATGTTTTTGTCGGCGCCCGCACGACCGCAGTCGGGTGATCGGCGGATCGGGCTGCCGGGGTTGGAGCACGCGGTGACTGGACGGGTGGCTCTCATCGTGCGATCCCCCCTCAAGGGATAGGACCCTGGTTAACTTATTCTGCCATAGAAATATGAAAAAAGTATTATGGTCAACAAATTCTTTAATAGCTTAGCAAGCGAGCTAACATAGTTGACATACGTTGTCATATTGCCGTAGTTTGATCGAACTGTGAAGGCTGACCGGCTCGTCGCGCTCCTGCTGTTGCTCCAGTCGCGCCGCCAGTGCAGCGCGCGCGTGCTGGCGGACCACCTCGAAGTCTCCGAGCGCACGATCTACCGCGATGTCGATGCGCTCAGTGCGGCCGGCGTGCCGGTCTACGCGGAACGCGGCGCTGCCGGTGGAATTGCGCTCTCCGACGGCTACCGCCGAGCCCTGACCTTCTTCAGTGAAGATGAGGTCCGGGCGCTCTTTGCCTCGGGCGCGAGTCCACTCGCGGACCTCGGGCTCGAGCGGGGCCTGACGCGCGCGCTCGAAAAGTTGCGCGGCGCCCTCGCCGACGTCCATCAACGCGCCGCCGATAAATCGTGCTCGCGAATTCATCTCGATCAACGCCGATGGAACCAACCCGAGCCGCCGTTGGAACTGCTTGCGACGCTTCGCCGGGCGGTATGGGACGATCGCCGCCTTCGCATCCGGTACGAAGATCGCAATCGCAAGTCGTCGACGCGAAGCGTCGAGCCTTTGGGCCTGGTCTCGAAGGCGGGCGTGTGGTATCTCGTCGCTCGCTCCGAGGGTGGGCTGCGCAGTTTCCGCGTCGACCGTGTCGACAGCGCGCACGAGCTTGCCGAGCGTTTCGAGCGACCCGAGGATTTCGATTTGGAGCGCTATTGGGCCGAGTCGTCGTCGCGCTTTGCCGAGGCGTCGCGCAGCGCCGACTGCGGCGTGACGTTCTGCGTCCCCAACGACGCCATCGACCGTATCACGTATTACTGGCCTGCCGAGATCATCGCGGAAGACTCTCGCGAAACGCGGGTGCGCGTCACGTTTGCGGGCCGCGAGGTCGCGCTCTTTCAAGCAATCGCGTGGGCCGACGTTGCGACGGTCGTCGAGCCCGCCGCGCTGCGCGACGAGATCGTCGCGCGAGCACGGCACGCACTGACGCGCTACGCTTTGCGCTGATGGATGATGAAGCCGTTTCCTTCAGGGTCTGACCCGAACGCCATAAAACAGACGGGCGACTCCATCACGTCACTGAGCTTGAGCCCGCGTGCACGATAGTGTTCGATCGCCGCTTTGGCATCGTCGACCGCGAACATGACCGCGCCGCCGGTCTCGCCGTCTTCGGGTTTCCAAACGCCGAACGTCGAACCGTCGGGCAGGGTGAACTCGGCGCCGCGCCCTTGATCGTCGATCGCGGTGGGCTGCATGCCGAGAACGTCGCGGTAGAACGCGATCGCCGCTTGGGGGTCTTTTACGAGGTAGGCGCTGAGGTCGATTCCCTTGATCATTTAGCTCGTCTCCTTCATGATGCGTGCCATTTGGTAAGAGGATACCGCCAATATATGACACTTGCTGTCAACATTTCAGAAAACGCTACGACGTGCAGGGCCGGCGACCCGCCGGCATCGTAATGCTGGAATCCCGGAGGACTCTTGGAATGAAGTCTTGGACCATGGCAATTATCGCGCTAGTCGCGCTCTCGGCTGGATGCTCGAGCGGAGATATTCCGCCCCCACCGATTGGGACTCCGCAGGCCGGCGCCGGCCTTAGCCCGCCGCTTGCCGGCGCCCACAAGAAGGCGCAACACGTCTACTGGACGTTTTACGCGGGGAGAACTTACCCGGAAGTTCAGGGTGCGAAGATTCCGCTGGCTGCAAAGTCGAAGACGGTCAACGTCGGCGGTGACACGCAGAACGACTTGACCTACACCAGCGGCATGACCGTTGATAAGTCGGGGCATCTCTGGATTCTGTCCTTTGGTAAATACGGCGGCAACCCCGTCACCGCGCTCGTCTTCGACTTGCCGCTAAAGGCGTCGTCGTTACCGAAGTACAGTTTCGTTCTTTCCGGCACGGACGGCTCCGACGCTTTGGTTTTCGATCCGTCCGGAAACCTCTGGGCGAGCTCGCCCGGAAATAACGAAGTCTTGGAATACAGCGGCCCGTTTACGAAGAGCGGAAGCCTCAGCCCCGCGCTAACGTTGGATGGCGGAGGGTATCAGCCGTACGGTGTCGCCTTCGACAAGTCGGCAAATTTATACATCTCGATCTTCAACAGCACCGGGACGAATTCGATCGCCGTCGCGGCGCCGCCGTACAAGAGCGCCCCTTACTTCCTCGACGGGCTCACGTCGCCGGGATCGCTGACGTTCGATGCGGCCGGAAATCTCTACAGCTCGAGCAATGGATCGTCGGGAGCGGCCGTCGTACGTTACGACGCCGGTAACCTCAAGAAGGGGGCTAAGCCGAACGTCGTCGATCCGGCGGGTTTGCCTTCGAGCTCCTACATGTCGGCGTTTGCGTTTACGTCGACGGGCGACTTATATGTGGCTAACTGCGGTAACTCCGGCAGCGCCGGCATCGACGTCTATCCAACGAGCCGTCAGCACTTCAGCGCGAACCTCAAACCGTCGGTGCTTTACACCAATGCCGATATTCAGGGTGCCGGCTGCGCCTGGGGGATTGCGATCCGGTAGAGCGGCATCGCTATTCACTAAAGCATGACGCGGCGGAAGTCGGCGAGCAGCTCGGCGACGTAAACCAGGAAGCGCGCGGCGCCCGCGCCGTCGACGACGCGGTGGTCGTAGCTGACGCTGATCGGCAGCATCAGCCGCGGAACGAACTGCTTGCCGTCCCACACGGGTTTGGTTGCCGTGCGCGTCGCACCGAGGATCGCGACCTCGGGCGCGTTGACGATTTGGGTGAAGGCCGTGCCGCCGATGCCGCCGATCGACGAGATCGTGAAGCTGCCGCCCTGCATCTGCGCGAGCCCCAGTTTGCCCTCGCGCGCCTTCCCGGCGAGCTCGACGGCCTCGCGCGCGATCTCGATCAAACCCTTCTTATCGGCGTCGTTGATCACGGGTACGACCAGTCCCCCGGGCGTATCGGCCGCAAAGCCGATGTTGTAGTACTGCTTGAGAATTAGCTCGTCGCCGTCGAGCGAGGCGTTGAACTCGGGGAAGCGCTGCAGCGCCGCGACGCTGGCGCGAATCAGGAACGCGAGCATCGTGAGCTTGGGGCCGCCGGACTTTGCCTGTTCGGCGTTGACCTCGCTTCGCAGTTCTTCGATCGAGGTAACGTCGGCTTCGTCGTAGTTGGTGATGTGCGGAATAAGCACCCAGTTGCGATGCAGGTTCGGCCCCGAAAGCTTCTTGATGCGCGAGAGCGGCTTACGCTCCGTCGCACCGTATTGCGAGAAGTCGAGCTTCGGCCAGGGCGGAAGTCCGGCAAACGGCGTCGCGCCGCTGGCCGCAGTGACGCCGCCCTGCAGCGCACTCTTCACGAAGCCCTGCACGTCTTCGCGGGTGATGCGGCCGTTCGGGCCGGTGCCGCGCAGCTTTTGCAAATCGACGCCGAGTTCGCGCGCAAAGCGCCGAATTGACGGCCCGGCGTGGACCATGCCGTTACCCGACGGCGCCTGCGGCGCGGGTTGTGCCGGCGGAGCGGGCTGCGCTTGCGGTGCCGGCTGCGCTTGCGGCGCGGGCGCAGCCGCCTTTGGCGGCGCGGCGCCTTCGGAGAGTGCGAGCACCATGATCGGAACGCCCCGCGAGACTCGGTCGCCGACCTTTACCTTTACGTCTTGCACGACGCCCTCGGCCTCGGACGGCACTTCCATCGAAGCCTTTTCGCTTTCGAGCGTAATGAGCGAGTCGTTCTTCTTCACGCGGTCGCCGGGTTTGACGAGTACTTCGATGACCGGCACCTCTTTGAAATCGCCGATATCCGGAACGCGCACCTCGATCGTCTGCGCTTGCGCCGGCGCGGCGGGGGCAGGGGGCGCCGCCGGTGCCGCCGGAGCCTCTGGCGCCGCTGCAGGGGCATCCGAGCTCAACACTAGAATCGGCGCGCCCTGCGACACCTTGTCGCCGACCTTTACCTTCACGTCTTGCACGACGCCCTCGGCTTCAGAGGGCACTTCCATCGAAGCCTTTTCGCTTTCGAGCGTAATGAGCGAGTCGTTCTTCTTCACGCGATCGCCCGGCTTGACCAAGACTTCGATGACCGGTACCTCTTTGAAGTCGCCGATGTCGGGGACACGTACCTCGATGGTGGTGCTCATGCGCCGCTCTTCTACACCGTGATGGGATTGGGCTTGTCGGGATCGATTCCGTATTTTTCGATCGCTTTGCGGACGGTCGAAGACCCGACTGCCCCGTCCGCGGCGAGCGCCTGCAGCGCTGCTACCGTGACGAAGTGACGGTCGACTTCGAAAAAGCTGCGAAGCTTACGGCGAAAATCGCTGCGCCCGTAACCGTCGGTGCCGAGCGCGACGTAACGCCGGTCCATGAAGGGATGGATCTGCTCGGCGAAGGTGCGGATGTAGTCCGTCGCGGCGATACCGGGACCGAGCCGTCCGCGCAGCGACTGCTCGACGTACGATAGACGGGGCGCCTCCTCGGGATGGAGCATATTCCAGCGGCGCACGGCAACGCCGTCGCGCTGCAGCTGGTTGAAGCTGGGCACGCTCCAGACGTCGCTGCGAACGTTCCAGTCGCTCGCGAGCAGTTCGGCGGCGGCCTCCACTTCGCGCAGGATCGCACCGGAACCGAAGAGTTGCACGCACTGCGTTTTTTTCTCTTTCTTGCCGGCCGCGGTGCTCGAGTCGTGGAGAAGATACATTCCTCGCAAGATGCCCTCGCGCGCGTCGGGCGGCATCGCCGGATGACGGTAGTTCTCGTTGAGCAGTGTGATGTAGTAGTACACGTCTTCTTGATCGGTCAGCATGCGGCGCAGGCCGTCCTGAATGATCACCGCCACCTCGTACGCGTACGTCGGGTCGTAGCTGCAGCAGTTCGGAATGAACGACGCCGCAACTTGACTGCTGCCGTCTTCGTGCTGCAGACCCTCGCCGTTGAGCGTCGTGCGGCCCGAGGTTGCGCCCAACAGAAAGCCGCGCGTGCGGCTGTCGCCGGCGGCCCATGCCAGATCGCCGACCCGTTGGAACCCGAACATCGAATAGAAGATGTAGAACGGGATCATCGGCAGGTCGTGGTTGGAGTACGAGGTTCCCGCGGCGATCCACGACGAGATTGCGCCGGCCTCGTTGATGCCTTCCTGCAAAATCTGGCCGAGCTTATCCTCGCGATACCACATCAGCTGTTCGGCATCTTGCGGGTGGTAGAGCTGGCCGACCGACGAGTAAATCCCCAGCTGCCTGAACATGCCCTCCATGCCGAAGGTTCGCGATTCGTCGGCAACGATCGGCACGACGCGCGCCCCGATCTCCGGCTCGCGAGCCACGGCGTTGAGCACTCGCACGAAGGCCATCGTCGTCGAGACGCTGCGCTCGCCCGTGCTCTGAAGTTGCGCGTCGAAGGCCGACAGCTCGGGAACGGTTAGTGAGGCCGACCGGCGCCGCCGCCGTGGTACGCTGCCCAGCTCGGCAGTACGCTCGCGCAAGTACTGCATCTCCGGCGAATCCTCCGCCGGTTTGAAAAACGGGATTTTGTCGCCCGACATCTGCTCGTCGGTGATTGGCAGCGCGAAGCGATCCCGGAAGGTGCGCATGGCCTCCAGTTCCATCTTCTTGGCTTGATGCGCGATGTTCTGAGCCTCGCCGGCGTCGCCCATTCCGTACCCCTTGATCGTCTTTGCCAGGATGACGGTCGGCTCGCCGCGATGCTTGCACGCCGCTTCGTATGCCGCATAAACCTTGGTCGGGTCGTGTCCGCCGCGCTGCAGGGCCCAGATCTCGTCGTCACTCCAATCGGCGACCAGCGCCGCAGTCTCCGGATAGCGGCCAAAAAACTCGTCGCGGACGTACTTCCCGTTGCGTGATTTGAACGTTTGGTAGTCGCCGTCGACGCATTCGCTCATCAGCTGCACGAGCCGTCCGCTGGAGTCCGAGGCCAGCAACGGATCCCAACTGCGTCCCCAGATCACCTTGATGACGTTCCAGCCGTTCCCCTTGAAGATGCCCTCGAGCTCTTGAATGATCTTGCCGTTGCCGCGCACCGGGCCGTCGAGCCGCTGCAAGTTGGCGTTGACGACCCAGATCAGGTTGTCGAGCTTCTCCCGCCCGGCAAGGGAAATCGCGCCGAGCGACTCGGGCTCGTCCATCTCGCCGTCGCCGACGAAGGCCCAAACCTTGCGATCGCTCGTATTGGAGAGCGCGCGGTCGTGCAGATACCGCATAAAACGCGCCTGATAGATGGACATGATTGGGCCCAAGCCCATCGAGACGGTCGGGAACTGCCAAAAATCGGGCATCAGCCAGGGATGCGGGTACGACGAGAGCCCGTGCCCGTCGACCTCTTGCCGAAAATGCTCGAGCTGCTCCTCGGTGATGCGTCCTTCGAGGAAGGCGCGCGCGTAGACACCTGGCGAGGAATGGCCTTGGAAGAAGACCAGATCGCCGCCGAACGTTTCGCTGGGTGCGCGAAAGAAGTGATTGAAGCCGACGTCGTAGAGCGTCGCCGCCGAGGCAAAGCTGGCGACGTGGCCGCCGAGTTCGGAGCTAACCCTGTTTGCCCGGACCACGGTGGCCAGCGCGTTCCAGCGGACGTAGTGGCGCAGGCGCGCTTCGACCTCGCGGTCGCCGGGCATCGGCGCCTGTTTGTCGAGAGGGATCGTGTTGACGTACGGGGTCGTCAATCCAAGCGAGACGTGCGTACCGGCGCGCCGGGCCTCGTCGACGAGCGACGCGATCAGTTCGCGCGCGCGGCCCGGGCCTTCGACGGCGAGCACGCCCCGCATGGCCTCGAGCCACTCGCGAGTCTCTTGGGGATCGGGGTCCGGGGCGAAGCTGGTCATCGCTGCCGTCATTTCCGTCCGGCGCGCCCATCTCTTCCAAAGGCGGCCGTCTGCCTGGGAAGAACCGCGCTTCGGGCGTAAAGAGTCCGTGCGCGGGAGCTGAGTTAGGCTGAGAGGGCGGCCCCGAGCCGCCGACCGCACGTAACCTGATCGGGATAATGCCCGCGTAGGGAGGATGGAATGAAGGTTTATGTTGGGGGCAGCGACCCTTCGATTCGCGTTCCGCGCCGCGCGGTAACCCTGACCGACGGAACGGTGCACACGCTGTACGATACCAGCGGTCCGTACACCGATTCGGATTCGTCGCTCGACATCCACCGCGGACTCGAGCCGCTGCGCGAGCGATGGATTGCGGACCGTAACGATACGATCGAATTGGAAAGGCCGACTTCGCTCTATCGTCGCGGTCGCGAAGCGATGCCGGAGCTGGACGCCGTGCGCTTCGCGTCGCGTCGCTTACCGCGGCGAGCTAAGCCCGGCGGCAACGTGACGCAGATGCACTACGCTCGCCGCGGCGAGATCACGCCCGAGATGGAGTTCGTCGCGCTGCGCGAGAGCGTCGAGGCGGAGTTCGTTCGTGACGAAGTTGCGCGCGGGCGCGCGATTCTGCCCTCAAACGTCAACCACCCCGAGAGCGAGCCGATGATCATCGGGCGAAGCTTCTTGGTGAAGATCAACGCCAACATCGGCAACTCGGCCGTGAGCTCTTCGATCGAGGAAGAGGTCGAGAAGATGACGTGGGCGACGCGCTGGGGCGCCGACACCGTGATGGATCTTTCGACGGGCAAGAACATCCACGAAACGCGCGAGTGGATTCTACGCAACTCGCCGGTGCCGATCGGGACGGTTCCGATCTATCAAGCGCTCGAAAAAGTCGGCGGCAAGGCCGAGGAGCTGACGTGGGAACTCTTCCGCGATACGCTGATCGAGCAGGCCGAGCAGGGCGTCGACTATTTCACCATCCACGCCGGCGTGCTGCTGCGTTACGTGCCGCTCACTGCAAATCGCATCACCGGCATCGTCTCGCGCGGCGGCTCCATTCTGGCGAAGTGGTGCCTCGCGCACCATCGCGAGAACTTTCTTTACGAGCATTTCGAAGAGATTTGCGAGATCATGCAGGCGTACGACGTCGCCTTCTCACTTGGCGACGGGCTGCGACCGGGCTGCACCGCCGACGCGAACGACGCGGCGCAGTTCGCGGAGCTCGAGACGCTGGGCGAGCTGACCGACGTCGCGTGGAAGCACGACGTGCAAGTGATGATCGAGGGACCGGGCCACGTGCCGATGCACATGATCGAAGAGAACGTGCGCAAGCAGCTCGCCGTCTGCAAAGAGGCGCCGTTCTATACGCTCGGACCGCTCGTGACCGATATCGCTCCCGGCTACGATCACATCACGAGCGCCATAGGTGCGGCGATGATCGGCTGGTTTGGCACGGCAATGCTCTGCTACGTTACGCCCAAAGAACACCTCGGACTCCCCAACAAAAAAGACGTCAAGGACGGCGTGATCGCGTACAAGATCGCGGCCCACGCGGCCGATCTTGCGAAAGGGCATAAAGGTGCGGCGCATTGGGACGACGTGCTCTCAAAGGCGCGATTCGAGTTTCGCTGGCAAGATCAGTTCGATCTTTCGCTCGACCCCGAAACCGCGCGCGAGTTTCACGACGAGACGCTGCCGGCGCCCGGCGCGAAGATCGCGCACTTTTGCTCGATGTGCGGCCCGCACTTCTGCTCGATGAAGATCACGCAAGAGGTCCGCGAGTACGCGCAGCAAGGAATGGCCGAAAAATCGCGCGAGTTTATCGAATCGGGCGCCGAAGTCTACGTTCCGGTAGTGTGAAACCCTGCGCGGTATTCTTCGATCGCGACGAGACGATCGTGGTCGACGTTCCGTTCAACGGCGATCCGGAACGCGTCGAGCCGGCGCCGAATGCGCGCTCACTGCTCGATCGTCTACGCGAGGCCGGTCTTCCGCTGGCCGTCGTGAGCAATCAGAGCGGCATCGGTCGAGGACTTATCACGCGCGAAGCGGTCGATGCCGTGAACCGGCGTGTCGACGAGCTGCTCGGGCCCTTCGCGGGATTCTTCGTTTGCCCGCACGCTCCAGAGGACGAATGCGACTGCCGTAAACCCAAACCGAAACTGATTCTCGATGCGGCGCGAGCGCTGGGCGTGGATCCGGCCTGCTGCGTGGTCGTCGGCGATCGCGAGAGCGACGTCGAGGCGGCACGCAACGCCGGCGCAATTCCGTTACGCGTCGCGGGACCCGCCGGCTTGGCCGAGGCGGTCGAGAGTATCCTTTACTGGGTGGGGCCTTCGAGCCAATAGGCGAGGTCGGCGCCGCGGATTGGCGGCGTGACGGCATAGGCGTTCTCAGGAAGGCGGACGGTCTTCGAGAGCCGCTCCCACGTCTCGAGTACGCGCACGACGTAGTTTTGCGTCTCGTCAAACGGCGGGATGCCGCCGTACTCACTCACCGCTTTTGGACCGGCATTATACGCGGCGAAGACGAGGTCGTAGTGTTTGGTTCCAAAGCGTCCGACTAAGCCGCGAAGATAGCGTGCGGCGCCGGAGATGTTTTGCGCAGGGTCGTGGGGGTTGACGCCGAGCAGAGCTGCCGTCCCCGGCATCAGTTGCCCCAGTCCGATTGCGCCGGCGCGCGAAAGGGCATGGGTGTGCCAGCGAGACTCGACCGTAACGATGGCCACGAGCATGTTGGCATCGAGGCGCCAGCGGACGGCGTTGAGGAGCACCCGGCGCGCCAGATCGCGGCTCTGCCACCGCGGCAACTGAGGATTGATATGGTTCAAAACCCTGGCGTACACGGCGATTGCGACGGGTGTGGCGGGTACCGCTCGATTGGCCGCCTGCGCCGGTAGCACCAAAGACCCAACGGAAAAGCCGACCGCAGCCAGGAGGCTAAGGATGGTCCTGCGCATATGGGGCCGGTGGGTTCGCGCCGAGCTCTCGCCGTCCTTCTGTTCCTGTTCATTGTAATGTGTGGCCTGATCGCGTGGTCTCAGTGGTACGCAATTCACGTGAACGTTCCGAGGTATCAAGCGCAGCATCGGTCCGCACCCTTGCACTGATCGGGCGTGTCTTGATCTAGACGAAAGAAGGGTTTGGAGTTGATCGTTCCCCTGCTGCTTGCGGCGTCGCTTTACGCGGCAAATCCGGTCGCATCGCCTTTGCCGGCCTCGCCGCTGCCTCCGAGGCCGGAGGCCGCGGTCTCGCCGTCGCCCTCGCCGACGGCGTCGCCTGGGCCTCCGTTTGCAAACATGACCTGGCGCGAAATCGGTCCTGCGGGCGGCGGAGGACGAACGCCGGCGGTTGCCGGTTCGGCGACCGATCCCAAACTCTATTACATCGGCACCGCGGGCGGGGGAGTCTGGAAGTCGGCCAATGGCGGTCAAACGTGGGATCCCGTCTTCGACGATCAGGACGTCGCGGCGATTGGCGCGATCACGATCGATCCAACCGACAATCAAACGGTCTGGGCCGGAACGGGCGAGGGCAATCCGCGCAACGACGTGAGTTACGGCGACGGCGTTTATAAGACGACCGACGGCGGCAACCACTGGACGAATACCGGTCTGAAGGAGACGAAGTACATCACCCGGATTCTCGTGGATCCGCGCAACCATAACCACGTCCTCGTTGCGGCGCTGGGCGACGTTTTTAGCGATAACCCGCAGCGCGGAATCTACGTTACCGACGATGGCGGCAAAACGTGGAAACAGACGCTTTCCGTCGGGCCGCAGAGCGGCGCCTCCGACCTTGCGATGAACCCGCAGAATCCGAGTGTGCTCTACGCCGGTATCTGGAAGTTCCAGCGACGGCCCTGGACGTTCGTCAGCGGTGGCGATGAAGACGGCATCTACAAGTCGATTGATGGCGGCGCCACGTGGACGCAGCTCCAGGGACACGGTCTGCCGCCCAGTCCAATGGGGCGGATCGGCTTGGCGGTCGCGCCGAGCGACGGCAATCGCGTTTACGCGGTGATCGAATCAAAAGCGGGCGTGCTGTGGCGCTCCGACGACGCGGGCGCGAACTGGACGATGGTCAGCGATAACGCATCGGTCGACGCCCGTCCCTTCTACTTCACACACGTCGCGGTCGACCCAAAGAATGCCGACCGCGTCTACGCGGTTTCTTTTGAGCTGATGCTGAGCACGAATGCCGGCAAAACGTTCAAAGCGATCGCGCCGGCGGTGCACGTGGACTATCACGCAATATGGATCGCGCCAAACGATCCGGATCGCGTCATGACCGGCGAAGACGGCGGCTATGCCCTGACGCTCGACGGCGGCGCGAACTGGTTCTTCTCGGCCAACTTGCCGATCGGCCAAGTCTACCGCGTCGGACTCGGCAACGATAATCCGTATACGGTCTGCGCCGGCCTGCAAGACAACGGCGCTTGGTGCGGCCCTTCGAACTCGCTGGATCCGTCCGGCATTCAAAATAAGGCGTGGATCGCTTCGGCGGGCGGCGACGGCGAATGGAGCATTCCGGAACCCGACGATCCGAACTGGCTATGGTCGGACTCCGAGAACGGCTCGCTGACCGTCTACAATCGCGTGACGCAAGATCAGTGGTCGGCACAGCCGTACCTTCAGACGGGTAAAGAGTCGTGGGAACTCGCGACGAGTAAGTACCGGTTCAACTGGGAGTCGCCGATCGGTTTCGACCCGTGGCGCAAGAACGTCGGCTGGTACGGCGGCAACGTCCTTTTCGAGACGACCGATCGTGGAAGGTCTTGGCGCGCGATCAGTCCCGATCTCACGCGCAATCTCAAAGCGCACCAGCAGCCCGCGGGAGGTCCGATTACCAACGACGTTTCGGGCGCGGAGTACAGCGACACTATTCTCGACATCGAAGGCTCGACTAAAACCCGCGGCGAGATTTGGGTCGGCACCGACGACGGGCTCGTTCAGCTCACGCGCGACGGTGGAAAGCATTGGACGAACGTGACGCCGCCGGGCGCCCCGGAGTTCGCGCGCTTCGCGACGGTCGCACCCTCGACGCTCGTTGCGGGAACCACCTACGCCATCGCCGACGGGCACTATACCGGCGAGAACGCGCCATACGTTTACGTTACTCACGACTACGGCAGTCACTGGACGAAGATCGTCGCCGGCCTGCCCGCGGATCAATGGGCTCGCGCGATCCGGCCCGACATCCGCAATCGCAACATCGTCTACCTCGGCACGGAAGAGGGGATCTGGATTTCCTTCGACGGCGGAGCGACCTGGCAATCCTTCAAGAACGGCCTGCCGCCGGTTTCGGTGCACGACATTCGCTTGCAGCCGCAGTACGACGACCTCGTGATCGCGACGCACGGGCGCGACGTCTATATCATGGACGACATCGCCCCCGTGCAACAACTCATGGACGCGGTTGCTCAAAAAAGCCGGCTCTTTGCGCCGCAGGTCGCCTACGAATGGACGCTGCATCCCAACGACGACGGCGTCTACACGAACTTCGCGGCGGACAATCCGCCATACGGCGTGATGATCACCTTCTATCAGGCGCAGCCTCAGAAGGACGCTCCCAGAATCGACATCCTCGATAGCTTCGGCCGCGTGATTCGCACAATCTCCGGAACGCACAAAGTCGGAGGCAAGGACCGCCCCTACGTTCCGAACAAGGCCGGGTTGAATCGCTACACCTGGGATTTCAACGTCAATGGTCCGGTGAAATGGACCGGTGCGACCAACGACTTTTTCAATCCTCAGAGCGGGCCGGGAGTCGTGCCGGGGCTCTACTCGGTGCGGATGACGCTTTCAGGCCGGACGTACGTGCAGCGCTTCAAAGTCGAACCCGATCCGCGCTCGAAGTTCACCCAGGCCGAGTATCAGCGCGCCTTTGACGAGTCGATGCGCCAGCTCTCCCACGTGTCCCAGATCGACACGGTGCTCAATACGCTCGACGATCTGAAGAAGTCGATCGAAACCGCGCTCGCCGCCGCAAAGAAGGCGGACAACGCTGCGTTGACGGCCAAGCTCGAAGACGCGTCCAAGGCGCGGCAGACGCTCTTCGCCTCGCTCGCCGTGAACGTTCGAGGCGAAGGAACGGAGGACGAGACGGCCTTGCACGAAGACGTTCTCGGTGCGTACCAAAGCGCGCAAGGCCTCACGACGCCGGCCGTGGCGAACTTCATAACGCGAGTCGATGCCGACTACCGCAAGGGCATGGCGCGCTACAACACATTTGTGACCGGCGTGCTGCCGGGTGTCAACGCGGCGTTGACGCAAGCCGGCATGAAGCCGTTGCCGGCCGCCAAAGAAGTGGAGGCACTCTGATGCTCGTTTCGACGATACTCTTCGCGGCGGCCGCCTACGCGAATCTGTCGTGGCGTTCGATTGGACCGACGATTGCGGGCGGGCGCGTAGCCGCGGTGGCCGGAACGCCGCAGGACGATCAGCTCTACTATCTGGGAACGGCGGGGGGCGGGGTGTGGCGGTCGACCAACGGCGGCGCGACGTGGCAAGCCGTCTTTGAGAAGCAGGCCGTTTCGGCGATCGGCGCGGTCGCCATCGATCCGACCAACGAGCGCATCGTCTGGGCCGGGACCGGCGAAGCAAATCCGCGCAACGACGTGAGCTATGGCAATGGGCTTTATAAATCGAGCGACGGCGGGAAGACCTGGCGACGCGCCGGCTTAGCCGGCGTTTGGAGCATCTCACGAATCGCAATCGATCCGCGCGATCCGCGCCACATCGTCGTCGGCGCGTTCGGCGACCCGTTCAAAGATTCGACGAACCGAGGCGTCTACGTTACGTTCGACGGCGGAGAAAACTGGACAAAGTCGCTCTATCTCAGTCCGGCGAGCGGTGCGAGCGACGTTGCCATCAATCCGGTCGATCCAAAGATCGTCTACGCGGGCATGTGGCACTTTCGTCGCCTCCCGTGGACCTTCACCAGCGGCGGCCCCGACGGCGGCCTTTACAAGTCCGTCGATGGCGGCCGAACGTGGCGGAAGCTGAGCGGCCATGGCTTACCGCAGGGGTTCACCGGGCGAATCGGGCTGGCGATCGCACCCAGCCGCCCGAGCCGAGTCTACGCGCTCATCGAAGCGGCGGGTGGAATTTTGTGGCGCTCCGACGATGGGGGCGCGCGTTGGAGAATGACCAGCGACGACACGCTCGTCGATCAGCGTCCCTTCTACTTCACCCACATTGCCGTCGATCCGAAAAATTCCGACCACGTCTATGCGGTTTCGGAGATGCTTTCTGAGAGCAAGGACGGCGGGCGCAAGTTCAAGGAGATCGCTAAGGACGTTCACGTTGACTATCACGCGATCTGGATTGCACCCAACGATCCTAAGCGGATCATCACCGGCGAGGACGGCGGGTTCGCGCTGACGACCGACCTCGAACACTGGTCGTTTTCGAGGAATCTCACGATCGGGCAGATCTATCACGTCGGCCTCTCCAATGAAAATCCGTATCTCGTCTGCGCGGCTTTCCAAGATAACAACGGCTTTTGCGGTCCGTCGAACTCGCTCGACGACGAAGGCATTCTCAATCGTCATTGGATCAACGTCGTCGGGGGCGACGGCATGTGGACGGTGCCCGACCCGATCGATCCGAACTACATCTGGGCAGATTTGGAGGATGGTGCGGTCACCCTCTACGACCGGAGGACCGGCGTCAGCCGATTCATCCGTCCGTACGATTCGTTTCCCGGAAGCTTTCTCGGGCCGTTCGATTTGAGCAAGGCGGCATACCGCTTCAACTGGGATTCGCCGATCGCGTTCGCTCCTTGGGACGGGCACGTCGCGTGGTTCGGTGGAAACGTCGTTTTCCAAACGACCGATCGCGGCGAAACCTGGCGGCCGATCAGCCCCGACCTCACGCGCAACATTACCGAGCACCAGTTGCCCTCCGGCGGACCGTTGGCGAAGGACGTCTCGGGCGCCGAGTACTCCGACACGATTCTCTACATCGAAGGCTCTTCGATAGACCAAGGCGAGATCTGGGTTGGAACCGACGACGGCTACGTGCAGCTGACGCGCGACGGCGGGTCGCACTGGCAAAACGTAACCCCGCCCGGAGCGCCGCAGTTCGCGCGCTTCGAGACGGTGGCGCCGTCGCCGCTGGTTGCCGGAACGGCCTATGCGGTCGCGGATAACCATCGCATGGGAGATTACGTCCCGTACGTCTACGTCACGCGCGATTACGGCACGCACTGGACGAAAATTGATGGCGGGCTGCCGCGGGACCAGTACGCGCGCACGATCCGTCCCGATACGCGCAATCCCTATATGCTCTATGCGGGAACCGAAAACGGCCTCTGGATTTCCCTCGACAACGGAGCCCATTGGCAGGATTTCCGAATCAACCTGCCCGCGGTGTCGGTGCGCGACATCCGCATCCAACCCCAGTTCAACGACCTGGTCATCGCGACGCACGGGCGCGACGCGTGGATTCTCGACGACCTCGACTCCATCCAGCAGCTCGGCAACGCTCAGCGCGCCGGCGCCATGCTCTACGCACCGCGCGTCGCTTACGAGTATCGTTACCACTCCAACGATCCGGGAATCTACACGCAGTTCGCCGGCGACAATCCGCCATCTGGCGCGATCCTCGATTTCTATCAGACCGCGCCGCAGAAGAAACCAGCGTCGCTGCAGGTTCTCGACGCAAGCGGGCGCGTGATTCGCACCGTCAGCGGTACCCATAAAGTCAAGGGAAAAGAAGAGCCCTACGTTCCGAATAAGGCAGGCATCAACCGGTACGTTTGGGATTTCACCGAGGACGCTCCCACGAAGTGGCACGGCGCCGCGCGCGAGGAGTATCAAGGGCCGAAGACCGGACCGGCCGTCGTTCCCGGAACCTATACGATTCGCTTGGCGCTGGGCGGCCAGACGTTGACGCAAACGGCAACCGTGAAGCCCGATCCGCGCCTCGATTGGTCGCAAGACCAGTACGAGTCCGGCTACGCCTTTGCCCGTAAGTATTCGACGATTTATGGAAAGATCGACGAGGTTCTCAATAATCTCGACGCGATCAAGAAGTCGCTCGCGCGCGTCGCGGGTTCGGCGAAGAACGACGCGTCGATTACCAGCCAGGTTGCCGCCGCGCAGCAAAGCTGGAGTGCGGTCTTCGCGGCGTTTACCGCCGACTACAAGAACGACGAGGACTCGATTCAGCGGTCGGGTTCGCTGCGCGAATCGATTCCGCGCACCGGCTTCGGTGGCCCGCAGCTTCCGCCGACGGCCGAGCAGCTCGATTACGCGAAGCGTTTCGATACTGCCTACGCCGCGGCCGTCGCGCAGTACAACGACTACGTCGGGCTGCTCTCGCCGCTGCAGACGGCCTTGAAGACCGCCGGGATCAAACCGCTCGACGGCGCAACGCCCGTGTCACCGTAACACTTTCGGGAAGAGACGCTTCAGGAACGTTTCGTGGCGGAACGACGCGCTAGCGCCGAAGTGTACGACCGTCAAATCGAGCGACGGGATTACATAGAGCGCTTGGCCCGCCGAGCCGCTCGCGTAGACCAGATCCTCCGGCGCGTGGGGCGGGCGCAGCCACCAACCCAGGCCGTAGCGCGCGTTAGCGGAGGACCCTTGGAAGCACGGCGCGAGGCGCTCGCGCTCGTTGGCGATGGAGCGTCCGTATGCCAGCCAGTCCGCCGCGCGGAGCGATGCGCCGGTTGGCAGCGGATGCGTTCCGTCCTTTAGGCTGCGCCAGCTCGCCACGCGTACGCCGGCCGGGTCGAGAACGCGTGCGCGGAGGTAATCCTGCGGCGTCAGCTTGCGAACGGCAAGCTTGCGCGCGAGCACGGCCCCGAAGATTTGCAACGGGATGCCGCCGTAGGTAAAACGCGTGCCCGGCTCGTCTTTTAACGGTGTAGCGAGGGCGCGTTCGTACTCCGGGACCGCGGCGCCCAAGCCGCCAAAACCGAACCCGGCGGTGAGCGAGAGCAGCATCCGTAAGGTGACGCGACGCTTCCACGGATCGTCATGCCAGTCCGGGAATGTCGCGGCGACGGGCTCGTCGAGTTCGAGCAATCCATCGTCGCGAGCGCAGAGCGCCGCGGGACCCCAAAAGCTCTTCGTTCCGCTGTAGAGCGGATGCGGTTTGTTCGCGTCAAAGCCGTCGCCATACTCTTGCGCGACGATCTCGTTGCCGACTGCAATGACCAGCGCGTGCAACGCGTGCGTTCGCGCGTAGGCAATCGCCGCGGGGATCTCGATCTGGAGCGCCATTGGAGGAGCGTTCGGACGCCGCTCGCAAAAGCGCCTGCATGAGAGCGTACGTTTTGCTCGTCGCGTCGATCGCGGCCCTGGGCGGACTGCTTTTCGGCTACGACACCGGCGTGATCTCCGGCGCGATCCTCTTTATCGGCAAGCAGTTCGCGCTCGACGACCGGCTGCAGGCCTTCACGATTAGCGTCGTCTTGATCGGCTGCATCGCGGGATCGGCCGTCGCCGGATCGGTTGCCGACCGCATCGGCCGGCGCCCGACGCTCTTTGGGGCGGGCGTCGTCTTCTTGCTCGGCGCGCTGCTCTCGGCGTTGGCGCCCAACGAAGCGGCGCTGCTCTGCGGCCGTTTCGTCGTCGGCATCGGCATCGGTTTCAGCTCCGTCGTCGCTCCGCTCTACATTTCCGAAGTCTCGCCCGCCCCGACGCGCGGTGCGCTGGTTTCGCTCTACCAGTTTGCGATCACGATCGGCATTCTCGCGGCGTACATCGTCGACTACGTGCTCGCGGGGGGCGGCCAGTGGCGCTGGATGCTGGGCCTCGCCGTCGTTCCGTCGCTCATCTTGATGGGCGGAATGCTTCGCATGCCGGAAAGCCCGCGCTACCTTTTCAAAATCGGCCAACGCGAAGTGGCGCGCGAAGAGCTGGAGCGTATCTACGAGGACCGCGCCGCAAGCGACCTGGAAGAAGCCTCCATTGCGGCCAGTCTGACCGTCAAAAGCGGCGGCCTGCGCGCGCTATTGAGCCCGGCGATTCGGCCGGCGCTCCTCGTCGGCGTCGTGCTTGCGGTCTTGCAACAGATCACCGGCATCAACTCCGTCATCTATTACGGACCGAGGATATTTGAAATGGCGGGCGTCGGATCCGCGGCGGCCTCGATCTTGGCGCAATCGCTGGTGGGTGCGGTAAACTGCGGGATGACGCTGGTTGCGATATTCTTCGTCGATCGCGTCGGCCGCAAGCCGCTGCTCTATGCCGGGCTATCGGGCATGTTCGTGGCGCTGACGGTGATGGCGTACGCCTTCTCGCAGCCGCACCTTTCGGGTTCGCTCGGCACGATCGCGCTCGTCAGCATGATGGTCTACGTGGGATGCTTTGCGTTTAGCTTCGGTCCCATCCTTTGGCTGCTGATCTCCGAGATTTTTCCCCTTCCGGTTCGCGGCGCTGGAATGTCGGTTTCTACGCTGGCCAACTGGGTGGGAAACTTTGCGGTGTCGCAGTCCTTTCTGGGCATGGTCGAGCGTCTGGGAAGCCCGGCGACGTTTGGAGCCTATGCGGTTCTCTGCATCGTGACGATCCTCTTCGTGCGCACGATGGTCCCCGAAACGAAGCAAGAGCTGCTGGAACAAGTTCGCGTTGGCGCAGCTTAGCGTCGTAATCCCGGTCTACGACAACTGGTGGCTCACCGCGCGGTGCTTGAGCGAGTTGGCCCGGCTGCATCGATCCGGTTGCGCGCCTTTCGAAACCATTGTGGTCGACAACGCCTCGACCGACGAGACGCCGGAGGCGATTGCCGCTTTTCCGTGGGTGCGCTATCTGCGCCACGAGACGAATCGCAACTTCGCCGGAGCTTGTAACGCGGGCGCTCGTGCGGCTGGAGCGCCGCTGGTGCTCTTTCTCAACAACGATGCCTATCCGCTCGGCGACGCGCTGACGCCGCTCGTGGCCGCCTTCGAGCGGCCCGAGGTGACCGTCGCGGGCGGGGCGCTCTTCTTCGAGGACGGCGCGACTCAGGCGGCAGGGCTCGTCCTGCTGCGCAACGCGCACTGGCACTATTCTTGTCGCAATCTGCCTTCATCGCTCGACGGCGTCACCACGTCGCGCGATGCGCTGGGCGTCTCCGGCGCGGCGATGGCGGTCCGCACGCAGTGGTTCCTCGACAGCGGCGGATTCGACGAGTCGTTCGTCAACGGCTTCGAGGACGTCGACCTTTGCCTGCGGGCGCGCGAGCGAGGCGATGCGATCTCGTATGTCGCCGAGGCTCGTTTCGCGCACTACGAAGGCGCTTCAGCGGGCCGATTCGACCGGGAACGCGAGAACGAGGGGCGTTTCTATCAACGCTGGATGCGCCGCCTGGGGTCGCTGCCGCGAACGCAGCGCGGCGAAGTCGGAGCGATCACGATGCGGGAAAACGCGCGCGAAGACCCGCTGATCGCCGCCGCGCGCGAGGATCTGGTTTCAGCGTTGCGCTCCTTCGGCCATCCCGTAGTGCGTGGTCCGCTGCATCGCCGGCGTTGGTTCGACCGGCGATTTCGTCAGGCCGCTTCGATCGAGTGGTTTTCGCGTGAAGTTTCGCAGCCGGGAATCGCGATCGAGCGTCGCGCCGGCGCCTTCCCTTCGATTCGCACGCTCGGCGCCATCGGCATCGTGGTTCCGTGGCTTCCATGCGCGGCGCCGGAGCGCGCCACGGTCTGCACCGTTGCGCGTTCGAGCGATCCCACGTGCATCACCGTCGGACTCGCCGGCCTGGCGGAAGACGTTCGCGATTTAGACTTGGGCTATCCGGTCGTGCGGGTAACACCGGAGATGTTGCTCGGCGGCGGAGAGCGGGTGCCAGTAGCCTGCGTCGTTCACGGCGGGCTAACCGACGACGCCGCGTTCGGCAACGTGCTGCTGGCGCAGGCCGGAGTTCCGGCCATCGTGCTTCCCACCGACGGATTGCGGGCGATCTTCGCTTCCGACGTAGCGCTTTTCGCGCAGCGATCGGAGTTACTGCAAGCAACTGCGCGCTTCGTCAACGGCGCGACCCTCAGGGAGTGGTACGGGCGCCTCGTGGCGGCCGATTCGCGACGGCGGTTCTCGCCCCGCCGCAGCGCAATCCGCGTCGTGGATTTGCTCTGTGCGGCTCGCTTCGGTTTGGAGCGGCCGGCCACGGCGCGCGCCAATACCCCGCTTTAATCGATCGCACCGTAACCGCCGCCGCCCGGCGTTTGAATCGTCAGAACGTCTCCAGGTATCAACGGCAGGCTCGTCTTTGCGGCAATTCGCGTTTCGGCTCCATCGCGCGTTAACGTATGGCGCCCGCAAGCGCCCGGCTTTCCGCCGTCCTCGCCCGGCGGCGGCAGAGTATGGCGATCCGCCAGAAGCGTTGCCTGCGCGGCGCCTTCGGTGAGTTCTATGGATCGGATCAAACCGTGGCCGCCGCGGTGCCGCCCCGCACCGCCGGTGCCTTCCGCGATTTCGTAGCGCGCGACGCGCAGCGGATATTCGCGTTCGATCGCTTCAATTGGTGTGTTGAGCGTATTGGTCATATGGCAATGGATGGCGTCGATGCCGTCGCCGTTCGTACGGCCACCCGAACCGCAGCCGTTCGTCTCGTAGAAGCTCCACGTTCGTCCGTCGGGTCGCGTTCCGCCCAGCATGACGTTGCTCATCGTGCCGCCGCTGCAGGCCGGAACGCGTTCGGGAACGGCGCAAGCCAACGCACGCAAGACGACCTCGGCGTTGCGCGTGCTGGTTTCGACGTTTCCACCCGAGACCGGTGCCGGGCGCCGCGGATTGAGCATGGTGCCTTCGGGTACGCGCACTTCGACCGGGCGAAAACAGCCTTCGTTCATCGGAATCGTGGAGTCGATGACGGCGCGCAGCGCGTAGTGGACGCCGGAGAGCGTCACGCCGAACACGGCATTGAGCGGAGCGGCAAGCTGTGCGGAAGTCCCCGCGTAATCGAGTAATGCGCTGCCGTTACGCAGCTCCAGACGCAGGGCGATGACGATGCTCGGCTCGCCGTCGCGATCTTCCAGGTAATCGGTCGCGTTGAAAACGCCGTCGCCGATCCTGCGAATCGCCGCGCGCATCGCGCGCTCGCTGCCGTCGAGTGCGCGCGCGACGGCATCGTCGAACGCCTGCGCGCCGTAGCGGCTCAAAAGCTCGAGGAGGCGACGTTCGCCCGTGTAGTTGCCGGCGATCTGCGCCCGAAGGTCCCCGCTGCAGGCATCGGGCGTTCTCGAGTTCGCGCGGAAGAGCGCGACCGTTTCCGCAACGACGCGATCCTCGCGCATCAAACGCATCGGCGGAACGACGACGCCTTCGGCAAAGAGGTCGGGCGCATCGGCAGGCATCGAACCCGGAACCGCACCGCCCACGTCGGCGTGATGCGCCTTATTGGCGGCAAACCCGGCCAACTGACCGCGATCGAAGATCGGGCGCAGCAGCGTGACGTCGTTGAGATGCGTTCCTGTAACGTAGGGATCGTTCGCAACCCACATCTCGCCCTCGAGAACGCCGCCGTGCTCGCGCCCGATGATCTCGAGCATCCGTTTGAGTCCCCACGGCAGCGAGCCAAGGTGCACGGGAATGTGCTCGGCTTGCGCGATCAAGCGGCCATGACGGTCGAAGAGCGCGCAGGAGTGGTCGAGGCGTTCTTTGATATTCGGCGAGTAGGCGCTGTTGCGCACGGCAAGGCCCATCTCTTCGCTCGCATACACGAGTGCTGCATTGACGATTTCGGCGGCGATTGGATCGATCACGCC
>DATGGV010000021.1:0-22518 GCA_035308305.1 Candidatus Cybelea sp. | reverse complement strand
ACCGTGTCGCTACGCGTCTCCACTGTTTGAGCCGGTTGATGCATCGCTCGATCACGTTTCGCTCCCGATAGCGCACTTTGTCGAAGACGGCGGTCCGTTTACGATTCGAGCGTGATGGGATGATCGGCTCGATGCCGCGCCGACGAAGCGCCGTTCGTAAGAGGGCGCTGTCGTAGCCTTTGTCGCCGGCAATGCTTTCCGGCCGCAGCCGGGGGCGTCCGCGTGTAATCCGTTTGATCGCGCCGCTATCGACGATTGTCAGGAGGTGCGGCGCATCGTGTTTCTCGCCGCCGGTGAGCGTGAAGACGATCGGGTTGCCTTTGCGATCAGTGCGCAAATGGATTTTCGTACCGAACCCTCCTCGGCTGCGGCCGAGCGCGCGGGGAGCCCCTTTTTTCCACCAGCTGCGTGCTGGTGGGCTCGGATCACGGTACTGTCAACGCAGTGCATCTCCCAGTCCAGCAATCCTCGCCCATCGGCTTGGGCTTGCAGCGCTTTGAAGACCTTAAACAATGTTCCGTTACGCCGCCATCGATAGAATCGAGTGGCGATCGTCCTCCACGGCCCATGTTCAGCGGGCAAATCCCGCCAAGGCGCCCCGGTACGGACCAGCCAAAGAATCGCGTTGAAAAATCGTCGATGGCTAATCGAAGGTCTTCCGATCGCGGGTTTTTCGGGCGGAAGCAAGGGTTCTATGCGCGCCCATTGCTCGTCGGATAAGCTATGTCGTGGCATAGCCTCCGAAAATTCCTACGAATGCCTGCCCTATCCTTCAAGCTATTTTGAAAACACGCCCTAGTGCATTGCTGGCAGCGCAAGCGGCAGTTGCCGCTATTTTCATAGAGAAGGGCTGGGCATTCGTATTGGCAGCGGGAGCCTTCACGATATTGGCTCTTGCCTCTATCCTTTCGCTGCAGCTCTGGAAGTACAAACGTGCGCCGATTCCGGAACGGTTTGCTACCGACTATTTAAGAGATTCGAGAAGTGCGCGAACAAAAACGATTCTTGACAAACTAGCGTCAATAGACCACAACGAAGCGCCGGTAGCGAGGAGAAGCATTGGTATACCTGGCTCCTTAGGGCGACCGCTGTGGCGCTGCTTGTGTCTTTAGGGTGGTACGTATATAGTGGGTGGGAAGATGGACTTAGAAAAACTCCTCCAGGACCGGCTGCGGGACAGCAATCAAGACCTGGTCCAGCGCCTGCTAGAACGTAAGGAGATTGCGTCTGATCACCATGTCCCCGTTGGCAAGCGCCCGGACGGCTATTACATTTACGAGGTGGAGAAGGGCTCCCGCAAGCACTAGAGCTTAAGGCTTTAAAAAAAAGGAGTCCCGAACACTCGGGGCTCTTTTTTTACGCCTCGTCTCAGGATGCCTGATCACCCGACTCGACGGCTAAACAAGGTCCGGGCCTGAATCCGCAAGCCCAAACTGGCACGACTCCCAGGAACTGCCCGGGCGTAACCCGGTTGACGGGCCGCCTCTGTTCTCCGGCGCCCAGATACTCTCTCTTTATCTAATTTTGCCGCTCGAGCGACGCGCGATCCCAGTGAGCGAGATTCGCCGCCGCCGCATACGTCGAGTTGAAGAAATCGAGCACAATGCGATCGGGGTCCGCCGACGTACGCACGCCCTCGTAGGGGAGCAGAAACTCTCGCAGCTGGTCCGTCCAAAATCCCGGCGGCGCGACCTGCGCTCGCGCAAAGCCCGGCGGCTCCGGATAGGCGTAGGCGTAGAATGCTGCTTCCGCGCCGGGCCCGCCCGGCCAAAAGCCGACGCTCTGCTCTTCGCGATTGTACGCTTCGCGCGTCACCCAGTCAGGCATATTCGCAATGCCGCCGGGATGCGGCGGTGCGGGGCGTCCGGAGAAGCGCGTGACCGCCAAATCGAAGCTGCCCCAAAAAAAGTGCACCGGACTGGCCTTGCCGAGAAACGGCGCCCGAAACTCCTTGCAGAGGCGATCGGCCTGCAGCAGCGCGCGAAAGAACCGCTCGACGTATGCCTGGTCGTACGACGCATGGACCGTATCCTTGTCGAAGCGCACCGCGCCGGCGATTTCGTTCGGCATCATGTTGATTCGAACGTCGAAGTCGAGCGCTTTCATTTTTTCCATGACTCGCCTATAGAACTCTGCGACCGACATCGGTTCGAGCGCGAAGCCGTCGCGTTCGTCGTCGCAGCCCACGATCTCCAGGCGGCGCCCGAGAAAGTCGAAGTCGATCGCCAGCCACCGGCCGCCGCTATACGGCATCGCCGAGGTGGTCAAACCGCGCGGCGTGACGTAGAGCGTAACGTTCCACCAATGGTTGAGCATCGGCTCGAGCCGCAGGCGAATCTTGCCGACGATCTGCGTCCAGAGATGCAGCGTTGCCAGCGTATCCTTCCATTCGTCGTACTTTAGCGGGGGCCAGCGATCCATCGGAACTACCTTTGCTCGGCGGGTGCGATCGGCAGCTCGATCTGGTTAGGATCCGCTTCGCCGTCGAGAGACGGCGCGCGGTACTGCTGCGGCGCGAAGCGCAGATACATGATCGGGATTAAGATCAACGTAAGAATCAGCGAGCTCGACAGACCGCCGATCACCACGATCCCCAGCGGCCGCTCGGCCTGCGAGCCGGGATCGAGGGCCAGCGCGAGCGGCAGCATGCCGGCAATCATAGCGACGGTCGTCATGACGATCGGGCGGAATCTTGCGTGCGCGCTCTCCTTGATCGCCTCCAACCGGCTCATTCCCGCTTCTCGCAGCTGGTTTGCGAAATCGACGAGGAGAATTCCGTTTTTTGCCACCAGCCCAACGAGCAGGATCGCTCCGATCATCGAGAACAGGTTCAACGTCTGGTGCGTCAGCGCCAGGGCGCCCAGCGCGCCCACCACGGCGACCGGCACCGTGAACATGATGATGAATGGGGTCACGTAGCCGTTATAGAGGGCCACCATCAACAGGTAGACCAGCAGGATCGAGAGCAGCAGCGAAATCCCCATCTCCGTGACGGTATCCGCGACGTTCTGCTGATTGCCGCCAGCGACCGGCGCGACGGTAACGTTCTTGGGGAGATCGAGCGCGCGCAAGCGCCGCTCGAAGCTTCGCTGGACGTTCGACAGAATCGCCCCGGGTGCGACGTTGGCTCCGATCAGCACCACGTTACGCCGGTTGATGCGGATGATCATCGGCGGCGCGGGCGACATGACGAGCTTCGTGATGTCGCCGACGCGGACGATCGACCCGTTGTTCGCGCGAATCGGAATCGCGGCGATCGCACCTAGGGAGACCAGGTCGCTCTCCGGGTAGATCACCTGCACGTCTTTGAGGCCCTGCGGCCCGGTGAACTGCGTGGCCGTATCGCCGCCGAAGGCGGCGCGCACGGCCGTCGACGCGGTACCGATGCTGGCGTCGAGTACGCGCGCATTTCCGCGTTCGAACTCCACTTCGACCTGGGGTGCGTTGTCGGCCCCCGACGTCGTTGCATCAATTGCGCCGGGCGTCCCGGCGAGTGCGGCGTAGGCCCGAGCGGCGGCGGGCCCGGGATCGGCGGTCAAGCTGGAAACGACGTAAGAAATCGGCTGCGCGATGCCGCCCGACGGATCGGTCGCCGGCACCGCGACGACGTTCGCGCCGGGCAAGAGCCGGCCGATCCTCGATCGCAGGTTCGAAACCCAATAGGAGGTCGAGTGCGACCGGCCATCCTTCAGAAAGAGATGAATCTGACCGATGGCGCCGTTGTTGATGTAGCCGCTCACTTCGCCCTGATAGGCGCCCGCAATCGACGTCTCCGATTGAAGGTCGGCGACGCGGTCGACGAGCCCTTCGGCGCGAAGTACGGCCTGCTGCGTGGTCGTCAAGGGCGTTCCGGTTGGAAAGCCGATGTTCACGAAAACCTCGCCGCGATCGACCGGCGGCATGTACTCGAAGCCGACGATTCCCAGCGGAATGAGCAGCAGCGCGAGCACGAGGCTGCCGAATGCGATCCACACGACCAACGCGCGATTCTCCAGGCCCCACGGGAGCGCGCGCTGCGTGTACCAGCCGCGCACACGATCGAATCCCTGGCCGAACCGGTCGACGATCCGCCACGGTTTCCATTTCGAGTAGAGCGCCCACCGTCCGGCCAGGGCCGGCGTGACGGCAAACGAAACGAAGAGTGAGGTCAGCGTCGCAACCGTGACCACGAGGCCGAACTCACGCAAGAAAAGGCCGACGGAACCGGGCAAGAACGAAATCGGGGCAAAGACGACGACGATGACGAGGGTGATCACGATCGTCGCCACACCGATCTGGGTCAAGCCGTTGATCGCGGCGAGGCGCGGATCTTCGCCTTCGGCACGGTGGCGTTCGATATTTTCCAGCACGACGATCGAGTCATCGACAAGGATGCCGATCATCAACGTCATCGCCAGCAGGGAAACGGTGTCGAGCGTGAACCCGACCGTTCGCATTGCGGCAAGCGTCACGAGGAATGAAGCCGGGACCGAAATCATGACGACCACAGCATTGCGCCACGACCGCAGGAAAAAGAGCATCACGATCGCCGTGAAGATGATGCCTTCGATCAGCGTTCGCGTGACGCCCGAGAGCAGCTCCTTGGTATACGTCGACTGCACGCTGAGCACCGAGAAGTTGATGTCCGGGTACTGCGCGCGGAGCGCCGGCAGCGCTGCGAGGACGGCATTCGAAGCCGCAACCTCGCTCGCGCCGGCCGCTTTCTGCACGTCGAGTTCGACTGTCGGCTTTCCACTCGTGTACGCGTAGACGCGCTGCGTTTCGTACGCGTCCCTGACGTTGGCTACGTCGCCGATACGGTATAGCCGCGCCGAGGCGCTCCAGGGGTAGAGCGACCCGGTCGACGACGAGCCGCCGGCGGTCGTGGAGTTGCCGAGCAACAGATTTGCGACCGAGGGCACGTCGGTGATGTCGCCGCGAATGTCGAGGTTCGTTTCGCGATTGTGCTGATAGACGATGCCGCCGGGAGCGCGAACGTTATTGTTCGCGACGGCGTTGATCACGTCGGTCAACGTGAAACCGGAGGACTGCAGTGCCTGCGGATTGACGTTGACCTGGATCGAGGCGGTGACGCTGCCGTTCTCCTGAACGTACGAAACGCCGGGAACTTGTTCGATGGCCGGCACGACCGTGTTGGTAACGATCGCCGAGAGATCACCGAGCGAGAGCGTGGCCGACGAAGCAGCCAGCGAAACGACGACGGCTTCGCTGGGATTGTAAATCGAGATCTGCGGCGTGGGCAAATCGTTGGGAAGCTGGTGCAGCGAGTTCTGAACGCGCCCCTGAACTTGCACGAGGTCGGTGTTCTGATCGGACGTCAACGAAAAGACCGCGACGATCGAGGCTTGGCCGGGCTGGATCGAGGTTTCGATGTAGCTCAAATCCGGAGCGCCCGCGATCTGGTCCTCGAGCGGACGCACGATCGCGTCGCGCATCTCGGTCGTCGAGGCCCCCGAATACGTGAGCAGCACTTGAATCGAAGGAACGTCGTAGTTGGGGAGCTGCTGCTTAACGAGGTTGAAGCCCGCGATCGAACCCGCGAGCAGGACGAGGGCAAGAAAGACCGTCACCAGCGTCGGGCGCTGCACGAAGAGCCGCGTCAGCCACATGCTTAAACGCCCGCCGCCACAGGGTTGCGAATCACCGCCGAGGTCGGCTCGCTACTTCCGCGCGGCTTGGGGCCCAGCCACATGAACATGACCGGCACAAGCAGCAGCGTCAGCAAAAGCGAACTGATCAACCCGCCGATCACGACGATGCCCAAGGCTTGACGCTGTGCGGCGCCGGGGTCGAGCGCGAGCGCGATTGGCGTCATGCCGGCGATCATCGCGCACGTCGTCATGACGATCGGGCGGAATCGTTCGCGCGCCGCTTCCACCATCGCATCGGCGCGGCCCATTCCCTGCTCGACCATGTGATTGGCAAAATCGACCAGCAGGATGCCGTTTTTCGAGGCCAGCCCAACGAGCAGCACCGTGCCGATCAGCGAGAAGAGGTTGAGCGCCTGATGCGTGATTGCCAGCGACGTCAACGCGCCGACGGCGGCAACGGGCACCGAGAACATGATGATGAAGGGCAAGCGATAGCTGTCGTAGAGCGCAACCATCAGCAAATAGACGAGCATGAAAGAAAGCACCAACGCAGTGCCCATGCCGCGGACCGTATCCGAGAGGTTCTGCTGCTGGCCGCCGACGTTGGCCTTCACCGTAACGCTCGAGGGTAAGTCGAGTGTCGCCAAGCGCCGCAAGAAGTTTCGTTGCACGATCGACTGCGTCGCTCCCGGCGCGAGATTCGACTGCACGTGGATTACGGTCTCGCGGTTGGTGCGCGTCATCAACGGTTCGGACGGATCCTCCACGTAGCGCGCGACGTCGCCGACGTGTGCGAGCGAGCCTCCGAGCGTACGGATCGGAATGTTGCTCACGGTTGCGATGCTGGTCTGGAAGTCGCGGGGATAGAGCACTTGCACGTATTTCGTACCGCGCGAGGTGTTGAACTGCGTTGCAAGCGTCCCACCGAATGCGGCTCGAATCGCGGCGGCTGCCTGTCCGATGTTGATTCCAAGCACGCGCGCGCGGTCGCGGTCGAACTCGATGTCGATTTGCGGCGCCAACTGCTCGGCGGAGCTGTTGACGTTGAGCGTTCCCGGGGTCTCGCGAAGTGCTTGCGCGACCTGTGGTTCGTACGCTTCGGGGTGATCGCCGGTCGAGGTGATCAGATAATCGATCGGCTGTGAGTTGCCGCCGCCGGTTCCCGTCGCCGGAATCGAGACGACGCGCGCCGTCGGTGCGAGCTGTTGTGCGATGCGTCCGAGCATCGGCGCCCAGAAGTCGGTCGAACGGCGCCGCTTCGGCTTCAAGAAAACATGAATCTGCCCGACCGATCCCTGTACGAGCAGGCCGCCGAAGTTCGACTGCGTCCCGCCCGCCAGCGCCGTTTGCGATTCGACGTCGGGGAGTTTCGCGAACCGGGCCGCAATCTTCGCAATCGCCGCATTAACCGTCGTCAGCGGCGTCCCCGTCGGATACGTCGTTTGCACGAAGACTTCGCCGCGATCGACCGGCGGCATGAACTCAAAACCGACGGCCCCCAACGGAACGAGCAGCAGCGCACAGACTACCGCCGCGCCCGAGACCGCGGCGACCGTCACGGGACGGCGCAGCGCCCACGGAAGCGCGCGGTGGGCATACCACCGGCGTAAGTTCTCGAAACCGTCGGCAAACCGTTCGATCGGCTTTGGTGCCTTCCATCGCGACAGCAGCGACCAGTTACCCGCGAGTGCCGGCGTGATGGTGAACGAAATAGCCAGCGAGGTCAACGTCGCGGTCACGACCACGAGCGCGAACTCCGACAAAAACTTTCCTACGGTTCCGGGAAGGAACGCAATCGGAAGAAAGACCACGACGTCGACCAGCGTGATGACGACGGCCGCCGGACCGATCTGCGTGCGGCCTTTGATGGCGGCCTCTTTCGGCGGCTCGCCGTTTTCGTAGTGCCGTTCAACGTTTTCGAGCACCACGATCGAGTCGTCGACGAGAATTCCAATAATTAACGTCATCGCCAGCAGCGAGACGGTATCGATCGTGAAGTTGACGACCTTCATCGCGGCCAGCGTGACGCACAGCGAGGCCGGAATCGAAATGAGTACGACGACCGCGTTTCGCCACGACCGCAGGAAGAAGAGCATGACGACGGCGGTGATCGCGATCGCTTGGATCAGCGTGCGGAAGACTCCCCAGATCTGCTCTTTCGTGAACGCGGCTTGATTGTTGAGGATTCGAAAGTCGATCGCGGGATACGTCCGCTCGATGGCCGGAAGAGCTCGCAGCACGTTTTGCGCCGCCGTCACTTCGCTCGCGCCGGTCGCTTTCTGAATGCTGAGCGAAATCGTCGGAACCGTCCCGACGTAGCTGTATTGGCGCTGCGGCTCGAAGGAATCGCTCACGGCGGCGACGTCGGCGACGCGAATGATCCGAGCCGAGGCGCTCCACGGGCTCAGGCTCGAGAGCGCCGGCCCGGCGTAGCCCGAACCGGTTGAGGAGCCGTTGCTCGTGCTCTGCGCGGGCGCGGCGCTCGGCGCGGCAGTTGCGCTGGTGCGCGCGATGACGCTCGCGGCGAGATTCGGCATCGCTGCCGGCACCGGCGACGGCGATACGGAAGCCGCCGGGGATGGCATCGGTGTGATCGAAGCGGCCGGCCCCGGAGTTGCCACGGTGATTCCTGCCGGTGCGCCGGCTGCCGGTGCCACTGCCGCCGAGGCGGCCGGCACGGCGGCGGATTGCGCCGCCGGTGACGGCAACGCCGGCGTACCGCCGGCACCGCCTGACGCAGAGTTGCTCTCCGCGCTAATCGGGGCGCCGGGAGAGCCCGGCACGGCCGGCTCGTTATACGACGCATTTCCGAAGGTCGAGGTGAACGGCGACGATGCAAAGACGGGCAGATCCGCGACCGTCGCGGCGTTGCTAACGTCGCCACGCACGTCGATCGTCGTTTCGTGATTCGGAAGGTAGGCGATGCCGCCGGGCTCGCGCAGATTGTTCTGCGAGATCGTGCTGACGATGTCATTGAGCGTCAATCCCGAGGACGCGAGCAAGTTGGGATTGACCGCGACCTCGATCGCCGGCGTGACCGAACCTCCGACGTTGACGTTGCTGACGCCTTCGACTTGTTCGAGATCGGGAACGATGTTGTTCGTCACGATGGCCGAAAGATCGCCGCCCGTCAGCGTCCCCGAACTCAAGCCCAGCGTCAAAATCGTCGCTTCCGCGGGGTCGAACGTGCCGACGGTTGGCGCGGGCATGTCGCTAGGAAGCTGCGATTGCGCCACCAGAATCCGGCGTTGTACTTGCACCAGATCGGTCGTCTTGTTCGAGCTGAGCGAGAAGACGGCAGAGACCGTCGCCTGACCTTGCTGCACGGTCGTATTGATGTGGTCGAGGTCCGGAGCGCCGGCAATTGCGTCTTCGATCGGCCGCACGACCGCATCGCGAATTTCCGTCGTCGAGCCGCCCGGGTAGCTCGCGCGGACGGTAATGGTCGGAAAGTCGATGTTCGGAAACTGTTGCTGCACGATTGTCATCAGCGAGATGGCGCCGGCGACGGCGATCAGCGCCAGGCTTACGAAGACCAGCGCCGGCCGTAAAACAAAGAGACGGGTCGGCCACATGCGTCGCTACTGCTTAAGGCGAGGGGCTTTGCGGCGCGGGGCTTTGTCCGCCGACCTGTTGGCCCGCCGTAATTCCCAGCTGTCCGTTGGAGACGACCTTCGTTCCCCGCGCGATACCAGTAACCACCGAAGTCTTTCCGTCGCTCCCGCGCTCTTGAACCTTTGCGAGCTTGGCCGTGCCGTCCGCGTTGACGACCATAATGCTGTCGTGCGAATCGTCCAAAAAGGCCGTCGTGGGGACTCCGATACCGGTGACGACCGGAAGGTTGATGGTCCCGGTCACCGCCATTCCCGACTTCAAACGATATCCGGGATTTGCCAGGATCGCTTCGACGGTGAAGTTCGTCGAGCCAGGTTGAACTTGACCCAACACGGCGTTGATTCGTCCGCGATAACTGCCGGTGTTGACGCCGGCAACGGCAATCGAAACGGCGGCGCCGCGTTGAATTCGGAAGACGTCTTCAGACGAAGCGTTGAGCTCGGCATAGACCGGGTTGAGCTGCTGCACCGTGAAGATCGTGCGCGAGCCCGGGTACTCACCGGGGTTGAGATTGCGGTTCACCACGACGCCGTCGACCGGCGAAGTGACGAGTGCCTTGTCGATCTGCGCCTGAATCTGGTCGGCCTGCGCATGCGCCGAGGCGGCATCGGCCTGGGCGGACGCGACATTGGCGGCTTGGAGCCCTTGCTGATAGTTGCCGTTGACGTTTGAGTTGAGCACCGCAGACTGGAGGCTTGCTTGGGCCGAGAGCACCTGCTGCTGATCGTTGTGCACGGTCGTGCGCTGCTGGTCGACTTGCTGCTGCGAGACGTAACCGCTATCCAACAAGTTTTGATATCGTTGGAGGTTCACCTGATCGAGTTTGAGCGTCTGCTGCGCCTGAAGCACGGCCGCCCGCGCATTACGAACTTGATCGCTACCCTGACCAATGTTGAGTTGCGCCTGATATTGGGTCTGCGAGACACGGGCGTCGTCGGATGCGGCGCTGCGCTGCGCCGCTTCGAGACTCGCCCGCAAGTCGGTAGTATCGAGAACCGCCAGCACCTGGCCGTGCCGGACGATGTCCCCTTCGATCACCGCTACTGAATCGGTGGGCTCTGAGAGCGAACTCGAAATTGAAACGTTTTGATACGGCGCGACGATGCCCGCGATCTGCGCCGTCGGATGGACCGTCACCGGCGCTGCCGGCGCCGTTGGAACGGCTGCGGGGCCGGGAGATCCGAAACCATGGGCGCGACGATGGCGCGCGCCGGCGCAGCCCGACGCAAGCAACGCAATCAACGCCAAGGATGCTGCCGACCTCATCTTAAGCAAATACCCTACCTCGACGATGCACAGCTTCGGCTGAGAGTCGCCGCCCAGCGGAATAGGCCTCCGGCCACAACGACAAATGCCGCCGCGCCAAGCGCCGTCGAGGCGTTCGCAAAGGCGTCCCCGACCAGTGCCAGCGGCTCGGCCCGGCCCGTCGATACGATGAGTCCCGCCAGCAGCACACCGAAGAGGCTTTCCCCAACGATTAGCCCCGAAGCGATCAGCACGCCGATTTGCTTGGCGCGTTCGCCGCCCGCTCGCGCAGCCCAACGGTTGTACAACCACCCAATCACGGCACCGGCAACGACCGGCGCGGTCGTCGACGCCGGCAAATAAATTCCCAGCCCGACGGCCAGCGGCGGCAGCGCCGCGCGCTTGGTCGCACGCAGGAACTCGTCGATCCCGACAACGAGGGCTCCGACCAGGGCACCGGTTGCAATTAGACCCCAATCGATCTGGCCGTCGATCACACCTTTGGCAAGCGCCGAGATCAACGTCGCCTGCGGAGCGGGAAGCGGCTGCGCGATTGCGTTGTGAAGATTGGGCGCACCGGCAAAGCCATAACCTCGGTTGAGCAAGTTGAGGATCGGCGGAATCACCAGCGCCCCAACGGCAACGCCGAAGACAAGCGCGACCTGCTGCCGCCAGGGCGTCGCGTCGACGAGCTGTCCAGTTTTGAGATCCTGCAAATTATCGTTTGAGATCGTTGCAACGCACAAGAGTACCGCCGTGACGAAGAGCGCGTACGCGATCAGCTCCGAGGGCGCCGAAACGCCCGCGAACTTCGCGATGACGAGCAGCATCAGCGACGCCCCGATCACGACCAGAATCGCCAAGCCCGATACCGGGCTGTTCGAGGAACCGATCAGGCCCGCCATGTAGCCGCAGGCGGCCGCTACGAAGAATCCAACGATGACGACGTACACCACGGCGGCGAGCGTGAGCCAGCCGGTAATCGGCGACAGCCGGCCGCCGGCAAGAAAGTCGGCGAGCAGCACTGCCAGCGGGATCAAGCAGCAAAGGCTGATGAGCCCGACGATTCCAATCGGCAAGTCGCGCTCGGTTCGGGGCTCCTCTTGGATCGCTCCGGCCCGCCGGCGCCGAGAGGCCGCCATGGCCGATGCGACACCGGAGACTACGGGGCGCGCGAGCCGCCCCAGCGACCACAATGCCGCGATGCCGATTGCACCCGCGCCGATGAAGCGCACCTGATGCGACCAGACCGTCGTGGCGACGTCGGCTGCGGGCCCCCCCGTAGGATGCAGCGCTGTTAAAACCGGCGTTGCGATTCCCCACGCGATAACGAGTCCGGTTAGCATTGCGAGGCCGACGGATATCCCGATCAGCTGCCCCGCGCCGACGAGGGCGAGCGAGAGCGAAAAACCTAGGCCGGTGGTCGCGCTGCCGATGCGAAAGTAGGCCGCAACTTGACCGGCAAAGATGCGCGTGGCGACGATTAGGGCAAAGCCGGCGGAGGCGAGCGTTCCACCGACGAGCGCCAGCAAACCGGCACGATTGCTCTCGCCGGCCGCACCGGCGGCGGTGCCGATTTTGAGGACTTCGGCGGCTGCAACGCCTTCCGGATAGGGCAGATTCGACTGGGCTACCAGCGCTCGCCGCAGCGGCACGCTGTACATCACGCCGAGGATACCGCCGATCGCGCAAACGCCAAAGCACTGCGCGAACGGAAAACCTCTCCACCATCCGATCATGATCAGGCCGGGAAGCACGAAGATGACGGCCGAGAGCGTCCCCGCAGCGGACGCGACGGTCTGCACGATGTTGTTTTCGTAGATGGACGAGTTCTTGAAGGCGCGCAGTACGGCCATCGAAATGACGGCGGCGGGAATCGTGGATGCAAACGTGAGCCCCACTTTCAAGCCGAGGTACACATTCGCGGCGGTGAATACGAGCGTCACCACGGCGCCCAGGACCAGGCTGCGCGCGGTGAGCTCCACTCGATCGTTCACGGCTCTTATTGTTGCGCGGCCCCCTCCGTACGGCCTTTTCGAAACACAGAGCAAAGCCCGTAGCGGATGCTACGGGCTTTGCATATCGCCGGTCATTCTCGCCTGTTTGAAGCGGTTACCCGCTTCCCACCGACGTTTCGATCCGGTTTTCGATCGGTCCCACTCGGATTTGTCGCGTAATCGCGACGCTTCGTCTACGTGCGTCCAATCGCGGCTCGATTCGGTCCGCACTTCGTCATTGGGCGAAGTCTTTGCATGCTAGCAAAAGCACGACGAGCGTTGCAATACGTTGCGCGCATCGTCCACAACAGGTCCACAACAAATTGCGGTTACCCACAGTTTATCGACACGCGCGACGCCGTTTAGGGGTGCATCGTCGACATCGGAGTCGCCGATGGCATTGGCGAGGCCGAAGGCACCGGCTGGGCAGTCGCGGCCAGCGTCGTGGCGCCGGCTACGAACGTTCCTACGAGAATGAGGCCGACGAACCATCGGTTCATGGGCGGTTCCCTCCTTACGTCTGGGAGAAATCGGGTGCTCTGGTCCTACCCAGGGACTCCCCGCCCTTAACGCCAGGCCCGGCTCGGGAGGGGGTGCAAACCACCTTCGGGCCAACGGGTATTAAAGAAAGGATGGACGTCATCGATCTAGCCCTGCAAGGAAGCGTCGCAGCCGAAACGGACCCGATTTTCGAACGCGTGGAGCGCATCATTCCACGCGTCGAGTGGCCGCTGCACGCTCCCTACGTGGCCGCGATCAATCGTCTCAAGCGCGAGCGCAACGCGGTCATTCTGGCCCACAACTACCAGGTACCGGAGATTTTCTACACCGTCGCGGACATTGTCGGCGACTCGCTCGCTCTGGCGATGAAGGCCGCGGAGACCGACGCCGACGTCATCGTCCTCTGCGGCGTCCATTTCATGGCGGAGACCGCGAAGCTGGTCAATCCCAGCAAGACGGTGCTGGTTCCCGACCTGCGAGCCGGGTGCTCGCTGGCCGAATCGATCACGGCAGCCGACGTGCGCCTACTTCGTTCGGCTTATCCCGATACGCCGATCGTCACCTACGTCAATACCTCCGCGGAGGTCAAAGCCGAGTCGGACGTTTGCGTGACCAGCGGCAACGCCGTGCAAATCGTTGAAGCTCTCGAGGCGCCGCGAGTGATCTTTCTTCCCGACGAGTATCTGGCAAAGTACGTCGCCTCCCAGACCAACGTCGAGATCATCGCGTGGAAGGGCCACTGCGAAGTGCACGAGCGCTTCAGCGGGGCCGACGTCGCCCGGTTTCGCGAAGGCGACCCGTCGCTGACGGTGCTGGCTCACCCCGAGTGCCCGCCCGACGTGCTCGCGGAGGCCGATTACGTCGGCTCGACGCAGGGGATGACCGAGTACGTCGGCCGCCTCAGCGCGACCGGCGGGGCGCGCGTGCTGCTCATGACCGAGTGCTCGATGGCGGACAATGTTGCCGCGCGTTACGCAAACGTAGAGTTCGTGCGGCCATGTAATCTCTGCCCGCACATGAAGCGCAATACGCTGTCCAAGGTGCTGCACTCGCTCGAAGCGATGGAGTATGAGGTGACCATAGCTCCCGAGATTGCGCAACGCGCCCGTCGCGCCGTTGAACGAATGCTCGATTTTAGCCGTCAGCCGCGAGACTAGGTCTCTTACGTGAAAACGGCGCGTGTCGATGCGCTGGTCGTAGGCGCCGGCATCGCCGGCCTGATTGCGGCGCTCAAGCTTCAACCGGCCAAAGTGACCGTCTTATGCAAGACTCGTCTCGGCAAAGGCTCCGCGACGGATTGGGCGCAGGGCGGGATCGCCGCGGCGATGGGCGCCGACGATTCGCCGAGCCTTCACGCGATCGACACGCAGCGGGCCGGCGCCGGAATCAGCGACACGAAGATCGTTGAGATTCTTACGCAAGACGCGCCCGCGCGCGTCGAGGAACTCCTCGAACTGGGGGCTGCGTTCGACCGCACCGACGCCGGCGAACTCGCCCTGGGGCGTGAGGCCGCGCATCAGCGCCGCCGCATCGTCAAGGCCGGCGGCGACGCGACCGGGCACGAGATTCTCAAGACGCTGATCGAGGCCGTCAGCGCTCACCCCACGATCGAGATCGTCGAGAACGTTGCCGCCGAAGATCTGATCGTCGACGCAAACCGCGCCGGCGGGGTGGTGGCGCGCGACAATGCAACCGGCGAGCGGGTAGAGGTTCGCGCTCGCGCGACGATCCTGGCTACCGGCGGAATGGGCCGGCTCTACCGTTTCACCACCAATCCGGTAGAGGCGACGGCCGACGGCATCGGAATGGCCGCCCGCGCGGGAGCGCTGCTCGCCGACATGGAGTTCGTTCAGTTTCATCCGACGGCGCTCGCGATCGGGCGCGATCCGATGCCGCTGGTGACCGAGGCGGTTCGCGGAGAGGGTGCGGTGCTGGTCAACGACCTCGGCGAGCGCTTCATGACGGCGATCCATCCGGACGCCGAGCTTGCGCCGCGCGACGTCGTCGCGCGCGCCATCTTCGAGCAACAGCAACGCGGCCGAACCGTCGGACTCGACGCGCGATCGGCGATCGGGGCGCGTTTTCCACAAGCCTTTCCGACGGTGTTTCGCTTTTGCATCGACGCCGGCATCGATCCGCGCGTGCAGAACATTCCGGTCGCGCCGGCGGCGCATTATCATATGGGCGGCGTAGCCGTCGACGAGTGGGGACGTACGTCGCTCGAAAATCTTTGGGCCTGCGGAGAGACGAGCGCCACGGGCGTTCACGGCGCAAATCGCCTTGCGAGCAACTCGTTGCTCGAAGCGTTGGTCTACGGCTCGCGCGTTGCCACTGACGTTGCCGGCGCCGAGCCCTGGAAGCCCTCGGGTTACGTTCCGCCGGTTCGAGTGCGAGCGGCCGCGGCCGCGCGCACGGGCCTCGCGCAGGCTCAGGCGATTAACGATCTGCGCAACGTGATGTACGCCAACGTCGGACTGGTCCGCAACGCCGCCGGTCTGCGCGAAGCGCTCGCGCGCATCGCCGAGCTCGAAGCGAGCGCCGGCGAGGAAGGCCCGTTGCGCAATCTGCTCGTCGCCGGGCGATTGATCGCCGAGGCCGCGCTGGCGCGGCACGAAAGCCGCGGCAGCCATTATCGAAGCGACTACCCGGAGGCCGATGAGGCCCTTGCGAAGCGTTCCTTCAGCCGGCTGCGCAGCGTCGCTTGAGCTCGTCGCCGCACCGCTGGTGCGGGCGGCGTTGCTCGAAGACATCGGCCGGGGCGGAGATCTGACGACCGAGGCCATCGTCGACCCCGAGCGTCGCGCCCGCGCCCGGATAGTTTCGCGACGCGGCGGCATTCTGGCGGGTCTCGATTTTGCCGCGATTGCTTTTCGATTGCTCGACGAGCATGTCGAGATCGTGCGGCGCGTGGCCGAGGGCGATCGCTTCGAAGCCGGCGCAGTCGTCGCGGATATCCAGGGCCGCGCACGCGCAATTCTCACCGCGGAACGAACCGCGCTCAATCTGCTCTCGCGCCTGTGCGGGATAGCCACCGCCACCCGGACGCTCGTCGACCTGGTCAGCGAAACCTCGGCGCGCATCGCCGACACGCGGAAGACGACGCCGGGCCTGCGCGCGCTGGAGCGTTATGCGGTGTGGCGGGGCGGAGGCGCCAATCACCGTTTCGGTCTCGACGACGGAGTGCTGATCAAAGACAATCATCTGGCGCTGGCAAGCTCGATTCGCGCGGCGGTGACCGCAGCGCGCGCGCGCGCAGGCCACATGGTGAAGATCGAGGTCGAGGTCGATACGCTCGAACAACTGCGTGAGGCAATGGTCGAGCCGATCGACGCCGTGCTGCTCGATAACATGACGCCGGTGCAGCTTGCCGACGCGGTCGCGATCGTCGCCGGGCGCGTCGTCACCGAGGCGAGCGGCGGCGTGACGAAGGAAAACGTCGTCGGGATCGCGGCCAGCGGCATCGATATTATCAGCGTCGGGTGGCTTACTCACGGCGCACCCGCGCTCGACCTCGCCCTGGAGATCGATGCGCCGCTAGTTGACTAAGAGAAGGGCGAAGGCCACGATCGCGCCGACGAGGGCTACAAAAAGCGAGACGACGTATCCCGTCACGCTCGAGAGCAAAACGACTCGCCCTTCGCGCAGGCCGCGGTCGGTTACCGAGTAGCGCCGGGCGCCCAGCAAGGCGACGAAGATGCCGAAGACGGCCATCGCCGTTCCGAAGCCCGCTGAAAGCCCCGGCCCCTCGACCTTTTCGTGGACCAGGGCGGCGAACTCACGCGCGAAGAGCGAGAACCGCGCGATGACGAACCCGAAGGCAATGAAGGCCAGGGCCGTCCTCACGTAGGCCAAGTAGGTGCGCTCGTTGGCCAAGACGTCGGTAGCGTGCAGGGCCCGCGCGGTCGGGTTCTCTCGCTCGTTCTCCGGCATGACCCGTTCGCCGTTAGGCGAAACCTGGTCGAACCATGTCTGCCGAACAAAACACCCCGCTGCCGGCCGAAGCTGTCGGGCCGAATCAAGCCTTCGTACCTCCCCCGTCCTTGGTCGAGTTCATGTCCACGGGCTGGATCGATCGGCCCTGCGTGGCGCAGCCGCACCCCGAGGCGGAACGATTCGCGCAGCGGCGCGCGGGGCTTTCGCAAGCCTACCGAGGGACCTATCTGGTCGTTCCGGCCGGACCCGAGCGCGTCCGAGCAAACGACACGTTCTTTCGATTTCGGGCCTCCAGCGACTTCGCGTACCTCGTCGGCAACGGTGAACCGGGTGCCGTGTTGGTGCTCGAGCCCGACGGCGCGGGTCATCGCAGTCTGCTCTTCGTTCTCGATCACAATCGCGGAACGCCCGAGTTCTTTACCGATCGGCAGGCGGGAGAGCTGTGGGTCGGGCGCCATCGCGGCGTCGCGGAGAGCTTGGCGTATTACGGGGTCGACGATTGCCGTTCGCTAAAACAGCTCGCCGGCTACCTCGACGAGCTGCGCGAAGCGAGCTATCCGCTCCGCGTCATGCGCGGCCACGACGAAGCGATCGATCGCGCCTTCGAGCGGAGCGACGGAGATGCCGAGCTGGCCGAGCGTCTGTCGGAGACGCGGCTCCTCAAGGACGAGTACGAGCTGGCCGAGCTTCGTAAGGCTTGCGCCATCACCAAGCTCGCCTTCGAGGATGCGGCCCGAGCGATGCGGTCGGCGCGGAGCGAACGCGCGATCGAAGCGGCGTTTTGGGGCCGCGCGCGCATCGAAGCAAACGACGTCGGTTATTTGACCATCGCGGCCTCCGGCGATCACGCGTGCACCCTTCATTGGACTCGCAACGACGGCCCCTTGTCGCCGGGCGAGTTACTTCTGCTCGACGCCGGCGTCGAATGCGATTCGCTCTACACCGCCGACGTCACGCGAACGCTTCCGATCTCGGGACGCTTTACGCCCGAACAGCGGACGATCTACGATCTCGTCTGGGAAGCCCAGCGCGCGGGCATCGAAGCCGTTGCGCCGGGCGTCGATTTCCTCGAACCGGGCCGCCGTGCGGTGCGCGTACTCGCACAAGGTCTGATCGACCTCGGCGTTCTCAAGGTCTCGCTCGACGAAGCTCTCGATCCCGATCGGCTGCTGCACCGGCGCTACACGCTTCACGGCGTCAGCCACATGCTGGGCCTCGACGTTCACGACTGCGCGAACGCGCGAGAAGAAGAGTACCGCTACGGGCGGCTGCGCGAGGGCATGGTGCTCACGGTCGAGCCCGGACTCTACTTTCAGCCCGACGACGCAACCGTTCCCGAGCGCTTCCGCGGCATCGGCGTCCGCATCGAAGACGACATCGCCGTCACGAGCGGCGATGCCGAAAATCTCTCGGCCGCGTTGCCTTCGAAAGCCGACGAAGTCGAGCGCTGGCTGGGAAGCCTCTGAAAGAGACCGCCTAAGACGTTGGCATGACCGACGTGCCCGGCGGCACTCCACCTGGAACCGGCGCCGCTGCGCGCAACGCCGCCAGCTCGTCTTCGAGCGGCCAACGGCCGAAGGCCAGGATGAGCTGGCAAATCAGCGGCCCAAACGGAACGATGCTCAGCAACGAAAGCGCGCCGTTATAGCCGGCCTTCGTGAAGATGCGCCAGTTGAGCCAAATAGTAAAGGCCAGAACCGCGAAGCCAATGATCACGAAAAAGACCGCCATGCTCATAAAGGTTGCCATGGCTCCGGCATAGGCCGATGAGTTATCGTTCATGCTCGAAAATCTCCGTTCGTAGCAACGTTGGAGGACGAGATCGTGCCGACCGGCACGTCAATGCACCGTTCAACCTCGCGGCGGCGAGCCCCACCCGGATTGCAAATACGCGCCGTCGACCACGATGACGGGCACGGTAGGATCGCCGGCGCTATACTCCAACATCCGCCGGCGCGCTTGGCGATCGTTTTGGGCGTCGTAGCGGGCGTATGAGGTTCCCTGCGCATCGTAATAGGCCATGGCGCTCTTGCAATACGGACAACTCGGAGAGATATAAAGCTCCACCTTCGCGCCCGGAGGAAGGTGCTCTGCGTCGAACTGCACTGCCATGCCGCTGATCTTCGTACCGACACCGCTGGGAAACCTGCGAGACGTCACGCTGCGAGCGATCGACGTGTTGCGCCAGGCGGAGATCGTCGTCGCCGAAGATACGCGCGTCGCGCGAAAGTTGCTGCGGGCCTTGGAGATCGAAGTCCGCGAGATTTGGAGCTACCGCGAACAGAACGCCGCGCGCGTGACGCCCGGAATTCTCGAACGCGCGCGTACCGCAATCGTCGCCGTGACTACCGATGCCGGCATGCCGGGCATCTCGGATCCCGGCAGCGATCTCGTCGCGGCGGCGCGTCTTGCCGGCGTACCGATCGAGGTTCTGCCGGGTCCCAGCGCCGCCACCAGCGTCGCGCTCTTATCGGGTTTTTCGCTGCGGCGCTTTGGGTTCGAAGGGTTTCCGCCTCGTACGGCATCGGCGCGGCGAGCGCGCTTTGCCGCCGCGTTGCAGCGCGACGCCACCTCGATCTGGTACGAATCGCCCCAACGGATTCGCGCTGCGCTGGCCGACCTCGCAGCGGTGGCGCCCGACGCGCAGGTTTTCGTCGTCCGGGAATACACCAAGCTTCACGAGCAGCACTATTGGGGAACGCCGGAAAGCGTGGCGGCGCAGATCGCCGATCCGCCGCGCGGCGAGGTGGCGTTCGCGATCGCCCCATACTGCGTCGCGCCCGCCGAGCGCGACCGGCACGAAGACGTCGGCGATGCCATCGACGCCCTGCTCGAAAGCGGTCAACGCGTCGGCGAGGTGGCGAAGGAGCTGGCGGCACACGGTTTCGGCGACCGGCGCCAACTTTACGCGGCGGCCGCGGCCCGGAAGGCCGGCCGGAAAACGCCGTTAAAACAGCGATGAGACCTATGGAACGCTCCTATTACGTCACGACGCCGATCTACTATATCAGCGGAAACCCGCATATCGGCCACGCTTACACGACGGTCGTCGCCGACGTATTGGCCCGCACCGCGCGCACCTTTCGCCCGACGTTCTTCTTGACGGGGACCGACGAGCACGGCCAAAAAGTCGCCAACGCCGCCGCAGCTGCCGGCAAGACCCCGCAGGAGTGGTGCGACGAACTCGTGCCGCGGTGGAAAGAGCTGTTCGCCGCTTACCACGTGCAATACGACGATTTCATTCGAACGACCGAACCCCGCCACGTCGAAAAGGTTCGGCGCGTCTTCGAGCGACTGCGCAAGAGCGGCGACGTCTATCTCGGCAAGTACGAGGGCTGGTATTGCGTCGACGACGAGACGTTTTGGCTCGAGTCCAAACTGGTCGAGGGGCGCTGCCCGACGTGCGGCCGCGAGGTGCAGTGGATTTCGGAAGACGATTGGTTCTTCCGGCTCTCCGCCTATCGAGATCGGTTGCTGGAGCATTTCCGGGCGCACCCGCAGTGGGTTGCGCCGCGCAGCGTTTATAACGAAATGATGTCGTTCCTCAACGAGGGCCTCGAGGATCTGTCGATCTCGCGAACGAGCTTCGATTGGGGCATTCCGATCGATGGCGGCGGCGTGATCTACGTCTGGCTGGACGCTCTGCTCAACTACATTACGGCGATCGGCTGGAGCGAGGACGACGCGCGTTTCCACACTTGGTGGCCCGCACAAACGCAGTTGGTCGGCAAAGAGATCGCTCGCTTTCATACGATCATTTGGCCTGCGATCTTATGGGCGCTTGGGGAAAGCGCTCCCGATCTCGTCTTCGCGCACGGTTGGATCACGGTCGACGGGCAGAAGATCGGAAAAAGCCTCGGAAACGCCGTCGATCCGTTTGCGCTGGCGCAGCGTTTCGGCGCCGATTCGGTGCGTTATTTCCTTTTACGCGAGGCGCCGTTCGGCAGCGACTTTTCGTATTCGGAAGAGAAGATCGCGCAGCGGTACAACAGCGATCTCGCCAACGACCTCGGCAATCTCTTGCAACGCACGCTTTCGATGCTGCAACGCTACCGCGACGGCGTCGTGCCGGACCCGGCGGGCGGCTTGGATGCGGAGCTCGCGCGCCGCTTCGCGCCGTTGCCGATGGCCGTCCGGGAACGTATTCTCGATCTGCGCTTTCGCGAGGCGCTCGAGGGAGTTTGGGAACTGGTTACGGCGCTCAACCGCACGGTCGACGAGCGTAAACCCTGGACGCTCCATAAAGAGGGGCGCGCCGGCGAGCTCGATGCCGTGCTCTACGACCTCGCTGAAGGGCTGCGCTGGATTGCGATCCTGCTCCATCCCTTCATGCCCGAGCGCATGAGCGAGATGTGGCGGCAGCTCGGAACGCCCGGCCGCCTCGAGGAGAATTGGTCGTCGTCGCTGCGCTCGTGGGGCGGCCTCGCGCCCGCTACGCAGACGGCATTGACTTCGCCACTCTTTCCGCGAGTCGAACTGCTCGCGCCAACGTGATCGACACCCATTGCCATCTGCAGGATCGGGCTTTCGAGGACGATCGTGCCGAAGTCGTCGAGCGCGCCCGGGAAGCCGGGGTTCGCGCCATGCTTACCGTCGGGGTGGATCTAGCCGACAGCCGCGCGGCGGTCGAAGCCGCGCAGAGCTACGGGCTTTCCGCCGCCGTTGGCATTCATCCGCACGAAGCCGCGAGCGCACCGCGTGAGCTCACGGCCGAACTAACGCGGCTCTTGCAAGAGGACGGCGTCGTCGCGCTCGGCGAGATCGGACTGGACTACTACTACGATCGCAGCCCTCGCGACGTTCAAGTCAGCGTGCTGCGCGAACAGCTTCGCATTGCACGCGACCGCTCGAGCCCGGTGATCTTTCACCAGCGAGACGCCTTCGACGAGTTCACGCGGATCTTACGCGACGAATGGAGGCCAGGGATGCGCGGCGTGGTGCACTGTTTCACCGGCACGCCCGCTCAAGCGCGCGTCTACTGTGACGAGTTCGGTCTCTTTCTCGGCATTGGCGGCGTCTTGACGTTTCCAAAGGCGGAATCCGTGCGCGACGCGGTGCGCGACGTCGGCGTTGGAGCGCTCGTTCTGGAAACCGATTGCCCGTACTTGGCGCCGGTCCCCAAGCGCGGTAAACGCAACGAGCCGGCATTCGTAACGCTTACCGCTGCCAAGCTCGCGGAGCTGCTGGCGTTGACGCTCGATGAAGTCGTCGCAGCTACGGATGCCAACGCGTTCGATCTCTTCGCGCTAGGGAGTCAAGACAAAGACGATTCCGCAACGGTTTAGGCATCCCGAGCGGCCCCCGTATGCCGTCGTGCCATACAGCTTCCCTTTTACGTCGACTAATCCCGATTCGGGATTCGCGCCGTCGGACGAGCCGCTGCGAAATCTGTGCAGCACCTTCTCCGTGCCGGCGAGAGTTACGCTGTAAACCGTCCCGGCGTTCGATGAACCGCCGCCATACTCGGTGGTGCCGTACAGCATGCCGTTCATGCTGGTTAGACCGGCTTCAGGTGCATCTCCGTCGGAGCCGCCGCCGAAGTCGTAAAGCAACTTTGCTACGCCCTTTCTGCTCACGGCGTAGGCGGTTCCGCAGCCAACGAGTAGGCATTGCCCACCGCCGCCCGCGCCCGCCGT
>DATGGV010000020.1:0-36812 GCA_035308305.1 Candidatus Cybelea sp. | reverse complement strand
CTTAGCGGCGTGGCCAGCCTGGCGGCGTTAGCCCCGGCTTCGATCGCTTGGGGCTAGGCAACCAGGCGCCGGGCTTGTCTCGTCTTGGCGGCTTCGGCTCCTTTCCCTTTACGCAGCTGTGCCGTGGCAGCGTTTGAATTTCTTGCCGCTGCCGCACGGGCATAGTTCGTTGCGACCGACTTTTGGCTGGTCGCGGTGGATCGGCTTTGCCGGTTCTTCCTCGTCTTTGTTGGTTTGGAATTGGGTCACGCTGCGGCCCGCGCCTGGCATCGGGCCGAGGAGCTGCTCGACTCGTTGAGCGGGGACGCGGCCGCCGTTGGCGGCGGGTTGCGGAACGAGTTCGCCCGATGGAATCGGCTCGAACTGCTGGCCGCTCGGATACGGCACCATCTCTTGTGGCGGCGGACCATGTTCGATCACCACACGGAAGACGCCCTTGATCGCTTCGTCGGAGATGTTGTTCTTGAGCGATTCGAAGATTTCGAACGCTTCCTTTTCGTACTCTACGCGAGGGTCTTTTTGCCCGTAGCCGCGCAAGCCGATGCCGGTTTTGAGGTGATCCATCACGTACAAGTGATCGACCCACTGGCGGTCGATGATCGGCAGCAAGAGATAGCGCTGCTCGACGACGCGCAGAATCTCCGGCGTGACTTCTTTCTCTTTAGCTTCGTAGGCCTCGATCGCTTTCGCTTGAAGCAGACGGCGAATCTCCTCGCGATCCTTCCCTTCCAGATCCGCGACCGTCAGGCTGCGCTTGATTGGAAAGACCAGTTCGAGCGCGTTGAGCATCTCCTCCAGATCCCATTCGCTCGGGTGCGCGTTCTCCGGCGCGTTTTCTTCGACGGCTTCGTCGACTTTGCCCTCGAGCGTCTGCAGCATAAACGTGCGCGAATCGAACTTTCCTTCTAGATTCGCGCGGCGGTCGGCATAGATTACCGAACGCTGTTTGTTCATCACGTCGTCGTACTCGAGGACGTGCTTGCGAATCTCGTAGTTGTGCGCCTCGACCTTACTCTGCGCGCGTTGGATCGACTTACTCACCAGCCCCGATTCGATCGGAGCCTCGTCGGTGAAGCCCACGCGCTCCATGATCGACGTCATGCGCTCGCCGCCGAAGAGGCGCATCACTTCATCTTCGAGCGAAATGTAGAAGCGCGACGAACCCGGATCGCCTTGGCGGCCCGAGCGTCCCCGCAGCTGGTTATCGATGCGCCGCGATTCGTGACGCTCGGTTCCGATGATGTGCAGCCCGCCGTTGCGGGCCACGCCTTCGCCGAGTTTGATGTCGGTGCCGCGGCCCGCCATATTGGTGGCGATCGTCACCTGGCCTTCTTGCCCGGCATCCTTGATGATCTCGGCTTCCTGCTCGTGGTACTTCGCGTTGAGGACGTTGCACTCGACGCCCCGCCGGCGCAGCATCGCGGCCAGCAACTCGCTCTTCTCGATCGAGCGCGTGCCGACGAGCACCGGGCGCCCTTTGGAATGCTCGGCGATGATCTCGTCGACGACGGACTCGAACTTGGCGCGCTCCGACTTATAAACAATGTCGGAGCTGTCTTTGCGCACCATCGGCATGTTCGTCGGCACGACGACGACGTCTAATCCGTAGATGTCGCGAAACTCGCGCTCCTCGGTCTTCGCCGTGCCGGTCATGCCGGCGAGGTGTTCGTAAAGCCGAAAAAGGTTTTGGAAGGTGATCGTCGCGAGGGTTTGATCCTCGCCGCGAACCTTGATGCCTTCCTTCGCTTCGATCGCTTGATGGATGCCGTCGGAATAGCGCCGGCCGTACATCAGCCGCCCCGTGAACTCGTCGACGATGACGATCTCGCCGTCCTTGTCGATGTACTGTTGGTCGCGATGAAAGAGGTTCCAGGCCTTGAGCGCGGCGTTGAGCTGATGGGTCAACTCGATGTTGCGCTGCTCGTACAAATTCTGAATGCCGAGCATCTTCTCGACGCGGGCGACGCCTGCTTCGGTGATGGGAACGGCGTGCGCCTTCTCGTCGACCGTGTAATCTTCGCCCTTCTTCAGCCGCGGAATGATCTGCGCGAACTTCTCGTACAGCTCCGTCGCCTCTTGAGAGGGGCCGCTGATGATCAACGGCGTACGCGCTTCGTCGACGAGAATCGAGTCGACTTCGTCGACGAGTGCGAAGTACAGCTCGCGCTGCACCAAATCTTCGACCTGCCACGCCATGTTGTCGCGCAGGTAGTCGAAGCCGACCTCGTTGTTGGTGACGTAGGTGACGTCGCAGTTGTAGGCCGCGCGCCGCTCGGCCGGATCGAGCCCGTGCTGGATCACGCCGACGCTCAGGCCAAGATACAGATAGATCGGGCTCATCCACTCGGCATCGCGACGCGCGAGATAGTCGTTGACGGTTACTACGTGGACGCCGCGCCCCTCCAACGCGCGCGCATAGACCGGCAGCGTCGCGACCAGCGTCTTGCCCTCGCCGGTCTTCATCTCGGCGATCCGTCCTTCGAAAAGAACCTGACCGCCCATGATCTGCACGTCGAAGTGACGCATGCCCAACGTGCGTTTGCCGGCCTCGCGTACGACGGCGAAAATTTCCGCCAGCATCGCTTCGAGCGACTCGCCTTGTTCTAGGCGATTCTTGAACTCGGCCGTCTTGGCTTGCAGTTCCGCGTCGGGAAGCGCGGAAAAGGCGGCATCGAACTCATTAACGGCGCGAGCGGTGCGCCGTAGGCGCGCCACATCCCGTTCGTTACCGTCAACTAGCGTTTTTAGAAATGACATAGCCGAGGGGCCCTACGGAATGATGCCTATTCCGGTCACGGCGCCCGGCGACGTGTAATTCGTCGGCGCGACGTCGTGGTTTTTCCCCGCGCCCGCACCCGCTGGGAAGATCAAGATGATGCCCTTTCCGGCGGAAGTCGAGTCGGCGACGTACGTGACGCCGGCCGAGTCGACCTTGATGTCGGTCGGCTGGTACAGCGTCGTCTTACAGCCCTGGATCTTGCGAATCGGTTTGGTGTACGGAATTCTCTTATTGTAGGGCGGGAAGACCAAGATCGCGGGCGCGTCGGCGGTTTTGCAGCTTGCGCCGCGCCGCCCTTGATCGACGATGTAGATGTTGCCGGACGAATCGAGCGAAACGCCCATTGGCGTGATCATGCCGTTCTTCGAGTCGATCGTGAATCTGGGAGCGATGTTAACCGGCGTCGGCGTCGGCGACGGGCTGGGGGACGGCGACGGCGAGGTGCTCGGCCCGGTCGACGGCGTCGGCGTTGGTTTGGGCGTCGGCGTCGGTTTGGGCGTCGACGTGGGTTTGGGACTCGCCGTCGGTGTCGGCAGAGCGAACTGCTCGACCGTTGCGCCTTGAATGTTGGCAACGTAAAGATGCCCGCTGCGGTCGATCGCAACTCCGCCGGGCAAGTTCAAACCGGGCTTGGGGCCCCCGATCGACTGGTACGGCACGGTGGCACCCGAGGTGAAGAGCAATATCCGGCTCGGGTAAATGTCGGTCGGATCGACGTCGGAGACTACCATGATCGCCGGCGGGGGCGTGATCGAACTCGAGGGCAAGGGGCTTGGAGCCCGGGGCGAAAACGCGATCCCGCGCGGATGGCCCGGCAGAACCGAATAGTTGAGCGGATCGACGTTCCCGGTTGCCAGTGCCTCGAACTCGATGATGAGCGCTTTCTGCGTGCTGGGGTTGTAGTTCGTAACCCACAGATCTTGCCGGCGATCGAAGGCAAGATATTGTGGGCCGTTGAGCATCGTGTTGGCGCCGCCGATCTCATAGGCTGGGCCGCCGCCGAGCTTCGACTCCGTCGTGCCGTTGGAATAGATGCTTACGGCGTTCTGGTTGGTGTTGGTGGCATAGAGCGTCTTGCTCGGAAAGTTCGGTCCGACGTTCACGCCCTGGGTCATGCCAAGATTGCTGCACGCGACGATCGCGGCAGTCGTGGCGAGTACGAGAAAACTTACGGTAAGCTTAGACAGCATGCTTTCCCAGGGGTTCCCGCAGGGGCGTGACTTTCCTCGCCACGCACGCGGTCGGCAAGGAACCAGACGGCGGCTACAAACATCACAATGACCAGAAAAACCACGATGAAGCGCCGGATTCGCCGGCGCTGGTAGGCCGGACGCCCCGACTCGACGTCAATAATTTGGCGTGGCAATTACCTAAACCGCTCTCCGCAGGGGATGGTTGAGCTCGCCGGTCTGTACGAGCTTGAGCAGCTCGCCGACCGTAACGAATCGGTAGCCGGCCCTCCTGAATCGGTCCACGACGTACGGCAGCGCCTCGATCGTGGCGAGTTTGCCGCTATGGAGCAGCACGATCTCCGGTGCCGTCGCGTGCTCGACCAGGTGACGCTGCAGGGCCGCAACCGTCACCGTGCGCCAGTCGCCGCCGTCGTCGGTCCAGAGCACGACGGAATAGCCGAGCGCTTGAGCGACGCGTAACGTGCGCTCGGTGTAGCGACCGTGGGGAGGACGCATCAGTACCCGCACGGCCGGATCGTGACTGAGCTCCCAAAGCACGTCGCGCCCTTCGAGAATCTCCTTGCGGACTTGATCGGCGCTCTCTTGATCGAGGTTCGGATGCGTGTAGGTGTGATCGCCGATCTCGTTGCCCTCGACTTCGATTCGGCGCGTCAGCTCCGGCCATTGCCGCGCATCCTGTCCGATCAGGAAGAAGGTCGCCGGCACGTGCAGATCGTGCAGCACGTCGAGCAGCATCGGCGTGTAGATCGGGTAGGGTCCGTCGTCGAAGGTCAGGGCTATCAAGCGCGGGCGCGCGGAGCGGTCCTCAACCGGCAACTCGTGCGTGGCGCGATACAGCCGCGCCGCGAGATCGTCGGAGATCTCCAGGTGCACGTTCGTCGAGGGCGTTACGAGCGCCGGCGGCACATTGCTCTTGTGCACGATGACACGCCAGCCGCCGGCAACGAGTAGTCCGGCTGCCGCAACGAGCACGACGATGCTCTTGGCCGTCACAAGTTCGGCGACGCGTTGCTCGCCAGATCGTTTCCGACGATAACCGTGACGTCGCTTGCCGTAACGTTCGCTTGCGCTGGAGACGGGCTGGGCGAGGGATCGGGGACGACGATAGCACCCCGCGCGCCTTCCAGCGCCGCTCGCACTTTTGCGCCGGCAAACAATACGCTCGAATGCTCGTGAATCTCGGTTGCGGTGTAATCGGAGCGGTCGGCGTTACCGACTTCACCGATGGTGAACCCGGCGTGCTTGAGTTCGGCCGCCACGCGGTGGGCCGCTCCTGCGACCGTACTGCCGTTCTCGACGTCGACGTGCAGCGTCGCGGCGGGAATCGCCGCAAGCGCCATCACGTCCGGGGACGGCACCGGAACCGGAGGCGCGACGAGCATCGTCGCGACTAAGTGCGCTCGCGCTTGCGTGTCGGGCACGAGCGAGTCGCCGTAGCTCGGCAAGTCAATATCGGCGGTGAACGGCACTTGCTTACTAACGATCGCGAGATTCGGCACGCCCTGGAAATAGGTAGCGATAGAAAAAAGCTCCTGGTCGGTGAAATCGGTCTGCACGTATTTTCGGAAGACGGCCAAGAGGTCGCCCAGATGAAGGAGCGTGTTGACGCGGTCGCTCTTGATCTTCGCAGCCACCGCCTGCAAGACTTGCTGCTGGCGCATGATGCGACACGGATCGCTGCACCAATCGTGCCGAAATCGCATGTATGCGACGGCGTGCTCGCCGTCGAGATGCTGCAAGCCTTCCCTCAAATGGATGTGCAGGTGACCCCAGGTATCGTCGTAATCGAGAGTATCGCCGGTGCAGCCGGTTTTGTACTGCAGGCAATTTGACGATTTGACGTCGACGTTCACTCCGCCGATGGCGCCGATAAACTCTTTTGTGGCGTCAATGCGCAGGATCACGTAGCGATTGAACGGGGGGATCCCGAGCCATTGAGCGATGACGCTCTTTGCCTCTTTGACGCCGCCTTCGGATTGCGCCTGATTGATCTTGGCTTGAGTGCCGTTGGGCATTGTGGCGACCATGTCGCGGGGGATCGATAACTGGTAGATGCGCTTGTTGGCAAAATCGAGATTGACTGCCCAGATCACGTCGCTGCGAGAACTGGTCGAATACTCTTCGTCCTTCTCGTTATAATCGTAGTCGAGCCCCTCGACGAGCACCAGCAGATTGGGCTTGCCGAAGACCTGTTGCGGCGTCGGCACGAACATCTGGGTAAACGCGGTCACCGGGTTTCTGCGCTCGACGACGGTGTAACCCGCAACGGCCGAGGCGACGCCGATTACGACGATGCCGAGGGCCAGCGCAACTTTACTTTTAATCAAACCGCGCAGTGCTCCGGCGATTTGGCTCGACCGAAGAAATCGAACGGCCCGTGCTCTTCCAAACGAACGTCGACGAACTCGCCAACCTGAGCGTTTCCTGTGAAATAAATGCCACCATCGACACCCGGCGCTTCACCTTCCGAACGACCGAACCATGCTCGTTTTGCATTAAGAAACTCTTCTGCGAGCACGCGAACCGTCGTCCCGCAGCGCGCGGCGCGCCCGCGCTCCGAGGCGACTCGTTGCGCCTCGCGCAGCCGGATGAGCCGCCGGCGGCGGCGCGCAGCGCCGACGCGATCCGAAAGCTCCGCCGCCGGCGTTCCCTCTTCCGCGCTGTACTCGAAGAAGCCGACGCGATCGAGGTGCGCGCGCTCGATCCAGCGTTCGAGGTACTCGACGTGCTCGTCGGTCTCGCCGGGAAAACCGACGATGAAAGTCGAGCGCATCGTAATTCCCGGAATACGCGAACGGAAATCCTCCAGGATCTCGAGGTACCGCTCACCGTTGCCGGGCCGCCGCATCGCCCGCAGCACTTCCGGATGCGCGTGCTGCAGCGGCATATCCATGTACTTGCAGACCTTGGGAAGCTCGGCAATCGCGCTGACCAGCTCGCGGTCGACCGTCGCCGGATATAAGTAGAGCAAACGAATCCACTGCAGCGCGTCGATCGCATGCAGCCGTTCGAGCAACTGCGCGAGGCCGCCGCGGCGCAGGCCGCGATCGCGCCCCCACATCGACGTATCTTGCGCGATCAAAATCAGTTCTTTGGCGCCGCCGTTCACGAGGGCTTCGGCCTCGAGCAGGATCGATTCCATGCTGCGGCTTCTGAACTTTCCCCGCAGCGCCGGAATGATGCAGAACGTGCACGGGTGATCGCAACCTTCGGCAATCTTCAGATAGGCGGTCGCGCGAGGCGTCGTAACGAGACGGGGCAGGAAGTCGTGCTCGGGCTCGGCCTCTAAATGAAGCCGGACCGGTCTTCGGCCCGCCTCGACGTCTTCGAGCAGCTCGACGATGCCCGCATACGCGCCGGTCCCGACCACGCCGTCGATCTCCGGAACCAGGCTCTGCAGCTGGGCGCCGTAGCGCTGCGCGAGGCAGCCGGCGACGATCAACTGCTGACCGCGACGCTTGCGCGAGGCATGCTCGAGGATGATTTCGGTGGATTCTTCCTTTGCCGGATCGATGAAGGCGCACGTGTTGATGACGACCGTATCCGCGCGTCCGGCCTCCGATTCCAACCGCCAGCCGGCGCTCGAGAGTTTAGCGATCATCACCTCGGTGTCCACGAGGTTCTTCGCACAACCGAGGCTGACGAATGCGACGCTTCGCATCGAGCGCGTTTCGCTAACGGTAGTTCACGAACTGCAAGGGCAGCTCGAACTCCATCGCTTTCAGTGACGTGATCACCTTCTGCAGATCGTCCTTGTTCTTGCCGGAGACGCGAATCTGCTCGTCCTGAAACTGCGCGGTGACTTTGAGCTTGAGGTTCTTGATGTGCACCATCAGGTCTCTGCTCTGATCTTTCGATATCCCGCTGCGGGGTGTGAGGATCTGCCGGACGGTTCCGCCGGCCGCCGGCTCGACTTCGCCGTACTCGAAAGCTTTGAGATCGATGCCGCGCCGGACGGCCTTGGCTTGGAACATATCCACGACGTTGCGCATCTTCAGCTCGTCGTCGGAGACGAGCGTGATCTTCTTGCCGTCGTACTCGATGCTCGTCTTGCTGTGTTTGAAGTCGAACCGGTTTTCGATCTCTTTACGCGTCTGGTTGAGCGCGTTGTCGAGTTCTTGCGCGTCTACGCGCGAGACCACGTCGAACGAAGAATCGCTCGCCAATCGTTACTCCTCTCAAAGAGTGAAGGCTTGCTCGACGACGTCTCCCGCCTTGCCGAGCTTTCCACGGTCCTTGCCGTCGACGTAGATTTCTACGCCGCCGGCATTGCCGATGCGCACCAAGGCGCTCTTTCCGTGGAACGTCTTTGAAGTGCCGGCCGGAAACGTACCCTCCATGCTAACATTTCCGTCAACCGTGACCCGCAGCCACGAGGGGGCCGAGAGAACCAATGCGAGCGAGCTTGCCCCGCCGAGGGCCGGGGTAGGCGACGGAACGGGAGGCGCCGGCGACGCGGGAGCCGCGGCCGTGGGGGTCGCGGAGGCCGTCGCCACGGCGCTCTGCTCGCTGCGGAGCGTCAGCTCGTTATAGACGACGAAGGCAACCAGCAGAACGGCGACCGTCCCGGCGATCCAAATTAAGAGAAGGCCGTTGCGCCGCGATGCCGGGCTGCGTGCCGGCTCGACCGTGCCGGGCGGCGGTGGTTCGGGCAGGGTCGCGTTGAACGCGGCGACCGCTTCCTCCGGATCGAGGCCGAGATACCGAGCGTAGGTACGAAGAAAGCCGCGAATATAGACCGGCGCGCCGATGGCGTCCCAGTGCTCGTCCTCGATCGCGGTGAGATAAACCGAGCGAATGCGAATCCGGTCCGCCACGTCGGAGAGCGAGGCGCCTCGAGCTTCGCGGGCGGCACGAAACCGTTCACCCAGGTGTCCAGGGCCAGCGTCGCTCATCGGTTCGGTTTGAGTTGGCCCCGTCTTAATGTTATCCTGTTCGATTAGATGGCGAGCGAACGCGTAGTTGCGGCGATGAGCGGGGGTGTGGACTCCGCCGTTGCCGCGGGCTTATTAGTCGAAAGCGGCTACGACGTAGTGGGCATTACCATGAAAATGTATGCGCCCTCGCGTCCCGCCCACGCCAAGAGCTGCTGCGGCAGCAGCGACTTCGACGATGCCCGCCGGAGCGCGGCCGCACTGGGAATTCCGCATTACGTGCTGGACTTTCAAGAAGCTTTTCGCCGCACGGTCGTGGAGCGTTTCGTGGACGACTATGTCGCCGGACGAACGCCCAACCCGTGCGTTTCGTGCAACAACTTCGTAAAGCTCGGAACGCTCGCGCAGTACGCCGATCGATTGGGCGCGGGCTATATCGCGACTGGGCACTACGCGCGCGTGGAGCGGTGCGGCGACGGACCGCATCTCTTCCGTAGCCGGCATGCGAAGGATCAAGCGTACGCACTCGCACAGCTCGCCCCCGAGCAGTTGAACCGCTTGATGTTGCCGCTCGGCGATTTCGACAAGGCGACGACACGCGCGCACGCGCGGCGTTTGGGGCTTCCGGTGCACGACAAGACCGAGTCGCAGGACATCTGTTTCGTGGAGGGCGGCGACTACCGTGAAGTCGTCGAGCGGCTACGTCCGGAGGCTGCGGCTTCCGGCGCAGTCGTCGCTTCCGATGGCTCGATGGTCGGCGAGCATCACGGCATCGTCAACTATACGATCGGCCAACGCGCGCGGCTCCCCGCGAGCAGCAACGGAGCGCGCTATGTAACGCGCATCGACGCTGCGACCAACACCATCGTCATCGGCCGCGAAGACGAGCTGCTATCGTACGAGCTGATCGCCGACGAGGTAAACCTGATTCGACCCGAACGCTTCGAGCGCGGCGACGTACCGGTGCGAGCGATGGTCCGATATCGCGCGACACCAACGCCGGCGCTAGCCTCCATATCGCCCGAAGGCCTGCTGCGGCTGCGTTTCGACCAGCCCCAACGCGCCGTCTCGCCCGGCCAACTCGTCGCGCTAATCGACGCAACCAGCGAAGAAATCCTAGGAGCCGCCACCATCACCTTGTCATCCTAAGTCCTTCGACTACGCTCAGGACAGGCTCCGTCGAAGGATGACTTGGCACCACGCCTGACCGCGCTAAGCCGGTACTGGGTTCCAGTATGTGTCGCGGACGACGGGTTTGAAGCCGGCGGAGACGATCAGCTTTTCGAGTTCGTCGCGCGTGGCTTCGTTGGTGCTGCCGGCATCGTGGACGACGCGCTCTTCGAGGATAGTTCCGCCCATATCGTCGCAGCCGTAGAAGAGCGCGAGCTGCCCCATCTTTAAGCCCGGCGTCAGCCACGAAGCCTGCAGGTGCGGGAAGTTATCGAGGTAGAGCCGCGAGATCGCGAGCACGCGCAGGTACTCGAGACCGGTGGATTCTTTTCCGCGCAGCGGCGTCTTGAACGGGACGTAGTACCAGGGGATAAAGGCGGTAAAGCCGCCGGTCTCGTCCTGCAGCTCGCGCAGCACGTGAAGATGCTCGATGCGCTCCTCGCGCGTTTCGATCGAGCCGAACATCATCGTCGCGGTCGTCGGCATGCCGAGCAGCTGCGCCTCGCGCATCACGCCCAGCCACTCGTGCGGCTTCACCTTGCGCGCGGAGATCCGTTTGCGAACGCGCTCGACTAAAATCTCGGCGCCCGCGCCGGGCAGGGACTTCATTCCGGCATCCTTGAGACGCGACAGGACGTCGCGCGTCGAGATGCCTTCGATGTGGGCGAGGCCGACGATCTCGGAGACCGAGAGCGAATGGATATCGACCAGCGGATACTCGCGTCGGACGCGGTCGAAAAGCGTCTCAAACCAGTCGATGCCCAGTTCCGGATTCACGCCGCCCTGGATCATGATTTGCGTGGCGCCTTGGTCTGCCGCAAATTTCACGCGTTCGAGCACCGTGTCGTGCGACATCGTGTAGCCTTCTTTGTGGTGCTCGGGCCGGAAGAACGCGCAGAACGTACAGTGAACGTTGCAGACGTTGGTGTAGTTGATCGTCGTATCGACGACGTAGGTCACGATCTCGGGCGAGTGCATCGCCATGCGGCGCGCGTGCGCCGCGGCCCCCAGGTCGTGAATATCGGCTTCATTATAAAGGCGCACGCCCTCGTCGAACGAAAGGCGCCCGCCGCCCGCGGCGCGTTCGAGCAGCCTATCGACGGAACTCAGGACGACATTGCTACCCACCGACATAGGCGGGCTCCGCGAACGTATCGGGCAGCGACGGAATCACGCCGATTTCGAGCAGTTCGCGGCAGAATGCGGCGAGGCCGTTCTGTGCGGCGACGTGAAACGAGAAGTTCAGTTTGCCATAGTAGTTTTCGTAGAAGCCCGCGGGACGCGCGATGATCGCTTGAGCGCGAGCAACGACGTCACGCTGGTGGGCGCGCGACCAAGTATAGGCGTCGGTCAGCGCGTGCATGCAGGCGGCGACGGCGGCGGGATCGCGCTGGTAGACTTCGCGGCGGGCGGCCCACACGGCGAAGACCGTCTGCAATCCGGTCCATTCGTGCCAAAGCTTACCGAGATCGTAGATGTGCTCCGCGGGAAAACGCTCGATCGCGTCGATCGCGGAGTCGCCGATCAGCAGCGTCGGCTCACCGAAGCGCGCGCGCTGCAACGGCTCGGGCTCGGGAAAGTAGCGCGGCCGCAGGCCGTAGCGGCGCTCGAGAATCACGCGCAGCAAGTAGCGGCCGCTGGCGGACTCTTCCGAAACGTAGACCGGCACGCCATCGAGCTCTTGCGGCGGCGCCGCCGAGATGAGGACGACCGAGACCACCTCGTCGCGCGCACCGATGCAGAGGTCGGGCAACAGCACGAGCCGCTCCCAGTTCGCCGCCCACGTGAAGGCGCTGATCGGGCTCAAGTCGAGCTCGTCGCGCAACAGCATCGCGTTGAGCCGCGACGGAACGTCGGCATGCAGCGTTCCAGGGTACTCGATCACGCCAGCGTCAAACGCGGCATAGATTGGGAGGTCGTTCGTGTATTTAATTCGACCGCAATGAAGGGTGGGAGGCGCCGTCATGCTTCGACAGGCTCATGCTTCGAGAGGCTCAGCATGACAGAGTCGCTGGGTTTCCAGTCCCAGGGGAACTCGTTGTAGGTTGAGTTTCGGCGGACCGGGACGTAGCCGGCTTCTTCGATCAGGCGGCGAAACTCGCGGTCGTCGACGTACTGCCCGGATTGCGTTCCGGCCGAATGATAGATCATCTCCTCGTCGGTCGACCCGTGCGTGCCGTCCATGTCGTCGGCGCCGAACTCGAGCGCGACTTGGCATACCTTCAATCCTTGAATCATCCAGTAGGCTTTGATGTGATCGAAGTTGTTCAGCATCAGTCGGGCGACCGCAAACGTGCGAATATCGTCGAGGCCGGTTGTCCAGCCGCAGTACGAAAGCTCGTTACCGTCGGGGTGAAACGCGAGCGGAATGAATGCATTGAATCCGGGCGAGCGCTCTTGGGATTCGCGCAGCCGGATCAAATGGTCGACGCGATCTTCGAGCGACTCGATATGCCCGTAGAGCATCGTCGCATTGCTGGCGATGCCTTGGCGGTGCAGTTCCTCGTGCAGGAGCAGCCAGTTGGCTGCGGAGACTTTATTCGGGCAAATTTTGCCGCGAGTCGGCTCGGCGAATATCTCCGCGGCACCGCCGTTGACGTTATCGAGCCCGGCGTTCTTTAGTTCGGTGACGATCTGCGGAAACGACATGCGATGCCGCTTGGCCATGTATTCGATCTCGGCGGCGGTGAAGAGCGAGAGCTGGACGTGCGGCAGTTGGGCTTTGAAGCGGCGCATCAAAGGCAGCCAATAGTCGAGCGAGAGCTGGCGCGGATCGTGGCCGCCGACGATGTGGATTTGGTTGAAGTTCGTTCCCGTCTCGACGGCCTTGGCGAAGACCTGGTCGGCCGTCATGCGAAAGATGCGCCGCGGCTCCTTGAACTCGTCGGCGGCAAACGAGCAAAACGTGCATCCGGCGAAGCAGACGTTGGTCGAGTTGATGTAGCGGTTGAGAACGTAGAAGACTTTCTTGCCGCTCTTGCGCTCCTTCTGCCTGCGGGCGAGCCGCCCGAGCGTGTGGATGTCCCAGGTGCGATAGAGCGCGAGCCCGTCGTCCATCGAGAGCGGAATGCCGGCATCGAGCTTGCGCTCGATTTCCACCATGGCCGGATTTGCGTATGCCATCGTCTGCCTATTCTGCCGTGCCCGAGATACGCCCCGCGTCGCGGCGGATAAGTTGCCCAGGGACGAGCGCCGCTGCCGCCGCCACGAACCCAAACCCCAAGAGGACGCCGCCGATCAGGTCGGTGACGTAGTGGGCACCCAGCGCCAGGCGCGACCAGCAGATGCCGGCGCCAAAGGCGACGAGCAGCACCGACACCGCTTTTCGCGCGCCGCAGTTTGGGTTCGAACCGTACAGCATCGCCGCCCACAGCCAATAGAAGCCAGCGACAATTGCCGCATGCGAGCTGGGGTAGGAAAAGGCCGTCTCGTGCTTCACGACCCAGTCGAGCGGGCGCGGCCGCGCGAAGACGTGCTGGAAAAAGTCTGCCGTCCGCCAGCAAAGCAGCAACAAGATGATGCTGGCGAAGGCGCGCTGCCGCCACGCGGGCAGTAGCCAGGCGACGATCAGCAGGGCGATGCAGATTGGAATCAGGACGTCAGGGTAACAGGCCCAGGTCAGCCACCACGCGACAAGTGTCGAATGGTCGAAAAGCGCTCGTTCCCACTGGAGCAAGAAGGCCGGCTCGCCGTCCGCGACGACGAATCGTCCCAGCGCGTAGAACGCCGCGAATAAGAGGATGGCGATGAAGGCCCAAAGGGCGCGGTAACGGCCGCGCGCCGAGCTAGTCGCTGGCTGCAAAGAGATCCTGCTGCGCTTCTTCGGACTTGCCCAATCGCGGCGCCACGATCTCCAGGTCCGCAAGCCCGATGAGAATCTTGCGAGGCTTGGTTCCCTCGTGCTGGCCGACGACTTTGAAATCCTCGAGCTGCTTCATCAGTCGCATCGCGCGCGGATGGCCGATCGAAAAGTGGGATTGCAGCGCGGCTGTCGACGCATAGTTGGTCTCGATGAGGAACTTGGCGGCCTCGTAGCAGAGCGGGTCGCTCTCTTTTCGCGCTTCGTCGTCGCCCAGCGGCACGACCTCAACGTCGAGCAGGTTGTCGGGACGCGATTGGCGCGCCCAAAACTCGACGAGACGGTTCACCTCGGAGCCGGTGATGAGCGCGCCCTGCGCGCGAATCGGTTTTGGCGCGTCGATCGGGAGGTAGAGCATATCGCCACGGCCCAGCAGCCGCTCTGCGCCGTTCATATCGAGAATCACGCGGGAGTCCGTCTGCGAGCTGACGGCAAAGGCGATGCGGGAGGGCACGTTGGCTTTGATGAGGCCGGTGATGACGTCCACCGAAGGCCGCTGCGTCGCGACTACCAGATGGATGCCGGTCGCGCGGGCGAGCTGCGCGAGACGCATGATCGTTGTTTCGACTTTGCTCGGAGCGACGAGCATGAGGTCGGCCAGTTCGTCGATCGCGATGACGACGTAGGGCAACCGCTCGTCGGGATATTTCAGGTTGTATTCTTCGATCTTGCGAACGCCGGCTTTGGCAAAACGCTCGTAGCGAGCCTCCATCTCTTTGGTCATCTCGAAGAGCGCCCCGGCGGCCAACCTCGGGTCGGCGATCACGTCTTTGATTAGATGCGGGATGCCGTTGTAAACGGTGAGCTCGACGCGCTTGGGATCGATCATCAGCATCTGCACTTGATCCGGCGTCGCGCTGACCAGCAACGATGCGACGATTGTGTTCAAGCAAACGGACTTGCCGGCGCCGGTCGCACCGGCGATCAAAAGATGCGGCATCTTGCAGAGATCGCCGAAGACCGGCCGGCCGGTGATGTCTTTGCCCAAGGCCATCCACAGCGGCGGCACTTGTCCACGATTGGGAAGCGCATCGAGGATCTCGCGAATCGCCACGATCGAGACCGTCTTATTCGGCACCTCGATTCCGATCGCAGATTTTCCCGGAATCGGCGCTTCGATGCGGACGCTGGTCGCCGCGAGCGCCAGCGCCAGATCGTCGGCAAGCGACGCGATTCGTGAAATCTTGACGCCGCGTTCCGGCTTGAGCTCGTAACGCGTCACCGAGGGGCCTCGCTCGATGTGCGCTACCTTCGCGCCGACGCCAAAACTGGCAAGCGTATCTTCCAGAACGTGCGCGCGACTGGACTCGTCGACCGCCATGCTCGGCGGGGCGTCGAAAATCGAGAGGTCGGGAAGGCGATAGGCACGATTGCTCGTGGGCATCTGCGGTTCCGCCACCGTTCGCTTCTCGACTCGGATCGGTTGTGTTATCACCGCCGGGAGCGGAACTTCGCTCGGCTCTTCTTCTTCGATAAGCTCGAGGGGCGCCGCTTCTACCGGCTCAACCGGCGGGAGCCTTCGTGAAACGATTTCGGGGATGGCCTCGCTCTTCAGGCGCGGCGGAGGGCGAAACCGCGCGAGGAAAATGACCGCGCGGCCGATGAGGCGTTTCAAGCTCGCGTTGGTAATCCAGAGCGTGAGCGAGAGCGCCGCAAGCGAGAGGACGATGGTCGCCCCGACGCCGCCGACGAGCGCGCGCAGCGCCCACCAGATGTTCGTTCCGACGATCCCGCCGTGCTTCCAGCCGCGAGCCCCGAAGAACGCGTCGAGGATCAAAAAGTACGCAAGCGCACTGCTGCCGAGCCCCGCGATCATGCGTGGAACGTTGATTTCCAGAAAGACGATCCCGCCGATTAACGCGACGAGCACGGCGAAAAGCGGAGCGGCATCTCCAAAGAGAGCGCGCAGCTCAATGGCGGCCCAGTGGCCGATGCTGCCCGCATGATTCGGAAACGCCAACGCGATGCCGCAGAGTACGGCGAATGCGATCGAGGCGAGGCCAACGATCTCGAGGTTGAGCCGGTTCCTGGCATTCGCCCGGCGGCGGTTGCGCGCCATGAAAGCTATCTCTTCTTCGTCACTGCCTTAGTTCATTTGTGCGTCCGCTGCGGTCAGGGGCCGGCCGCACACGCGTGATACTTGTTCGAGTACATCGGCTGCAGGCTATAGGCGATGCCGCCCACGGAGATCTTCCACTGAAACGTCTCGCACAGGTCGGCCACCTCCGAGTAGAACGTAAAGTTGAACCATGCGAAAGCCGGGCCTGGGTCGGTGATCGATTCGAACATTTCGTGCGCTAAGGTCGACGCGGTCGAGTTGGTGAGGGCGCTAGCTCCCGACGAAGCGCGCGACGCGCAGAAGCCTTCCTTCTGATAGGGTTCGACCGACGCGATCACCGTATCGGGAACGTCGTCGAATTTGACGCTCTCGTGATAGGCGCAAAACTTATCCGTCGACGGATGGTTTGGCGAGTAGCAGGAGCGCGTGCGATCGAAGCACGTGTCGGTGCCCTTGGGCAGAAAGATGTGGTACATGTTCGAGTACCCGGCCTTCTTTCCGTTCCTTACCAACGCCGCGTGAAGAACGGCCAAGAGGTCGTTTCGGTAGAACAGCATCGCCCCAGCAGCTTTCTCCGCCGGTGTTGCAGTTTACGTAGATATTGAACGATGCGGCCGCCGTCATGATCGGGCCCTTCCGGCGCACCAAATCGGCGGGGTATCGGATTTTTCTGTCGCCTTCCACCCGCGACAGCGGCCGGCGCGAGCGCAACGGCATAAGATGGTATGAAAGAATTCGAGCGGTCTGCGCACTCTCCACGTCGGACGGAGCCACGTCGGGCGCCGGAGCTGCGGGCAGCGGCATTTCAGAACGAGCGGCGCAGGCTGCAAGGACTGCGCTAAAGGCACATACGAGAACGATTCGCGCAAAGACGAGCTTCATGGCGGTTCCTCCCGTGAAGAGGGTTACGCGCCGCGGGCGGCACCTCCTCAACCACGCGGGGGCGCCCACGGGAAAAGTACGCCCGCACCACCAAAAAGGCTGCCGTGCCAACGCTCGTCGTTCTCGAAGGCGATCAGACCGGACAGGAGTTGCTGCTCGAAGCTCTGCGGGTGCTCGATCCGAGCGTTACCGGCGTCGAGTTGACGCTTGAGCGATTCGACCTGTCGCTGTCGAATCGTCGCGCAACCGGCAATCGCGTCGTGATCGACGCGGCCGATGCGATCAAGCGGACCGGTCTGGGGCTCAAAGCGGCGACGATAACGCCCGAGGGCCAAGGCGACGTGGGTTCGCCCAACCGCATCCTGCGCGAAGCGATCGGCGGGAGCGTCATCGTTCGAACGGGCCGCAGGTTGCCGCGCGTGCGCCCAGTCGGCGGTATTCATGCGCCGATCTCGGTCGTCCGAATGGCGGTCGGCGATGCCTACGGCGCCAAAGAATGGCGCAAAGGCGAGGGCCTTGACGAGGCCGCGTATCGTACGGAGCGAATTTCGCGGCGCGTCTGCCGTTACGTTTCGGAATACGCGTTCGTGCACGCGAGCAAAATGGGAGCGACGGTCTTCGGCGGCCCGAAGTTTACCGTCAGCCCCGTATACGAAGGGATGCTAAAAGAAGAGATGGACGCCGCGGCTGCGCGTCATCCCGGCGTTCCCTACGATCCGCAGCTGATCGACGCCACGTATGCGTTGCTGCTCTCGAGTGCGGGTGACAAACCGCTGGTGATTCCGTCGCTCAATCGCGACGGCGATTGCCTCTCGGATCTCGTGATGCAGCTTTTCGGCTCGATCGCCGGTGCGGAGTCGGTTTTGCTCGCGTTCGGTGAGAGCTTACAGCCCTCGGCCGTGATGGCGGAGGCTCCCCATGGTACCGCGCCGCGATTAGAAGGAAAGAACGTCGCCAATCCGCTCGCCATGATCCTGGCCGGAGCCGCGGTTCTCTCGTACGTCGAGGACCCCCTCGCGCGCTCGGCTTCCGCAGCGATTTACGCGGCGGCGCTGGATACCGTCGCGGCGGGAATCGCCACCGCAGATTTGGGCGGCCATGCGAGCACGACGGAGTTTACCGACGCGGTGATCGAGCGGGCTCATAAAGCGTTAAAAGCGATGTGAACCCTACGCGCACGACGGTTTTGTTCGCCCTTAGTCTAATGCTGTTCGGCTCGAGCCCCTCGGCAACGCTTCAACTCGGCAGCTCGCCGTGCATCATCGATGGACCTTATCATAACGGAACGCCCTCAGAACCGTGCGCTTCGTTCTCCCCGGTGCGAGCTCGCGTTTACCACGTGTTTACCAAGGCGGCTTTCAACGGCAACGCTCCTTACAGGGTTGCTATGCTGAACGACGGCTCGGCGATAGTCCAAGCCGGCGGAGAAAGCATATGGCGGATCGATCCAGCCGGTCGAGTCGCACCGTTATGGACATTTCCTAAGAGCGTTCCGCCCTGGCCGATCGATTTGCTGGGGACGTTCGATAGTCAAGCGGTAATTCTTTATCGCGGTGCCTGGATCGTCGGTATCCGAATGGACGGCTCCAGAAGCTTTCAAACCCTTCCCCCGCAACCGAACTATTATAGATACCTCGATCGGCCGGCCATCAGGCAAGATGGCAATGGAGCCCTTTGGATCGGGCCTTCGGAGGCTTCGGGAACTTATGTATATCCGTCGGCGACCGACATGCGACAAGCGCCGATTCTGGTCGCCGGCGCAGCTATCATCGGCGAGCACAACGGGGAAATCTACGCAAACATGGCCGGCGGGCTCTTCGCGCTTACCAGTGTGCCCGACTTCCAGAGGCGCCTCGTCCATGCGGCCATCGTTGCTCCATCTCGCGACACGAGGTTCGATTTGCCGCTCTCACGGTGGGGGTCAGAATTGCCCGTACAGGCGATTGGCAACGATGGGTCGCTGTGGGCGTCGACGGTCACGCAAGTCATTCACGTGCATACGGACGGCACAACGCACATCATCCGTCTATCTCGGCCGAATGATGGATTCTATAGCCCGGCCGCCCAGAGGACCATCGGGCTTACGATGGGGCCCGACGGCTCAGTTTGGGCGACTCCCCGACTCGTTCGGATCACGAACGACGATCGTGTGGAAGATATCGACGTTGAGGCTCTCAAGCACCGGATTCGCGCGTGGAGCGTCGCCTTTGGGCGGGATGGCACCGGCTGGGTGTTAACTCGCGACGAGCCCGATGGTAACTCCATCGTGCATTTCGGCCTTCAATAGCCAGTCGAGGCTCGCCGGGGGCTTCGTACACGCGTGGAGGCAGCTCCGTACAAACCCGGATGGACGACTCGCTCCGGCGGGCTTAGAGTGGCGTCTATGAGGCGACGAGTTCGTTCGATGTTCGGGGCCGCGGCAGTCGTCGCATCCATGGCTGCGTGCACTTCGGGGCAAGGCCGGATGCAGAGCCTCCCCTCGGCTGCGGTTGGGCCGGCACGAGGCTCCTGGATGTTGCCCGGCGCAGCCGATAAGAGCTTGCTCTACGCGTCCACCAGATCCACCAACGTGAAGGTCTACGATTACGCGAGCGGCGAGCTCGTCGGGCAACTCGCGGGCTTCAATCAGGCGGCCGGATCTTGCACCGACGCCCAGGGAAACGTCTACATCACCAACTATGGCGGCGGCGACATTTTCAAATATTCGCATGGCGGCACGCAGCCGACCGTAATCGAGGATCCCTATGCACTCCCAATCGATTGTTCGGTCGATCCCACGACCGGCAATCTCGCCGTAGTGAACCAATACGGCCGCGTCATCAACCGGCGCGGCGGCAACGTCGTGATACTCCCCCGTGGGAAGGGCAAACCGAGAGTCTATAAAATTCCTCACGGTATCTCGTACGAATCGGCCGGCTACGACGACAAGGGCGATCTGCTCGCCTGTGATTACACCGGTGACCCCGCGTACGAGACCTTTGCAATCATGGAAGCCGGCTCAAGCCGTTTTAGACTGGTCAACCTGCAGGCCACGTACGCATTCCGCGGCCCGTCGTTCATTCGTTGGGATGGAAAGTATTTTGTCGTCGAAGGTCAGGGCCTACTCGGAAGCTTACCGACGTACTTTCTAATGTATACGATCGCCGGAAAGACCGGAATAAAAGAAGGTTCGCTCACGCTTCGCGGCAGCGGAAATTATGGCGGTCCGTTCTGGGTCGGCCGAGTCGACGGCGATCCAAAACGCCGGGCAAACCGGCTCGTGGAAGTCGACTACGATGGCGCGACGTTCTGGATCTATCCCAAGGGCGTTTCGTTCATGTCGATTGGCGGCAACGATCTGTACGGCGGACTAACCGTTAGTTTGAAGTAGCGCTCCATCGTGCTTCGACAGGCTCACCACGGCAATGGGCGAAAGGCTTGCTATGCGGATTATTTGGGGTTTGGTTTCTTCTTTCGTTTTGCTGGCGGGGTGTGCGGGAGGAGTTTCGAACGCGCCGACGGCTTCGTTCGGCGAGAATCCGCTCGTGCTCCGGCTGCCGAGGTTGCCGCCGACGGGCGCGTTTGCTGCTCGCGGAATGCGTAGCGGGAGTTGGGAGTCGACAAGCGGCGTTAAGCAGGCCGTGTACGTGGCGGATCCAAGCCAAAACGGCTACTACGGCGCGATTTGCTACTATGCGGCCAGCGGCGGCAACCAGCTCGGCTGCCTCGCCGGCGGTACCTCGTCGAGTTCCGGCATCGACTTTCCGGAAGGCACGTGGATCGACAAGCACAAGCATCTGTTCGTCGCGAACGGCGGGCCGGATTCAAGCGGGTATTCCGGTGAAGTCACGGAGTACGCGTTGCCGCTGACGACGACGTCACAGCCGATCAACACGCTCTACTCGAACATCTCGAACCGAAGCGAGGGCGCGTTTCTGGCCTATGTCTGCGGCGACAAGGCGGGGAATATTTATGGGACGACGCTCTATACCGACGACATCGCCGTTTGGAAGGCCGGAACCAAGGACAGCACCGAGACGTCGACCTTGACGGATTCGAACTTCAGCAGCGCGGGCTCGCCGTCGCTGGCCGACGGGCCGGTTGCATGCGCCACCGATTCGGGCGGCAACCTCTTCATCTCCGGTCAGTTTGCGAGCGGCAACACCGGAAGTTTCACTTACTATGCGGAGCTCGACGAGTTCGTGAAGGGCGCGGGCGGCTCGGGAAGCCCGAAGATACTCCAGCAGGAGACGTCCGATCTCTATTTTCCGGCCGGCGTCGCGATCGACAGGAAAGGCAATCTTGGATGGGCGCTCTTCGACCTTTCCGATTCGGGTTCGAGCGTCTGCACGTACGCGAAGCCCTACACCGGCAGTGCGACTTCGTGCACGACCGGCTTTGCGACGGGCTTTCACTTCACGAAACGCGGAAAAACGCTGTGGGGCGGCGACTCAACCGTCTATCCGTGGTACCAGCAACCGCAAGCCCATCAAGCCAACGAGATCGGCTACCCCGGCGGCGGCCTACTTAACTCGACCTCGGGCACCGGCCTCGTCACTCCCACCGACGCTTCGGTCAATCCACCGCTAAAGTAGCGCGCTAGACCTCCATCACGACGGGGATCACGACGGGGCGTCGTTTGGTGCGGGCGTAGACGGCACCGGCTAACTCGCTGCGGATGTGCTCTTTGACGGCGGTGACGTCGCGCATCGCATCGACCGAGATGCCTTCGAGCACCGCCTTGAGTTCGGAGCGCAGTTCGTCGAGCACGCCGTCGGACTCGGGCAGGTAGAAGACGCCTTTTGAAATCAGATCGGGACCTCCGATCACTCGCGCTTCCTCGCTATCGATGGCGACGACGACCATGATGATACCATCGTTCGAGAGCGCCTTGCGATCGCGCAGCACCGCCTCGCCGACGTCGCCGATGCCCGAGCCGTCGACGAAGACGTGGCCGCCGTACGTCCGGCCGACCTTGTCGCCGTATTCATGCGTGAACTCCAGCACGTCGCCGTTTTCGACGACGAACGCGTTGCCGGGCTCGACTCCGGTTTGAATCGCGAGCTGCGCGTGGGCGGCCAGCATCCGGTATTCGCCGTGCACCGGAACGAAGAATTCCGGGCGCACCAGGTTGAGCATCAGCAGCAGCTCTTCTTGGGAAGCGTGGCCCGACACGTGCGAGCGGCCGTCGGTACCGTGAATCACGATCGCACCTAGCTTGGAGAGGTTGTTGATCGTCTTGTGCACGCTCTTCTCGTTGCCTGGAATCGGAGTTGCGCTGATCACGACCGTGTCGCCCGGCACGATCTTAAACTGCTTGTAGTCGCGCACCGACATGCGCGACAGCCCGCTCATCGGCTCACCCTGCGACCCTGTAGTCATTACGACGACGCGCTCGGGCGGATAGCCGTCGATGTCTTCGCTGCGAACCACGGTGTCGCCGGGCACGCGCAGATAACCAAGCTCGGTGGCAAAATGTACGACGTTGCGCATCGAGCGCCCTAAGAACGCCACCTTCCGGTTGAAGCGAACGGCGTGATCGACGGTCTGCTGGATGCGCGGAACGTTCGATGCGAACGAGGCGATGACGATGCGGCCCTTGGCGTGCGAAAATATTGACGTGAAGGCCTCGCCGACGGCGCGTTCGGAGCGCGTATGGCCCGGACGCTCGGCGTTGGTGGAGTCGGAGAGCATGCAGAGCACGCCCTCGTCGCCGATCGCAGCGATCCGAGAGAAATCGGCCGGCTTGCCGTCGATCGGCGTTTGATCGAACTTGAAGTCGCCGGTATGGAAAATCGTTCCGACCGGCGTCCGCAGTGCGAGCGCGCAGGCCCCCGCAACCGAATGATTCACGTGGACGAACTCGGCTTCGACCGAGCCATACCTCACGCGGTCGCCCGGCTTGACTTGGGTGAAGTCGACTTCCCCGAGCTTCTGCTCGCGCGATTTCGCTTTAATCAAGGCGATCGTAAGCGCGGTCGCGGCGATCGGTATCTGCGGAAACTCGCGCACGAAGTAGGGAATGCCGCCGATGTGGTCTTCGTGCCCGTGGGTTACGAGCAGGCCGCGCAACTTGTGGGCGCGCTCGCGCACATAGGTGAAGTCGTTGATGACGATGTCCACGCCGTACATCTCGTCGTCGGGGAACATCAAGCCGCAATCGACGACGACCAGGTCGTCGTTGGTCTCGATTACGGTCATATTGCGCCCGATCTCGCCGCAGCCGCCCAGCGGGACGATCCGGACGTAGGGCTCCGAGGGGGGGTCGGTTATCGTCAGGGTGTTTGAGGTCACGACCGATGCTTTTGCCGCGGGTCCTTGCTCCCCCGCGCCCTGCCCGTGAATTGCCTCGCGGAGGTAATCAAACGATGCGACTTTTCCTTCTTCTCGTGCTCCTCGCCTCGCCGGCGCCTGCCGGCAGCCCGGTCTCGCATACCTATCCCGCGGCGCGGCCGTCCCCGGCGCCGCTCACGCCCGAAGAACTCTTCTCGCGGCGGGCCCTGAGGCGAGCCCGGCTCCTGATCCAGATGCGCGTGCTGCAGTTCCGCGAGGAACGCTTGGACTGCATCCGCGCAGCGCTGCGGCGCCGCTTGCCCGATTCGCTCTGGCCCGAGGAGCCGACGCCGTCGCGCGGAACCCCGGATGCACGCACGGCCGTCGCACGATGCGAAGACGTGCGGCTCGCTTGGTAACTTTTTTTCGGAAATCGGGTAGATGGCTGCATGAAGAATCGCGTTTTTTCCACGCTCATTGTTGGGCTCGTGGGCGCCGTTATCGGCAGCTTCCTTATGATGCTCTATGCGAGCAGCCATTTCGGCGGTGCGACCGGTCCCGATCGCACACCTCCGGCCATTGCGGCCGTTCCGTTGAGCGGGGTCAGCGATCAAGATCGCATCGTGAGTGCGGTCAAGCGGACGAAGTCGTCCGTGGTCGCGATCACCGAAGAGGTAAACGGTCAGCAGGTCATTCCGGCCGATCCGTTCTTCCAACAGTTTTTTGGCGGAGGGCAAGGGGGGCCCGGCATCGTCCAACCTTATCACGGTGAAGCCTCCGGCTCCGGCTTCGTGATCGACTCGCAGGGCGACATCGTGACCAACGCGCACGTGCTGCAGCCGCCGTCGGGCGGGCGGGTCACCAAACTGACGGTGGTCTTTGCCAACGGCGATCACAAGCCGGCACACGTCATCGCCTACAACCTCGCGGCCGACGTCGGCATTCTGCGCGTCGATAACTATTCCAAGCTTCCGCCGCCGCTGGAACTCGCCGATTCCAGCCGGCTCGAACAGGGTCAGTGGGCAATCGCGATCGGCGAGCCGCTCCAACTCGAACAGACGGTGACCGTCGGCGTGGTCTCGGCCTTCAACCGGTCCGAGCCGATTCCAACCGAAAACGGTTCGGAAATCGACTTCAAAGGTTTACTCCAGACGTCGGCCCCGATCAACCCTGGTAACTCGGGCGGCCCGCTCATCGACATCGACGGCCAAGTCATCGGAATGAACCAGTCGACCGTCAAGTCGGCCTACGCGCAAGGCATCGGTTTTGCGATTCCGTCGAACACCGTGCGCAACGTCGTGGCGTCGCTGGAAAAGAATCCCGGCGCGCACCAAGGCACCGATACCGGCTTCCTGGGCATTTACATGGCCGATCTATCCGCCGGCGTCAAGAACCAGATCGGCTATAACGGCAACGGCGGCGTTGCCGTGCAGCAGGTCTTCTCGGGCTCGCCCGCCGACCAGGCGGGCATCCAACCAGGCGACGTCATCCTTCAGGCCGACGGCAAGGACTTCAACAGCATCAAGGACCTCCACGATTACATCGCGTCCAAGAAGCCCGGCGATACGATTCGCCTGAACGTTTGGTCGCGCGGTCTCAAGAAGTTCGTAGCGATCAAGCTGAGCGAAACCCCGGCCGCTCAACCGCAGCCGCAAGAGCAGCAGCCCGAGGAAGAGCAGCAGCAACCGTAACCCCCCTTAGCGCCTGCGCGGAGCGCAGTCGAAGGGAGGGGAGCCCTGCAACTCTTGGATTGTGGGCCGGGTCGTAGATGGTGAAACAACTCCGCTACCGCATCGTGTATCATGGTGCGGTAGTTCCAATCCGGACTGTCCGTAAGCGGCAAGGCGCCGCCGGCAGCGCGCAGGGCTCTTAACCTCGGCCCCGAGCGCAGTTGCCGGCTCAGCTGGTCCAGGCGGCACGGAAAATTTATGAAAACGAGGTAAGAAGTTTCATGGCTAAGACGGTCGGCATCGACCTAGGCACGACCAATTCGGTCGTCGCCGTAATGGAGGGAACCCAACCCACCGTTATTCCCAACGCCGAAGGCTCGCGCACGACGCCGTCGGTGGTGGCATTTACAAAGACCGGCGAGCGTCTCGTCGGACAACTCGCAAAACGTCAGGCAATCACCAATCCCGACCGCACGATCAGTTCGATCAAGCGGCACATGGGCGAGGCGGATTACCACGTCAAGATTGACGGCAAGGATTACACGCCGCAAGAAATTTCGGCGATGATCCTCCAGAAGCTCGTCAACGACGCGAGCAACTATCTCGGCGAGCGTGTCACCAAAGCGGTGATCACCGTGCCCGCCTATTTCAACGATTCGCAGCGTCAAGCGACCAAAGACGCCGGCAAGATTGCCGGACTCGACGTCCTGCGCATCATCAACGAACCGACGGCTGCCGCGCTCGCGTACGGCCTGGAGAAAAAAGGCAACGAAACGATCCTGGTCTGGGATCTGGGCGGCGGCACGTACGACGTGTCGATCCTCGAAGTCGGCGACGGCGTTTTCGAAGTCAAAGCGACCAACGGTGACACGCACCTCGGCGGCGACGATTACGACCATCGCGTGGTCGAGTGGCTCGTGGATCAGTTTCGTCGCGATCAGGGAATCGACCTGAGCAAAGACAAGCAGGCACTGCAGCGGCTCACCGAAGCGGCCGAGAAGGCCAAGATCGAGCTTTCCTCGGTCGTGCAGACCAGCATCAATCTGCCGTTCGTTACGGCCGATCAGGAAGGCCCCAAGCATCTCGACTACACGCTCACCCGAGCCAAGTTCGAAGAGCTGACCGGCGACCTGACCGATCGCTGCGTGGGACCGTTCCACAATGCGATCGCCGATGCGAAGCTCGACGTCTCCAAGCTCGACGAGGTGATCATGGTCGGCGGCGCGACGCGCATGCCGGTCATCCAAGAGCTGGTTCGCAAGCTGACGGGTAAAGAGCCGAATCTCACCGTCAACCCCGATGAAGTCGTGGCAGTCGGTGCGGCCATCCAAGCCGGCGTCCTCGCCGGCGAAGTGCGCGACGTCGTATTGCTCGACGTAACGCCGCTCTCGCTGGGGCTGGAAACGCTCGGCGGCGTGATGACCAAGCTCATCGATCGGAACACGACGATTCCGACGAAGAAATCGCAAATCTTCACGACGGCCGAAGACGGCCAGACCTCGGTCGAAATTCACGTGCTGCAAGGCGAACGTCCCATGGCACCGGACAATAAGACTCTCGGACGTTTCCGGCTGGAAGGGATTCCACCGGCGCCGCGCGGCGTGCCGCAAATCGAGGTGACGTTCAACATCGATGCCAACGGCATCGTGAACGTCAGCGCGAAGGATCTCGGAACCGGCAAAGAGCAGGCGATTACGATCACCGCTTCGACCAATCTCAACAAGGACGAAGTCGAGCGCATGGTCCGCGACGCCGAGCTGCAGGCGGCTGCCGACAAAGCCAAGCGGGAAGAGGCCGAAGTGCGCAATAACGCGTCGAGCCTGATCTATTCGACGGAGAAATCGCTCAAAGAAGTGGGCGACAAACTCGATGCGGGTCCGCGGGGCGACGTCGAGCGGGCGCTCGAAGAGCTCAAGCGCGTCAGTGAGAACGGTACGGTCGAGCAGATCAAGCCGGCCATCGATGCGCTGCAGCAGGCCAGCTACAAAATGGCCGAGCTGCTTTACAAGGCCGCAGCACCGCAGGGCGAGCAGCCCGGTGCGGGCGACGGCGCGACGAGTTCCAACGGCGCCGGTGCCGGGGCGCCCAGCGACGACGTCATCGACGCCGAGTTCAAGGAAGCGCAATAGGCGTCGCCTGATTGAACGACTCGATGTTTGACGATCCGTCGGTTTTAAGGACCGAGGCCGGAGAGGCCGAGATCGAAGAGCGATCGCCGCAGCAGCTGTCTCTGGAAGAACAGCTGGCTGCGGCCAACGCTCGCGCCGATGAGAACTACGGCAAGTTCCTATTGGCCGTGGCCGACTTCGACAACTACAAAAAACGCATGCAGCGCGACTTCGACTCGCTCGTTTCGTCGCGCCATCGCATGCTGATCGAACGCTTTCTTCCGGTGCTCGATAATCTCGAGCGCGCGCTGCAATCGAATGCCGACGGCGACACGCTGCGCGGCGGAATCGAACAGACCCTGCGCGGCTTCGAGGCGCTCCTCGCCGGAGAGGGCGTCCGAGCCATTGAGGTCAAGGGCAAACCGTTCGATCCGCGCGTCGCCGAAGCCATCGGCACGTCGGCTTCTAACGGCGAAGCGGACGATACCGTCGAGGCCGTCGCCGAGAAGGGCTATACCCTCGGTGACGATTTGCTTCGGCCCGCAAAGGTAATCGTCGCCAAACGCTCCAGCGAATAACCTGCATCCTTCGACTGCGCTCAGGATGACAAGATGCCGATGAACTTTAAGGACTACTACTCGGTTTTGGGCGTGCCCAAGAACGCAGCCGAGAAAGATATCAAGTCCGCCTATCGGAAGCTCGCGCGCAAATGGCACCCCGACGCAAATCTGAAGAACCCTAAAGAGGCCGAAGAGAAGTTCAAGGAGATCTCCGAGGCCTACGAAGTGTTAGGCGACCCGGAAAAGCGCAAGAAGTACGACGTTCTCGGGCCGAATTGGCAGCAAGCCGCGCAACAAGCGGAGCAGCAACGCCGCTATCGCACCAACATCAACGGTGAAGAGTTCGAGTTCGACCTCGGCGGCGAGGGCGCGCCAAGCGGCTTCTCCGACTTCTTCGAAACGTTCTTCTCGGGAGTCGGGCGCCGCCAAACCGCCCAGGCGCCGCGCGGCCCCGGCCGTGCGCGACGCGGCCAGGATTTGGAGACCACAATCGAGCTGACGCTTCGCGACATCTACGAGGGCGGAACCAAAGGCGTCTCGCTGCAAATCGAGGATCTTTGCCCGCGGTGCCACGGCACCGGCACCGAAAACGGCCATCTATGCCCCCAATGTCACGGCACCGGACGGGTTCTGCTCAACAAACGGTTCGAAGTCACGATTCCGCGCGGCATCGGCGACGGCCAACGCATCCGTCTGGCCGGGCAAGGCGGCGCCGGGATCAACGGCGGACCCAACGGCGACCTGCACCTGATCGTGCAGCTGATGGACGATCCAACCTACAAACGCAAGGGCGACGATCTCTACGTCGATCTTCCGGTGAGCATCTACGACCTGCTCCTCGGCGGCGACGTCAACGTTCCCACGCTCAGCGGTCAGGTCGCGATGACGATTCCCGCCGGCACGCAAAACAACCGGCTCCTTCGCCTTAGCGGGCGCGGAGTTCCAAAGGTCAAAGGCAAAGGCAGCGGCGACCAATACGTGCGGCTGATCGGGCAACTCCCGCAGAATCTCAGCGACAAAGAGAAAAAACTCTTCAAAGAGCTTGCGGCGTTGAGAAACGGAAAGGACTCATAGACGCTCGCTCGGCCCCGTTCGGCAACTCCCTGCTGCGAAGAGTGGTTTACCCGTACACGACCTAACCTCACCAAAGCACAGAGAGGGCACATGATTAAGGAAATCGCGTTTACGGCGTATCCGGCGGCGGATGTCGCAAAGCTGCGCAAGTGGTACGAAGAGACGCTCGGCCTCAAGTTCAGCGGACCCTACGAAGAGGACGGCGTCGAGAAATATAACGAAGCCAACGTCGGGGGCGGCTACTTCAGCGTCATGACGAACGAATGGATGGAGCGCGATCCGGGAAGCGCGTCAGGCATCGTTTTCGAAGTGGACGACATCGACAAAACGGTCGCGGATCTGCGCGGAAAAGGCTTGGAAGTCGACGATCCGTACGCGACGCCGGTTTGCAAGATCGCGTCGTTCGACGACCCCGAAGGCAACAAGGTCTCGCTCCATCAGGTCACGGTACCTCATTAGTCCTTCGTCCTTCGTCCTTCGTCCTTCGTCCTTCGTCCTTCGACTGCGCTCAGGATGACATTACTGCGCTCAGGATGACATTACTGCGCTCAGGATGACATTACTGCGCTCAGGATGACAGGGCTTTGTCGTCCTTCGACTGCGCTCAGGATGACATTGCTGGTCGTCCTTCGACTGCGCTCAGGATGACAATTGGTGCTGACAAGGCCGGGCTTATGTGACGGCGGGTTCGGGTGGGCTGGCGGCGGGGGGGTCGAACGAGGGAATCTTTGTGTATTTTAGCTTTTCCGGATCGTCGGGATCGACGTCGCCGAGGATGTGATCGCCGGAGCCGAAGACGCCTTTGAGCATCTCCTCGGCGAGTTCGTCTTCGACCATGCGTTGGATCGCGCGGCGAAGTGGACGCGCGCCGAACTCGGGGTCCCATCCCTTTTTCGCGAGCACGGATTTTGCCGATTCGGTGACCTTGAGCTCCATCTCCTGAGCACGAACTTCGCGAACGACCTTGTTGAGTTCTAAGGTGACGATCTTTTCGATCTGTTCGCGCGTGAGCTGATGGAAGACCAGCACTTCGTCGACGCGGTTGAGGAACTCGGGACGGAAGGTATGCTTGACTTCTTCCATCACGCGGTTCTTCATGCGCTCGTAGGCCTTGGCCTCATCGGAGTTCGACATCCGCTCCGGGCGGAAACCGATATCGGTCGTGGTGGTCATTCCGGTCGCGCCGACGTTGCTCGTCATAATGATGACGGAGTTCTTGAAGTCGACTTGCCGGCCTTGAGAATCGGTGAGCCGCCCGTCTTCGAGTACTTGCAGCAGCAAGTTGAAGACGTCGGGATGGGCTTTCTCGATTTCGTCGAGCAGCACGACGGAGTACGGACGGCGACGGATCGCTTCGGTTAACTGACCGCCCTCTTCATATCCCACGTATCCGGGCGGCGCGCCGACGAGGCGGCTGACCGAATACTTCTCCATGTACTCCGACATGTCGATGCGAATCATCGACTCTTCATCGTCGAACAAGAAGGCTGCGACGCTACGCGCCACTTCGGTCTTGCCGACGCCCGTCGGACCGAGGAAGATGAACGAGCCGATCGGGCGGGAGGGATTCTTTAGGCCAGCGCGCGAGCGACGGATGGCCCGGGTGAGGACGTTGATGGCTTCTTCTTGGCCGACGACGCGCTCGTGGAGCAGCTCGCCCATTTTGAGGAGCTTCTCGGTTTCGGCCTGCGCGAGACGGCTAACGGGAATCTTCGTCCACGCGGCGACGATCTCGGCGATGCTATCCTCCGTCACTTTGAGAACGCGGTCGGCGGCGGCTTTGCGATCGCGCCATTCCTGCTCGAGATTTGCTTTCTCCAAACGCAGCTTCTCTTCGCGATCTCTGATGCTCGCGGCTTTGTCGAACTCTTGATTCTTGACGACCGCTTCTTTCTCGGCGATGAGGTTGCGCAGTTGCGCGTCGGCTTCGCGAATCGCCGGCGGCGGCAGCGTAGCTTGCAGGCGCACTCGCGAACTGGCTTCGTCGATTAAATCGACGGCTTTGTCGGGAAGGAAGCGATCGGTGATATAGCGGTCGCTGAGCTTCGCGGCAGCCTTGAGCGCCGCGTCGGTGATTTGCACCTTGTGATGGGCTTCGTAGCGATCGCGCAGGCCTTTGAGAATTTCGATCGTCTCCTCGACCGTCGGTTCGCCGACCATCACGGGTTGGAAGCGCCGCTCCAGCGCCGAATCTTTTTCGATGTGTTTACGAAACTCGTTGAGCGTCGTCGCGCCGATGCACTGCAGCTCACCGCGCGCGAGCGCCGGCTTGATGATGTTGCTGGCGTCGATCGCGCCTTCGGCGGCGCCTGCACCGACGAGCGTATGCAGCTCGTCGATAAAGAGGATGATCTCGCCGGCGGCGCCGCGGATTTCGTCCATCACGCGCTTCATGCGCTCTTCGAACTCGCCGCGATACTTCGTGCCCGCTACCAGCCCCGCCAGATCCAGTGTGATCACGCGCCGGTCGCGCAACGGTTCCGGTATGTCGCCCTTGATGACGCGCTGAGCCAGACCTTCGGCGATCGCAGTTTTGCCGACGCCGGGCTCGCCGATGAGGGCCGGGTTGTTCTTCGTGCGCCGGGAGAGGATTTGAATGACGCGTTCGATTTCGTTGTTTCGACCGATGACGGGGTCGAGTTTGTTGTCGCGTGCCAGCTGCGTGAGGTCGCGGCCGTAGGCGTCGAGCGTGGGAGTTTTGCTCTTCCCTTTCGGAGCGGTCGGTTGGCCTTCGGCGCCGAGTAGGGAGGTCGTCTGCACGCGGACCTTCGCGGGGTCGACGCCCAAGTTGGTGAGGACACGCGCCGCAACGCCCTCGCCCTCTCGGATCAAGCCGAGGAGCAAGTGCTCGGTTCCGATATAATTATGATTGAGCTGGCGGGCCTCTTCAAAGGCAAGCTCGATCACGCGCTTGGCCCGCGGGGTGAAGACCATCTCTTGCTGCACGGTCTGCCCGCCGCGTCCGACGATCGCTTCTACCTCTTGACGAACCTTGGCCAGATTGACGCCAAGCGACTCGAGAACCTTGGCGGCGAGGCTCTCGCCCTCGGAAATTATCCCAAGCAGAATATGCTCGGTTCCAATATAATTGTTTCCGAGACGCTGAGCTTCTTCCTGAGCGAGTACGATGCTGCGCCGCGCTCGCTCGGTGAAAGGCTCCCACATCGACATCGCTTTACTATTCCTCCTACCCTCTTAACGCAACCCGGGCCCTTGCGGTTTCGCGATTCCTGCTCGGCCGCCCCGCCCGAAGGTTTGCCCTACACCCCGCGGAACCTCGTAGCCATGCCAACCACTGAGCAAGTACGCGAAGCACTCGTCGAGGTCAAAGACCCCGAACTAAACTTGGGGATCCTCGAACTCGGCTTGGTCTACGATATCACAACTGAGGGCGAAAACGGCGAAAACGTCACCGTAATGATGACGTTAACGTCGCCGATGTGCCCGGTCGGGCCGATGTTTAAGAAATCGGTGGAGGATCACGTGCTCGCCGTCGAGGGCGTCAAAACCGCGAAAGTTGAAATCACCTTCATGCCGCCGTGGGACCCCGCGACCATGGCCTCCGACGACGTAAAAGCCATGTTGGGTATCTGGTAGCGCGGAAGTACTCGCGCACTTCACTCGCAGGAATGAGCCTGCCCTCGCCGGCGTCTCGAATGCCCTCCTCAACATCGGCCTTTAGTTGTTCGAAGAACGGATCGTTTTTCGGCTGCAACATAAAAGCATTATACTACGGTTTAGATACGGGGAGCGTCAACGTTGGTGCCGGGGCATCCTTCGACTGCGCTCAGGATGACAACCAGGGTGAACTCCCGGTGTGGGCCTTTAACTCCGAAATTGGGACCACACCGGGAGAACGCTAGGGCCATGAGCGAACGATTTTACATGCCGAGGTTGTAGGCTGCGGCCAGGTCCTTCATTGCGGTTGTGAGGATTGCGTGATACTGCGCGTCGATGCCGATGCCGTACTTGGCGTCGATGTCTTTCATCACTTGCACGTGGATGGGGTGTGAGACGGCGCGATCGAGCATTACTTCGACGTTGAAGCCTTCGCCGGTCTGACCGGCAGACCAGAGCGCCGCCGCGAGTGCGCGGCCGTCGGTGGGATCGGGGTTGGGTTTGCTCGGAAGCGCGATCTTCTTCTCCGTAACGATTCGCAGTGAGTCGTTCACGACGAAATCGAACGTCTTGAGAAACTGATCGACTTGCTCCTTACCGTACTGCTTCGTCAGCTTTGCGACTTCGGCGCCGAATAGGTTGCCGGTGAGCGTCTTGAGCAGCGTTACCGTGCTAAAGTTGCTCGGACCGCCGCCGGCTTCGACCATCGAGAGCGTCACGGCAAGCGCCGGCGCGCCGGTGTAGACGCAGCACGAGCCCGAGAAACGCGACGACGTATCGACGACGTTGGGCATGCGTTTCGCCGATGCGGCGGCCGGAGCAATGGTTGCCAGAGCGAGCGCACAAGCGGCAATGGCGGAATGATTGCGCATGGGTTCCTTTCTCGAGCGTTGCAGCTCGTTAGGTAAAAAGACGATTCGCGAAAGGAACGGGTAAATGGAGCGTTTGGATTGGGGGGCGTCCTTCGACTGCGCTCAGGATGACAGGGGGGCGCTAGAGTAGGGCGAGCGCGATTGGTTTGGTTGTGGGCTGCTTCGAACCGCCGGCGGGCTCGACGCTCACGGCTACCGCGACGACCGAATTTGCCGATACCGGCAGGCGAACGAAGGTTTCGCCTGAGGCGCCCGGCTTGAACGTGATCGACGGGGCCATGGTCTTCGAGCCCTTCGGCAACGTCCAGGCCTGATAGACTTTGCCTTTTGGCGGCTGCGCGAGCGCGCCCATGGCAAGGTAGAGATTATGCCCGTGCACCACGACGGAACCGTGCCCGAAGCGATAGCGTTTGGCATCCGGCGCCGTAAGGTCGGCGATGATTGCCGACTGCTGCGCGATCCGCGATTCGTCGCGGCCGGCCCGTTCGCGCAGGGTGGAGTTAACGAGGGCAGTTCCGACCGCGAGCGCGATACATGCGGCGGCGACGAGTGACGGCCAGCGCGCTGCCCACGAACGACCCAGGCTCGCCGAACCTCCCGGTTTCGTGGAACGAACTTGTTTCATCAGGCGAGATTTGAGCATGAAACTCGGCCCTGCGGTGCGGCCGTCGGCCTCGGCAGCGTAGCCGATGGCGGTGACCGCCGGGCGCAAGAGCTGGTACTCGGCGCGGCATTCCTCACAGGATTGCAGGTGAGCGGCAACGTCCGCGGCTTCGCGCGGCGGGAGCACGCCCAGCGCATAGAGGGCGACGTTGTCGAGCATCTCGTCGTGCGGCTTCATGGAGCGACGACTCCATCGAGCACGCTGCGCAGGCGGCGCAGGCCGCTGCGGATGCGGGTTTTAACGGTCCCGAGCGGCAGGCCCGTCGTTTTCGCCATTTCCTGATGCGTTACGCCGCCGAAAAAACCCAGCTCGATCAGCTTGCGTTGTTCCTCGGGCAACTGCGCGATCGCCGCTCGCACGGACTCGGCATCGATTTGCGCCATCGCGGTATCTTCCAGCGCGTCTTGCGCCGGAATCGTCTCGGGGAATTGATCCTCCGGGCGTGCGGCTTTAGCGCGAAGCACGTCGAAGGCACGGTTGCGAGCGACGCGCACGATCCACGCTGCGAAGTTTCCCGTGCGGAAAAGCTCGGGGTTGCTCCAGAGCTTCATGAAGACGGCTTGCGTGGCGTCTTCCGCGCTTGCGGCATCGGAAAGCACGCGCAACGCCACGCCGTAGACGAGGCGGCTATAAGCGTCGTACAACGCTTCAAACGCGGCGGTATCGCCCTCGCGCACACGCTCCATGAGCCGAGCTGCATCATCCACGCTTAAACGTTCCCCAGGGCCTCGATGGATTGCGCTTTGGCAAAGGAGAGACCCAGAGATCGACGACCGCGTCGATTTGGAACAGCTCGTTTGGGTTGCACTGAAGCTTCACGCAACTCCAAGCAAAACAAGGTTGCTAAAGAAAGCGGCGGCCACGTCGCGTCGTCCGTCGATAACCCTGACGATCTCAATGTCGTCGCCGCCGAGCCTGTAGAGCACGATCAGCGGACCGACCGGGAAGGAGCGGACGCCTCGCCCCAGTTCGGCGCGCTGACGGCCAAGTTCCGGCCATTTGCGGAGGATTCGAGAACGCTCTCTGACGCGGTCGATTGTCGCATCGGCCCGCTCGAGACTTTCTCGGGCGATGTAGTCGTGGATCGCCTCGAGGTCCGCGACGGCGCGCGGCGTGAATAGCAGCCTTACCACTTGAAGCTACTCGACATGTCCGCGCTTAAGTTGCTCGCTGCGTTGGTGAAGCCGGCCCCAAACCTCTTTCTCGTCGAGGAGCTCTCCTCGATCCGCCTCATCAAGCCCCTGCTGAACCTCGATCCTTAGTTGCTGCAAGAGCGCATCTTCAGATTTCGCAACGCCACTCGGTGAGACTGCGCTTTCTATGGCGGCGTCGGCTTCGCGCAGAACTTCGACGATCTGCTCGCGCTTAAGAGTAGGATACATCTCGAGGATTTCATCCAGGCTTGCGCCTTCCGCAAGGTTCCCGAAGATAGTACGCACGGGAACGTCCGTCCCGGCAAAAACCGGGATGCCTCCAAGGATATCCGGATCCGAGACGACGCCTGCGGACTTCATAAAGTTCGGTCTCCTTTCGCTACGCTCAAGGCGCCCATCGCGGATAGATGCGCGTCGGGATGCCGGCGAAGGCCGGATCGCCGCATTGCCAGAGTAGAAACGAGTATTCGTCGGCAAGGAGCTGCTCGCTCTGCTCTCGGGATGCAGCCATGAATCCGTGGCCTGCATCGTAATCGACACGCAAGAGAATCGGACGGCCGCTTGTCGTTGCGCGCGCGAGTCTCGCGGCAAACTTCGCGAGCTGCCACGACGCGACGCGCGGATCGTTAAATCCGGTAACGAGCATTACGGCGGGGTAGGCCGTGGCCGGCACGACGTGCTCGTAGGCATCCATTGCGTAGAGCGCCCGGAAACCCGTTTCGTTTGCGACGGTGCCGAACTCGGGAATGTTCGGCGGCCCGTTCGGCGTGAACTCCATACGCAAGGCGTTGCCGACACCGACGACGTCGAGCGCGGCGGCGAACAGGTGCGGCTGCGTGGTGATCGCGCGCCCAATCGTGATGCCGCCGGCACTGGTTCCTTCGCCGGCGAGATGGGGCGGCGAGGTGTACTTATGATCGACAAGCCAGTGCCCGCAGGCGACGAAGTCTTGCCACGTATGGGGTTTGGTCGCGATCATTCCGGCGCGGTGCCAGTCTTCGCCATACCATCCGCCGCCGCGCGGATGACAGACGGCGAAGACCCCGCCGCGCTCTAGCCAGGCGATGCGCGTACCGCTGAACGACGGATTGAGCTCGATGCCGTAGGCGCCATAGCCTTGCAAATACGCCGGGTGCGATCCGTCGAGCGCCAACCCTTTGCGGTAGATCACCGAGAGCGGGACCATCGTGCCGTCGGCGCTGCGCGCCAGCACTTCCGACGACGTATACGGCGACGTGTCGATGTTGGCCAGCGGTTTGAGATGCGTGTCGGTCACGGAGCCGCCGGCATCCGCGGCATAAATGAGCTGCGAGTGCGTCCAGCCGGTAAGGCCGAAGACGACGCCCGGCTCCCGCGGGTCGGTGGCGATCGCGCTAATCGAGCCTTGGAAAGGCAGCGCAACGTCGGTTATTTTCCCGGGAGTGCCGTCGGCGGCGAGCGCTACGCGGGCAATCTTCCCAAATCCGCCCTCGCGCGAGCGGATGTAGAGGCCGTCGGCTGCCACACCCAAATCTTCGAGGACGTCTTTCCCTGCGGGGATGATGGTCTGCGCCGTCGCCAGATTGGGTGCGTCGAGCGATGTGGTGACGAGCTTGTATCCCGGCGCGTTCTTATGCGTTAAGAGGTAGATCGTCGAGCCCTTGAAATCGAAATTGACGACGTCGTCGGGGGGCGTCGCCACCGGAGCCCACGCGACGTTGGCATCGAGAACGGTCGAGCGGGTTGCGTAGATGGTCCGCTCGTTGGCAACCCCGTGGGCGATCAGCGCCACCGTGTACGGAGAGGCCGGCGACCGCAAGACGATTGGAATATCCGTGAGGCCGAACGGGATATTCGGATCGACGCCATAGCCGAAGACCGCGACGTCGTGGTCCGGATCGCGACCCAACACGTGCAAGTACGCGACGGCGCGTTTCTCCTTATCGGTTGACGGTTCGCCGGGATGCAGCTCCGGAAAGCGCACGTAATAGAACGAGTTGCCGTCGGACAACCAGCTCGTCGGGCCGACGTAATAGGCGCGGTCG
>DATGGV010000019.1:0-9481 GCA_035308305.1 Candidatus Cybelea sp. | reverse complement strand
GCAGCGTTTCAATCGTTGGTGGATGAGTACGCGCGCTTGAGTTCGCCGTTGCGCGACATCATCGTGCAGGTTGCGATGGGCGTCAACCATTCGCAACTGTCGGCGAGGCTTGGCGAGCAATGGGGAAAGGACGCAAAATATCTTCAAGATCGCGCCGGGCGTCTCCCAAGCGCCGGGAATCCGAAGTCACCCTACCAGGGGGTCAATGCGAATCTCGAGCAGGCGGCATACGAGCTGGGGGCGGCCGAAGATCATGCGCTCGAGGCCTGCGATGCTCTGGCGGCGACCAAGGATCTCAAGGTTGCGGATTACTTCATTCGCGCCGTTCAGAGCGAATTGCGATTAGGAGTGGCGAAACCGGGCGACGCCGCGGATCCACCGCCTGCGGCGACGGGCTGGGGTTATTGCAGGCAATAGCGCCGGGCTGTGGCTTGGTAGGCGGTATCTCCCGCAGCGCGTGCCGTCGTTCCTTTCCTTAGTGCGTTCACGATAACGTTGCTGCGCTCAGGATGGAGGTGAAGGCGCCGGCGAGTCGGGGACGGGCGAACTTGTAGCCTAGTGCCAGCGGGCGTTCGGGGAGGACGCGTTGTCCGGTTGTGAGGACGCTCGCGCCCTCGCCGAGGATGGTGCGAAGCGCGAATGCGGGCACCGGGAGGAAGGCCGGGCGATGCAGCGCCGACGCGAGCGCCCAGGTGAAGTCGACGTTGCGAACCGGGTCGGGCGCCGTTGCGTTGAGTGCGCCCTCGGCTCGATCGATTGCGAGAAGATAGATGCCGACGATATCGTCGATATGAATCCAGGAGTTCCACTGCCTCCCGTTGCCGACCACGCCGCCGAGGCCTAGCTTGAAGATCGGAAGCAGCCGCGCGAGCGCGCCGCCGTCGGAGCCGAGGACGATTCCGGTTCGAATGCATGCGACGCGCATCCCGAGCTCGCCGGCGCGCGACGCCTCGCGTTCCCAACCGACGCAGACCTCGGCGAGGAAACCGTTTCCCGGTGGACTAGACTCGGTGAACGTCGCCGTCTCGCTTGCGCCGTAATATCCGACGGCTGACGCAGCGACGTAGACGTTCGGGCGCGCGCGAAGTCGGGCGAGACGATCGACGAGCTCGCGCGTCGCGTCCACGCGCGAGCGGCGAATCTCGTCCTTGGCGCGAGCGGTCCAACGCGTTGCAACCGGAGCCCCGGCGAGCTGCACGACGGCGTCGGCGCTTTCGCAGGCGCGGCCGGCGGCGTCGACGTTGCGAAGGCTGGCTTCGACGACGTCGTCGCCCCGGGCGCGCAGCGCGGCGCTCAAATGACGGCCGATGAACCCCGAGGCGCCGATAACCGTTACTCGCATTGCGCTCGCACGAGAGGCTATGCTAGCGCGTGCAGCTGCTGCTGACGGTGATCGACTGGCCGCCTCCCGAAAGTAGTTGCGTCATACTAATGCTGTTCGCGCCGGACTTTCCGTACGTGGTCGTAACGTCCATCGCCATCATCCCCATGTGCACCGTGCCGGTGAACGTCCGGCCGTCGGTGGAAGTCGCGATGCCGTGGCTGGCCTCGTTATCCGCACTGGTAGTCCAGTAGTTGCTCATTCTTGAACTGTAGCCGAAGTATTGGTCGCCCATATAGTCCGTCCCGGAAACGTGGTCGTGTATGATGTTGCGCGGCGCAATCTCGAAGGTGACGGTTAGCTGATCGGTGTGCGCCGGCATGTCGTGCATTGCCGGCACTTGGCTGGTGCAGCTCCACGGGGCGCCGAGAAGATAGTTAAAGGGCGCCATTTTGCCGGTCAACATCGTGTCGGCGGCCTTTGCCGGAGCCGGGAACGCGATGAACGCCGCAAGGGCGATGGCGCAGAGCGAAGCGAAAAATACGCGCATGTTCTCGATCCTTTCTCGACGGGAAAAGTACCGGCTAGTCTTTCTGGGGACCGGCGGGCCGGCCTTTAAGAGGTTCTTCATATTCTTGCGGTAACGTTGGGAGTATGGCCATGAAAATTTGTGCGCTGGCCGCCATCCTTGCCGGGTGCAGCGGCGCGCCTTCGGTTCTGGGTCCCACTGCCGTGCCGGGCGTGCATCACGGACCGCAAGGTTCGTGGGTTTCGCCCGCGGCAAAGCAGGCGAAGCAGCTGCTGTACGTTTCGCGTCTCGGGACCTTCGAGGTGGATATCTTCCGCTACAATTCAACGACGATGGTGGGAAAGCTCACGAATCTTAACTATCCGTACGGTCTCTGTAGCGACCGCAAAGGCGATGTCTGGATCACCGAGTTCAATGGATTCGAAGTCGTCGAATATGCGCACGGAGGAACGACGCCGCTCAAGACTCTGGCGACGGGGGGACGACCCATCGGGTGTTCGGTGGATGCTAAGAGCGGCGATCTTGCCGTTGCGGATTTTTCGACCACCAGCGGATCGGGCGACATCGAGATTTTCAAGAACGCGTCGGGCCAGCCCGCGAAATACACTTCGTCGAATTTCAACTACCTCTATCCGCCGGGTTACGACAACCAGGGCAACATTTTCGTTGAAGGCCGGGCCAATAGCGGCGCGACGGGTCTCACCGAGCTGCGCAAGGGCGGCACGACGCTGGTGCCCGTCTCCCTCAAAGGCGGTATTTTTTCGCCGGCCGGCGTGATGTGGGATGGGAAGTACGTGGCGGCGGCCGATCAGGAGTACCACGCGCAGCCGTTCACCAGCATTTACCGGTTGAAGGTTTCAGATTATAAAGCAACCATCGTGAGCTTCACCGTGCTCACCGACCCGTACCACATCGTGCAGATCGTCCAACCGTGGATTCAAGGCGACGAGGTCGCGGGGGCAAGCTCGAACGGCCACGTCTGCATTTGGGAGTACCCCCGCGGGGGCGATCCTCGGTGGACCATCAAGGGCATAACGGGCGACGGCGTCACCGTAAGCACAGCCAGGTAGGCAGGATGACACCGCGCGCATAAGCCGAAGCTCACTGCCCTCAAGCAATGGCGAAGGAGGGATTGATGTTCGACGGTCGTGTGGCGTTGGTTACGGGTGGTACGCGCGGCATCGGTGCGGCCATCACCGAGATGTTGGCACTGAGCGGGGCGTCGGTCGCCGCCGGATATAACCGCGGAAAAGAGAGCGCCGAGGCATTTGCGCGCGCGATGCACGAGAAGGGCGCGAAGGTTTCGATTCACCAAGGGCGCGTCGATCATGCCGAAGACTGCAACCGCGTCGCTAAAGAAGTGATGGACGGGTTTGGCCGGATTGATTTCCTGGTGAACAATGCGGGCATCACCGTCGACAAGACCGTCCGGAAGATGAGCGTCGACGACTGGCACCAGGTGCTCGACGTCAACCTGTCGGGGGCATTTCAGATGACCAAAGCGGTGCTCGAGCATATGATCGAGCGCGGCTCGGGGCGCATCGTGAACATCAGCTCGGTCATCGGCGAAACCGGCAATATCGGTCAGGCGAACTACGCGGCCTCCAAAGCGGGGCTCTTCGGATTTTCAAAGAGCTTGGCGCTGGAGATGGCGCAGAAAGGCATCACGGTCAACTGCGTGGCGCCCGGCTTTATCGCCACCGAAATGGTCACCGCGATTCCCGAGGCGGTGTTGGCAAAAGTCGTGGAAAAGATTCCGCAGCGGCGGCTCGGGCGCCCCGATGAAGTCGCGCGCGTCGTGCGCTTCCTGTTGGAAGACGAGTCGTCGTACATTACCGGAGCAGTCTACGACGTCAACGGCGGTCTGGACATGTAGCCATGCCATTCATGTATTGCGATCCGCCGGCAACCATCGCGCACATCCGCCCCGCCGCCGACCAGACGCACGCGGGGAGTGGAACCGTCACCCTTGCCGGCGGCGCTTCGTTTGAGATTACGACTCCGCATCCGGCAAACGACCAGACCGAGTTTCTCGTCAAGCTCAAGAAAACCGATCGGATACAACTCTGCTACGCGCCGCCGCAGCGCTGGGCCGACGCGGGGCCGACTGCGCGCATGGCAATCGCCGGCGACCTCCAGAGCAAAGCGTACATTTACGTCTTGGCGTATCCGAGGCCGTAGGCGGCATGGCTCGCTAGGAGGTGAAGCGGGCGGGAGTTGGGTAAATCTAGCGCGTGGATAGTTTATCTCTCAGTGGACGCGTCGGTATTGTGACCGGCGGGGCTCGCGGCATCGGCGGCGCGATCAGCACGCTTCTTGCGGGGGACGGTGCGACCGTGGCCGTGCTCGGGTTGCCGGAAGACCGGGAGCGCACGCACAACCTGGCGGCGCTGCTCAACGGATCGGCCTCAAGAATTCATTTCTATCAAAGCGACGTAAGTATCTATGACCAATGTCGCGAGACGGTCGCGGCCGTGCGCAAAGAGCATGGGCGAATCGATTTCCTGGTCAACAATGCGGGCATTACCCGCGACCACACCGTCCGAAAGATGACGGTCGACGAATGGGAAAAGGTCCTGCAGGTTAATCTGTCGGGACCATTTTTTATGATAAAGGCCGTCCTCGATACGATGGTCGAGCAAGAGTTCGGGCGGATCGTCAACGTGAGCTCGGTGGTGGGCGAAGCCGGGAACTTCGGTCAGGCGAACTATTCTGCCGCAAAGGCGGGGCTGATCGGCCTCACCAAGACCGTCGCGCTCGAGGTTGCCAAGCGCGGCATCACGGTCAACGCGGTCGCGCCAGGGTTCATCGACACCGACATGACCAAAGCGATGCCGGAGTCGGCAATCGAAACCGCGATCGCTCAGACGCCGGTCCAGGCGCTCGGCCAACCCGAGGAGGTCGCACGGCTCGTGCGCTTCCTGCTTGACGAGAAAGCGGGTTACATCACCGGCGCGGTCTACAACATCAACGGCGGCTGGTACATGTAATGCAAGAGACGATTGCGCCTGAAGAGTTGACGTATGGCATCGATATTACCGGGCTCGATCCGGCGTCGTTGACCGACGCGCTGCGCGCCGTCATCGCCGACGTGATGATGGATCCGATCCGGATGAGCACCTGGCTCACCGGGTTTGCGCTGGCCGAGCAAAACGTCGGGCTCAACATGCTGCGCCGCCTCAGCGGCGAAGCGCCCAGCTCACCGTTCCCGAGCGACAAGCGCTTTGCCGAACAGGAGTGGAGCACCAACCCGATGCTGGCCGGCGTCGTGGAAGATTATCGCGCGCGCACCGATGCGGCAATGCAGCTCGTCGCCTCGACGCGCTTGCCGGACGCGACGCGTAACAAAGCGCGGTTTGCGATGCAGCTGATGTGCGACGCCTTCGCTCCCAGCAACATCCCATGGCTCAATCCGGGCGTAGTCAAAGAGGCGACGGAGACCCAAGGCCTTAGTCTGGTGCGCGGCCTGCAAAACTTTTTGGACGACGTCGCCAACAACGGCGGTTACCCGCGACAGGTCGATCGTTCGGGCTTCGAACTGGGCGTCAATATCGCTGCGACGCCGGGGCGCGTCGTCATGCGCAACGAGCTGATGGAACTGATCGCTTACGAGCCGCAGACTCCGCAGGTTCACGCCATTCCCTTGCTGTGCAGCCCGCCGTGGATCAACAAATACTACATCATGGACTTGGCCCCGGGACGCTCGTTCGTCGAATGGGCGGTGCGGCACGGGCATCAGACGTTCATGATTTCGTACCGCAATCCGGACGTAACGCAGTCGCAGCTCACGATGGACGACTACCTGCGCGACGGGATTCTCGCGGCTATGGACGCGGTGCAAGAGACCACCGGCGCGCGCCAAGTCAATCTCTCGGGACTCTGCCTGGGTGGAACGATGGCGCTCATCGCGCTGGCCTATCTCGCGGCGCACGGCCAAGCCGACCGAGTGGCGTCGGCCTCCGTCACCAACACGCTGATCGATTTCGGCATGCCGGGCGACCTGGGCATCTTTACCGACGAGGATACGATCGCGCGACTCGAAAAGCGCATGCACGAGCGGGGCTATCTCGAATCCGCGGAGATGGCGCGAACCTTCGACTGGATGCGCTCGAGCGATTTGATTTGGAGCTACGTCGTCAACAACTGGTTCAAAGGGAAGCAGCCCCCGGCGTTCGACATTCTCGCGTGGAACAGCGACTCCACGCGCATGCCGGTCGCGATGCACTCGCAGTACCTGCGGGCCTGCTATCTGCACAACGCGATCGTGAAGCCCAACGCCTTTGTGATCGACGATACGCCGATAGATCTCGGCAAGATCGAGACGCCGCTCTACGTGCTTGGCGCCGAAACGGATCACATCGCGCCCTGGCGTGCGACGTATCTGACGACCCAGCATGTTGGGGGCGAGTCGAAATACGTGCTCACCAACTCCGGGCATATCGCGGGGATCGTCAATCCGCCCGGCGGCAAGAAGACCTGGCACTACACCAAGCCGCACGCGACCCGGGGCGAGAGCGCCGACGAGTGGCTCGAGAGCGCGGATCGCCATCAAGGGTCGTGGTGGGAAGATTGGGCCGCCTGGGCCGAAGGTCGCGGCGGACCGCTGCGGGCGCCGTACGATTTACCGGCGGGGGAGGCCGCGCCGGGGCGGTACGTGAGGAATGAGTCTGCTTCGTCCTTCGACGGAGTTCATCCCGAGCGTAGTCGAGGGGCTCAGGGTGACAAGGGCACGGAAGAGAAAGTAGAGGCACGATCGTGAGTGACGACGAGGAGAGGACTCCGGCCAGCGGTGCCTGGCGCAGTCTAGGCGACTTCATCAAGTCTCAACGGGAGCTGGCCAATCTCTCGATGCGCCAGCTTGCCGAGATCGCCAAGATCTCGAATCCCTACCTTAGTCAGGTCGAACGGGGGCTCTACAAACCCTCGGCCGACGTGCTCAAGAGCATCGCCAACGCGCTGCACCTCTCGGCGGAGACCATGTACTCGCAGGCCGGCCTGCTGGACAACTCGGCCGGGCGCGACGAGAGCCACCACGGGGTCGAGCATGCGATAAAAGTCGACCCCCGGCTGAGCACGGACCAGAAGGAAAGCCTGATCCGCATCTACCGGAGCTTTACCGCCGGTAGTTGACAGACACAGCATCTGCTTGGTATACTTAGCACACACTAAAGCAGAGGAGATACCAAGCACATGACCGTCAACGTTACCGAGTACATGAACAAGTTTCAGGAAGAGGGCCTCGCGGCCATCAAGCAGACGCAGGACGCCAGCCTCAAGGCGATGAGCTCGTTCCACGAGTTCACCAAGGAGTTCAGCGAAAACCCGGCCCAGCTGCCCGAGTTCAAGAACGTCCCGACGCCGACGCAACTCGTCGAGATGTCCTTCGGATTCGCTAGCCAGCTTCTCGAGATGCGCAAGGCGTACACCCTGAAGATCGCCGAGATGATGAGCGACACGCAGAAGCAGGCCGAGGCACACTTCAAGGCTGCGACCGAGAGCGCCACGGCGCCGCGCAGCAACGGAAACATGAACCCCAATCCGAACCCGAACGCGATCCCCAACAAGCCGGTCGCTAAGTAACCCTTTCCCGGGATTTCGGAAAGACCGCTCGGCACGCGCCGAGCGGTCTTTCTTTTTTGCGCGTTGAACGCGCCCTCGATGAATCGCGCAACTACGCTCACGATCGGGAACGATCTTACGGTTCGCCGGCTTGGATTCGGCGGAATGCGGCTCTGCGGCCCGGGCATCTGGGGCTGGCCGGCCGATCGCGAAAATGCGTTGCGCGTCTTGCGCCGCGCGCTCGAGCTCGGCGTGAACTTCATCGACACTGCCGACTCGTATGGCCCGAACGTCAACGAAGAGCAGATCGCGCAGGCGCTGCACCCGTATCCCAGCGGACTCGTGATCGCGACGAAGGGCGGCCTGACGCGCAGCGGACCGGGCGAGTGGAAGCGCGACTGCCGGCCCGAACACTTGCGGGCGGCCTGCGAGGGAAGCCTGCGCCGCTTGCGCCTCGATCGGATCGAGGTCTACCAGTTGCACGCGATCGATTCAGAAGTTCCGTTCGAAGATCAGATCGGCACGATGCGGGAGCTGCGCGACGCGGGAAAAGTGCGGCACGTCGGCCTTTCCAATGTGGACCTTGGCCAACTGCAGGCAGCACGAGAGATCGTCGAGATCGTCTCGGTGCAGAACAACTACAACGTCGGCAATCGCACGAGCGAACCTGTTTTAAAGTATTGCGAGGCCAACGGCATCGCGTTCATTCCGTACTTTCCGCTCGACGGCGGCGACCTCGCGGCGAATCAAGCGCTTTCATCGGTTGCTGCCGGTTCCGACGCGACGATCTGGCAGATCGGGTTGGCCTGGTTGCTGCGACACTCGCCGGCAATGCTGCCGATTCCCGGAACGTCGTCGGTCGCGCACTTGGAAGAGAACGTCGCAGCCGCGAGCCTCACGTTGAGCGACGACGAATATCGACAATAGTCTATTTTTAAGGGCAAATGGGCAAAATGGTAGCCGCGCGGCTGCGCCGAACGTGGCCGCGAGACCTTCTGCCTATCGAGGAGCTTGATGAGACAAGTCTTTCGCCTGTGGTTATACGCGAGTGCCGCAACTGTGCTCGCGGCCTGCGCCTCCGGGAGTACCGCGTTATCGCCCGCGGGACCGCTGTCGATTTCCGGCACGAGCTCGACCTCGCCGATCCAGCACATCGTCGTGGTGGTGCAAGAGAACCGCACGTTTAACGATTTCTTTGCGCAGTTCCCGGGAGCGACCGGAACGATCGTAGGGAAAGAAAAAATCGGAAAGGGAAAAAACGCAAAGACCAAGTCCATCGACCTGAAAGAGGTCGATCTCTTCACCAGCCTCAGCCTCAACCATATTTATCCGGGATATCTAACGGCCTACGACCACGGCAAGATGGATGGCTTCAATCAAATCATCTATGCCGGCGAAGGGCCCGAAAATGCGGAACCGTACGAGTACGTCAACCCGAACCAGATCGCTCCCTACTGGACGATGGCCGAAGACTATGCGCTGGCGAACAAGATGTTCCAAACGCAGGGCAGCGGAAGCTTCACGGCCCATCAAGACCTGATTCGCGGCGACAGCGCGATTAGTTCGAGCGAGAGCCTGATCGACTACCCGTCGGAGTCGAAGAACTGGGGATGCGATGCGCCGACCGGTGCGGTGACGAGTCTGATCACTACCAAACTCGTCCAAGAGCCGGGCAAAGGACCGTTTCCGTGCACGAAAGATTTTCCGTCGTCCGGGAGCAACTTCCTGACGCTGCGGGATCTCATGGACGGCGCATCGCCGCCCGTTTCCTGGAAATACTACACGCCGCCGCTCTCTCCGTACACGCCGGGCTCGCTCTGGGACGCGTTCGATCTCGTCGCGCCGGTTCGCTACGGTCCGGAGTGGGGAACCAACGTGGACCTCAATCAGTTGGACATTTTCACGGACATTACCAACGGTAACCTGCCCGCGGTGTCGTGGCTGATTCCCGACGGTCAGGACTCCGATCACCCCGCTTACAAGTCCGATACCGGACCGTCGTGGGTGGCACAGGTCGTCGACGCAATCGGACAAAGCTCGTATTGGAACACGACGGCCATCATCGTCGTGTG
>DATGGV010000018.1:0-58383 GCA_035308305.1 Candidatus Cybelea sp. | reverse complement strand
AGTGCTGCATTGACGATTTCGGCGGTGATTGGATCGATCACGCCGCCCTCTCCAAGATCAGCACGCTAGGGTCCGCGCTGAGCCGCCACTGCGGCGCGACGTACGTGGTGCAGTCGTATTCTTCGACGATCGCCGGCCCTTCGAATCGCACCCCGCCGGCGAGTGCAGCGCGTTGCAAAACGGAAACGTCGATGAACGCGTCGTCGAGCCAGAGGCGACGCTTCTCGTCGTGCTGCTCCGCGCGGTCGAGGGGCGGCCGTTGGGCGGCGTAGTGCGACGGCAAGCTCCCGGTGCCGGTCAGGCGCGCGTTGACCAGCTCGACGGCTTCGCCCGCAACGTCGTAGCCGTAGCGAGAGCGGTGCGCCTCGTGAAAGCGCTGCGCGATCGACTCCGCGCAATCGCCGTGTTCGATGGTCAGCTCGAAACTCTGTCCGCGATAGCGAGCGTCGTAGCGGCGCCGAAAGGCAATCGTTTGCGGCTGCACGCCTTGCGCGATCAGCGAGAGGCGAGCGCGTTCCTCGCTTTCCTCGAACCAGCGCTGCAGCCCGGCGTGGTCCATCGTTTGCGTCGATTGGAGCACGGCAAGGATGTCGTTCGTGTGAAGCTCTGCCTCGAGCAAGCCGAGCGCGCAAAAGAGACCGGGATGCCGCGGAACGACGATGCGCGAGACCCCCAAGTCGTCGGCAACCGCGCAGGCATGCAGCGGCCCAGCGCCGCCGAAAGCGACCATCGCGAACTCGCGCGGATCCAGCCCGCGCTCGACGGTGACAATCCGCAGCACTCTTGCCATTGCGTGATCGATCAGCCTCACGATCCCGGCGGCCGTCGTCTCGACGTTTAGTCCCAAAGGGGCGGCGAGGCGGCCGACTGCGGCGCGAGCAGCCGCTGCGTCAATCGGAAATGCTCCGCCGAGCAATGCCTCCCGATTCAGGCGCCCGAGTACGACGTTTGCATCGGTCACCGTGGCCTGGTCGGAGCGTCCATAACAGGCCGGTCCCGGATCGGCGCCCGCTGAGAGCGGGCCGACGCGCAGCGAACCGCGCTCGTCTAGCCACGCGATCGTGCCGCCCCCCGCGCTCACCTCCGCCAGATCGACGAAGGGAAAACGAACGGGATACCCGCTGCCTTTGATCGCCCGTCCGCTGTGGGTCGTGCCCGCAGCTTCGAACTCACCTACCACTTGCGCGACTCCGTCCACGATGGCGCCGGCTTTGGCGGTCGTCCCGCCCATGTCGAATGAGAGCAAACGCGCAATGCCGATTCGGCGGCCGAGCGCCGCGGCCGCGAGTGCCCCGCTTGCGGGGCCGCTTTCGATCAGAGCGGCAGGTTGCGTGAGAATCCCTTTCGACGCCAGGCCGCCGTCGCTGCGCATCACGTAGAGCGGCGCCTCGATTCGGGCCGCGCGAAGGCCGGCGGTAAGCCGTTCGAGGTAGCCTTCCACGATCGGCGCGAGCACCGCGTTGACGACCGTTGTCGAACAGCGCTCGTACTCCCGGTACTGCGGGTCGACTTGCGACGAAGTGGTCACGCGGACTCCGGGGAGCGCGGCAGTGAGGGCTTTTTCGACGTGCCGCTCGTGGACATCGTTCGCGTACGAGTGCAGCAGGCAGACGGCGACGGCCGCCACGTTGCGTTCGCGCAACTCCTCGCAGAGCCGCTCGACGTCGCTCTCGTCGAGCGCCCGGAGCACGTTCCCGCGAAAATCGACGCGTTCGCGCACGGTCAAACGATCGGTACGGGCAACCAGTGGGCGCGGCCGTTCGACGAACAGGTTATAGAGCTCGCTTCGATTTTGCCGGCCGATCTCGATCACGTCGGCAAAGCCGTCGGTCGTTACCAGTGCGACGCGCGGAAGCTCGAGGTTGCGCTGACCGAGCAGCGCGTTCGTAGCAACGGTCGTCGAATGCGCGAGCAGCTCGATCGCCGGCGGCGCTTCATAATCCGCCAAGATTGCGGCGATGCCGTCGAGAACCGCGCGATGCGGCTCCCGAGGAGTGCTGGCGACTTTGCGCGTGACGATTCGTCCGCTCCAGGATTCGACGGCGGCGAGGTCCGTGAAGGTTCCACCGACGTCGATCCCGATGCGGAGCGTGCCTGGCATTTACCCCGGTAAGTACGTCGCCGGGCGGAGGATTACCGTTTACGCAGAGGCGTTAGAACGTAACGCTCGACGTGTTGTTTCCCGGGTTGCAGTCTTCGTTTCCCGGCGGCGACGGCGAGGTCATCCGCAGGCTGAAGTGCAAGGTAGTCGTGCCGCTGCCCGCGTCCATCGCGCGCTGCCAATCGTACGAGAAGGTATACGATTGTCCCGGTGCCAGCGGCGGCACCCCGCGATCTTCCAAACGGGTTCCGTTTTGATAGATGTCGACGAACTGCAAGACGTTTGATGCCTGCTTCCGATTTCCCAGGTTGGTGACCCTTCCGACCAGCGTGTAATGGTTGACTGATCCGTTGCCGGCGACGTTCTGCACTTTTACCGACACGATCGCGGGGTCGGCCCCAGCGCAGGTCGCAGCGGCGCCATCGGTGCAAAGGCCGGCGAGAAGGACGGCGGTTAGAATAAGTGTGCGCATACCATAAACCTACCCGCACGCGAGCGGGCGAAAACAATCCCGGGCCGGCCCGCGTAGGAGTCGGAAGCCGAAACGGAACCTTGAGCACGCGGTCGGATGGTTCGCGTGCAATCCAAAGACTCGCTGACGCCGTTATAGGGAATACTAATTTTGGGTAGGAAGGAGCGACGATGAGGATCGGGATCATCGGTGCGGGACATATCGGAGGGACGCTAACGCGCCGATTTTCCGCTGTCGGTCACGACGTGTTCGTAGCGAACTCGCGTGGGCCGGAGACGCTGGCCGATCTAACTGCCGCAACCGGGGCGCGGGCGGTGACGGTGGAAGAAGCGGCGCACAGCGGCCACGTCGTCGTCGTGACGATTCCGGAGGGCAAGATTCCAAAACTGCCGCCGGAACTTTTCGAAGGTGTCTTGCCTAGCGTTGCCGTGATCGACACCGGCAACTACTATCCGCGACAGCGCGACGGCCGCATCGAGGAGATCGAGAACGGCACGCCCGAAAGCCGTTGGGTCGAATCGAAGCTCCGGCGCCCGGTCATCAAGGCCTTCAACACCATCTATGCGCGGCATCTGCTCGAACGTGGAAAGCCGGCGGGAACTGCAAATAGGATCGCGTTGCCCGTTGCCGGCGACGATGACGCGGCCAAAGCCGTGGTGATGCGGCTCGTCGACGAAATCGGCTTCGACCCCGTCGACGCCGGGGGCCTCGACGAATCGTGGCGTCAGCAACCGGGCACGCCGGTCTACGCGACCGATTTAGACGCGCAGGGCGTGCTCCAAGCGCTCTCCGAGGCGAGCAAAAATCGCGCGCCGGAGTGGAGCGCATCGTAAGTCCCGCGACCTCCGCCTACGAACGTTTTCGTGCGCTGCACGAGCGCCAGACGGCTTTCGTCATGCCCAATGCGTGGGATGGCGCATCGGCGGTGCTGCTCGGGCGCGCGGGATTCGAGGCCCTGGGCAGCACGTCGCTCGGCCTTGCGTTTTCGCTCGGCCGTCAAGACGGACGCCACGCCGTTACGCGCGATGAAGCCGTCGCGCATGCGGCCTTCTTGGCGCGCGTGAGCGGTCTACCGGTCAACGGCGACCTCGAAGATGGGTTCGGCCCGGATCCGCAGGACTGCGCCGCAACGGTTCGCGCCGCCATTGAGTCGGGTCTGGCCGGACTCGGGATCGAGGACACCACGGCCGACGCCGCGCATCCAATTCACGATTTCGACCTTGCGGTTGCGCGCGTTCGCGCAGCCGCGCGCGTCGCGAGCGGCAGCATCGTCTTGACCGGCCGAACCGATAACTATCTTCACGGGCGTACCGATTTAGGCGATACCATCCGCCGCCTCGCCGCTTTTGCCGAAGCTGGCGCCGACGTCCTGTACGCGCCGGGCCTACCCGACATGGATGCTATCCGTGCCGTCGTAGCTGCCGTGGCGCCCAAGGCGGTCAACGTCCTCATCGGCCCAAGCAAACCGGTACCGCTGGCGGAGCTGAGTGCGGCCGGGGTGCGCCGCGTCAGCGTCGGCGGTGCGCTCTACCGAAGTGCGATGACCTCGCTGGTCGAAACGGCGCGTGCGCTGCGCGACGGAAACCTGTCCGTCTTTAGCGGCGCGATGCCCGGAAGTGAGATTGCAGGACTGCTAAAGGCTCCTTAGATCTAGACGGTCCTCAGATTCGCAAGCCCCGGGAACGGGGTACAAGCCGCCGATGGTGAGCCGAATCCGTAAATTCTTCTTAATTCTTGGGCCCGGCCTCATTACCGGCGCCGCGGACGACGATCCGTCGGGAATCTCGACCTATTCCGTCGCCGGTGCGACGACGGGATATTCCATGCTCTGGCTAACGCTGATCTCGACGCCGATGATGGCCGTTATTCAGGCGATGTGCGCCCGCATCTCAATGGTTAGCGGTGAGGGAATCGCGGCGCTGATGCGCAAGCAGTTGCCGTTCGGGCTCGCGTATCCGCTGGCGATTCTCGTCATCGTCGCCAACACGTTCAACTTGGGCGCGGATATCGGGGGCATGGCGGCGGCCACGCGGCTCGTCGTGCCGGTTCCCGTCGATGCGCTCGTCTTTTTGTTCGGCATCGCCATGCTGGCCGGCCAAGCGTGGCTGCCGTACGCCACAATCGCGCGAGTCTTCAAATGGCTGACGCTCTCGCTCTTTGCCTACGTCGTGACGGCCTTCATCACACATCCCCCGTGGCTGCAGGTGCTGGAACGCTTCGCCGTCCCGAGAATCCATTTTAGCACGCTCTGGCTTTCCACGATGGTGGGCGTACTCGGAACGACGATCACTCCGTATCTGTTCTACTGGCAGTCGTCACTTATGGTCGAAGTGGAGAAGGATGCCGGTAAGACGAGCATCGCCGCACGCAGCGGCACGGATGCCGATTCGGTGCGGAATATGCATGCCGACGTAAATGCCGGAATGATCTTTTCAAACCTCGTTGCGTTCTTCATCATCGTCACGACGGCGTCGACGCTCGGCGCCGCCGGACGGCACGACATCGCCACCGCCCAACAGGCGGCGCAAGCGCTGCGCCCGTTGGCGGGGCCGTTCGCCGAACTGCTCTTTGCGCTGGGAATGGTCGGAACGGGACTCCTGGCCGTACCGGTGCTCGCGACGTCCTCGGCGTACGTTGCCGCGCAGACGTTTCGTTTCCGGGAAGGTTTGAGCGAACCGGTGCATCGCGCCCCGCGTTTCTACACGATTATTGCGGCGGGAATGCTCATCGGCATTGCAATGAATCTGCTGCGGGTCGACGCTATCAAGGCACTGTTTTGGTCGGCCGTTCTCAACGGCGTCGCGGCCGTGCCGCTCATAGCCGTCATCGTTTGGCTCGCTTCGAATCGAAAGGTCATGGGGGATTGGACCAGCTCGGGGCTCGCCCGGGCGTGGGGATGGGCGACGTTTGCGCTGATGGGCGGCGCGACGGCCGGCATGTTTTACTTCATGGCCCGTGGTTCTTGAGCGGAGCCTCGAAGGAAAGCCGCTTCGCACCGTCTGACTCACCGGGTCGTGCACCCGCTCTTTACCGGGCCCCAGTCCTTACGCGAGCCGTCCGAGCGACTCGCCTTCTGGCTGACCGGCCTCCTCGCTCTCCCCGCGGCGCTGCTGATCGGCTACGTGCTTCACGAATCGATCGGGGCTTCGCAAGTCGCGCTCTTCATCGTCATCGCGATGGTCTATGTGACGCTGGCGCGCGGGCGGCTTCTCGGTTCGAGCGTTCGCATCCATCAGACGCAATATCCGCGCGTCTTCTCGATCGCGCAGAGTGCCGCGGCGGCACTGGATATCCCGATGCCGCTGATCTTCGTGCGCGAGGACAACTACGTTCCCGCCGTCGCGCTTGGGCTGGGCCAGCCCTATGCCCTCGCCCTCTCCGGCCATTGGATCGAGCTTTACTCCGACGACGAGCTGGCCTTCGTGATCGGTCGAGAGCTCGGGCATATTGCGGCCGGTCATACGCGCTTTCACTCCTTGCTGAGCGTCAACGGCAACGAAAACCCCTTGATCTCGCTGATCTTCGGCGCTTGGCTGCGCCGATGTGCGCTCACGTGCGACAAGATCGGGCTGCTCTGTTGCGGTTCGCTCGACGCGGCCGTTCGGGCGCTAGGAGTCACGACGTTTCACGCGTTCGGCCGTCAGGTCGATTATGAAGCATTTGCCGAGCAGCACGCGGAGATCGCCTCCGACTCGGTGCTGCGCTGGGGCGAATGGCTGAGCAGCGAGCCGTACGCGACGCGGCGAATCGCTTCGATGCGCCGGTTCATCACGTCGGCGTCGTACCTGGACACCCATGCCTGGTTCGTTCGCGAGCGCGGCGAAGCGCCGCCGGCGCTCGCACTCCCTGGCGAAGCGACGGTTACTCCCCGTGACTGCGCCGGCTGGTGGAGGCGTTTCGCTGCCGCCGGCATCGATGCGGTCGTGGTTATCGCGATCATTACCTCGTTTGGCGGGAGCGTTGCACCGGCCGGGCGCCAATCCGAGACCAATATCACCATCACCCCGGGCGACGTAACCGCCTCGGCCCCCGGGCTCGGCGCCGTTACGATCCGCGGTAAAACGCACGCGGTCGCGACGGGCGGATCGCCATCTCCCGCGCCTCGTACTCGGCGGTGGGAAAACCCGGCAGAAACGCTTCTCGACGGTGGTAGCCTCAATGCCTCAATCGACGGGATCGTTACGATTGTGACGGAGGTAATCCGTCATCTTGGCTTCTGGTTCTGGTTTCCCATCTATCTGGCGCTGCTCGTGATCTTCGCGGGGCAGACCTTCGGAATGATGATTGCCGGCTTGCGCGTCGTGACGACCGACTTTCGCAAGCCGAGCATAGCGCGCACAATCGCGCGCTATCTCATCGTCGCTTTCTTGTGGTGGCTCATCGCCGCATTGAGCCTCGTTTGGCGGCGCGTACTACTGCACGATCGCTGGACTGCCACCCGCGTCGTGAAGGTCGAGCGCGTCATCGCACGGGTCACCGAGCCTACGGTTCTGACGTAACCGTTAGGCGGACCGCCGCCTTCCCGGAGACGACGTGCCCGACCGCTGCGCTCGAACTTACCGAGTCGATCTGCAGCCGGCCGACGTTTTCGTTAACGTGCAGCAGCGCGTGCGTCGTGGGATCGACGAGCGACTTCACCTTGACGATATCGAACGTCTGACCCACCTGGACGCCGGCATTGGAGCCGATGTTGATGATGACGTTGCTTCCATCTATGGCGGCGATCTGCCCCGTGAGCGCCGGCGCGGCGGGGCCGGCGTTGAATCGGCTGGGATCGATCGCGGTGGCGATCTTCGCGGCCTCATCGTCAATGAGATGGCCCATGTCGCTGTTCACGAACTGCTCGTTACTATACGAGCCCCCCGCGTAGCCCGAGAATCCGCCGGCGTTCCACGACGTTCCCGACCGCGTCTCCTCGTCGGAGAAGCTCTGGACGATCTGGCCGGTCTTCGCGTCGATCACCCGCACCGCGACTTTGATCGTCACGCGATGGGTCGAAACTCCGCCCGCAGCCGCCCCAAAAACGCCGGGCAGCAGGCTTCCCGCGCTCGCGCCGCTTTGGCCGGTTTGATCGAGCTGAAGGATATTGCCCGTTATCAGATAGCGCGCGCCCACGAGGTGCCCGGCCCTGATGGCCGTCTCGGGATCGACTTCCCCGCTTGCAGCGAGCTGGTGTTCGTCCAGCGTGGAACTGAGATGCGAGCGGTCGAGCACGTTGAAGCGCCCGTCGTTGACCATCCGGTCGGTGAGGAGGTCGCTCAGCGCCACGCCCGGCTGGAAAGAACCATACCAGTCCGACGTGAGGCCGTGCGTCGAGAAGTCCAGCACGGCGACCGACGGCCGCGGGCCGGCCGCGGCAGGCTGCGCGGATCCCCAGACGGGTACGCACGCCAAGGCACCGGCAATAAAAAGGGACGGCAAATGTTTAAACACCATCCTATTATGCCACATATGTGCGGCAGATTCACGCTCACCAAACCGCAGGCGCTTCCGGCCGCGTTTCCGCAGTTTCGCTATCCGGAGTTCAGTGAGACGCGGCTTCCGCGGTACAACATCGCGCCGACGCAGGGGGTGCTCGGGGTCCGCAACGATGGGCGCGAAACGGTCGAAGAGATGCGTTGGGGCGTGCGCGGCCGGATCAACATTCGCGCCGAATCAATTGCGGCACGGCGCGCCGGCGTTACGCGACGCTGCATCGAGTTTGCCGACGGCTTCTACGAATGGCGCGACCGAAGCCCCTTTTACTATACGCTGCGGTCCGGTGAGCCGTTTGCTTTCGCGGGCCTTTGGGAGCCCGGAAATGGCCTGGCGGCGTGCGACGTGGTGACCTGCCGCCCCAACGCGCTCGTCGCTGCGGTGCACGATCGCATGCCGGTCATCCTCTCCGGGGAGAGCCTCGCGCTTTGGCTCGACCCCGAGCCGCTACCGCCAGGCGCGGCCGGCGCGATGTTGCGGCCGTTCGACGCCGCGCTCATGGAGGTGCGCGAGGTGTCGCGGCGCGTCAATAACGCGGCCTACGATGCGGCCGACGTGCTCGAGAGACCCGATCCGCGTTTGTTTTGAATTAGCACGATGCCGGTTGCAATCAGCCACGCCGCCGCAGGCAGCGCACCCACGATACCGGGCCCGAGGCCGCCCGGCGCCATGTCGCCGTACGAGAAAAAGATCGAGAGGGTGGCAAGCGCCGCCCCGAACGACGCGACGTATCCGAAGATCGCGAGCCAATGCGGCGCGGATTCGTGTCGTCGCATGCTGTGCGCCGCGGCAAAGAGGAAGATCGCAACCGGAGCATAGCCCAGACCGCCTTGCACGAAGACGAAAGCATCGAAAATGCTGGAAAGGCCGTTGGCGGTGAACGTGTCCGGCGGAAAATAGACCGCCGCGATCTGCAGGCACGCGGCCCACAAAGAGCTTGCCGCCATCACAACGCCGGCAAGCAATGCGAATGTCGGAAGCCCCTCTGCAGGTCCCGGTGCAGCCGTCAAGTAGCTGCGCAATCCAACCAGGAACCAGAGAAGGAAGGCGACGGCCGGAAAGGTCAGCCACGCGCCCCACAGCAGCGTGAATCGGTGTTGATCGAACGCCAGCGCGGCATCGGCAGGCTTCGCGTCCATCCCCGGCATGCTGTTGTTGAGGATCGTCGCGATTACTAGAACCGCGACGTAACAGAGGACGGACCAGCCGGCGGAGCGCTCCGCGTGCACGTTTTCCATAGCCATCTAGGTCATACCAAAAATGAAGGAATTCCTTCCTTTACCGGCGGCTTGCTAGAGGCCGTAATACTTCAGCGCCGGCCACATCGCGGCCAGCGGAACGCGAGGCTGCGTGCAGAGGTAAATCGGCAGCGGACCCTCGAGCATCCAGCGGTAATCGTTGCGGTAGACCGCTATCTGGCGAACGCTCCCGAACCAGCGCAGCAGCAGCCAGTAGTCGGTTGCGCCGACGGCTAAGACGGAGCGACCGCTATAGCCGTGTGTGCCCCAGAGGTAGTAGGAGTTGTTCGGGCTGATTACGGCCGGCAACCCGTAGCGCGGCCCGTAGTAGTCGAGTGCGCCGGCGTATGCGTAGCGATCGGCAAAGACCGCGGTGATGCGGCGCTGCGGTGCGGGCAGCGACCAATACGCACCAGCGACCGTCTGCGTCATCGTATTCCAGCCGAGCTGGTCGGCGAACATCGGATTGATCAAATGACTCTTTCCGTCCGGCGGTGCGGGGCGGCTCAAACCGATCGCCCGCTCGTAGGCCATGTATTCGGGAAGCGGCAGAATGGGGAGCGAGAGTGGAAACATCGGCAAGCCGGAAACGAGCGTCGCCGCAAGGATCGCGGCTCTATAGCGTGACGGTTTCGCGATTAAAGCAGCTTCGATTGCCACTGCGCCGGCCGCAAAGAGTGCCGGGTAAAAACCTTGGATATAGTAGCCCCGGCCGATGCTCGCAACGAGCAACCCCAGCAGTAAGAGATAGGCAACCGTGAGATATCGGTAGGCTTTTTCGCGCCATAACCAGACCAGCCCCCAGAGCCAGACTGGCGCGAAGAGCGGATTTTGATACGCGAACTGCAGCGCAAACATGTAGAGCGCGTTGATCCACCGGTTTGGCGATTCGTCGGCCATGCCGTTCCGAAGCGCGTGGCGGTTGAGCTGGTCGTTGTGCAGCACTTCGAGCATGGGGAAGCCGTGCCGGATTTGCCAGAGCGCGTTGGGCATTACCAGCAACGCCGTCAACAACACGCCGAACAACAGCCAGCGCGACCGCAGCAGATTGGCGTGGCCGGTCAGCAGTAATCCGATCACCAAAGCAAAAGCACATGCGGCGATCGAATATTTGGCATACATTGCGAGCGTTACGATCAGGGCGATCGCGACGTACAGCCGGGTGTCTTTCGTCCTGACCAGCCGAATAGTCAAATAGATCAAGATCGTCCACGCCGCCGGCGAAAGAAGCTCCGTGGAAAGGCCGTAAGCAATGCCGATCAATCCCGGGGCCAAAACGATGGTCAAGCCCGTCAGCGCTTGCGCAAAAGCGCCGCCGCGGAGCTCGCGCGCGATCGCACAACCGTAGATCACGGTGACGCCCGCTAGTATCGCTGGGAAAAAGCGCAGCCCCCAAACCGGATATCCGAGCGGGGCCGTTAGCCACGTAACGAACGGCGCGAGCGGCGGCTGGTCCACGTATCCCCAAGCCAAGTGCTTCGCGCAGTCGATGAAATAGAGCTCGTCGCGATAGTATCCGAAACGGTGACAGACGGCGAGATGCAGAGCGGTGGTGGCCAGTGCGATCGCGTATGCGCTCGGATGAAGCCGAAGCTTCATGCCGTATTCGAAGCCGTTTGCGATCCTGCGAGAAAGAGTTGGCTGACGCAAAGGCCGACGATGCCGGCTTCGAGGATCGATCCAAAGACGAAGCTGGCGTCCCACCACGTTCCACCGAAGAGCGGCACGGCGAACGCAAAGTACGCCGCAAAATACGCCGAGGGAACCACGAAACCTAAGGTCCTAAAGGCGTTGGGATTGCGGACCGAGGGGCGCAGTTTCGCGACGAGAAAATCCCCGGCGAATCCCGCCGCGACCGAGGCCAGCACGATGAGGAGCAGCTCTTTGAAATCGCTCGAGAGTTCGCCGCCGATCCAGAGCTTTTCGACGACACAGAGAACGGCGAGGGCGCCGAAGGCCAGTCGCCTGCCGGCGCAGAGGTAAAGCACCGCTGCGGCAAGCAGCAGGCTCTGCCAGATCACGATCGCGATTTCGAGTGCCTGTTTGTAGAAGAGGAAGACCGAGAGAACGAACTGCTCGCGTTGGAACGCAACCTGAGAAAGCGGATGGTCGCGCATCAGCGCTTCAGGATAAAAGCCGTACTGCGTGACGAACTGAATGATCTCGAAGGCAAGCCCGAGCGAAATCAGCATCGGAAGCTGTTCGAGCAGGCGCGTGGCTTGAGGACGCCCGAGCGCGCTGCGCACCGGCCCGGTAATCAAGAAGAAGAGGCCCGTAAGCAGAAAGAGGTGCGGCGGGCTCAGCAGCAGATCGAGTTGGTGCTCGAAGCCGAAGGTCGCGTGCCAGGCGAAGTCGAGCGCGCCCCCCAGCAGCAGCACTCCCACGCCCACGACGCTCTGCGAATAGCCCGGGGGAATCGCCCTCCAGAAGGATCCGGCGCGAGGATAGTTCCTCCAGATCGTCACGCCCAGTACGGCGGCCGCGAAGACGGCGCCGCTGTACATGGTCATGTGCCACGGGTTGAGGAACGATTCAACGGCGAGAAAAAGATGCTGATGCGCGTCGATGAAGAGGCCCGTCATTATCCAGAGGCCTGCGAAGGTCGCCAGCCAATCGAGCCGGCTGGGCGCGGCCAACCCCTCGACGACCACGTCGAGGCGGGGTAGGGAAGGCCCGGCTTCTGCTCGAGGGGAAAGCAAATCCATCGGCTTCATGTATCGGGAGTCATCCTTCGGCTCGCCTCGAAACCCTTTTCATAGCGCACTTTCAACGTTGGTGATCGGGGCGCTTTGTTGTGTTGGCGCGTGTTCGCCGAAGCCGCTTGCCGTTCCGTCAAATCTCGTCGTTTCGAGTAAGAGCCCGCGCGCGCTGCCGGCCGCGCCGATCGCAAAACCGAACGACGCGCCTCGCATCGTTCGCATCTGGTTTTCGACCTTGACCCTTCGGCCGGGAACGTGGTTCGACGGGACGATCGTGGGAAGCAGCAATGTGGCGTCGGTTGAAGTCCGCACGGCCGCCTTTTCGATCAATAGCGCTCGTCTGGCGCCCGGCATCTACCATTTTCATATGCGCGTGCTCGAGCTCCCGCCGTTGTCACGGCGCCATTGGTACGAGCTCTATATTATTGCGCGAAACACCCCCGGCGACGAAGCGGTCGAAGAGGCGCCGCTGCGGGTAGAGTGACTCGTTGCTCGAATAAGCGGAGCGGCCGGGCTTTCGCCCGGTCTTTCGCTACGAGGTGCGCGATGGAGCGATGAAGCGGCGCAATTTCTTACGTGCCGGAGCCGGCATGCTGGCAGTGGCTTCGATACCACGGTTCACTGGGCGCGCGCTGGCAAGCGACGTCGTGGACGTCGCGCTGCGCTCGTCACCCTTGCGGTTCTCACCGGCGCGGGGCTCGCATTTTTCGGGGCTGGCCTATAACGGCACGATCCCCGGGCCCCTCTTGCGCGTCGTCCACGGCCAGCGCATTCGCGTGCGCTACGTCAGCGACGTAGACGTCCCAACGAGCATCCACTGGCACGGCGTGCTGCTGCCCAACGATATGGATGGCGCCGCCGGGATCACGCAACGGGCCGTGCGCCGCGGCGACTCCTTCCTCTACGACTTTGCACCGGGACCACCCGGCACGCGCTGGTATCACGACCACGCGTTCAGGTTCGCCTCGGCGCGAGGGCTCTTCGGCATGTTCGTCGTCGAGGATCCGAACGACGAGCCGCCCGACCGTGAGTTTGCGCTGGTCTTTCACGACGTGCCGGCGCGGAACTCGATGGAAGCGGCGATGCGCGGACGCAGCACGGCGCCGATGAGCGACCCGATGGGATCTGGGCAGGGCATGCAGATGACGCATGCCCGGATGGGCGATGAAGTCGCTTATGCCGCACATTGCATCAACGGCGCGGCGTATCCGTACGGCAAGAAGCTTGCGGTGCACGTCGGCGACCGGGTGCGTTTGCGCACGCTCAACACTAGCCCGACGCAGACTCGCTACGTCCGGCTTGCCGGACACGAGCTCGTCGTAACGCACGCCGATGGTAATCCGCTCGCGCAGCCGGCGACCGTCGACGTTCTTCGCATCGCTCCGGGCGAACGATACGACGCGTTCTTCGAAGTGCGCAAGGCGGGGGCGTTTCTACTGCAAGGGATTTCGAACGATCCGCTCGAGTCGCAGCAGGCGGTTATGCTGTATACCGAAGGCTTGGAAAGTGCGCCGCCGCAGACGGCGTCGCAGATGCTCGACGATCTGCGCGTCTTTAGCTATGAGGGCGCCGGCGGGGTCGGGGTGCAAACGAAGGCGGCGATGGGGACGCCCACATTCGACCTGACGCTCGGCGGCGGCGGCTGGGGAAGCTCGCGGTGGACGATCGATGGCAAGATTTGGCCGAATACTCCCAAACTGCGCGTTCGCCACGGCGAAGCGATCGCGGTGCGCTTTCGCAACACCAGCGACATGGATCATCCGATGCACCTGCACGGCCATATTTTTATGCTGGCGGAAGTCAATGGGATACCGCTGCTGCGCCCGCTCGCCAAAGACGGGTCGCTAGTTTCCGCCAACGGCTCCGCAACGTGGTTGCTCACCGCCGATTCAGCTCCCGGGCGATGGCTGCTGCACTGTCACAACGAGATCCACATGAACGACGGCATGATGACGGAGCTCGTCTACCTAACGTGAAGCGTACGGCTGAGGTGCCGCGGCGCTCGGTTTCCCCCAGACACGTGCAACCTCACGATGGCGCGGCATCTCAGACCGTATATCCGATGCTAAACCAAAGGCATGAAGAAAGCGTGAAGCCCCGGGCCCCCGGTTGGCGCAACCGCGTCGCCGCGGCGGCGGTCGCCGCCGGCTCACTCTTTGCAGCCGTGGCGTGCTCGGGCGGTTCGCCGCGCGGGGCCCCATTCTCGGTCGAACCGGCTGCGCGGCGCGCGGGGTCATCGGGAAGCGTCTCGAATGCTTATGAGTTCCTTCGTTTAATGATGGACAAGTACGCTAAAGGTTCCACGACGCGGCTCGTGCAGAGCTTTGACGGCGGCCCCCTCAAGAGTTTCACGGATGCCGTCACCTACGACGACGCGCTCTTCGTCGACGCGCTCCTGGCCGAAGGATCGTCCGACGACATCGCCCGGTCGGAAGTCGTCGGAAACGCTTTTCTCTACCTACAAACCTACGACAAGGCCGGAGACGGGCGCTTGCGCGCGGCGTACGGCCCGAAGCCGCTGCGCAACCCGGGCGACATCAAGGTCGACGACAACACCAGCGACGTCGGCAACATGGCGTGGGTCGGTCAAGCGCTCGTCCAACTGTATGCAAAGACGTCGAACGCCTCATATTTGAATGGTGCGCTCGCGATCGCGAACTGGTTGCAAAACAATACTTACGACACTCGAGGCCACGGCGGTTATACCGGCGGCTATGCCGCGAGCGGCAAAAAGATCGAGTGGAAGTCGACCGAGCACAACATCGACATCTACGCGTTCTTTACGATGCTTGCCACTGAGTCCGGCCAGACGGAATGGACGACCAACGCCGCGTGGGCGCAAGGGTTCGTAGCCTCCATGTGGGATTCGGGCGACGGGCGTTTCTACGTCGGAACCGGCAACGACGGCGTCACGCCGAACAAGTCCTTTAAGCCCGAGGACGTCAACTCGTGGAGTTACCTGGCCTTTCAAAATCCGGATTGGGCCGCAGCGCCTTCCTGGGACGTCACGAACTTAGCGGTTACTGAGGGCGGCTTCAGCGGCGTGAGCTTCTGCAGCGGCGATCGCTCCGGCGTGTGGTTCGAGGGTACCGCACACCTTGCAGGCGCACTCGAGCTGCGCAACGAGTCCGGCGACCAGGCCCAAGCGCAAACGTATCTCGACGACATCGAGTACGCGCAGGCGAACGGTCCCAACGGCGACGGCCTCGGCATTATCGCAGCATCCAAGAATGGCCTGCGCGACTGCGACGGAGATAAGTATTTTGCGTCGCTGCACGTGGGCGCAACGGCTTGGTACATCCTGGACGCCGGTGCCGGCAACCCCTTCGACCTCCTCCCATAGCCGATGCCGCAACGCGACGGTTTCTTCATCAGCACGGATCCCCGGCGCCTGGACCTCGACGCGATCGAGCGGCTACTGCGAAGCAGTTATTGGGCCTCCGAACGCTCCCGCGCCTCGACCGAGCTCGCGGTGAAGAACTCACTCTGTTTCGGCCTCTACCAGACGCCAAACGCAGGCCTGATCGGCTTGACGCGCGTCGTTACCGATTATTCTACATTTGCGTGGCTCTGCGACGTAATCATCGAGGAAGAATATCGGGGCAAAGGGCTGGGGAAGTGGATGATGGAGGTCGTGCTCGCAGATCCGAGCGTCTGCCACGTGCGTCGTTGGATTCTGGCAACGTCGGACGCTCACCAGCTGTACGAACGCTACGGGTTCGCTCGGATGGCCCATTCGGACCGCTGGATGGAGCGGGTGCTCCGCGCCTGATTCCGCGGCTCCCGAACAAACTGCCATACATCTGGCACTCAAACCAGCGACGATCGCGGCATGGAGCCCGAACGGTACGCGGTCATCGACGTTGAAACGACTGGTTTTAGCGCGGTGCGCGATCGGATCGTTGAGGTCGCATGCGCTCTCATCGACGGGGAGCGGATCGTGGGGCGTTGGGCCACCCTGGTCGACCCGGGCATCGCCATCCCCGCCCATGCGACCGCGGTCCATGGCATCACCGACGAGATGGTCAGCGGCGCACCACGCCTCGGACGGGCCCTCAAGCTTTTGCGGCGGCGGTGCAAAGGTCGCACCGTAGCGGCCCACTGCGCGCGATTCGACTTGTCTTTCGTGGGGCCGTCAATCGGACGGAAGGGGCTCTGCACGATGCTGCTCGCGCGGGCGCTCTTTCCCGAAGCGCCCAATCATAAAAATCAGACCCTGCGGCGATTCCTCGACATCGACGGGGCTGCCGATGAAGAGTTCGAAGCGCATCGAGCCCTTGGCGACGCGCTGGTCAGCGCGCACATCCTCATCGCATGCCGGCGCCGCTTTCGGGCCCGGTACGCGGCCGAATCCTGGAAGCGGTTTACTCGCCGCGAGGCCTTCGTCGTGCTGAAACCGAGTTAACGCCGGCCCAGTACGGTTTGAAGTCTGCCTGGCTTGGGAAACCCCATGTGGGGGTCTCTCTTTTTATGCGCTACGGTCTTTGTTGCTAGATGCCCGAGCGAGCCCGGGCCAAGGCTATGGACCACGAGCGCATGTTGCGCATGCTTGCCGACGCCGTTCCGCAAATCATCTGCACGGCCGGTCCCGACGGCAAGATCGACTACTTTAACCGCCGTTGGTTCGAGTTCACCGGTTTCAGTGAAGCGCAGACGTTCGAGAACGACGGTTGGCTGCTGGCCTTTCACCCCGACGACCGCGCGGTCGTCGAAGATGGCTGGCGGGCCGCCACTCGCGACGGCAACGACTTTTCGGTCGAGGCGCGCGTTTGCTCGCAAGGTGGAGAGTATTATTGGTTTCTGGAGCGAGCCGTGGCCGTGCGTGCGAGAGACGGTTCGGTCGTGCGCCTCTTCGCGACGGCGACCGACATCAACGACCGAAAGCGTCTGGAAGAGCGCGAAAGGTTTCTCTCGCACGTAAGCGAGGTTCTCACCTCGACGCTCGACGGTCGAGAGGTGCTGCAAAAAATAACCGAGCTCTGCGTCCCGGAGTTTGCGGATTGGTGTCAGGTTCAATCGCTCTCCCCTGAGAACGAGTTGGTGGTGGAAGCCGTGCGCCACAGCGATCCGGAGTTGAACAAACTCCTGGAGAACGTGGTTGGGCGCAGCGTCGTCGTACGGAACGCGTCGGTCGGTTCGCCGCAGGTGGTGCGCCAAGGGCGCAGCCGAGCCCTCGATCATGAAGCAACGCTGCGCGCCGTGCGTGAGAACGTTCCCGACCCGGAGGATCGAGCGATCTACGAAGCCGTCGGTCTGGGTACCGCGCTGATCGTGCCGATGGTCGCCCGAGGGCGCACTCGAGGCACGCTGCACCTGGTCAACATCGATCCCGCATCGCGCCGCTCCGAACTTACGGTCGAGATTGCCGAGGAGCTGGCGCGCCGGGCAGCGCTCGCGATCGACAACTCACGCCTGTACGAGCACGAACAGCGCGTCGCCTCAACCCTTCAGCGAGCGATGCTTCCCGCGCGCTTGCCGTCGCACCCTCGAATCGATTTGAGCTTCGCCTATCGCCCCGCCGAACGCGAATCGCGCGTCGGTGGCGACTGGTACGATGCGTTTGCGATCTCTGATACGCAAATGGCCCTCTCGATCGGCGACGTCAGCGGACACGGGCTCGAAGCGTCGGTCGCAATGAATGCCGCGCGACAAGCCCTGCGCCTCACTGCCTTGGAAGGTCTATCGCCCGCACAAACGTTACGCCGCGCGAATACCGCGCTGATGCTCAACGAAGACCATCCCTTCATCACGGCAATCCATGGGATCCTCGACATCGAGCGCTCGACCTTCCGATACTCCTGCGCGGGCCATCCGCCGCCGGCGGTCGCTCCGCTCTGCGGTGGCGCGCGTTACATTGCGGGCGGCGGGATCCCCATGGGCGTCGAGTTCGATCCCATATTTCCGGCGCACGAAGTCAAGCTGGATCCCTACGCGACGCTGCTGCTCTACACCGACGGTTTAATCGAGTTCGACCGCAACATCGAGCGCGAATCCGCCCGGCTTCTCGACGCGCTGAGCGATCGCGTCCACGACACGAGTTCGGACGGCGCGGGCAGGCTGCTGCGCCACGTGCTCAATAACCGGCAGCTCGACGACATCGCCGTGCTCTCCGCGACGATTCTTCCGGCGCGGCCCGGCACCGTCGAGCTCAAACTGCCGGCTGCTCCGTTGTCGGCGACGATTGCGCGGCGCTTCGTTTCGCGGTACGCGCGCGTCGCGCAACTGGGGCCCGAGCGCACCTTCGATCTGGTGTTGGCCGTCGGCGAAGCGGTCGCCAACGCCGTCGAGCACGCCTATCGCGGCGCGACGGGCGATTTCGTTCTTCGCCTGTCGACGAGCGAGGGCAAGATTTTCGGCGAGGTGCAGGACCTCGGCACGTGGCGCGAGGGACGGCCGTCGCCCGAACGCGGCCGCGGTCTGGCGATCTTACGCGCGACCACGCGGCGTCTCGAGCTCAACCGAACCAGCCGCGGAACGCTCGTCGCCTTCGCCGTTTAAGAGCTTCGCGCGCTCGACGAACGCGCAGAGAAGATTTGCAAGTGCCATCTCTTCGGGCGTCCGGCACGAGATGTCGAGCAGTCGCGGGCTGCAAACCAGCACGCTAGCCGCGCGCGCCCGAGAAATCGCCACGTTAAAACGATTACGCTCGAAGAGAAACTCCATGTTGCGCGGCACGTCGCTGCCGCTCGACGTTGCCATCGAATAGAAAACGACGGCTGCCTCTTGGCCCTGAAACTTGTCGACCGTCCCGACCCGGACGCTCACGGCGCCCTCCGCGAGCTTGCCCGCAATCAAGCGCCGCTGCGCGTTGTAGGGCGTAACGACGATGATGCTGCGCTCGTACCGGTATAACGCAGATATTCGCCGGACGATTTCATCGGCTTCCTCGTCCGATTTTGAGCTGTTTCCAGCATGGTCTACCGGCACAAAGTAGAGGCCGGCGAGTTCTTGCGTTCCCATCGTCACGCGGTGTTCGAGAGCCTCTTGCGACGGGCGCAGGCGCCCGTCGTACATCGCGTCGGAGATAAAGGAACATATCTCGGGCTGCATGCGATAGGAAACGTCCAGAAAGATGCCGCGATGCTCCGGCACGGTCTGGTTGTCGCCTAAGAGATGCGCCAGCACCGAATCGCCGGCGTGCAGGGGCTGGCGTCCTTGGCTTACTTGCGCCAACTGCGACGGATCGCCGAGGAGCACGACATTCTTCGCGCATAAAGAGAGAGCCAGCGCGTCGGCCAGTGCGACTTGGCCCGCTTCGTCAATAAAGAGATAGTCGAACTTGCCGGTGAGCTCCTCTCGCGCGAAAAGCCACGACGTCCCGCCGGCGAGGTCGTAATCGTCGAGGTACATGCCTTCGTTTACGCCGACCGATTCGATCATCGGCACGGCAACCTTCGACCGGAACTCCGAACCGGGATTCTTGCCGCTGTGCTTGTAGCGTCCGCGGAAGCTGCCGCGGCGCTTGTCCATGCACTCCTCGACCTTGTGCAGTAGATTGTGGATCGCCGCATGGCTCGTGCTGGTGACGGCCACGCGCTTGCGCCGTTCGAGCAGATCGCAGATTACTTGCGAGCCGAAGGTGCTCTTGCCGCTCCCTGGCGGACCTTGAACGAAAAGGTAGCTGTCGTTGAGAGCGGCTACCGCCGCGGAGACGCTTTCGGCGTTGACTATCGGCGGCTGTATCGTGCGCCGGTCATTCGGAGCGAATACCGACAAACGCGGGTCGCGGTTAAACAGCAGGTCATCGGTGGCAGGATGTTCTTCAAAAAGGCTCTTCGCGAGGAAAGAGCGTGCGATGCGTGCGAGTGCGCCGCGCTGGGCCTTGGTATCGGGCGGCCCCGGCGGAATCAACTCGGCGATCGCTCGTGCGGCGTCGACGGAAGCTGTCGTCTTAAGCTCGAGGAGCCCGCGCTCGTCGTCGATTGAGACGATCGTCACGCCCTTGCGCGTTCGGGGGTCGACCGCGTCGCCGGGCGACATCTTGTGGTGCTGCTCTTGAAAAGAGTATGTGTAGATTTTGCTCTTCTTGACTTCTTGCGGCGGGATATCTTCGCGCAAGGCGAGCCCCGCGATGGCCTCTCGATCGAACTCGAGCAGTTGGTCGACGTTCTCGCAGCGATCGAAATAGGCCCACCATTGCGGCTTCTCTTCACGCCGGTGATAGCCGAGGAGGCTTGCGAGCACATATCGCGCGCGCCGGTCTTCGCTCATCAGCGCGTACTCTTCTTCGGTCTGTGGACGAAGTACGTGAGTGAGGAGCGCACGCTCCAGCTCGCCTCGCTCGCCCGCCTCGACTTCGGCTTCGGCACGCTCCTTTGGCGGCTGCGTGGAATGGAACGGAAACTCCACGCGAAACTGGGATGCCGCTTCCAGGCGAAGGGCCAGCAGCCACTCGCGCAGCAGGTACGTCGAATAGCAGTCGTCCCGGTTGTAGGCCTTAATATCGTCGAGAATGCGCTGCTCGCCGCATTGCAGCCACTTCTCGAACATCACGATCGAGTCGTCGCCTTTCTTGACCTCCGTCGCGCGATCGAGCTGATAAAAGCGTTCGAGTTTCTTGAGGCCGTAGCCGTCCTCCGAGATGACCAGGGCTTGGCGGACGACGGCGAAGAGATCGACGAGGACTTCGTCGCGCAGGAGCAGATCGATCTCGTTTTCGCGCGTGCAATGTTCTTGGGCTAGGTCGCGGATCGCTCGCTTCTCGTAGTTCGCGTAGTGATAGACGTGCAGCGCCGGATAACGCTCGCGCCGCCCAATTATGAAATCGACGAACTCCTCGAAGGCGCGCTTCTCACCGGCGCGGTCGAGCCCCCAAAAGGCGCGAAACGGCGGATCGTCATCGGGCATCCAACAGCCGAAGAGATACTCGAGGCCGCGGCCGGGCTGGTAGAGCGGATCGCCCTCCATGTCGAAGAAAACGTCGCCCACGCACGGCTGCGGAAGCAACGCGAAGCCGAGCGGCGGTTCGTGCGCCAGAAGCTCGTAGATCGGCTCGGGGCTGTTGCGTCCCCGCACCTGCAGCGACGCTTGACGCCGAAGCTTGACAAACGTCTCGGGGTTCATTGCGTTGGGGCGCTGCTCGTCGGCGGCATCGGCCAGGTGGGTGACGCGCTCGATGCCGGCGGCTTCGAACTTGGCGATCTGGTCGCGCCGCATCCATGCGACTAAACTCAAATGATCGTCGTCGGCGCGTCGTTTCGCGCAGGCGTCGTCCCACGGGCAGATGTCGCAGTGGCCGCATCTAAACGGATAGGTCGCAGCTCGATCGGCTTGGTCGAACTCCGGGTTGGTAACGTACTCCAAGAACGTCTTTTTTAGGTGGCGGTAGTACGCCATGTAATCGTTCGTGCGGAATGGCTGTTGTTCGCCGCTACCGAAAACGACGTGCCCAAACTCCGGCAGACATCCTTGAAGGCGCGCCAAGTGTTCGCTGTAGTTGCAGAGCTGCACTAAGTAATAGGCTTTGGGTGCCAGCGCGAGTTTCGTGTCGACGACTTCGTAACCGTAATCGCCCAGGCTGGACGGCTTTTGCACGCGCATCAGGAAATCGGCGTGCCCGATGAACCGGCCGTCGAAAAAGGTCGCCTGGTAGATAACGCGCACCCCGCGCTGCATCGCTTCGAGCGTCCGCAGCTCGGCCCGGCGATACGCCTCCACGCTTGGGTCCGCGCGCTCGAACTGCTCGACTTCTCCCGGATAGCGCTCGATCAGAGCCTCGAGGTGGCGGCGCTCGTGCTCTTCGCCCTTGCGGCGAATCAGCTCGGCGCGTTCGTCGTCCGGGTCGGGGCGAAGGAGCCTCTTTCGCGCCACCAACGCCTCCAGCTCGGTAAGCCGTTTACACTCGAGGTAGTCGTTGAGATCGCTGGCGGAGTAAACGAAGCATCCGTCGAGGCGTTGCATCTTGGCGGAGCCGTATTCGAATTTTGCAAGGATAAGGCCTTCGGCGTGAACGAACGAATCGCGCACGCATGGATCGCAGCCTGACGTCAAAAATAGCTCTGCGCTTCGTCATCGTCATGGGCGTGGTCAATCTCTTCGCGGATATGACCTACGAAGGCGCGCGCGGCGTGTCGGGCGCTTTCCTCGGCCATCTAGGGGCAAGCGGCGCCGCGGTCGGCGTCATCGCCGGCGGTGGCGAGCTGGCAGGCTACCTAATTCGCTCCGTGAGTGGAGCAATCGCCGATCGTACCGGACGATATTGGATCAACGCGTGGGTCGGCTATGCCATTAACATGCTTTGCGTTCCCGCACTCGCTCTTGCCGGAAGCTGGCCCGCCGCCGCCGGTCTTCTGATCGGCGAACGCGTTGGCCGCGGCATTCGAAAACCGGTCATCGCGGCAGCGCTCTCGGAAGCGGGGCACCACGTCGGAGGCGGCCGCGCTTTCGGCATCAACGAGGCTCTCGATCAAATCGGCGCGACAGCCGGCCCGCTCATCGTCGCTTTCGCCGTGGCGCGCGGCGGCTACGCGACGGGCTTTGGCATTCTCATCGTGCCGGCATTGGCAACCTTAGCGATTCTCGGCGTTGCCGCGTCGGCAGGACGGACCGTCACTCCGCATGTTGATGAAGGCGACGCCTCCGTCGTGCGGGATTGGCCGGCCCTGCGCCGCTATGCGATCGGCGGCGCGCTCTTCGCGGCCGGTTACGTGGATTTCGCCCTGATCGCGTTTCACTTCCAGCGCAGCCACGTGATGGGCGTACCCGCGATATCGGTTTCGTTTGCCGCCGCGATGGCGGCCGGAGGGCTTGCCGCTCCGGTGCTCGGGCGTCTCTTCGATCGTGTGGGGAAACCGGTGATCGGGTTTGCGTTGGCGACGACGGCGCTCGCGACGCCGCTGGCATTTCTTGGCCATGGGACGCTCGCGGCGATTGGGGCGGCGCTTTGGGGCGTGGGAATCGCGGTCCAAGATGCGCTCTTGCTCGCGCTCGTTTCGACGGCGATAGCGCGCAAGAAGGCGACGGCCTTCGGGCTCTACGATCTCGCCTTCGGCATCGCGTGGTTCGCGGGCAGCATCGTTAGCGGCGTGCTCCTCGACCGATCGATCTTGACCCTAGTGCTCTTTTCGACGCTCCTGCAGTTATGCGCTATTCCATTCTTCGCCGGTGGAAATAAGGGCAACCCTGCCAGGATGGTGACCGAGGGGCGGTGAAAGATTTAAGTCGATGAGCTTTCGGCGACTCGCCGTGGCAATGTCGGTGCTCGCATCGGTGGTTTCCTGGCCGGGATGCACGAGCAGCACGGCTTCCGGCGAACCGCCCGCTCCGGCGCCGTTGGGCAAGTACATCAGACACGTTGTCATCATCATCCAAGAGAATCGCAGCTTTGACAATATGTTCAGTGGTTTCCCCGGCGCCGATGCGCCGCGATTCGGCTACGAAGGCGACGAAAAGATCGCCCTTCATCCCACGCCGCTCGAAGACCCCGGCAATATCGAGAACAACTGGCGCGACTCGATCAGCGGCTGGAACAAAGGAAGAATGAACGGGTTTGCCCGCGAGCATTTCTACGGGGGGCCGCGCGACTACGCGTATGCTTACGTGCCGCGCGCCGAATCGGCGCCCTATTGGGCGATGGCGGCGCAATACGTCCTCGCGGACCGTATGTTTCCCACGGAGTTCGGGCCGAGCTTTACGGCGCACTTGAGTTTGATCGCCGGAAATACGGACATCAAGGTGGGGCCGGTCGCCGAGGTCGATGCCCCTAGCCGCATTATCTGGGGATGCGACGCGCCTCCGGGCACGCGGTCGTTTACCCTCAACGTTCATCGCGTCGAGCGGTTTAACGGTCCGTTTCCCTGTTTCACCCGCTTCGCGACGCTCGCCGACGTGCTCGACGCTGCCGGGGTTTCCTGGAAGTATTACGCGTCGCCGCTGAGCCGGATCGGCGGCAAGGTGTGGTCGGAGTTCAGCTCGATCCGAGCGGTTCGCTACGGGCCCGATTGGAAGAACGTAATTTCGCCGCAGACGCGAATTCTCGCCGACGTTCCCGCCGGCACCCTCGCCGACGTGTCGTGGGTAACGCCCGACTGGAAAGATTCCGATCACACCGGCAGCGGCTACAACGACGGCCCGTCGTGGGTCGCTTCGATCGTCAACGTGATCGGAGAAAGCTCGTATTGGGACTCAACGGCGATCGTGGTGCTCTGGGACGACTGGGGCGGCTGGTACGATAACGTGCCACCGCCCCAACTCGATTTTCGCGGCTTGGGCATTCGCGTCGGGTGCATCATCATCTCCCCGTACGCTCGAATCGCGCCCGGCGCTGAGGCGGGCTACGTTTCACATACACAGTACGAGTACGGCAGCATCCTGAAGTTCGTGGAACAGGTTTTTGACTTGCCGCCGATCGGACCGCCATCGGCGGGCTTCACCGACACCCGGGCCACCAGCATCCTCGACAGTTTCGACTTCACCCAAGCGCCACGCGCGTTTGCCGCCATTCCGTCGCGTTATCCCCAATCACGCTTCCGCTCGGAGCGGCCGTCCTTCATCCCGCCGGACAGCGAATAATGCACGATTGGAAGTTTGCTTCCGAAGACGCGCGCACGGCGGTCGACGCGCGCACCCAGTTCGTCGAGTTTCTCCGCAGCATCGGAACCGGCGACGAGTTGGTGTATAAGGCCGAACTCGTCTTTGGCGAGTTGCTCGGCAACGTCGTTCGGCACGCTCCGGGCCCCGTGGAGATCTCGTTCGACCTAGATTCGGGCGTTGGGATCCTGCACGTCATCGATTCCGGGCCCGAGTTTCCTTTGACGGCGCGGCACCTTCCCGAAGACGTGCTCAGCGAGCTCGGGCGTGGCCTCTTTATCGTGCAGCAGCTCGCGACCGACGTTCGCGTGGAACGTATTCCGAATCGCGGGAACCACACCATCGTGAAGCTTTAGGAAACCTCTGATTCAGCCCAACTCGTTGTCGCCTCGGTCCTCATCTACCATAGCAAACTTCGGACCTCGGCTCCTAGACTTGGGCTGAATTAGAGGTTCCCTTAGAGCGTGACCGTCATGCCTCGTTGGGCTACCGTGGCCGAAAACCCGCGTTCTTTCAGGATTGCCGCGAAAGTTTGGGCGCTTGGCGGATCCGCGTGCACGAGATAGACCTGCGCTTTCGTCGTTCCTAAGGTTTGCAGCCAGCGCAACAGTTCGTCTTGGCCGGCGTGCGCGCTGAACCCGGAGAGATGGGCGATGGCGGCGCGAACGGTTAGCTGGTCGCCGAAGATGCGGACCGGGCTCGCGCCGTTGATGATGATGCGCCCAAGCGTTCCTTGCCCTTGATAACCGGGAAAGACGATCGTCGCCTTTGGGTCGGCGAGATGTCGGAAGAGGTGGAAGAGGATGCGACCCCCGGTTGCCATCCCGCTCGATGCAATGATAATCGCCGGTCCGTTGAGGTCGTTGAGCTGCTTTGACTGGTCGCTGGTAACGTGCAGTGTTAGGTTGTTGCAGCCGAAGGGCGCGTTGGGGGTCTCGGGCAGTTCGCGGTACGCGTCGTGGTGTTTGGCAAAAACGCCGTCGACCTTGATGGCCATCGGGCTGTCGAGATGCACCGGAAGCCGCGCGATCTGAGCATCGCTTTTTTGGAGGCGCCCGATTGCGAAGAGCATATCTTGCGTGCGTTCGACGGCAAACGTCGGCATCACGATCGGTCCGCCGCGTTCGATTCCTGCGAGCAGCGTAGCGCGAAGTTCCGCAAGGGAATCGGGAGGATGCTCGCGATCGCCGTACGTCGCTTCACAGATCACGGTATCGGCCGTTCCGAGCGGCGTTGGATCGAAGAGCAGGGCCGAATTGTACCGGCCTAAGTCTCCCGAGAAGATCGTGCGGCGGCCCCCGGCCCGCATGTCGACGTAGGCCGCGCCGACGATGTGACCTGCGTAGTGATAGCGCACGGTCGCTCCGCAGACGTCGAAGTCGGTCTCGAGCGGAACCGTTTTCACTTGGCGAAGGGTAGCGCCGACGTCTTCGTTGGTGAAGAAGGGCGCCAAGCTATGCGACCGCTCGTGATTGAATCCGCGATCGTGCATGTGGCTCTGAATGTGCGCCGCGTCCTCCAACACGATCTCCATGACGTCGGCCGTCGCCGGCGTGCAGTAGATCGGCCCGCGATATCCGTCGCGAACCAGCCGGGGAAGGTATCCGACGTGATCGAGGTGGCCGTGCGTGATGACAACCGCTTCCATCTGCGCCGCAGGAACGGGCAACGGTGCGTGATTGAGCGCCTCGACCTCACGCGGTCCTTGAAAGAGCCCGCAGTCGACAAAAAGATGATGACCGTCGATGGTCACCAGATGTTTGCTTCCGGTTACGGTGCCGGCCGCGCCGACGAACGTCAACTCAGTCATGCGGCAGGCTTTGGAAGGCGACGGCGCTGGGGCGGTCGTCCGATGCGTAGCACTGCGCGCACCGCTCGATCAGGCTTTCCGGGTCGGTATCCTCGATGAGGAGCGCACCGGTTTGCTTGCGAAAGAGCGCTGCGATCTCGCCGAAGTTGTTGGACAAGCCGCCGGAGTCCCGAAGGACCCCGATTAGCTTGCCCTCGTCGTACGCGATGCAAAACTCGCCGAGCGTTCCGCTGCGGCCGCCGACGAAGATCACGAAGTCGGAGCTGTGGATGTTGTAGACCTCGCGCCCCATCAGCCCCGATCCGGTGAAGACCATCGCGGTGTACGGTTTGAGCGGTGACTCGTAGAGCCCGACGTGCTCTTCCCGAGAGTGCGCGGGCGAAACGCCGAGACTCTTGCCTCCCTCCGAATGGGCCCCGAGAACCGCCGCATGAGGAAGCCCGGGACACGCGCCGGTGACAATCAAGGCCCCGCGGCGCGCGATGTACGCGCCCACGCGCCGCGCCAGTTCGCACTCTTGGTCGGTAATCACGCCGCCGGCGGATCCCATGACGCCGATTTGGAGTTTCACGGCAGAGTCAATGCTGCGCCGGCGTGCGGAAGCCTCTAAGCCGTACTTGCGGCTTCTTCCCGGCTACGGCGGCTTTACGGTCGTGCTCGAGTTCTGCTGCGTTGTGGAACTCCCGTTGGCGCCGGCTGCAGCCGGCTGACTGGTCGTGGTCGTGGTGGTGGTCGAGCTCGACGTCACGGTCCACGGATGCCAAACAAACAGCGCAACCGCGATGACGACGACCGCGACTACTATTCCCAAGCCTGCGTAACCGTTGCCGCCGCGTTCGATTATCACTGGGTCATGCTCTGTCATGGACCAGCATTACCCGTTTCGCAGCACCGTCGAAACGAAGTCGAGCGGTTTTTTAACCAGTGCGCGTCACTTGTGGCGGTCGCTGGGTACCCTGGCGACAATCGAAAAAGTAAGGAGGGCGTGCATGGGCTCGTCATGGGGCAAAGCGGTTTCGTGCGCAGTGCCGCTGGCCAAGGAAACCTTTTCGGAGTTCCAGCAGCACAAGTCGCAGTGGATCGCGGCAGCTATTGCCTATTTCACGATCTTCGCCATCGCGCCGCTCATCATCCTCACGGTCGAAATCGTGGGTTTCTTCTTGGGTCATCACCAGGCCGTTTTAAACAGCCTCTTCGGTTACGTGTCAACGACGGCCGGACCGTCGGCCGCTCGCGGTGTAGAAGCGATCGTTTCCGCGACGTTTTCTCATCGCAAGTCCGGCATACTGTCACAGATCGCCGGCTGGACCGTCTTCGTGGTCGCCGCGGTCGGCCTCTTTTCATCGTTACAAGAAGCGCTTAACACGGTCTGGGACGTCGTACCTAAGAAACGGACGCTGCTGGAAACGATCAAAGACCGGTTGCTGTCGTTTGCAACGGTGCTCGGGATCGCGTTTCTCTTGTTGGTTTCCCTCGGCGTCAACTCGTTGTTGACCATCGCCGGCAATTCGTTGATGCAAGTCTTTCCGGCCTTCCCGGCGTTATCGAAGGTACTAGATTTCGCCGTCTCTTTGGCAACGATCACCGCGCTCTTTGCGCTGCTCTTCGAGTTTCTTCCCGAGTGCCGCATCGCATGGCGCCACGTCTGGCCCGGCGCCGCCTTGTCGGCCTTCTTTTTCGTAATCGGCCAGTTTTTGCTCGGCTGGTATCTCGGACGGCTCGGCATTTCCTCGGGTTACGGCAGCTTTGGCGGCCTCGTGGCGTTCTTGGTGTGGGTTTATTACTCTACCCAGATCGTGCTTCTTGGAGCGGAGTTCACCCACGTTTACGCGCGCCGGGTCGGATCGTATCTTGGCCGGAAAGGCTGCGGACTAGGCGAACACTCTTAGTGTACGCTTTACGAACACGAACGAAGGAGCAACCATGTTCATCTTACGCTGGACCCGCAATCTCGCCGTCGGCGCGGCACTCCTCGGTATAGCGCTGCCTTCCGCCGTCTGGGGACAGAGCGGGACCATCGCCGTCGAAGCCGGTCCGATCTGGAGTCAGTCGGATGCGCAAAAGAAATGCCCCGAGGTTGCAAAGGCGAACGGTCTCGCGTGGAACGGCCAGTGGCGGACCACGGTGCCGGGCCGGATGTCGGTCTGCGAGCTGCGTCTCGCGCCATCGAACGGCCAGTTTTTCGTGAAATCGATCGAAGCCGGTCCGATCGGAAGCCAGGTCGATGCGGAGCGGAAATGCCCCGAAGTCGCAAAGACGAACGGCGGCATATGGAACGGCCACTGGCGGACGACGGTGTGGGGCAGCATGTCGGTCTGCGACGTCCGTCTTCCGCGGTAGGACTAAGACGCAAGTCGCGTCCAAGCGCGCAGCGCGTTTCAGACTTCCTTCATCCGAAGGCCCTAAAGTCTTGGGAAAGTAAGCCTTTTCGAGGATTTTATGAGTGGAAAATTCATGGCTGCCGCCCTGGCAGTCGCCGCACTCGTCGTCGCAGCCTGCAGCGGCCGCAACAACTACGCCATGCCGGGCAATGGCACGACCCAGACGCTGCCGGGAATCGGTAACGACCTCGTGATGTATGCCACGATGCCGAAGGACAGCATCGGCGAGGAACTGGGGAGCGAGGGGCTGGGAACGGTCGACTCCGTGCAATGGAAGGCAGATTTGAGCGGATTTACCCAGGAGCAGCGCTCGCAGTCGCTGGCCTTTCCGCCGGGCACGAAGATCACCATCCACAACCTTTCGAAGACCACGACGCACACGCTGGATGTCGTGAAAGCAATTACCAAACCGCCGGCGATCTTTCCCAAGAACGTGACGCTTTCGAAATCGGCAGAGGGCGACGGCAAGCTCGAGACCGGCTATGCCAGCGGCGAAATCAAGCCGGGCAAATCGGTCACCGTCACGCTGGTGAAAGAAGGCATCTACCTGATTGGCTGCGCTTTCCACTATTCCAGCGGGATGCACGACGTGCTCGTCGTCAGCAAGACGGCCAAGCCGGGGCCGCAGGCGACGGCTCCCAGGGCGACGGCGACGCCGACGTGGGGGTCCGGCTCCGGAGGCGGTTGGGGCAGCCAGTAAGGTTAGCTGCGTTCGGCTGCCGCCGGCCAGGCAGCGAGCAGTTCCCCAAGTCGTTTCATCGCTGCTGGGTACCAGTCGCGGCCGACGCCTAAGGCGATCCGAAAATGATCCTGCACGCCGAAACAGTCGCCCGGCGCGAACAACAGTCCGTGCGCGGCGGCATAATCGCAGAAATTCCGTGAGTCGGCCCCCGATACCAGCCACGGAAATGCGATCATTCCGCCACGCGGCGGAATCCAGCCCACGACGCCGGCGTGTTCTTTAAGCACCGGCTCCAGCAGGGTAAGGTGCGTTCGCGCGACTTCGCGCGTGCGGTCGAAAATCGTCTGACGATGGCGAACCGCGATCTCGGCGAGAAACTCGGTGATCGGTGAATTCGAGACGGTAAGGTACTCGCGCGCCGTCAAATACAGGTCGCGTCGCCGTTCGTCCGCTTCAACGATCCAGCCGACGCGCAAACCGCTTAGCGCAAATGCCTTCGAAAAATCGCCGACGACCGTGGCGCTCGCGAGGCGCGAGGCCGAAGCCATCGCCGCGCCGTGATAGATCGGGTGGTAGACCTCGTCGGAGACAAATTGAACTCCGCGTTCTACCGCGAAGTCATGGAGCGCTTCCATCGTCTTTTCGTCGAGAATACTCCCCGTCGGATTATGCGGTGAATTGACGAGGATGAGTTTCGTTTGGGAATCCGTGAGGCGGCGTATTTCATCGAGGTCGATCTCATAGGCGTCTTCACGGCGTAATCGGTATGCGCGCACTTCCAGTCCCAGCGCCTCGGGCACCGCGCTATACGGGGGAAAGCACGGCGCGGGCACAACGACGTTTGCGCCCGGCTGCGCGACGGCGGAAAAGATGTGGCTCAAGGCTTCTGCGGCACCCGTCATAATGAGAACGTGCTCCATCGGAACGTCCTGCATTTGCGCGATGGCCTGCCGCAGCGCCGTCGCTCCGGCCGCTCGCGAATAGTGCACGTCGGATTGGAGCATGCGCTCGAGGCTCGATCGTCCGTCCAGTTCGAGCAGACTCCTCATCGTCCAGACCGGGCCCGTGCTTCCCCCCAGGGGAAACTCCGGCATCGGGTCGGCATTTGCTTCCAGCCAGTCCTCGAGCAAAAATGATTTCAGCATCGGCGCTCTGGGTTCCAGAAAGCGTGACGAATTTCCGGGCTTTTCCGCCAGAATGGTCGTCAGTGCCTCGCATAGATGGGACAAGCCCTCTCGAACGATAGCAATCCGCGTTCCCCTCCAGGCAAGCTGCCGAGGAATTGAACCGTTCCACCGACGACGAAGAGTGCCAAGACTACGAACACGACCGGGGTAAAGTCGAAGGCGCGCATACCCATTGAACGCTCGGCGCGGCAAAGCGGATTTGCCGACAAGATTATAAAGGGGGATTGCGGAGCGACGCCTGGGTATAGGTTTATCATGAGTGCGCTTTCCCGCGTTGCGGGGTTGACGGGACGCCCGGGCTTGCCGATATTTAGGTTAACCGATTCCGAACTCGGCATGGGTCCAAGTTTAGGGAACGGCGCAATTTGGATTAATACCAAGAGCACGGGCGCGGTGGAGCGTGTTTTTTCCAACGCGCTGGCGCAGAGCTTGATAGGCTCGATCGCAGTGCGCTATGGCGGCTACGGAGTACCGGCGGTTCGGCTTGGGGAGCACGCCGACTCGTCGGGAACGCCGTACGTCGCGCTCGGCCCGGACGCCACGCATTTGAACTTCGAACTTCACCCCGCTTACCAACGGGTTTCGTTCACGCTTGGCGGCGTTATAGATATCAGCGAAACCACCTTCGTCCCTCTAGATGCCGCGGCGTCCGCCGGCGACGACACGCCGATTGCGTACATCGTCGTTCACCTGCAGAACACCGACAGCGCCGAGCATTTCATCCGCGTCGTCGGCTCCGCGCGCTTGCGCGGAAGCATGGCGTCCGACGTGCAATCGCGTTTCGACATAGCCCGGCACGCACTGGTCGCGTGGAACGTTTCGCAGCCGCAGGCCGTCCGCGTCTTTGGCCTGTCGGAACCGTCGTCACGCTTTGCGACCACATTCGATTTCGGCAGAGTATACGACCCGATACACGTCCACGCCCTGGACAACGAAATTGCCGGCGTGGGCGACGTCCTTGGGCAGTTGCAACTCGATCTGGCACTCAAGCCCGGCCAGCGACGCACGATCTGTTTCACGGCCGGAGCCTTCGTGGAGGGCGAAGATCGTGCGCTGGAAGCATATGCGGGGGCGCCCGGACACCAGACGGCACTCGATCGAACGATCGAACATTTGGAGGAGGTGCTGTGCTGCAGCCAAGTGCTTACGCCCGATTCGACGATCAATCAGGGAGCGCTTTGGAGCAAGGTCAATATGCGTCGCGTCATGGCCAAGTACCCGCAGGGCCCTGCGTTCAGTAACGATCCTGGAAACTACGCAAACGTCGTCGTTCGAGACAGCGCCTGGTTCGTCTACGGCTGCGACCACTTCATGCCTGAGTTTTCGCGTAAGCTGCTCGAAAACGTCGCGGCGCGCCAGTACGCGAGCGGGAAGCTGCCCGAATACTATGACGCCGTAACCGGCCGGATCGAAGACGACGGCCTGAACATCAACGACGACACGCCGTTGTACATCCTGGCGGTCAATCATCATTTTCGGTCGACCGGCGACGTGGCGTGGCTGAAGGACGTGTATCCTAAAGTCGCTGCTGCGGCGCGATATATCATCGCTCAGATCGACGACCGTGGGCTCGTCTTTTGCTCGGCGAACGACCCGCGGGGAAACGTCTGGTCGATTGCCAGTTGGCGTAACATCATCGAGCTGTACAGCATCAATGGCGCGGTCACGGAGATTAACGCCGAATGCGTCGCCGCACTCCGGGCGGTCGGCCATCTGGCGGATAATCTCGGTCGAACGGATGGCGAACGGCAAGAGTTCGCCGGCGCGGCGCAACGCATTCAGGCAGCCATGGATAACTACCTGATCAACCCCGAGAATGGCTTGTACTACCTAAACATCGACGTCGACGGAAACGTGCACACCGACGTAACGGGCGACGAGATATTCCCGGTGATCTTTCGCGCCTGCGACGATGATACGGGCTTTCGCATCATCAGCCGCCTTAACGCGCCCGACTTTTGGACGGCAGCCGGGCTTCGAACGGTTTCGCGCAACGACCCGCTTTACGATCCGACGCACTACGCGGGACTGATGGGCGGAGTGTGGCCGGGACTGACGTGGTGGTATGCGTTCGCAGCGGCGCGCTACCATCCGGAGTTCATGGTGCGAGCGTTGAGGTCGTCGTTCGAACACTACGGCGCGGATCCCAAGAAAAACGACACCGTTCCGGGTCAGTTCAGCGAATGGTTCGACGGCGAAAGCTTAGTGAACCGAGGGATGCGCCTCTCGCCGTGGGAGCCGCCGCGCTTCTTCTGGGCGGTGATCGAAGGCGTGTGCGGCTTGATGCTTACCGCCGGTGAGCCGCAAATCAATCCACTAATCCCAGGACACTGGTCGTGGGTGGGCATCCGGCGGCTACGCTACCACGGCGGCTCGCTTTCGTACTTCGCCGTAAGGCAAAGCGGCGTCCGGGTCGCCATCTACTCGACCGTTCCGCTGAAGAGCGAGTACGACGTCTCGCTCTTCGAGAGCGATGTGTCCGACCGCCTGCGCGTGTTCTCGGACTCCGCCGCGGTCATCGCTCTCGCCAGCGAAGAGCGAATCGTGATCCTCCTGGGAAATACCGAGTCGAACACGGTTTCGATGCCGATCAACGTCGAGGACGTCGTCGACAGATCGCAGAGCTATCAGGTCCGCGTCTACAACAGCGAGAAGCGCGATTGGGAAGCGCCGGTGATGCGCGGCGGGGAAGGACTGACGGCGCTGGCGGTGCTGATCGAGGCCAACGGATTCCGCCTACTCGAACTCACCGTCGCATAGCAGGGCTATTCTGAGAGAGCCTGCGACCGCGCGAGCAAGCGTCCAAGTTGCAGGCGCGATCGCAGATTCAACTTCTTCAACGCCGACGAGACGTGCTTTTCTGCGGTGCGCGAGCTGATGTGCAGCAGCTGCGCGATCTCTTCGTTCGGATGGCCGGCCGCCACGAGCTGCGCTACTTCCTGCTCGCGCGCGGATAGAACGGTAAGCGTAGCGTCGGACCTCGTAACTTCGAGACGGCGCAGATCGCGAACGGCGCCAAGCCGGCGATAGGTCTCCAGAGCCCGTTTCGATTCACCGGCAAGCTCGTACGCCCGCGCGGCGAGCCAGGACCAGCCGATTGCTTCGAACAGGCCGGCCGCCGTGCGTGCGTTGCTTTGAGGATCGGCGTCGATGAGACCGCGTTGGGCTGCGAACGCATCGAAGAGCGCGAGTACGGCCTTATTTACGCGGTCTTGCGGGCGTGCCGCCGCCGTTACGAGCCGGCTTCGCATCGATCGAACGGCGTCGTTCCGACCAAACTGCGCGGCCGCCAGATAAGCAAAGAGAAAGCGGTGCGCACCCGGCAGCACATCGGCGATGCGCGCAATCCAGGCGGCCGCCTCATCGGCCTCACCGCGGATGCCGAGCGCCCACGCGTACGGGCCGCCCAGGAGGCCGATCGCGAGTCGCATGCCATGATCGACGCCGTAGCGGAGAAACGACTCGGAGTCGTCGCGGGTCAGGCGCGCGTCGTCACCGCAACAAATCCCCAGCACGAAGTTCGCGCTCTTCACGTGCACGAGGATGGCGTAGCTTTGCTGCGGCGTGGCCGCAGTGTCGCGCAGCAAACTTGCGGCGGTCATGAAATCACCTCGAAGCGTATGTTCGAGTGCGGAAGCCGCCGAGACTAGTGCGCTGGAAGAGTGCAGCTCCGGTTGCAGCGGCATCGCAGTTTGAAAGTGCTCGCGCGCCAGCTCGACCTCGCCTAGACCGACCGCATCGAGGGCAATTTGACAGTGGGCGTGGCGCAATCGCGAGTAGCCGGTATCTTCCAGCGGCCGCGCGGCTTCGATTGCGCGTTCGGCATAAAGGCGCCACTCGTCGATGTCACCGTGCATCGCCGAGATTTTTAGACGAGCGAGATACGTCTGCGTTGCAGTCATCGGGTCGGCGATCGGTTCGCGAATTTCACTCAAAAACGAGCGTGCGGCCTCGTCGTCCAAGGCGGCAACGCAGTTATATGCAATTCGCGCGCGGAACAAGTCGAGACGCTCCGGCGGCAGCTTGAGGCGAACTGCTTCGATCGCTTGGTGGTAGACGGCCGTCGCAGCTCCCGTGTCGCCTGAGTTGTATAGCTGCGCGCCGAGCGCCGACGCATTTTTTGCAAAGCCTTCGAAATCGTCGGCTCGCCAATACAGTTCGCCGGCATGCCGCAGCCGTTCGATGCCGGCGTTGAGCTGATTGAGCGAGCCAAGCGAAACGCCGATCTTATGGACCAGTTCTTCTTTACCGTTCTGCCGATCGCCAAGGGCGCGTTCGTAGTAGAAGACCGCATCCGCAAAAGCACCCATTGCGTGAGCGTGATCGGCGGCCATCTCGTCGTACATCGCGCCACGCCGCAGGTCGCCCGCGCGCCGCCAATGGTGCGCCAGCTCGACGCTCGGTGCCGCTCGATCGGATCGTCGTTCGAGTTCTTCCGCGATCCTTTGATGAAGCGGCCGCACGCGTTCCGCGAGCAGCTCGCCGTAGAGAACCTCCTGCGTCAAGGCATGGCGAAACGCAAGGTCCTTAGAGCTGCCCGACTCGTCCTCGACCAACTGAAGCGCACGTGCGTGCTCCAATGCGCGCAAGACCGGCTCACGCTCTCCCTTGCAAAGAGCTACCAGACGGTCGACGGAAAAGCGTTCGCCCAGCACGGCAGCAAAGGAGAGTACCGTGCGCTCCTCTTGAGAAAGCAGACCCGCCCGCGCGAGGATTGCGCCTCGAATCGAGAGCGGCAACTCGCGCGCTCGTGCTCGGGGATCGCGCGTGAGTTCGCTCTTGAGCAGCTCTTCTGCAAAAAAGGGATTGCCTTGGCTGCGCCGCACGATGCCGGCGACTGTTGCACTGCTCAGGCCTTCTCCATGCGGAAGCGTCTGATCGATCAGCACGCGGACGGAGGGTTCGTCTAACGGCGCAAGGTCGATATCCGTCACCGACTTCTTCGCCAGGAGACTTGCAAACTGGACGAGACGCGGCGAATCGGGCCGCAGTTCGTCGGAACGGTACGTCGCCACGAGCAGCAGTCGCCGGCGCTCGATGCGATCCGCCAGGTAGGCAAGGAATCCAAGCGTCGAACGATCTGCCCAGTGAATGTCTTCGACGAGCAGAATAACCGTGCCCCGGCGCGCGTAGCGTTCGAACGCGCCATCAATTGCTTCGAAGAGCGCACCGACGTGCGGCGAACTTCCCGTTGCTTCCGCGTTGCGCTCGAACGTCAGCCGCTCGACCAGTGCGTGAGCGGCGGAGTCGCGCGGGGTTGAGTTGCGGCGGTCGAGTTGCTGGAGCAGATCGCGGAGCGGGCCCAGCGGCGTTTGAACGAATTCGACGCAACGTGCCGTCGCAAACGTCGGCCGCCCGCTCCTGATCGTCGATTCGAAATGGCGAAGCAAACAGGATTTTCCTACGCCGGCCTCGCCGCCGAGCAAGACGATCTGGCCGCGGCCCTCGCCGGCGTCACGCCGGCACGCCGTCAGCACGTCGCTTTCACGGCGGCGGCCAATCAGCGCACTTCGAACCTCGGACCCGACCGTCTTGAGCTTCAAGGTGGAGACTGATGCTCGACGCGAGGAGGCGAATTCATGCCCTGCTCTTACTCCGGTCTGCGATATTCTCCTTATCGCCTCCGGTGCAGCCCTTCAGCGTCGATCACCCGGGCTTGCGTTGATATGACGCTGCCGTGATCCGGACGCCCTCGGAATAGGGCGTTCCCGCAAAGCCGAACGCCGTGGCGAATTTGCTTGCGTCGAAGATATAGGGTCCGTCGCTCTGGTAAAGCATCTCGTACGACTCGCGAATACGTGCGTCGAACAAGCCCGCCACTCGGAGCAGCGGCTTACTAAGTACGCGATACTTCGGCCTAACGCCAAACTCCGCGGCGGCCATCTCGATGAGCTCTTTACCTGTCGGTGGAACGGACGAGGTAGGAAGGTGCCAGATTTGGTTCCATGCCGTTTCGCGCTCCATAAGCATTGCCACGCCGCGCGCGGCATCGGGAGTAAACGTCAGCGAGTGCGGCTCGGTGGCTTTCATTAGCCAAGAAGCGGTAGCTGCTTTCGCTAAAGGCGCGAAAACGAGGGCATTGGGTATGCCGTTAGCGACGCTCGGCCCATAGAAGTCTGCTGACCGGGCTATCATCGCGACGAGATTACCCGCTTCGACTTCCTCCATGAGCGTCGTCGCGATCTGCGCGCGGATTGCGCCCTTCTTGCTGCAGGGTGCATACGGAGTCTCCTCCGTCATTGGACCGTCCGCCCTCCCGTACATGTAGACGTTATCAAAAAAGAGCAGCTTTGCTTGTGTTTGCTTGCAGGCCTCGATCGCGTTTGCCATGATCCGCGGCCAGAGTTCTTTCCACGTCGCCAGATCGTATTTGAGCCCCACGAGGAGACATACCACGGTCGCGCCCGAAACGGCCGCGACGGTCTGCCCGCGATCGGAGATGTCGGCCGCGAACACTTCTGCCCCAGCGATCGGCCGGGGATTCCGTCCCACCAAGCGGAACGGCGTTTCCTTTTCAGCGAGAATTGCGGCAAGTTCGTTTCCGATCGCGCCGCCGGCACCAAGGATCGTTATCATCATTGGGTCAGCCTATCTCGTTTGCAGCGACCCCGCAAGTTCGTCTCGTAGCGCCAAGTGCGCTCCCGCCGACTGACGCAGAGGCAGCCTAAGGTGTGCTTACGCTAAAGCAAGCGCGGCTTTCGGGTTCGGTCCGAACTCGTTTTCGCCGGGCTCGCTGTCTTGGCACAGCAGCACGATGAGATAGAAATTTGCGACCGGGACAAAACCGAGCAGTGTCCACCAGCCGCTCTTACCAACGTCATGAAGACGCCGAACGCCGACGCCCAGGGCTGGAAGGAACGCTCCGAGAGAATACAGGTCAAACGGTATCATTCCGAAGTTCGATTCGCCGCGGTCCATCGCGGTGATGACCGCGCCGACGATCCAAAGGGCCAGGCTGACCAGGATATTGAAGAGCGCGAAGTACCAATATTCGCTGCGCCTGGCGCGCCCCGAAAAAACGGCGTATTTTTTGAATGCTTCAATAAAGTAGTTCATTTTGGATAGCTCCTATTGGTTGGAATCGCAGGGTACTGGGCAGATGGTAGCAGGGCGGGCGTACGGGAACGTACTACGGCATTGGCTAGACAAAATTGACGCTGTAAGCTTTAAACTAAGGAGTGCCCTTATGGATCGACGCACGTTTTCGATGAGCCTTGCTGCCGGAGTCGCCGGCTCGCTGCTCGGCACCCAGACAACCCGAGCCGCCACCACCGTTCGCAACGTCGTGCTGGTTCACGGCCTCTACGCCGATGGATCGAGCTGGTCCGAATGTGTCGTGCGGCTTCAATCCGCCGGTATGAACGTGACGGCCGTTCAGAACCCGCTGACATCGTTCGCCGACGACGTGGCCGCAACGCGCCGCGCTCTTGCGATACAGGACGGCCCGACGGTATTGGCTGCGCACTCCTACGGAGGTATGGTCGCCAGCGAAGCCGGCATCGCCCCGAACGTGACCGCTCTCGTGTATATCGCCGCACGCGCGCCGGACGCCGGTGAAGACTACACAGCGCTTGCGAAACGATTCCCAGCACCTCCCGCGAGCGCAGGCCTCGTCACGTTCGAAGGCTTCGCTCGCCTGAATGAGGATGCTTTCCTCAACGACTTCGCAAACGGCGTCGACCCCGTGAAGGCGCGCGAACTCTACGCCGTTCAAGCGCCCAATACCGCGACGCTCTCTGCGACCGCGAGGACGACGGCAGCTGCCTGGCGGGTCAAACCTTGCTGGTACGCCGTGTCGAAGCAAGATCGTACGATCGATCCGGATTTGGAACGCTTTATGGCGGCGCGCATGAAGGCGACAACGATCGAGCTCGACTCCGGTCACCTATCTCTTGTAAGCCATGCGCCGGAAGTCACGACGCTCATTTTGCAAGCAGCCGGACGGACTCAATAGCCTTTCCTGGCTGCGGCGGTCATCCGCGCAAGAGGCAGTTATCGCGTCGCCGTCTTAGGCCGCCGTGAAGACGCAGGTCAGGCGCTTGCCGGCGAGTTACGCGCGCTCGGTGCCGATGCGGAATTCTTCCGCGTCGACGTTAATGGAGGAATTACCGCGTCATGAAAACCGTTAAAATCCCGAGCCCCGAGCATCCCATTACGATCGAGCGCAACAGCTCACGCGTTCGGGTAACGGTCGCCGGACGCGTCGTCGCCGACACGACTCGCGCCTTGACGTTGCGCGAGAGCCACTATCCTCCCGTCTGGTACGTGCCGCGCGATGACGTGGATATGTCGCTGCTGGAGCGGAGCGACAACCAAAGCTACTGTCCGTACAAGGGCGACGCCGCCTATTACAGTTTCACCATTGGCGGTGATCGCGGCCGGAACGCGGTGTGGACGTACGAGGCGCCGTACGAGGCCGTCGGCGAAATCAAAGAACACCTGGCCTTCTATTTCGATCGGGTCTCCTCGATCGAGGAGACGCCGAACTCAACGTAGGTCCTCATTCCGTTAAAGTCGCGAACGCAAACGATGCTCTAAGTCTCACCGGCGTCAAGTCACTTATCGAGTATTACCCGAGGGATCAAAATGCTCCGGCCAGACTTCGGGCGCGAGCGCCCTTAGGAGCGCTCCATGCTCCGCTGGCCGCCCTTCTTGCTGATCGTAAGCCATTATCAGAAGCAGCTTCTGAATCAAGCGAAGATCCTCGTGAAGCCATTGAGACAGGTTATACCCCGAAACGCGCGATCTAGTAAGAGGACTCCTGGAGCTGATCTGCCTGTGGCCCGTTGACCCAACCGCTACGTGACATAGGATTAGCGAGATGCGCGCCGGGATGACGCTGCTGGCGTCGGAGAAGTTGAAGCCATTGATGGACTCTTCGAGTTCCGCTCTCGTTATAGACCTGGATGCTGCTGCCCGAGCCCGTGGTCGAGACCGGTTGGGCGATCAGAAAGAGTCAGTGAAGGGCGTCGTTCGCAACGAAGGCGCCTGCTGAGAGTTGGCTGGCGTTGTTAGGCTGCTCGGCCATAAGGGAGGGAGGACTTCCGCGCCGCAACGCCGCGGCCTTGCGCCGAGAGCCTCCCTTCGGGTAAAGTCCAAGGTCTAATGCGTCAGACGCTTGCGCGAGCGCTCCTAATATTCGTGACACTCTTCGTCGTTGTGATCTACTACGTGCCGATCGGCCACGTCGATTTCGCGGAGAATTGGGGCGAAGGCACGTTCGGGATCGCGCTTCCGGCGCAGCGATTCATCGTTACGGCCGTTGAGCCCGGTTCCGCGGCAGATCGTGCGGGAGTGCGCGCCGGCGATCGGCTGGTCGCGCACGGTAACCTCGAAGTTCCGACACGCGTGCGGTCGGCGTATCCGGGGGAGCGTGAAACGCTGACGTTCGACCGCGGGGGCGTCGCGCGCACCGTAACCTTGACGGCAGTACGCGACCGGAGCTTCAGCATCTTGGCACGCATCGGAGGTGTGCTCGCATATCTACCGCCGACAGTCTTTCTCGTGGTGGCGTTCTTGCTCGTCTTTTTGCGGCCGTCTATAATGTCGTGGGCATTCTATCTTTTTGCCGTTGGCTACTTTGGTACGGGCCCGGCGTTCATGTATTGGTCGCATGTGTTGCCGCCATCGGCATTTTGGGCGCTTAGCTTCGTATTAAGCACGGTCTTCGGACCGTGGAGCGTCCTGCCGCTGCTGCCATTCGTGCTCCGCTTTCCCAACGGGGACGTGCTCGGGTGGCGCCGCCGCATCGATCCATTCGTGTGGGTTTTTCTCGCCCTGTCGTACGCGGTCTATGTCGTCGAGTGGCGAATGTTTTTCGTCACGGAATCGGTTCCGCGTTGGGACCTCGTTCCGAGCGCCATAATTCCGCTCCTCGCCTTTCTCCTCGCCGGATTGATCGTTGCAAAGAACGTCGCGATGGCAACGCCTTGCGACCGGCAGCGCTTTGGCTTTCTGGCAATTGGCACGATCGCATCCTTCGTCGCATATGCGATCTACTTCGTCCCAGGCATTCCGTTTGTCGTCGGGCAGGTCGTCGGCTTTGCGGTCGTCCTGATGCCGATTTGTATTGCGTATGCCGTCTTTAGACTGCGGGTGCTCGACGTAAATTTCGTGCTCAACCGTGCCCTCGTGTACGGCGTGTTGTCTGTCGGCGTCGTAACGATGATCTCGATGTTGGATTGGATGTTTTCGCGCGTGGTCGCGATAGGACGCCTAGCGATCGGTTTCGAGCTGCTGACCGCGATCGGGATCGGCTTTCTGCTGGATCGCATCAACCGCGGCGTCGAGAGTTTTGTCGAATCCGTATTCTTTCGGCGACGGCGGCTTGCCGAGAGATACCTGCGGCGTGCGGCATCGGCGCTCCCGTATGCAACCGACGAATCTGCGATAGCGGACGGCCTCGTGCAGGTACCGGTCGACGCAATCGATCTCGCCGCCGCCGCGCTTTACCGGCGCTCCGCTGGAGGAACCCGTTTTGAAGGCGTTGCGACCGCGAATCAAACGATGGTTGCGCCGCCAGGATTTGACGGGAACCATCTGCTCGTGCGAATGCTGCTCGCCGACGAAAAGGTGGTCTGGCTCGACGATCTCCGCACGCAACTCGATACCGAAAATGCGGCGATCTACACGCTGGCGATGCCGGTGACGGTGCGGCACGAACTCGTCTCGTTTACGCTATACGGCGCACACGCCAACGGCGCGCAACTCGATCCCGACGAAGTGGCCTTACTCGAGGAACTGGCGGTCGAGGCCGCGCGGGCGTACGATCACGTCGAGGCAGTACGCGTACGCGAGCGATACGCGCAGTTTGCGGCGCCCTGACCGTACGGGCCCGGCGACTCGACCGCGCTCATCACAACGCCGGCGAGGCATCACAGCCCGAACGCGTAGAGGTTGCCGTCCCCAGAGCCGACGTAGACGACGCCGTTGACCACCGTCGGCGACGAAAACACTTGGTTGCCGGTGGTGTAGGACCAGAGCTTGGCGCCCGTGGCGGCGTTGAGGGCGTAGACGTTGCCGTCTTCGGAGCCGACGTAAGCTACGTGGTCGGCCAGCGCCGGCGACGAGAGCACAATGTTGCCCGTGGTGTAATTCCACAGCTTGGTCCCGGTGGTCGCATTAAAGGCGTATACCTTGTCGTCGATGGAACCGACGTAGACCACGCCATCGGCCACCGCCGGTGACGAGTTCACGAGGTCGCCGGTTGTGTACGACCAAAGCTTGGCCCCCGTAGCGGCATTGAGGGCGTATAAGTTGCTGTCCTCGGAGCCGACGTAGACGACCCCGTTGGCCACCGCCGGCGACGAGTACACCTCATTTTGGGTGGTGTAAGCCCAGAGCTTGGTCCCGGTCGCGGCCTTGATTGCGTACACGTTGCCGTCGTCGGAGCCGAAGTAGACCGTTCCGTTGGCTACCGCGGGCGACGAATCGACGACGAGGCGCGTGGCGTAGGACCACACCTTTGCACCCGTGGCCGCTTTGAGCGCGTACACCTTGCCGTCCTCGGAACCGACGTAAACCACTCCGCCGACCACCGCCGGCGATGAGGTCACGTCGTAGCCGGTAGTATAGGACCAGAGCTTGGCCCCCGTAGCGGCGTTGAGCGCGTACACGTTTCGATCGTCGGAGCCGGCGTAGACCACTCCGTTCGCCACCGCCGGCGTCGAGTAGACTATCCCGCCGGTGAGGAAGGACCACAGCTTGGCCCCCGTGGCGGCATTGAGCGCGTACACGTTGCCGTCGTACGAGCCGACGTAGACTGTTCCGTTGACTACTGCTGCCGCCGAGCCGCCGCAGAACGACCCCGAGCAGCCGGTGAAGTAAGACCACTGCTTGTGCAGCCGATGCGCCTTGCGTGACGACAGAATCCGCTCGTGGGGATTGAACCGGTCACCGGAAGGGATAAAGCCGAACTGCGACCAGTTTACCGAACGGATCTTTGGGCCGTGGTAGGCATTCGCAGTGCCTTGCGTGACCGGTGCGAGGTTTGCGACGGCTCCGCTGGACGAGCATCCAGCCGCGACGATGCCGAGCACAAGCGATATCGAAATCGGGAACCGAGCTCTCATTAGTGTCCGTCTCCGAGTCTGGTAAGCAAATTGAAAAGTACGCGAAGCGCATAAGAAAAGTCTGAACTTCGCTTCTACCAGGGCCTGTTCTAACCGGAACCTGGCCGAGGATGAGCCCGCTCGGCCCCGAATGTCGGCCCTATCGTTGCTCATTTCAGAGGAGGGCGTAATGCTTATCTACACCCGTCGTAGTCTCTTTTTCTTGTTGGCTTTCGGATTAGTGGCGTGCGCGAGCGCGGGCCAAACCGGTTCGACACCCTTCGCGAGCGCCGTGAATAGGGTCCACAGCCTGTCGGCTGCTAGTGGCGTTCTCGTCTTTCAAAAGGCCTCGATCCGGCCCGAAGCCGGTGCGCCCGCGCTGATGATGAACTTCGTCGCTAACGGCCCGAACCAAGGCGGTGTGCCTTGTATCGACTGCGTTAGCGGGGCATCCAGTGGCGACAACGTAGGGCTAACGGGCCCTTCGAGCTACGTTTTGAGTAACACTTACTGGCAATATGAGATATCATTTACGGACATCAGCTACAAGGGAAAGTGCAAGGTGTCCTGGACGATCAAGTCGGGCAAAAAAATGATCGACAGTTTCTCTGCGTCGTTCAATCTAGCGAGTTCGGGTGGCTTCGTCCTCTACGCAATCTCCCGAAGCCGGCCAAACTATTCAGGACCCGCGACGCTTGCTGGAAAATATCTGTGCGGCAAGAACAGCGGATCTTCACAAGAGCCGCTCTACTTCGAATAGGCTATCATCGCGGTATATCGGGGACTGGCATGATCGCGAGACTCACTGAGCATCGGGCTCCTGCGGGTTGTCCTCGTGAAGCCTGCGTAGCGCGTCTTTCGGGCGCATGGCCGTTCCGAATGGTGTTCGTCGCGCCGTAGAGCCTCCAGGTTAGGCCCGCCGCGTCGAGTTCGTCGCCAAGCGTTTGGTAGTTCTGGCAAATCGGAATGGTCGCGCCGTACGTCCGCTTATCCGTCAGCGTATTGATGACGTCGTGTCTTAAGACGCAACCCCGTACATTGTTCTAAGTCGGTAGTGCGGTAACTTTGAAGTTGTCATTAGGGAACGGAGGGTCACAATGTCTAGCGAGCCAACGCGCGACCGACGATGAACCAGCCTCGAGAGCTGTTGCCTGACGCGCCCGAGATCGACCGTACGACGATCAACGCTTGGGAAGACGTGGAGTTCGTTCAGGCCGTTCAGCGGCCGGCAAGAAGCTCATTGGTCGCGTAACTTCCATCGAGCAGGTTTTGTGCCTGTTCGGCGCCGGTGACCGGCAAATCCGATCGGTCTAGCAATCCCACTTGCACGAGCAGGCAGGCTTGATCCCAATAGATATGCTCGTGCGCAACCTTGCCGTCCACAAACTTCACGACGACGACGACCGGCAGCACCACCGGCTTCCCGGTGGGTGCGACGCCCGGCAGCAACGCATCTATTGGGGTGTCGTGAGTGAAGTGCATGACGAGCTCGTCGACGAGTTGATCCTCACCAACCGTTCGCGAGATCTGTGTCGCGGTCGTGTCTTTAGGCCACTTGGTCACGAAGTGGTTTCTATAGAATGCGAATATTTCATCCCTTCCGTTACCCCCGGCCATGGTGGGCAGGTGGTAAAGGTGGGGGTTGTGGCTCATCGTCGTCATCGTGGCTGCCGCGTCGTGCAACTCGAACTCATCGCGCACGTGCTCGTCGAACACGGCCGCAAAATCGGGTGTCTTGCTCATTCGCGTACGTTCGCGCCTGAGAACCCCGTCGCCCTCCAGCACCTGTGCTGCAGGCCGGCCGTAGCGCCGCCATTGAATCGTGCAGCAATGAAGAAGCTAATATTCGGCGCACTTCTTGCCGGCGCCATGAGCACGGTACCGATACTCGCCGAACCTAAGTGCGGGACGGGGCGGCCGATCAGTTACGACGACGTTGAGGCGGTTATGCTCAAGAGCGGCTACCAAGACTGGCCCGGTCCTCAGGAGAAGTGGCAGACGTGGAAGAAGGCAAATGCGTTCCAGTACTCGGCATTTTATGTATTGTTCTGGCAACCGTTCCCCACGAAATACATCCAGTACAATCTCGAGGGGGCGATCGGAACCTACACGTTGGGGGCGACCATTGCTAGCGCAAGGGGCGTTCTCAAGAGAGATAGCTTCTTTTCGATTTCGAACCGCTACGCTGACGAGGTGGTGACCGATACTCCAATGTCGGTCGTTACGGTGTTGAGATGCTCTGTGGTTACGCGGATTATGGTCTACGTTGAACCGAGGTTTCAGGAACCGGCTATACAAAAGCTGCTTGCCGACCTTCGGGCTCTAATCATTAATTCGAGCAAGACTCGAATATCGAAGTCCCCGCAGGACTTTGAGGAGACGCTGCTCTTTGACTACTGACCGGTGGAGGCATGCCTTGCGAAATCATTCATTTGTGGTACGACGCGTGGTTACAACCCTCACGATAGCCACGCTTGGCGCGTGTTCCGGCGACACGCTGCTTTCACGTCCGCCCGCATACGCCCCCGCCGCGAGGTTCGAAGGGGTGCTAACGTAGCAGAACGATCTCGCGCGGACGGGGCAGAACCGCGACGAGACGCTGCTCACGCCGGCCAACGTGCGCCCGCGGTCGTTCGGAAAGCGCTTTGCGCGACCGGTCCACGGAATGGTCTACGCCCAGCCGCTTTACGTTCCGCGGGTGAACGTCGCCGGCATTGGAGTCGTCGACGTCGTGATCGTTGGGTACGGAGCACGACAGCGTGTACGCGTTCGATGCGAGCGGCAAACGCTCGCGACCCTTTTGGCATAAGAGTTTCATCGATCCAAAACGAGGCATCGCGACCGTACCGTGTACAAATAAGCGGCAGCCCGAGCGTGACCCAACGATTCTCGCTCCCGAGCACGGGATCACCGGCACGCCGGTCGTCGATCGGTCGACGGCAACGGTCTTCGTGTATGCGAAGACGCTGGATCGGGGTAAGCATTTTTGGCACCTGCACGCACTCGACATCAGAACCGGTGAGGAGCGCCTGCGTGAATTGGCGGCGTACGTTGCCCTACGTTCGCGCGTGGGCAAGCAAGTATAAACAGTACGGTCTCGTCGTCATTGGCGTTCACACGCCGGAATTCTCGTTTGAGAAGAACCTGGAAAACGTTAGCCACGCGGTAACCGAAATGGACGTCGATTATCCGGGTGCCGTCGACAGCGACCATGCCATTTGGAACGCCTTCAATAACGAATATTGGCCGGCCGTCTACTTGATCGACGCCAAAGGGAGAATTTGGTGGCAGCACTTCGGCGAAGACGGATACGACGCGGCAGAGCGTACGATTGCGCAGCTGCTTGCCGGCCGGACGTCGGGGCTTCGATCGAAACCTCGTATCGGTCCAGCCCCGCGGGCTGGAGGTCGGCGCCGACTGGGCCGACGTGCGCTCACCCGAAACCTACGTCGGGTACGATCGCGGAACTCCGCACGTCTACGCCGAGCCCGTGCAGCTCAAGCTGAACGATTGGGCGCTTTACGGCAATTGGAGTGTGGGTAAGGAAGGGCGGTTCTGAACAAACCGGGCGGACGTATCGCGTATAAGTTCCACGCGCGCGACGTCAACCTGGTCATGGGACCGGAACGCCGCGGCGCGACCATCCGTTTCCGCGTTCTCTTGGAAGGGCAGCCTCCCAGTGCCAATCATGGGGCCGACGTCGACTCAAACGGCTACGGCGTGGTTGGCCGGCAGGATACATACCAGCTCGTCCGCCAGACCAAACCGATCGCGGATCGTCTCGTTGAAATCGAGTTCTTCGACTCGGGCGTCGAGGCGTTTGATTTCACGTTCGGTTGAACGCAGGGGCACGGCGTTTCGCCCCGTCGCGACGAGGCAACCTGCGGGCCGGAGTATCAAGGGCGGAGACCATGTCGAATCGAAATGCGCCGAGCGCGACGCTTCCGATGGAGCAGCCCTGCAAACGGCAAGAACGCAACTACGACGAGGATAGCTTGGTTAATATGTGTTTCGTGTGAGCGACCCGTGAAGGCATCCGTGGTGACCGCGTACGGCGGTCCGGAAGTGATGAAATATCAAGACATGCCGGATCCCAAGCCGGGCCTGGACGATGTCCTCGTGAAGGCGGCCGGCATCGGCATCAACCCGGAGGACATGCTCGAGCGCAACGGCGTCCTTAAGGATCGGTGGCAGTTGCAATTCCCGGCGATCATCGGCCTGGACGTCTCGGGAACGGTGGTCGCGACGGGCGACGGCGTCACCGATCTCAAGGTCGGCGAGCGCGTCTGCGGGTGGTCGTACCACACATACGCTGAACTGGTCTGCGACAAAGCGATTCTTTTTGCCAAGGTGCCGGAGACGATGGACCTGGTCGACGCGGCCGCGATTCCCCTCGTGGGCGTGACCGGGAGCCAGTTGGTCTCCGTCGCAGGCGGACTGCAGCCCGGCCAGACGGTGCTGGTCTCCGGCGCGGCGGGCGCCGTCGGTCGTTGTGCAGTCTACAAGGCGAAGGTATCGGGTGGGCACGTGATCGCGGGAGTGCTGCGTTCTCAGCTCGACCAGGCGGACAGCATCGGCGCGGACGAAACGATCGCGCTCGACGACCCCGCCGCCTTCGCGGCGATGCCGCAAGTCGACATCGTGGCGAACACACTTCGCGGGCGGTCGGCGACCGATCTGCTCGCCAAGGTCAAGGACGGCGGGACGTTTGCATCGGTGACGGGAGAGCCCGACGGCGCCAAGGACTACTCGAAGGTGCGCGTCGTCCCGTTCCGTTCAAAGCAAGACCGAGCGGGCATTGCCTTCATCGCCGATGCCGTGAATGCCGGCAAGATGTCGATCCCAATTGGTCGCCGCGAGGCGCTCGAGAATGCGGGCGCCGCGCAAGCAGAGTTCACGAAGGGCGGAATCGGCAAGGTACTGCTCGTCCCGTGAGCAGCAGATCAAAAGTTGGCATAAACGCTCTCTACCCGGATTGGAGACGAACCGCTAACTCCGCGCTTGCGGCCGCTTGGATAATAGTTGCAACTGCCTGCGGATTGGACACATAGATTGCGTGATTGCCCGCCACTTCCATAGCGTTCGAACCGGCGCGCTCGCACATGAAGCGCTGGGCCGCTATCGGAATCATCCTATCATCGCTAACGAGCAGGTACCAACTCGGTTTAGTCCTCCAGGCCGGTGCGGTAATTTGTCCGCCGAGAGCTTCGACGCCCCACGGCACTTGTGAAACAGCCATGAACTCTGCAGTCTTCGCGTCCACGTCAGCCGCGAACGAGCGTGCAAATTTCGATTTATCGAGAAAAAGATATCCATCTCTTGGCGGCAAGATCGGCGGAACCGGCGCGCCGGGTGGCGGGTTAGCGATCAAAGCGTTCACCGACTCACCCTTGTCCGGCGCGAATGCCGTGACATAGACGAGTCTTTCGACTTTAGGATGGTTGCCAGCCTCAGTAATTACATTGCCACCATACGAGTGCCCGACTAACACGACCGGGCCAACCTGCTCGTCCAGCGCGAGCCTCGTGACGGAGAGATCGCCTTGGAGCGACGCCGTGGGATTTTGAACTACGCTTACGTTGAATCCGTCATCGGTGAGGATGTCGTAGACGCCCCGCCAACCCGAGCCGTCGACGAAACCACCGTGCACGATAACGATCGTATTGATCCTCTTAGACACTGAAGAACGTTCCATAGGTGAACCTCTTTCTAAAAATTGGAGACGAGAATCAAAGTTTTCATGGCGACGGATCTATGAAGCAGGTACACCACGAAGAATTGGAGGACGGCAATAAAGAGCGGTCCAGCGCATTTTCCCAGATCATGCTCAAACAGACCGATTCCGGAATCCAACAATTGCATAGCAGCCGCAAGCGCACCCAGGACCAGCAACGCAGACGTTGCGCGTTTGTAGATCGCCGCCAATGCAAACAAAGCCAGCGGAATTGTGCGTGCCGCCGCGTACATAGCGAATATTAACGACGCCTCTGTTGGAGCGGAGCCGGCAGGGAGCAGGAATTGCGGACGGACGATCGCCGCGATGGAAAAGCCGCTCGCGACGAGGACATTGATTGCGGTCACCAGCGAAGCCAGCCGCATAGCTTTCAGTGTCGTCATAGGTTTATCGCGCCTGCAGAAGCTCGCGATATCGAAAGCACGTCACGATATGGTCGTTAACCATCCCTGCGGCCTGCATGTGCGCGTAGCAGATCGTCGTTCCGAAGAACGAGAATCCTGCCTTCTTCATCGCTTTGCTCATCGCGTCGGATTCTGGCGTCGACGCAGGAATCTGCGAGATAGTCTTCCAGCGATTGACCATGGGTTTCCCGCCGACGAACTTCCACATGAAATCGTCGAGCGTGCTGCCGCTCTCGCGAAGGGCGAGGTAAGCTCGGGCATTTTTTATCGCTCCCTCAATCTTCCTGCGATTTCGAATAATCGCGACGTTGCGCATAAGCGACTCGACCTTACGGCCGTCGAAGCGCGCGAGTCGAGCCGGGTCGAAATCAGCAAACGCCGCGCGATAGGCCTCACGACGTCGCAGAATTATCATCCAGTTCAAGCCGGCCTGCGCCCCCTCCAAGAGCGTAAGCTCGAAGAGGCGCCGGTCGTCGTGGACGGGAGTACCCCACTCTCTGTCGTGATAATGCAAAAACAGAGGATCGTCGGTCACCCAGCTGCAGCGGGTTACCTTTTTCGAATCAGCCACCGGTGGCCTGAACTATTTCGGATTCAGGGAATGTGGCGCCGAACATCGGCAAGCCGCTCACGGATGTCTCGCGCGTCGCCTCGTCCTCGATGACGTCCCAGTGCTCGGCAAGACGCCCGTCTTCGAGGCGTACGATGTCGAGCGTGATCCAGTTTGCGGGTTGGCCAATGCCACTAAATCGGCCGTGCAGCATCAGCATGTCACCCTCAGCGAGGATCAAGCCGTTCTCGTACTTCAGCGTGGGCGGCAGACTCTTGATCAGGCCGAATAAGCCCTCACGACCCGGCGGAATATGCGCGCTATGCTGGACGTAGTTCGGCGACCAAAACCTCTCGGCCGCGACGTAATCGCGTTTATTGAACAGCGTGTCAAAGGCCTCGAGCACGAGCGCTTTATTTTGGGTTTCTGTAGTTGCGGTCATCATGCGTCTCCCTGGGGGACTCTTCGGATGCGGCTGCGTTGCGCGGCGGCGATTTCAAGCGTAATACGACCGGTCGTCTTGTGTCAAGACCGGGGGACTCGAAACCGACCAAATCGGAAGAGTCCCCTAGGATCGAGTCTTGCGCTGCCTGGGCGTCAGCGTGCCCGGAGGCAGAACCGTGCCGAAGGCAACCGAAAAGAAATCATCGATCGGCCCACGGCTCGCGGCGAGCTTCATGGCGCCCGTCACGCCGCCCCAACTCTCGATAAGGAAGCGAGCCGTCGTTTCCGCATCGATTGAATTCGAAATGGTCCCGTCGGCCTGCCCTTCGCGAATGGCCTCGGCAATGAGTGCGGCCCACCTGGCGGCTTGTCTGCGGAGACCCTTCCACAGGAGGGGCGTTGAGTCCGAAGCCTCATGTATGAATTTCGAAACCAAACAACCGTTTTCAAAGCCGAACTTCCTATATCGCGAAGCGATGTGCTGAAAGTGCCGACGCAGGCGCTCCAGTGGGGCGATCGACTTGTCGGCAAGTATATCCAGTCCGGCACCGGCCCAATAATTATTTAGGACCTCGCTCGCCAGCAGTTCTTTGGCCTTGAAATAGTTATAGAATGAACCCTTCGGAACGCCGGCGGCGTCAACGATCTCCTGGACGCCACACGCGTTGTACCCGAGCGCGTGAAAACGCTCCGCCGCCGCGGCCACGATCTTTTCGCGGACGCCTGGTTTTGCCGCGCGAGAGTGTTCTTTCATCGTAGTGATACTATGACCGGTCGTATTGTTTGTCAAGACGTTTCCCTATTGGCTTGTCGCGAAGCGCTTGCCGGCGCACGAGGTGCGTTAGCATCAGGTTCTATTAGCGGTTGCGCTTGCGCTAAATTGACGGTGGCGAGCGAGGCGGCGAAGCAACGACGGCCTCGCGATCGCGAAGCCGTGTGCGGGTTGGTGCTTTTCTATAAGGTTACTCCGCCAGTGCAACTCCCAGCGGGTCGGAAAGCCCCGTGGCGCTGCCGGCGATCGTTTGGATCGGCGCAACGTTTCCGCTTGCAGTCGCTGCGAAGCCGAGGATCGCGTTCGAGCCGGGGTTAGAGACGAATATCTCGCCACTCGTCTTACTTACAGCTAACCCGAAGCTGAAGCCATTCCCTCCGCTCAGTCCGGTCTTCGAACCGAAAATGGTGCGGACCGGCGCGACGTTGCCATGCGCGCCGGCGGCGAACTCGCTGATCGTAGCAGTCATCGTATCGAAGACGTAGACGTTGAGCGAAGCGTCGACCGCGACCGTGCTGGGAGCCAGCAGCCCGGTGTTGCTTCCGCCGATCTGCGCTTCCATCGTTCCCGATCCCGATGGAAAGAGGTCGATCGTTGCCGTGGTCTTGTTCGCTACGTAGAGAACGTTGTTGCTATCGATAGCAAGGCCGCCCGTCTCCGGGATCGTTCGCATCGGGCTAATGCAGCCACTTGCGCCTGGCGCAAAGACGTCGATTGCCTTGGCGCGACCGGAGACGTCGGCGACGTAGAGATTGCCGGTGCCGTCGAACGCCACGGCGTTCGTCTGACTGGGTTTGTTGAAGCACGAGATCCCGGTTAACTGCTGAGCATTGCCCGTAGTGCCTAAGGCAAACGTTTCGGCGCCTGACTGGCCGCCCGACGCGATGTTGCCGTTTGCAATGCCGATGCCTTCTGTTGAACTGAAGGCGATGGCGTAGGGTCCATTAATGTGACTGATGACGGTGCTCGGCGCAACGTTTCCGTCGGCGCTTTCGGCATATTCCCGAATCGAGCCGCCCAACCCGGTGTTTTCGTTTGCGACGAGAATGAGTGCCGCGGACGCCCTGTGCGCGCCGGCGAGGGAGCCGGTCTGCGGCGCGCCGACTGCCGGAATGGCGTTCCCCGTCGAGCCGGTCTGCGCGCCGGAGCACGCTGCGAGCGCCATGGCTATGCAGACGGCTCCAATGTGATAAGGTGGTTTCACCTGAAGTCTCCTTTATTTGATGTTGGTGAGTGTCGAGTTTATAATGATAAGTTGGTGTAATTAAGAAAATATAAACGCTACGTTTGGAGTGAATGGTCTGAGATCGTTGCCGTAGTGCGCGCGATCTCGACGCTGCGGTAGCCGAGGACGCTAAGTAACTTGCTGCTGGGGACCTTTAACGGGCCGGGTTTGTCCGCGGTCCCGGGCGCGGGCTGCGGGTATGCCGTGGACGCGGCCGTTGCGAAGCGGATATTGCCGTCGGTGTGCTGGACGATCTGATGGATGTGCCCGTTGAGTACCGTCACTGCGTTGAATCGGCGCAGCGCTGCCAAGACACGCGAGCCGTCCTCCGTCGTCCAGCCCCACGGCGGAAAGAGCGCGTAGAGCGGAACGTGAGCGAAGACGACGATCGGTGTCGAGCTTTTTTGCGAGGCCAGGTCCTTCTCGACGAAATCGAGCTGCTCGGTGCCCAGCTTGCCGTCGATTTCGAAGTTGAAGACGTTGACCAACGAGAGGAAGTGCACGCCGCCCTGATCCCACGAGAACCATCCTTGGGGGGCGTCGCTGCGGCGAAATGCCGCGAAGAAGGCATCCGAGGTGCCTATGACGTCGTGTTCGCCAGGCAGGACGATGAGCGGCGCCTTGAGCGTGCCGAGCACTTGTTTCGCCGTATCGAACTGGGCGGGCTTGGCGAGGTGCGTCACGTCGCCGGTGTGAACGACGAACGACGGCTGCACCGGCATCGCGTTGATCCCAGCGATGGTTTGTTGAAGGGTTCCGATTACATCGGGGTTTTCAGGGTGCGAAAAGCCGATATGACTGTCGCTAATTTGCACGAACGAAATGCCGCCATCGGCGGCTAGCGCCCCGGCGCTGAAGAGGCCGGTGCCGGACAAGGACCACGCGATACCGGTCCCGGTCCACGCAACGTGCTTGAGAAAGTCGTCTCGTTTCATGTGTGGGCTCCTTTAGGTCGCCGGCTTGGCCGGCAGAACGACGATCGTTGCCTTCATGTACGGATGCAGCTCGCAAAAATAATGGTAGGTGCCAGGTTTGCTAAACACGTGCTGCCACGTGCCGGCGGTGTCGAGCCCTTCGGAATCGAACGACTTGTCGGTCGCGGTGACCGTGTGCGCTTCGTCGTCGTCGTTGACGAAGGTGACGCGGTCACCCGCGTGGATGGTGAGGGCCGGCAGATTATACTTGAAATCCTTGATGTGGACCGTCGCGACGGCCGGAAGCAGCGGTGGCGCGGCGGCGTAGGCGCCGGTGGTGAGCGTGACGGCCAGCAGTGCGACTTGCAGGCCGGTAAATAATCTATTCATGTGGGTGGATATGCCGCCGGCGGTATGCCCGGATGAGTCGGGCCATCCGAAACCGGCCTCGGCGGCATATCAAGGGTGTGAAACCCACAGGGCCGTATGTCAGCCGTTAGATGGACGAGCTCGTCGAGGCCTTTGCCGCGCGCAGGCCCTTGGGACTCGAGCAGGCGTACGCGCTCTGGTCGCCTCTATTCCTTAGCGTTGCTCGCCATATCATCGCGGATCGAGCAGCCGCTGAAGACTGCGTGCACGACGCGCTGCTGCGCGTCTGGCGCTCCCCCAATCGCTTCTCTGGAAACCGAGAGATGTTAAAGGCGTACCTGGTTGCGAGCGTGCGCAACGAAGCGCTCACGTTGCTTCGACGTGAAAGCCGGCACGATGCGCGCGCGCTGAAGGTGGCGCGCCTCGCTCCGGTAACGACCGTCGAAGCGCCGGTCGTGGATCCCGTTGAGACGCAGCGATTGCAAGGCGCGCTCGCGCGACTTCCGGAGGAGCAGCGGATCGCGCTCACACTCGCCTACTATGGAAACAAAACGCACGTCGAGATCGCAAAGGAGCTCGATGCTCCACTGGGCACGATCAAGAGCCGCATCTCGATGGCGATGCGCAAGTTGCAGACAGAACTGGCAAGCCCCGGAGGGAGCCGCTCTTGACTGAGCATTTGGGCGAAGACGCGGAACTCTATCCCCTTGGGATCCTCGACGACGATGCAGCCCGCAACGTCGAACTTCACATCGCGCAGTGCTCGGCGTGCGCGCAGCGGGTCGCGCAGGCTCAAGCCGTCGCAGTTTCGCTGGCAGCGGCGCTGCCGCTGGCAACGCCATCTCCGGCATTGGAGCGTCGCCTGCGCGAATCGGTACGACCGCAGCCGACCGCCAAACTCCACGCGAGCCTCTTCCCGTTCGCCCTGGCGGCAGCGTTCGCACTGGCCTTTCTCGGCCTTGGGTGGCAGGCGCTCGTGCTCCGTGAACGGCTGCAAAGCGAAGACGTCGCGCTCGTTACTATGGTCCATAGCCACTTCAACCACGTCTCGATGAACCCGCAATCAGCGAGCCCCGTTGCCGCGAAGATTCTCTACGCGCGAGATGGCTCGTGGATTTACATCATCGCCGATAAGCCCGGCGGTACCTTGCACGCGATCGCGCGCACGGCGCTGGGCTCGACGGATCTCGGCGCGTTAATGAGCACCGGCGAGACGGCGACGCTTCTCGTGCATCCGCGCGAGCGCATCGTATCGGTCACCCTGCAGCGCGCCGGCGCTGACGTTGCCTCTGCTACGCTCGCATACTAAATCCGTCGACGCGCTCGCACTTTACACTTTTTTCATATTGAATCGGTAGACTTCGGCAAAACACCCACTGTCGGAGGATTTATGTCTAAGAAACTCAATGCCGTCGCTGTTACATTTGTCGCTCTCGCGCTCGCCGCGTGCGGAGCGGGAAGCGTCGGCGCAGGCAACACCGCGCTAATGAATGGCACCACGTACTCCCTTCCCGCGGTCGACTCGGATTTGGCAATGACCGCTACCGTTCCGAAAGATACCATCGGCGAAGAACTCCCCGAGGAAGGCGTCGGATCGATTAAGTCATCGGTATGGAAGGCGACGCTGGGCGGATTCACGCAGACTCAGCGCACGCAGTCGCTCGCGTTCCCTCCCGGGACGAAGATCACGATTCGCAACCTTTCCTCGAGCATCACGCACACGCTCGACGTCGTCAAGGTGATCTCCGGGCCGCCGGCCGTTTTCCCTTCGAACCCGAACCTTTCGATTCCGGCAAAAGGCGACGGCAAACTCGAGGCCGGCTATGCGAGCGGGCCGATTAGTCCGGGCAAATCGGTCACCGTCACACTGGTAAAAGCAGGTACCTACGAGATCGGCTGCGCCTTCCACTATGGCGAAGGCATGCGCGACGTGCTCGTCGTTAAAGACGGCGCGAAGCCCGGGCCGCAGGCGACGCCGCCGATTCCCAAAGTTACCGCGACTCCCTGGCACTAAACCACTCGAGGCGACCTCCAAAAACCTCTTGCAATCATCCCATCCGCGACCGCGCTCGGCGGCATTATCAAGAAAACACTCACTTTCCACGGAGGTTCCATGCAAAGTCCGCAAGGTGCCCGAACGACGAAATTATTCTACGCCTGCGCGATGGCGCTGATCATGGCGGATTGCAGCAGCGGCACTTCGGCGCCGCCGCTGACTCCGTTGCAGTCGACGTTGCAACCAGCGTCGCGGCCCGTGCGCCACGCCGTAGGGCTCGGAAAGGTCCTTTCGAGCAACGGCGGGCAGATATTCGGGTTAGATATCGACCGAAACGGCAACGACGGCGCGTTCGCCACGTCCACCAACGTGGACACGTTCGACCAGGATAGCGGAGCGATTCTGAAGGTGTTTCCAAAGTCGCCTCCGCGCGGAACGTCCTATAATTTCGATGCGATCGTCACCGGCGACGTCGGCCTCGTCACGCGCGACGTCATGCCGAAAGGGAAGACCTTCGCCAACCGCTTCTACGATCTGATGGATCCGGTCAAGGGTGGGTTCATCGGCAAATGGACGCCGCCCGTCAAAAACATCGAGGTCGAGGCCGCGGGTCCAAATCAAACAGCCGGCATGACGGCCATCTTCGCGATCGAGCTCAAGAAGAACGACATTCCCGACCTGTTTGAATCGAACGTCGCGAAGAACGAATTCGGCAAGGTGTTCCATCTCGATCCGAAGACGTTTTCGTTGGGGAATCTGCCGCAACTCGCGCAAGATACGGCGACAAACGAAGCGGTCATCGCAACCTCGCCCGACGGCGGGCGGGTTCAGGGCGCCGCGCCAATCAACGTACTCGTCAATCTGAAGACCGGCAAACAGTCGCAGTTCACCGGCTTAAACAACGGGGAGTTTGGTGCGGGATTCGTCAACGGCTTAGCCGTCGATTCGAGCACGGGCATTGCCGCCACGACGACCGAGCTCAACGCCCAGGTCGAGTTTTACGACCTCGCACACCAGACGGGCGTTGCGGCGCAGCTTCCCTGCACCGGCGACACGTCCCAAGGGAACAGCGGCGCCGGCATCGCCAACGATGCGGTGAACGGGTTGTTTCTAGTGACCGATCCATCTTATTGCAGCGGAAGCCAGGGCAGCGCGCTCGTCGTCTACGACGAGAAAGGTAATCTGGTCGAGACGATTACCGGGTTCAAGTTTGCGCTCGGAGAGCCCGCACCGGCGATCAATCCCGGCAAACGCATGGGTTGGGCGTTCGGCCCGGGCTTCAACCAACTGCAGCAGTTCTTTTACTAGAACCGGTAGAGCCCCGGGCCAGTTGGCAGTAGACGGGAACGCGGCATAGAGGCTCCCCGACGAATCATTCGCAGCTATCTTGGAGGGTTACTCTACGTAGTACACTTGACCGGTCTGAGCGCCTTCGACGCTCTTGGCGAAGGCGAGGGCGACGCGCTTACCCGCAACGCCTTCGCTGCCCGGAAAATAGGGGCCGTACGCTTCCATCGATTCGCGCAGTACCGTTGGGCTGACGACGTTGATCCTCGTTCCGGCGGGAAATTCGAGCGCGGCCGAACGCACGAACGATTCGAGCGCGCCGTTTACGAGCGAGGCGCTCGCACCGTATCGAATGGGGTCCTTGCTCAGGGAGCCCGCGACGAGCGTCACCGAACCTCCGGCGTTCAAGTGCTTCGCCGCCTCCAACGCCAGATGAACCTGCCCCATTAGCTTATTGCCGATGCCGACCTGAAGCTGTTCGGGAGTCATCTCGAGCAACGGACCGAAGTGCACGCCGCCAGCAGCGTTTACGACAGCGTCGACCGTGCCTACGCTTGCAAACAGGTTGCGAATGCTTTGGAGGTCGGCGATGTCGACCTTATGTTCGCCATGCGACCTTCCGGCAGCTACGATTTCGTGCCGTTGCTTGAGTTCGTCGACGACCGCGCTGCCCATCGTGCCGTCGGCACCGATAACAAGAATTTTCATACTTGGGCTAACCGGCGCCGCCGGTCTGAGGTTGCAAGAAGGGCTAATTATCCTTTTATTGGCGTCACCAGACCTTCATTCCGCCATCGGCAACGTGTAATGCTCACGAAGGGCCTTTCTTGGAGAGCGCGTTGACTTCTTCGGGCGGTTTGTAGGTATAGCCGGCAGCCCGAAGCTGATTTATGCGCACCAAGACTTGCGGCTTGGGTTCGAAAAAGACGTTGATATTCGACCAAAGCCCGCCGTATTTGCGTGACTGCAAGAGATAGTCTTCAACGTTGACTTGGTTCATCAACCGCCGACCGGTGGCGCTGATGAGCAAGCCCCGGAAGCCCGTCGGTGTGAGCGCCGCACCGTAGCGATCGCGCGAGTACGTGCGAACCCGTTCGAGTGGATTGCGAAGCCACTTGAAGGCCGATATGTAGGTGAGCAGCATCTCGTTCCACACGGCCGTATGGTTGAGCCGGACGGCCCCCAGTTCGTGTGCCAAGAGAAACGAAATAACATCCATGGTTTTTTTGTCGTCGATATCGAAGACGATCTGATGAATAACGATGTATTTCTCACCCCACGATGAAAACGCACCGGAAAACGGTTCGATGCTGCTGCCGGTAAGAAAGAGCTTTGGCACTTCGGTCATCCCTAATCGTTGGCAGTGACTCTCCAGAATCGCATAGATCTCGCGAAACTGTGCGTTCGAAAGACGAACCGAGTTGCCTCGAATAGACGCTTCGCGGCGATTACGATTGAGCACGAGCAGAGGAATACCAACTAGCCCGGTGATTGCCAGAACTCTGATAAGGCTAGTTTCCTTGTCCAGCAGCGGATACGTCTTGAACCAAGCCGGCTCGTGGAAAATCAGGGCGACGGCTATTCCCATCAGGACGAAGTTGACGATGACTGACGCAATGAATATGGGTCGCTCGAGCGGATGGCGCAAGTGCGATTCGTCGATTGAAACGACGGCTACTGGCCGTGCGCCCATTTCGTTTTCCTCCGCCTGACCAAAACCATAAGCCGCGCGCCGGAGAGTTCGGCGCCGCGCGTAGTTACCTTGGTCACGACGCGCTCGTGAGCGGCGCAGTTCGTTGGACGTTCACAGCGGCCCTTCGGCCCATGCGAGATACTCGCGCGAATCGCTTGAGTGACCACGTTTCAGTCAAATGGCTCACTGCCGCTATTGGGCGCGCGATGCAGGTTTACGTTATCGAGTGCGCGCATTGGTGCAGGGCTAACCACCGGCGAGCTTAACCTTTCGCCCCATCGACCCGAACCACGTCACGATTCGATCGCGATGGTCGCCCTGAATTTCGACGACGCCGTTCTTTGCGGTGCCGCCGGTGCCCAAGTGGCGTTT
>DATGGV010000017.1:0-16312 GCA_035308305.1 Candidatus Cybelea sp. | reverse complement strand
CCAACCTTCCCGGGGACTCCTATCGCGCGAGCTACGCGCGGCTGACGCCGCTGCAGATGCTGGGCTCGCGCGACCCGCTCTCGTTACTTCCACGGTGGCAGAACTGGCCGAGCGTTGCATTGCGCGATGCGCGGCGCAACGTCCAGAGCGTCGTCCGTTTTCCTTTGCAATCGCGCCTCGGCGGCTCGTATGGCGCACTGGCGTACGGTTTCCGAACGTCGCTCGACGCGTCCAACTCCGATCCGAGCCTTGTAGGCACCGTGCAACTCACGAATCTCGGGGTTTTCTCGCAATGGTTCCCGTCGCATGGCCTCGTGCTCGTCCAGCGTCTAAGCGACGGCGCACCGGTCCGCGGTGCGACCGTCACCGCGTACCGCGTCGACGATCAGAACAAAGTGGCGCCGCAGGCGTGCGCCACCGGTGCGACCGATGCAAACGGCGAGCTGAACTTCTACCGAGTCGACGTCGAGCGCTGCTCGATTCTGGCGAGTTCCAATACGGCGCCGAATCTCGGCGTCGTCGTCACGCAGGGGGCCGACGTGGCGACGGTCACGACGTGGAGCTACAGCGGCTTTCCGCGCTTCGACATTTACGGCGGCTGGACGAGCGGCGCGCCGCTCTCGCGCGGCACGATCTTCAGCGATCGTCAAATGTACCAACCGGGGGAACGCGGCGAGCTAACCGGCGTCGCGTATTACGTCAAAGGCGGTCGCGTCGTACCCGATGCCGACGCGTTCTACACCGTGACTCTGAGCGATCCCAGCAACGTCAAGACGTCGCTGGGGCGCCGGCGTTCGGATTCGCTCGGAATATTTTCGATGCCGATCGACTTCTCGAAGCAGCAGGCGTTGGGCGATTACTCGATTGCGGCCAAAGGAACCAATGGAAACGAAATCGACGGTTCGCTGCGCGTCGCGGAGTTCAAACCGCCGAATTTCAATTTGACGCTGACGCTGGGCGCGAAGTCGGCCGTCGCCGGTTCGAGCCTCGGCGCGAACGTTTCCGCCAATTATCTCTTTGGCGCGCCGCTGCAGGGCGGGACGGCGCACGCCTACGTCACGCGCGACGTGGCGACGGTGCAACCGAAGGGCTGGGATGACTTCTGGTTTGGGCCGCAGTGGTTCTATCCCGAGCAGACGCCCTCGTTCACGACCGACGTACTGCAGCGCGACCTCACGCTCGATGCCAAGGGGATGACCTCGCTCGACGTAGCGGTGCCCGCCGATCTGCCATTTCCCATGACCTACACCGTCGACATGGAAACGACCGACGTCTCGAATCTCTCCGTCAGCGACTCCCAGACGTTTCTTGCGTTGCCAAGCGACGCCGTCATCGGGTTGGCCTCGGAGACCGTCGGCAAGGCGGGAACGCCGATGCCGATTCGCGTGATCGTTACCGATGCAGACGGCAAAGCGGTCGCCGGTCGCTCCGTGCACCTCGAACTGCAGAAGATGACCTACACCTCGGCCACGCAGGAAGAAGAAGGCGGCGAAAACGCACAGCAGGCGATTAAGTACGCGACCGTTGCGAACGCCGACGTCACCTCCGAGGATCAACCGGTCACGGCGCAGTTGACGCCCAGCGAGACCGGCTCGTACCGCGTGATTGCAACGCCGGCGGGCGCGCGTAATGCTGCGAGCGCGACCGAGATTCAGGTGTTCGCCTTCGGATCGGGTGAGGCCGATTGGGGGCTTACGGATTCCAACGCGGTCGCCATCAAGCTCGACAAAAAGCAGTACGGGATCGGCGAAACGGCAAACGCCTTGATCGCGTCGCCCTACGACCGCGCCGACATCTATATCGCGGTCGTGCGCAACGACACGCTCTACCGTACGACGTTGCATGACGTCAGCGGGACGGTGCGTTTTCCGTTCAAGATCACGTCGGAAATGATGCCCAATGCGGCGCTGGAGGCCGTCGTCGTACGTCGTGGAGCCCCTTCGACCGCGCTCAGGGCGACAACGGCGGGGACCCTCTCGTTGACCGGCATGGCCGGGTTCAAAGTCGATCTCGCCGACCGGTATCTGAAGCTCGCGATCGCGCCGCGCAGCGCCACGGTGCAGCCCGGCGGCGCCCAAAGCGTGGACTTCGCCCTAACCGGCCGCACCGGCGCCCCCGTGCGCGGAGAGATCGTGGCGATGGTCGTCAACGATGCCATTCTGCAGCTTTCCGGTTATCGTTTGCCGGATCTGGTGCAGACGGTCTTTGCCGATCAACCGATCGCGACGATCTTCGCCGATAACCGCGAGAACGTGACGCTGAAAACGCAGACCGCCCCGCTCGAAAAAGGTTTCGGCTACGGCGGCGGCTTTCTGGCCGGCGCCGCAAGCACGCGCGTGCGAACGAACTTTCTGCCGTTGGCGTATTACCGCGTCCTTCCGACCGGGCCCGATGGCCGCGCTAATGCGCAGTTCACGATGCCCGACGACCTGACGACCTGGCGCGTGATGGCGGTCGGGCTCGACGGCGATGCGGCGCATTTTGTCACCGCCGATCAAACCTTCATTTCCACCCAGCCGCTGATCGCCAATCCGCTCTTGCCGCAGTTCGCCCGGCCGGGCGATCGTTTTCAACTCGGGCTTTCCGTTGCAAACCAAACCGGAGCCGCCGGCGCGCTCGATCTCGTCCTGAAACTGACGGGAGCGCTCGCCTTTGCGCAAGGCGATCCGCACGCGCAGAGCGCGAGCGAAACAGCGCAGACCGGAATCCAGGCCTTCCGTTTCCCGGTCGTTGCGGGTACGCCGGCGCCGACGTTCTTCGAAGCCTCGAGTGCGCTCGGCCCGCAGCGCGACGCGTTTAAGGTGCCGTTCGCGACGAGCGATCGAACGGTCACCGAGTCGGTGATCGAAAGCGGCGTCAGCGCGGGTAACGCCACCATTCCCATCGACGTCAGTGCCGGCGGCTCGCTTGCGCTGACGCTGGCGAACTCGATCGTGCCGCAGTTCGTCGTGCCGTCCGAGCGCGTGATGACGGACGATGTGCTGCCGCTGGCCGACGAGTCGGCGTCGCGTTTGGTCGTAGGCAGCGCGCTCGCACAACTGCGCGCGCCATACCGGCTGGAACTGAAATTCGATCCGGCAGCGGCCGTTGCGACGAATCTGCAGGGCCTGCTTTCGTACCAGAACGGCGACGGCGGTTTCGGAGCATTTAAGGGCGACTCGGCGAGCGATCCGTTCACGACCGCCGGCGCGCTCGACGCGCTGCTCTTTGCAAGGGCGCATGGCGTGCGCGTTTCCGACGGTGTCGTTTCCCGAGGTGTCGGCTTCGTGACGCAGGCGCTCGCTAATCCCGCGCGCTTCAAGTGGTGCAACGACACGCTCTGCAAGACTCAGCTGCGCTTTGAGGCGTTGTGGACCCTTGCACAAGCCGGCCATCAGCGAACCGACTTCCTTTCCGACATCGTCGCCCACGCGGACCAGTTTGACAGCGCGACGCAAATTCGCTTGGCGCGTTACCTTTTGAAGACGGCGGGGTGGCAAGGGCAAGGCGCGACGATGGCCGATCGCCTGCAGCAGACGCTCTACGTCACGGGGCGCTACAGCGTGGCGAATCTTGCCGGGCGTTGGAGTTGGCTGGGCTCGCTCGTGGACGCGCAGTCGCAGATGCTGCAGCTTCTCATCGAGCGGCGCGCGTCCGCCGAACAGATCGACGGCGCCGTCCGCGCGCTGGTCGCGCAGCAGTGCAAATGCGGCTGGCCGACGACCGACGATACCGCGTCGGCGTTGACGGCGCTTTCAGCCTACGCCGCCACCGAACAACTGACGCCGTCGACGGCTACCGCGATGGTGGGAGATCGCACCGTCGTCAGCGTGAAGTTTGGACGAACCGCCTCATCGCAGACGGTTACCGTTGACGGCGCCTCGCTGCACGGCAGATCGGTCATGATTGAAGGAAACGCGCACTACACGGTGCTCTACACCTATCCGGTTCCCGTCAACGCGCCGGGCGCGCTGGCCGCGTTTCGCATTATCAGGACGCTCAACGAACCCACCGTCGCGACCACGGTGACGAGTGCGCCCGCCCTGGCCACGATGGATTTAGCGGTCCCAGAAGCGCCCGCTGAGGTCGCGGCCGGCCGCGTCTTCGACATCGGCGTTCGAACGATCGTGGATCATCCGGTGGACCGGATCGTGATCGAGGATCCCTTGCCGGCCGGCTTCGAAGCGGTGGACACGTCGTTCCGCACGACGCTGCAAGCGATCGTCCCGCAGAGCGACAGCTGGCAGATCGACACAACGCAGATCTACCGCGATCGCGTCGTCGCCTATGCACAGCATCTCGATCCGGGCGTGTACGACGTACACTATCTCGTGCGCTCCGTCACGCCCGGTACGTTCAGCTGGCCCGGCGCTCGCGTCTATCTGCAAGATGCGCCCGAGCAGTTCGGCCGCAGCGCAAGCGGTACGCTCACGGTGCGGCCGTAGGCGCCTTTAGCAGTAGTACTTCGCGGTTGCCTTGCCGGTGATCACGATGTTCTTGTTCGTGGTGTTGATCCAATAGATATAGACCGGCTTTCCGTTTCCGCCGGTCTGCGTGATGTCAATGGCCAGCGGCGTTCCGCCGTTGCTGTTGTTCCAGAAGTTGTTGAAGAAGCAGCCGTTGCGATTGAATTTATACGAGGCGCAGATCGCACCGGGCTTGCAAGTGCTGTCGGGAGAGATTGAGTCAGCCATGATGTAGCCTTCGACGTGGCCCGTCGCGGACGGCAGGGCCATCGCCGGATTGAGCGTGATGACGGACAAGAGCAGTGACATAAGTAACATCGGTTTGTAGATCTCCTTGCGAGAAGTGTTGTTGTTGTTTTCTACCCCTAGAATAACCGCAGTTGTCGCGTCCGCCCGCAAGCAGGCGGCGCTTTTACGTAATTTCTAATGCCCCATACAGTAAAGGAAAGGGCGTACGATTTCGTCCCCCGTATCTGCTATTTTTAATATATCGAAAGAAGGAACCCAGCATGACCACCTATCGGGCCCCCCTGCGCGACATGCACTTCGCTCTGCGAGAACTGGCCGGCATCGAGCGGATCGCCGCGCTGCCCGGCTGCGAAGAGACGCTCGACGTGCTCGATTCGGTGCTGGAAGAGGCCGCGGCGTTTGCGTCGGGTGTGCTGGACCCGCTCAATCGGGTCGGCGATAAGGAAGGCTGCACGTGGGACGCCGGCGAGGTGGCAACCCCTCCGGGCTTCAAGGAAGCGTACAGGCAGTTCGCCGAGGCGGGGTGGATCGGACTGCCCGTTCCGCCCGAGTACGGAGGGCAAGGACTTCCGCAGATCCTGCTCGGGCCGACGCTGGAGATGTGGAACGCCGCCAATATCGGTTTTGCCAACGGGCCGCTGCTCAACCAGGGCGCGATCGAAGCGATCGAGCTGGTCGGATCGGACGAGCAGAAGAAGCGCTTCATCCCCAATCTAGTTTCCGGCAAATGGACCGGTACGATGTGCCTCACGGAACCGCAAGCCGGCTCCGACCTGGCGCAGGTGCGCGCCCGGGCGGTGCCCGAGGGCGACCATCATCTGATAACCGGCACGAAGATTTTCATCACCTTCGGCGAGCACGACATGGCCGAGAACATCATCCATCTCGTGCTGGCGCGTCTGCCCGACGCGCCCGAGGGGACGAAGGGTATCTCGCTCTTCATCGTGCCGAAGTTCCTCGTCAATCCGGACGGAAGCTTGGGCGAACGCAACGACGTGGTCTGCGCGAGCATCGAACATAAGCTCGGCATCAACGGCAACCCGACGTGCACGCTCAACTACGGAGAGAAGGGCAAGGGCGCCGTCGGCTACTTGGTCGGCGAAGCGAATCGTGGCCTCGAGTATATGTTCGTTATGATGAACGCGGCCCGTTTCTCGGTCGGCGTGCAGGGCATCGCGCTGGCGGACCGCGCGTATCAAAGCGCCCTCGAATATGCGATGGAGCGGGTGCAGGGTCGCGACCTCAAGCCGGGCTCGCGCGCGCCCGAAGCGATATTCAAACATCCCGACGTGCGGCGCATGCTGATGTGGCAGAAGGCGACGATCGAGGCGATGCGCGGCCTCGCCTACGTCACCGCGGCCTCGCTCGACTACGCGACGCGCGATCCCGACGAGAAAGTGCGCAAGCAGCACAAAGCCTTCGTCGAGTTGATGATTCCGGTCGTCAAGGGTTGGTGCACCGAGAACGCCGTGGAGCTGTGTTCGACCGCGCTGCAGGTCTTCGGCGGAATGGGCTACATCGAGGAGACCGGCATCGCGCAGCAGTATCGCGACGTGCGCATCATCACGATCTACGAGGGAACGACCGGGATTCAATCGCTCGATTTGATCGGCCGCAAACTGCTGCGCGATATGGGTGCGACCGCTCGCACCGTCGGCAAGGAGATGGAGTCGGTCGCCAAAGAGTGCGCCGCCCACTCCGACAAGACGGTCAAACGAATCGGCGAGGCGCTCGGCAAGGCGCTCGCGGTTCTGAACGAGACTTCGCAGTGGATCGGAATGAATGCGATGGGCGATCTAAATAAGGCCTTCGCGTGCTCGGTACCGTATCTGCGGCTCTGGGGCGCGGTCGCGGGCGGCTGGCAGATGGCGCGTGCGGCCGCGATTTCGGCGGCGAAGATCGCGGCCGGCGATTCCGAGGCCGACTTCTACCGCGCAAAGCTGGCAACGGCGGCATTCTATGCGACCCACGTGCTCTCGCAGTGCGCCTGGTACCAGCGGCAGATCGTCGATGGCTCGGGCGACGTAATGACGCTGAGCGAGGCGCAGTTCCAGTTGGATCGCAAAGTCGCGGCAGGGGTGTGACGCTACTGCGTTTCCGATGACATGGTAAAGACAATCACTCTGGATAATCCGCCGGTCAATGCGCTCTCGTTCGCCTATTGCGCGAAGCTGTACGAAGCGATCGCAGCCGCGCAGGCCGACGACTCGGTTGAGGCCGTGGTTTTCACCGGCGCAAACGGTCTCTTTAGCGGGGGCGCCGACGTCAACGATTTCAACAACGAGCTTCCGCCGGGCGCTATAACGATTCGCGACGTGATCCGGGCGGTCGAACTGAGCGGCAAGCCGCACATCGCGGCGATCGACGGCGTCGCTTTGGGCGGCGGGTTGGAACTCGCCCTTGCGTGCGATTACCGCATCGCCACCCCGCGGTCGAAGCTCGGTCTGCCGGAGATTAAGCTCGGGCTTCTGCCGGGCGCCGGCGGAACGCAGCGCCTGCCGAGATTGATCGGGGCGCGTGCGGCACTGGAGTTCATGCTCAAAGGCTCGGCCGTTCCCGCGGTGCGCGTGCTCGAACTCGGCATTCTCGACGAGATCGTCGAGGGGAACGTCGTCGAGCGCGCGATCGCCTTGGCCGCAGAAGTTCCATCGAAGCGGCGCATCTCGGCGATGCGAGCGACGATTGCGCCGGACGTTCCGATGCAAGCCGCGCCGTTCGTCGTCGCGCAGGCGCACAAGATGGTGCCGCCTGAGGAGAATGGCGGTTTCGCCGCGCACAAGCTGATCGATGCGGTGCAGGCCGCGGTCGAGCTGCCGTTTGCCTTTGGCGTCGCGCGCGAGGCAAGGCTTTTCGACGAACTCGTCCACTCCGAGCCGTCGGCGGCGTTGCGCCACATTTTCTTTGCCGAGCGCGAGCTGGATAAGGTTGACGACGGACAGGCGCGAGCGCTGCCGGTTGCCAAGGTGGGCGTCGTCGGGGCGGGCACGATGGGCAGCGGCATCGCGATTGCGTTCGCGCAATCCGCGCTTCCGGTCGTGGTCGTCGACACGAACGAAGAGGCGGTCGACAAAGCGCGCCAGACGGTGATGGGGATGTTCATGTACCAGGTGCAAAAAGGGCGCCTGACACAGGAAGAGGCGTGGCAGCGCGGCCAGTCGATCACCTTTACCGACGACTGGAGCGAGCTGGCCGATGTGGATCTCGTCGTAGAAGCGGTCTTCGAGGATCTCGACGTCAAACGTGAGGTCTTTGCAAAGCTCGACGGGATCGTCAAACCCGACGGGCTGCTCGCGAGCAACACGTCGACGCTCGACATCGACGCAATGGCTGCGGCGACCAAGCGCCCGGAAAAGGTTCTCGGCCTGCACTTCTTCGTGCCGGCGAACATCATGCCGCTGCTGGAGGTCGTGCGGGGGCGCGCAACGTCCGCGCAAACGCTGGCGACCGCCTTCGTGGTCGGAAAGCGGTTGAAGAAGAAGGCCGTGCTCTCAGGCAATGCGTTCGGGTTTATCGGTAACCGGATGGTCTTCGACTACGCGCGTGAGGCCTTTGCGCTCGCCGAGGAGGGCGTCGCGCCCGCGCGCGTCGATGCGGTAATGAAGGCTTTTGGGTTTCCGATGGGACCCTTTGCGATGAGCGACCTCTCCGGCCTCGACGTCGGGTTGCACGTGCAAAAGCTCCAGGGCAAAGCCGGTCAAGGGCGCACCAACGTGCTCGAAATGCTCGTCGCGCAAAAACGGCTCGGCCAGAAGACGATGGCCGGGTTTTTCAAGTACGACAAAGCGGTCGGCAAGGGGCGCGAACCGATCGCAGATCCGCTCGTCGAGCAGCTCTTCGCGCAAGAGGCTCGCAAGGCCGGAGTCGCGCCGCGCGTCGTGACCGATCGCGAAATTCGAGATCGGCTGCTCTATGCGCTGATAAACCGCGGCGCGTATCTGCTCGAAGAGGGCGTGGCGCTGCGTTCCGGCGACATCGACATCGTCTACGTCTACGGCTACGGCTTTCCGCCGCATCACGGGGGACCGATGTGGTATGCCGGCGAGATCGGCGTCGGGAGAGTGTACGAGCGCATTCGCGACTTCGAGGCGGCGTTCGGGCCGCAATGGAAACCCTCAGCGCTGCTCGCGCGCCTGGCCGAAAGCGGTAGCAAGTTCGACGGGGGTGTAACGCATGCGTGAAGCGGTGATTGTCTCGGTTGCGCGCACGCCGATCGGTCGCGCATTTCGCGGCGCCTTCAACCAAACGCCCGGCGCGACGATGGCCGGACACGCCGTGAAGCTGGCGATCGAACGAGCCTCCGTCAAACCGGAAGAGGTCGAAGACGTCATCATGGGCTGCGGCTTGCCGGAAGGCGCGACCGGCAATAATATCGGCCGCACGGCCGCGATACGCGCCGGCTGTCCTGTCAGCGTCTCCGGACAGACCGTGAGCCGTTACTGCGCCTCGGGCCTCGACGCGATCGCATCGGCGGCCAAGCGCGTCGTAGTCGACAATGCCGAGGTCATCGTGGCGGGCGGCGTCGAGTCGATCAGCATGGTCCAGAACGACCTGAACCTTCACTTTTTTGCCGAAGAGTGGCTGCTGCGCCACGCGCCGGACCTCTACGAGCCGATGCTGTACACCGCCGATTTCGTCGCGAAAAAGTATGGCGTTTCGCGCGAGCGCCAAGACGAATACGCGCTGCAGAGCCAGCAGCGCACGGCTATGGCGCAGACGGCGGGGCGTTTCGATGCCGAAATCGTGCCGTTGCGGTCCTGGAAATACGTGCAAGACCGCGAGACCGGTGCCGTGCGCGAGGAGCTGGTTGAACTCGGCAAGGACGAAGGAAATCGTCCCGGTACGACGCTCGAAGGGCTAGCCGCGCTCAAGGGCGCGGTTCCCGGCGTGCCCGATACGACGATCACGGCCGGCAACTCGTCGCAGCTCTCCGACGGTGCGGCCGCCGTGGTCGTGATGGCGGCGGAGAGCGCGAAGACGCGCGGATTGCAGCCGCTGGGCGTCTATCGCGGTTACGCGGTCGCGGGATGCGAACCCGGCGAAATGGGAATCGGTCCGGTCTATGCGATCCCAAAGCTGCTCGACCGCCACGGCCTTTCCATCGGCGACATCGGCGTGTGGGAGCTCAACGAAGCCTTTGCGGTGCAGACCGTCTATTGTCGCGACACGCTCGGGCTTCCCAACGATCGCTTCAACGTGGACGGCGGCGCCATCTCCATCGGCCACCCGTACGGCATGAGCGGCGCGCGGATGACGATGCACGCATTGATCGAAGGCAAACGCCGCGGCGAGCGATTCGTCGTCGTGACGATGTGCATCGGCGGCGGCATGGGCGCCGCCGCGCTATTCGAAGTGCTCTGAACGCTCGAAAAGGAGAAGTTCATTGATCGGCACCCTCATTCTGACGATTGTGGTCGTCATCGCCCTCATTCTCATCAGCGGCGTGCGGGTGGCGCAGGAATACCAGCGCGGCGTAGTCTTCCGGCTTGGGCGCTACGTCGGAACGCGGGGCCCGGGGCTCTACTACTTGATACCCTTGATCGAGCGTGGGCGCACCGTCGACCTGCGCACCGTGACGGTAACCGTCGAGCAACAGGAGACCATCACAAAAGACAGCGTGACGATCAAGGTCAACGCCGTCCTGTGGTACCTCATCGTCGATCCGGCAAAAGCGATCATCGCCGTTGCGGATTACAGCTACGCCGCCTATCAGGTGGCGCTTACGAGCCTACGCAACATCATCGGACAGCACATGCTCGACGAGGTGCTGCGCGAGCGAACCTTGATAAACTCAAAACTCCGCGAGATCGTCGACGAAGTCACGGAGGCCTGGGGCCTCAAGGTCGCGATGGTCGAGATGAAGGACGTGGAGATTCCCGAATCGATGCAGCGCGCCATGGCGCGCGAAGCCGAAGCGGTTCGCGAGCGCCGCGCGCGGATCATCAAGGCCGACGCCGAGTTCGAAGCCTCTCAGAAACTCGCCGAGGCGGCCAGCGTGATGGAGCTGCGCCCGATCTCATTGGAGCTTCGCCGGCTGCAGATGATCTCCGAAGTCGGCGCCGAGAACAACTCGACCACGATTCTTATGATCCCGTCGGATTTCACGAATCTCGCCCGCGTGCTGGCAGCCGCGGGAGAGCATGCGAAGACTACTTAGTCTCTAGACGAGCCTATTTCTTGGCGTAGGCGATGCACCAGCCGTTGGGGCTGATCGTGCCGGCAACGAGCGAGCAGCTGCCGTTTGCCGTCGCGGAGCTTCCCTTGACGAAGAACTTGCATAGCGAGCACTTCTGGCCGTTTTTTGGCGTCCCCTGATATTTGAAAGCGGCCTGGGTTCCTTTGGCCTCGGCTTGGGCCGTTTGGGCGAGGGTAAGCCCGGCAAGCGCCGGAAGAACGACGACGCCGGACAGGAAGTTACGCCGGCTCAGATCGTTGGCAGAATCGCGCATCTCTTTTTACCTCCGGTGCATCAGTTAGCGACGAAAAACGTGGACCCTCTCACGCCGGCTTAATGTGAAGCTAATCGTGCCTCGATGCTTTGTTTCGTCTATTCGGTTTCAATAGGAGCGAGGGGATAGAAACAACGATGACGTTCAAATGGTTCACAAGCTTCATTTCAGGGGTTGCCCTGATCGGGATGACCCTTGGCAGCACGCTTCCGGCCTCGGCCGAGCAGGCGCCGGACAACAACGGGCCGGGCGTCGCCAGAGTCAGCGTGATTCAAGGCGAGGCGGTCGTCCAGCGCGGCGACAGCAATACTCAAACGACCGCCGTTATCAACGCGCCCCTTCTTCCCGGCGACTACGTCTCGACGGGAAGCACCTCTCGGGCCGAGTTGCAGTTCGACGGTGAGACCGCGGTTCGGCTGGGCGGCAACGTGCAGGCCCGCATCACCGACAACGATCCGAACAACCGGGCGCTTCAGCTGGCCGACGGTACGGTCGAGGTCGGCATCGTTCACGGCGATCAGCCGTTCCAAGTAGACACGCCCTCGATCAGCGTTCGCGCGCAGGATGCTGGCGACTATCGGGTTACGGTCAACCGCGACGGCTCGACCTGGGTGACGGCCCGCCGCGGAAGCGCCCAGGTCGTCTCGCCCGAGCGCACCTACGACCTGAGTCCGGGCAGAACGCTGGTCGCTCGCGGTTCGGCCTCGAGTCCGTCCGTCAGCTGGACCTCGGAGGTCGGATTCGACTCATTCGACGACTTCAACGCCAAGCGCGATGAAACAATGACGACCGCCCTCAACGCGAGTCCTAATCTGAGCCCGACGATCGCCGGTTACGACAACCTCGATCAGTACGGCGACTGGCAGGACGTCGCCGGCTACGGGCAGGTCTGGGTCCCCGACGAGCCGGCCGACTGGGCGCCCTACCGTGATGGTTCGTGGGCCTGGGAAGGCGGCTACGGCTGGACGTGGGTCGGCGCCGAGCCCTGGGGTTGGGCCCCCTATCACTACGGCCGCTGGTTCTGGGCGAACGGCTACGGTTGGGCTTGGTATCCGCCGGCCTACTCGTACGCGCCGGTTTGGTCGCCCGCACTGGTCGGTTTCTACGGCTGGGGCGGCGTCGGAATCAGCCTTGGCTTCGGTTATGGCGGCATCGGCTGGTGCCCGCTGGCACCCTTCGAGGCCTTTTATCCGTGGTATCCCGGTTGGGCCTGGGGAGGCTGGGGCTGGGGCTGGAACGGCTGGCGTGGCTACGGCACGCGCGTCGTCAACATCACGAATATCCATAACGTCTACCGGAACTTCGGCCACGGCGGCGGCAGCGGAACGCTGCGAGGAAACTTCGAGCATGGAAACTTCTCGCATAACGTCGCCGTAACGTCGCAGAACGCCGGCAAGGTCGGGACGATCCGGGGCGCGCTGCCGGTCACGCCGAGCAGAGAGAATCTCGGTTTCGGGCGGTCGCCGAGCAGAACGGTCGCGTTCTCAAGGGCCTTCGACTCGCCGCGATTCGCGTCGAATCGAGCGCTGACGTCACGCAACTCCTTCGCGGAACAGCAGAGGTCCGTCGACGGGGCGATTCGCGGCAGCACCGCTCGCGAGAGCGCGCCGGTCAGTCATGACAGCGGTTCCATCGGAGCGCGCTCAACCGAGGCCCGCACCACCGAGCGCGAGCCAAACCAGTCGTGGCAGCGCTTCGACGAGTCTCGCAGCTCCTCGCGCGCCGGCGCGTCGAGCGTCGGCGAAGGCTCGCGCGAAGAGCGCCCGTCATCGAACTCGTGGAATCGCTACTCAAACCAGCGCGGCAGCGCCTCGGTACCCGTTACCTACGGCGATCACGATCGCGCATCGTACTCGCGTAACTCGTATCCGTCGTACTCGCGCAGCTCGTATCCGTCGTACTCGCGCAGCTCGTATCCGTCGTACTCGCGCAGCTCGTATCCGTCGTACTCGCACAGCTCGTATCCGTCGTACTCGCACAGCTCGTATCCGTCATACTCGCACAGCTCGTATCCGTCGTACTCGCACAGCTCGTATCCGTCATACTCGCATAACTCGTATCCGTCGTACTCTCGCGGCTCCGCTCCGTCCGCGCCGTCGTACTCGCGTGGTTCGGGCGGATCGGCGCCGCACTCCTCAGGAGGAGGCGGAGGCGGTCATGGGGGCCGTCCGCCGCAGTAACTGCGGGGTCACCAGATACGTCGAGAAGGGCGGCGCCAAGGCGCCGCCCTTTGGTTTGCAGAAGGTCGCTTACTCAGCCACTCTCGGCACCCTCTCGATAAAAGGAGCGCGGCATCAATGAAGACCGTACGTTTTTTGCTCGTCCCCGTGGCGCTGTGTTTGAGCGCCCTCTTCCCCGGCGCGGCGCAAGCCATGACGGCGGCCCACATCGCGCACCCGATCCAGGTCAACGCGTGCAATCCCGAACGAAACGTCCGCTATAGCTACGCGGGATATACGCCCGGGTACTATCCCTACGGCTACGGGTACGCCCGCCCGTGGGGCTGGCCGTCGGTCTACGGCCCAGCCTATTACCAACCTCCGGTCGAGGGCGATCCCACGCTTGGAATCGACTATATGAACGCCACTAGCGTCGTGATGAAGGAGATCGAGTTTGGGCTGATCGTGCGCGGCTCATTGGTCGCCGAGGTGAAAGACGTCGGAACCTTCTCGCCTGGTGCCGAGATCAAGCACAAGTTCGGCGTCAGCAAGAATATCTTCCCGATTCAGACGAGCTATGCAAAGTGCGTTCCGCTGAAGATCCTTTTTGTGGACGGCACGAAATGGAAGAATCCGCATCTGCCGGCCTACAAGGCCAGCATGTACGGCGCTCCGCGGTACTAAGGAGCAGCAACAAAGGACATGGCTCAGGATATTTCGGCGGTCCAGTCGCAGGAAAACGTTTGGGAGATGGCTCAGCGCCAGCTCGACGAAGTAAGCCGGCTCATCGGTCTCAACGAGTCACTGCACGGCTATCTGCGCTACCCCAAGCGCGTTCTCGAAGTAGCCTTCCCAGTGCACATGGACGGCGGCGGCTTTCGCATGTTTACGGGGTACCGCGTGCAGCATAATATGTCGCGCGGGCCCGGCAAGGGCGGCATCCGCTTTCACCCCGACGTAACGCTCGACGAAGTCAAGGCGCTCGCGATGTGGATGACGTGGAAGTGCGCGCTTGCGAACATTCCCTTCGGCGGTGCCAAGGGCGGGGTCATCTGCGACCCCAAGGCCATGTCGATGCAGGAGCTCGAGAACCTCACCCGCCGCTTCACGACCGAAATCTCCATCATCATCGGCCCCGAGAAAGACATTCCGGCGCCGGACGTCTACACGACACCGCAGATCATGGCCTGGATCATGGATACCTTCTCGATGCAGCACGGGTATTCGATCCCGGGTGTGGTTACCGGAAAACCGGTGTCGATCGGCGGCTCGTTGGGGCGTGACAAAGCGACGGCGCGCGGCTGCAGCTACGTCGTCGACGAGGCCATGGAAGAGCTGGGCCGCGAGATCGAAGGGGCGACGGTCGCGATTCAGGGATTCGGAAACGCCGGGATGTATTCGGCGCAGCTGATGTCCGACCGCGGCTATCGCATCGTCGCCGTCTCCGACTCCCACGGCGGCGTCGCCAACGAGCGCGGGCTCGACGTGAAGGGCTTGATGGCGCACAAGGCCGACACGGGCTCGGTCGTCGGATTTACGGGCGGCGAACAGGTCGACAACCGGGACGTGCTCGAGTTCAAGTGCGACGTGCTCGTGCCCGCCGCGCTCGAAAAGGTCATCACCAAAGAGAATGCGCCACGCGTTCGCGCGCAGATCCTGGCGGAGGCCGCAAACGGCCCGACGATGCCCGACGCCGACGACATCCTCTTCGACCGCGGTATCATGGTGCTGCCGGATATTCTGGCCAATGCGGGCGGCGTGACGGTCTCGTATTTCGAGTGGGTGCAAGATCTCCAGGCGAACTTTTGGGAAGAGGCCGAGATCAACGAACGTCTCAAGCGGAAGATGGTTCGCGCCTTCCGCGAAACGCACGAACAGGCCAAGCGTCACGGCGTCTCGATGCGTAAGGGCGCGTATTGCGTTGCGGTCGCGCGAGTCGCCGAGGCGACGAAACTTCGCGGACTCTATCCCTGACGCAACTCGGAATCTTCGGCGACGGGCGGCGAACGCTCGTTGACGACGAAACCGGCGCAATCGTCTACATCCCGGGATTCGCCGGAGCGCAGACTGCTGCGGCGTGGTTTAGCGCGCTGCGGGATGGCGTCGCGTGGCAGAGCGAACGCCGCCGGATGTACGATCGCGACGTGGACGTGCCGCGCCTGGTCGCCCGCTACGGGCTCGACGATCCCAAGTTACCGCCTGCGGTCGCGGAAGCCGCGGAGCGGGCCTCGCAGGTGGCCGGCACGCGTTTCAATAGCGCCGGCTTAAACTATTATCGCGACGGGCGAGACAGCGTCGCGCCGCACAACGATCACTTGTACGAGATCGTGGCCGGCCATCCAATTGCGCTGATCTCGCTGGGCGCGACCCGCCTCATGACGATCCGCAGCAAAGGACCTGTCGGGGTCGAAGGCCGCCGGCGGATTCTCGACCTCGATCTCGAGAACGGCAGCTTGCTATTGATGAGCTACGAAACGCAGGTCCATTACGATCACGGCGTACCGAAAACGAAAACTCCTGTTGAGGCGCGCATCAGCCTCGCGCTGCGGGTGCGTCCTTCGAGATGAGCCCGCCGAAGCGGGCTCATCCCTTTGATCGCCGCGAGTCTATCGCGGAAATCGCCGAATGTTGCGAAGGTCCCAAAGCCCGGCGCGGGAGCTCCGAAGCTGCACCCGCACGCTTTTGCGCAGAACATCGCCCGATCCGCGCGGGACCAACAGAACCGCTTGCTCTACCCCCGATGCGTTGACGGTCGCTCCGGTGATCTCCCCACGGTTGTTGACGTTGCTGGCAAACAGCAGATTGAGGTCCTTGCTCGGCGCAATGACGGTATTGAGGTCGATCATCGACCCGTTCTGCCAGAGGTAGCCGCGGCAGTTTCCGCTCGCGTCGCACGATTCGCCGACGACCTGTCCCGCGTCGTTGATCCCACCGGCAAAGCTATCGATGTCGCCGGGCAATGCGCCAAGATCGCTCATCGTACCGCTCTGCCAGAGGAAAGTATGAGTCACCA
>DATGGV010000016.1:0-83095 GCA_035308305.1 Candidatus Cybelea sp. | reverse complement strand
GGGGGGGTGAGCAAAACCGGCAAGGCCTTGCCTAATCAGCTGACCGGCGTTACATTTGTGCCATCCCGAACAGCCGAGCAAGAGCATCGAGCTGACGTCTTGATGTCCTCAACGGTAGTGACGTTAGCGTCATAAAGAGAGTCTAGTAAAGTGAAACGAGGCAAATGAGCGACCCACGAAGACCGTGCGACGTCGTGATGAAGGGCGGGATCACGAGCGGCGTCGTTTATCCGGCGGCGATCTGTGAGATCGCCAAGGCTTTCGACCTCAAGGGTGTCGGAGGATCGTCGGCGGGCGCGATCGCTGCGGCGCTCGCGGCCGCCGCACAATACCGGCGCTATCACGACGCTGAAAACCCTGAAGCGGGATACGAGCAGTTGGCGACGATTCCCGACTGGCTTGCGACCGACGAGAACTTGTTCAACCTCTTTGCACCCGACGATCGAACGCGCCCGTTGTTCGAGACCGTCGTGGCGTTGATGACGCCGCAACCAATGGCGTCGCGCGCACGGCGTCTGATCGCATCGCATTGGCTATCGGCAGCCTTGGGGGCGCTGCCGGGGATTCTGTATTTCTGGGCTGCCTGGTACCTTGTGCCGCGGCCGTTGATCGCGTTGCACGTGCTGGCCGCGTTACTCGTGCTTGTCGCCGGTGCGATCTTCGGCAGCGCGCTAAAACTCGGTGCCGTCATCCTTCGGGAGCTGCCGAAGAACGATTTCGGTATGGTGAAGGGTGCGGTTACCGAAGAACCTGGGGGTAACGAACGCCCGGAGCGCGCGGCGGCGTTGTGCTCGTGGCTCGCCGGCGAATTCGAGCGCATGGCCGGCCTCGACGTCGCCAAAACTCCGCTCACCTTCGGCATGCTCTGGGATCCCCTCGGGGAACGCGCACCGACGGATAAGCCGCCGGCAGAACGAGCGATCAATCTCGAAATGATCACCACGTCGCTGACGATGGGCCGCCCGTTTCGTTTCCCGTGTTCGACCGCCGGCTTGTACTTTCGCGAGGACGATCTGAAGGGGTACGTTCCTAAGCACGTGATCGATTGGATGGTCGCGCACCCACGTGAGGGCGCGACGCCGGTAAAGGATGTCTTGCCGCTTCCGGCGATTTCCGACCTTCCGGTGATCGTCGCTACTCGCCTATCACTTTCGTTTCCGATCCTGCTGAGCGCCGTTCCGCTCTACGCCGTAGATCGAACGGCCGCGGCAGAGAATCAAAGCGCCGTCAAATGCTGGTTCTCCGACGGTGGGATTTGCAGTAACTTTCCCATCGCGCTCTTCGATACGCCGTTGCCGCGCTGGCCGACGCTAGCAATTAACCTTGGCCCGTGGACGCCGCGAACGCCCGAGACCGGCGTGTACATGCCGCTTCGAAACGAGGACGGCCGTCTGAGGCCCTTTTCGCCGATTGGAACGCTCGTATCGTTTGTCAGTGCGATCTTTTTCACGATGCAGAACTGGAACGACGACGTACAGTCGACGCTTTCGGGCTTTCGCGATCGGATCGCCACGATCTCGCTGCGCGCGAACGAAGGCGGGCTCAATCTCGAGATGTCGGCTGAAATACTCGACAATCTGAAGAAGCGCGGCGTGCTTGCCGGCCAAATGCTGCGCGAGCGATTCGACCAGCCGAGCAATCTCGAGGGGCCCAACGAAGCAATGAACTGGGAAAATCATCGCTGGCTTCGCTATCGGACCACAATGGATGCCGCGTCGCGCTACATGCAATCGTGGCATCACGCATACACGTCACCATTACGAGGTGACGTTACGTTCGAGCAGCTCCTTGAGGCCGACCATGGCCTTCCAATGCATTCGTACAAAATCGAGCCGCAAGTGCGCCAGCGCTACATTGAAGACGCGAAATGCGTGGCGACGGCCGCCGCAGCACTTTCCGAGGATGACGCACTTCAGTCCGGTAGCCCCAAGCCGCCGCCCGAACTCGTGCTGCGAGCCGAGATTTGAAGCTACCAACTGATGACGACGAGGCCATTACCCTTCGAATGCTTCCAACCGCGCCAGATACGCACGTCGGTAGCCTTGCGCTCGGCGTAAGACGAACCTCCGCCACCGCCGCCGCTACCGCCGGGATTCTTGAAGCGCCCGCCGCTTCCGCCGGCACCACCGAAGTCGGAACCGCCTTTTCCACCTTGTCCGCCGGCGCCGGCAGCAACGAGGATCCGATTGCTCAATCGACTGCCACCCTGCCGGATATCGGTCGCACCCCCGCCTCCGTAGCCTGAGTCGCCTCCGTCAGCGCCACCGTTAAATCCGCCGGCCGAAGTGGAACCGTTGCCGCCGACATAGACCAGCAACGTCTCTCCAGGCGTGACTGGAACAATGGCGGCCAGGCGGGCACCGCGAGTCACGGACCAGCCATAACCCAGTGCGCCGAGAGTAACAACCGAGAGCTCACGCACGCCCGCGGGCACTTTAAAACTCTGCGCTTTGCCCGTGTAATAAAACGAATGAAACGGAAACGTGTCGGTGGCGGCACCGGTTGGCAGCATGACGCCGTTACTGGCGTGGCCGCCACAGCCTCCAAGCACCGCAACGGCCGCGCAGATGCCTAACGAGTAACGGCCTGGACGGAAATCAATCATCTGACTGCTCCTATCGAACCTCAAACGGATTCGAGACGGGCAAGACCGTTCCTCAGTTCTACTCGGCGATGCTCACCGACTGCCCGTAAGGCAACTCCGGGCCCGTGATCGTCTTGAACGGATCGCCGCTGGCGGGGTAATGCCAAAACGGGATCGTGTCGATGCAGTTGCGGCTTGCCCCGATGACGACCTTTCCTTGCTTCTCGTTTACCGGCGCGTTCTTTTCACCTACGATGAACGGCTGCACGACGTCGCCGCCGCATGTGTCCCCGAGCACCGTCGTTCCTTCGAGCGTCAGCGTCGATCCCGAAAGGCTCGCCTGATAGATAGCCGTTTCGTCACTATTGTTGTGGTTTTGATCGCCAAGCGCGATGTACTTGCCGTCCCACATCGTACCGGACGCAAAGCCGATCGATTGATTAAACGAAAGCGTCGTCAGGGATGTCGCGCCCTTCAACAGCGCACAAACGATGCTGGTGTTCCAATCGCGTTTGACGTTGCCTTTGCTCGCGTAGCCAACGCATTCGACAATCACGTCGCCGTTTTCGTCGTAGCCTGGGGGATACATATTGAGGCACTGATCCCCGTACTGGTACTCCGTCGGCGTGCCCTCGCCGTGGGTCCATACGTAAAGGGCGGCGGGACCGCTCACGCTGTACAAGTTCGCCACGGCGAGGTCGCCCTGGCGGTCGACGGCGCAACCGACGGGATAGCCACCCGGGGTGCTGAACTCGGCGATTGGGGTGCTGCCGCCGTGCGCGAACTCCACCGTCTCACTACTCCCGAAGCTCGAGATGTAGACGTCGCCCATCCTGTCGACGCACTGCCCATACGGTCCGTCGATGTCGGTCGTGAGGTCGCCGACTTCGGTCCCACTCGGATAGTCGTATACGAAGACGCTATTCGTCTTCACATCTGAAATGTAGAGAAGCCTTGATAACTTCTTAGCGTTCGGATTCATCCATGTTTTGCGTTCGCCTCCGGGTGATGTCGCCGGGGTCGCGCCCGGCGCACCGAGCCGCTGCAATCCGCCGCACCCTGCGAGCATTGCCGCCGCTACGAAAAAGCTCAACGCATAACGACCAAGACCGGAGCTTGTCATATCGATTCTCCCCTTATCCTCGGGCGCATCGACGGGCCTGCCGAGGGTTGACTTTTGTCGCGGAGCGCGGTTTAGTTAAGTTGACCTAGGTCCCTTATCCGGTTAAGGAGTTGCTTCATGGTCTTGCTGTCTTGGCGTACGGTCGGCGCTAGCGCCGCCATGGTAATACTCTCGAGTTGCGGCGGCTCTCAGCCGCCCCTGGCGCCGGGTCCGACGACGCACGTCGAATCCTCAAAGAGTAAGACATTCGGCTATACCGGTAAGGAACAAACCTTTACCGTGCCTTCAAACGTTACGGCCGTTAAGATCGTTGCCAACGGCGCCAGTGGGCCGAGCGGAGAGTACTACCAGGGCGGCAACGGCGGTCTCGTGACGGCAACGATTTCCGTGACGCCGGGAGAAACGTTAGACGTCTTCGTCGGCGGCGAAGGTGGAGTCGCCGGCTATGGTACGCACGGCGCCGGCGGCTACAACGGCGGGGGTGCCGGGGGCTCGGTCAGCGGCTACGAGATCGGTGGCGACGGCGGTGGAGGCGCCTCCGATGTACGCCGCGGCGGTAGCGGCTTTTCGAACCGCGTGGTCATCGCCGCTGGTGGCGGTGGCGGGGGTGTCGCGCAAACATTCTACGGCGGCGGCTTCGGCGGCGACGGCGGCGGACAGATGGGCAGCGCCGGCGGCAGCGGAAGTCCTGGCTCGGCCGAGGGCAACGGGGGAACCGGCGGCACCCGGCATCGTGGCGGAAAAGGTGGCACGGGCGGTACGCGCGGCAGCGGCTTCCAACAGGGCGCCAGCGGCTATCCCGGCAGGCGCGGCAAGGGCGGCGATGGCGGCGGAGGCCAAAGCTACAGCGGCGGTGGAGGCGGCGGCGGAGGCGGCGGCTACTATGGCGGCGGCGGTGGAGGCGCCGGTTCGTTGGCTACGAGCGGCCAAGGCGGCGGAGGCGGCGGAGGCGGCGGCTCTTCGTACACTGAGAGAAGCGCAACGCACGTCAAAGACCTCGGCGGCGCCGCGCCGGCGGGAAACGGCAAGATTACTATTTCCTGGTAACTGCGCATTGGAGCGTCAGAACGCTGCGATGCCATTAGGCGTGCCGAGTCCGGTGGGACCATCCCAGCCGCGACCGGCGGCGCATAGCGGCGCACCGCATGCGCCATTGCTCCCGGAAGTAATGTCGTTCAAACTCGAGGCGTGCGAGTACAAGTTTCCCGCAGGATTCGTGCTCGCGTAACCTGCGAGCGCGAAGACTGAGGCGACGATCGGCGTGGCGACGGATGTTCCCCCGAAGACGAGCCATCCGCGCCGTTGGAACGTATCGTAGATTGCCACCCCCGTCTGAGGATCTGCGTCGGCCGAGATGTCGTCTTGCGCGCGCATCGAGCACCCGGTGTTCAAAGCGCTCTGAAAGGTGGGCTTGGCGTAAATCTTACTGCAGCCGCTGCCGGCGTGCGCCCATGCGGTTTCCACACGCGGGTTGGCCGACCTCAAGCTCGTTCCGCCGACGCTGACGACGTTTGGAAGTACGGCGGGCCACTGCGCGGTGGAGTTGTAACCGCGGTCGCCGGTCGCAGCGACGATCGCTCCGCAACCGGCCCTATAGTCGTCGTCGTACGTCTGCGTTCCCTCGTTGCCGCTCCAACTGTTGCTCACATAGTCGGCCTGGGTGGTCGCGTATTGTTCGGCGCTGCTGAGATCGGCGAGGCTCGTCGACGCCGCTTCTACCAAAAGGATCTTACAGTTCGGGCAGATGGCAGAAACCATCTCCACGTCAACCGATTCTTCCCCGGCCCACCCAGCGTTCGTTTGCGACGTGTACTGCTTTTTGGTAAAGCAGCCGTTGGAGACGTTACAGGCCGGCAGCCCGTATTTCGAGCGGTAAACGTTGAGGTCCGACTCCACGTTCGGATCGTCATAGGCATCGACGATCGCGACGGTCTCGCCACCGCCGTTACTCTGGCTGTCGGAAGTCAGCCCGTACGCCGTCTGTAGGTCGTCGGGAGCGTAGCCGCCCGGCGTGTTCGGCGCAACGAGTCCTTGAATGTCGGTACGCAGCCAGGCTTGGCAGCGCGCAAAACCCGCCCCCACATCACCGCAGACACGCAGCGACGGTCCTTCACGCGGCCAGAGTCCTAACCGCGCCACGGTTGCAATCCGTGGCACGGGCGTCGCATTCTGAGGTAGGCTCGAAGCCGTTTGCCGAGCGTGCGGTCGGCACGACGCGCTAGAGGCTCCGGGCGGCAGCGAGTTCGTCTGTGTGCAGGCCGTGAACACGGCAACCGCGGTTATCGCGGTAACGGTCGTGAAGCGCAACTGACCTCCGTCCCTTTCGCAATCCTGGTAGGCAACCAGCATGCCACGCCTTCCCATTGCAAAAGCTGAGAAACCGAATCAACCTAGCTCAACATTAAGCAGCCCCTAGTCGGATTGACGCGGCGTCACGGCATAGATCGTGCCGCATTCCGCGTAGACCTGGCAGTGTTTTCGGCCGCCCAACACTGTCGTGCCGTAGAGCGTTCCGTCTATATCGATTACGCCAACGATTGCCGGATAGGCGCCGTCCTTGCCGTCTTGAAAGGCGTAAAGCACGCGGTAGTTTCGGCCCGACGTGTCGATCTGGTAAACCGTGCCGCAGCCGGGGTTGCCTTGAACCCTGCAAGTGGTGGAACCGCCGAACTTCGTCGCCGAGTAGATCGTACCGTCGACGATCGTCAATATCCCATCCGCGCCCGCGCCATCGGTGCCGCCGGCAAAGCGATGGAGAATGCGGTATTGCTTTCCGTCGCTGCCGATCTCGAAGACCGTACCGCATCCGCTTACGCCGCTGAGGTCGCACGAGCGGGAGGTGGCGCCTCCTCTGTCGGTCGTTCCATAGAGCTTTCCGCCGGCGTAGAAGAGCGGCTTGGGATTGGCCCCGTCGCTGCCGCCCATGAATCGATAGAGTATGCGGTAATTTTTGCCGCTGGTGCTCATCGTGTAGATCGTTCCGAATCCGGCTCCTCCCCAGTACGTCGCACCGAAAAGGGCATTACCGCCGCGCGGTGAGCTGACGACGATCGGCGCCTCTTCCGGGGTTTTCCCGTCCTTGCCGCCCCGGAAGCGGTGAAGGATCGTTTCCTGACCAGACTTCGTCATCCGGAAAACGACGCCATCGCTTGCCGTGCTGCCGGCAGCAGCTCCGTACAGCGTGCTGGTATCGCTCGTGAGTCCCTCGAAGACGCTGTAGCCGTCGTCGCCGTCAAAGGCGTGGATCACGTGAAAGCCGCTCCCCGACGGATTCATTTCGAAGACGGTCCCGCAGCCGCCGTTTTCGGCGCAGTACATGATCTTGGAGCCTTTGCCGCCGCCAAATTGCGTTGTGCCGTAGAACTTACCGCCCGACTCGATTACACCCGACACCGGCATTACGCCGTCGCGCCCGCTAGCGGCAAAGCGGTGCAAAACGGTAAAGCCGGCGCCCGAGGTCTCGATCTTGAATATCGTTCCACAGCCGCCGCCGAGGTGCGGGCATTTAAGGCTTCCACCTTCCGATGCCGTCCCATAAATCGTTCCGTTGAGGTTGAGCAGAGCCGACTCCGGTTCGGACCCGTCGGTGGTATTAGTGAACCGGTAGAGTATTTTTTCGTCGCCCTGAGCCTGCCGAAGTGGCAACTGCGGGAGCGCCGACGCTGGCGACGAGCCGGCGTGGCCGTTACACGCCGGCAAAAGGGCGCCGGCAAGCAGCAAACCTTTGGCGGCGAACGATCTGCGATCCATGCTGCGCAAATTCTTGGACGGGACGCGCACTCCCTCGGCTTACACCGTGACTACAGGTTAAACGTTACCGTTACGCTGTCGATGTACGTTCCCGCCTCCGGGCGCGGCCTCAGGCAGCAATCTCGCGGAAAGCACCACGCTGTAGCGCATCACGGAACGCCCGCTCGAAGCATCCTGTGCGCCGCGAGCGGAAATTAAATACGGCAGCGCGCCTTCGGCATCGCTCCCGTCGCGCCATAGCTCGTGCTTTCCACCGCGATCGTGTTGTGACGTTATCGTAAGGCTGCCCAGAAACTGTGGCAGCTTACACGACAGCGTGACGATCCCCGTGCTGAAGGTGCCCAACCCCGAGAGCGAGTCGTATTCGAAGCCCAGCGGTCGCGCAATCGAGGCCGAGCAGCTCGTCGCTGCTGCGCCCGCGTGGCGCGCGTAAGTACAGCAGGTTTGCACCGCCGTTGACCGCTTTCCAGTTCGATCCGCCGCCGTTATTCGTCGAGGTCGGGGTTACCGAGGCGGCGGCGCCGTTGGTGCAGGCCCAAGTGAACGAGGAAAGACCAAGGGTTCCGACGTTGTCGAGCTCGTTATAACTCATCGTCAGCGCTGCCGGCTGGGTTTGAACGTTGCAGTTGTTCGTAACGGTTGCCGTTACGCCAAGCGTTGCGATGTTTGTGGTCGCCGAGGCCGGCGCGAGCGTACTCACGAAGATCACCGTCACAGCGGCGAAGGCGGCCAGTTTAGTTCTAATCATAATTACGTAGATTATCCTTTGCTAAGATGTCTCATCAGAGAAGCTGAATATAAAACGAAAAATCCCGCAACGTAAAATACGTTGGAGACCGTGCCCCGACGCAATACCACGCCGCTCGGCTGTTTGCAAGCGCTTTCTTCTCAGAATCCTCGAATCGCGTTAACGTTAGCGCGGCTGCCACGGCGGGAAGGGCGGGAACGGCAACGAAGGGCGCCGGACGCGCTGCTTCAAAGGAGCTGATGTATGCGCCCACTGGTCATTCTATCGCTCGCATTCGTTCTAATCTCCGGGCCGGTGGCAGCCCAGACTGCCCAAGCGCCCCTCGGCGGAACGTTTGAAGGGGTCACGATCGGCGAACCGATGGCTAATCTGCGGCCCACGCTCGGCGATCCCGTGGGCGTCAAGGCCGCTGGTAACTTTGCGATTTGGCGCTACCTGACGCACGGAGACGGCGTCTACCTCGACGTGCTCGTGAAGAATAATGTCGCGCAATCGGTCACGGTGGTGAGCCGCCTGAGCGGCGTTGCGTACGTCGCGCCGAGCGGTGTCGCATTTTGGATGACGCCCGATCAGGTAAGAGCGAAGCTCGGGCCGCCGCGCCACGAGTCGACGAACGCCGACGACGGATCTCTCGATCTCTGGTATGCGGTGCTGCCATTACCCTACGCCTGGATTTACGAGTTCCACGCGAATAAGCTCGACTTCGTGCAACTCATCGCCTCGCCCGATGTCTTGCGCCAGCTCGCGTCCGGACCAGTCGCAATGCCAAACGACGGCACCTCGCTAGCCAATGCCATCTGGATCCGCCCTCCGAACCAGCTCGCGAACTCCGTTTGGATCGACGTCTTCCTTGCCACGAACGCGTGCGGCAACGGCGGCCATTGGAAGGAACTTTCGTCAAAGCTCGTAGCGGACACCGCAAAAAACGATCCGATGGCCTATCTAGTCGAGCACGCGCGATGCTCCGACGGCAGCTCGGAACGCGATTTCTTCTTCGATACGCACGGCTCACCGTCGCCACCACCCGCTCAGAAACCTAACGTAAAGTGAACGACTTCACTTTTCCCAGCTCGTCGTTGACGGTACGGCGACTTGGATACGGCGCGATGCAGTTGGCAGGGCCGGGCGTGTGGGGGCCGCCCAAGGATCCGGAGGCTGCCGTCGCTGTTCTCCGCGAGGCCGTCGCATCGGGCGTGAATCATATCGATACGTCCGACTATTACGGCCCGCACGTTACCAACCAGATCATCCGCAAGGCTTTGTACCCTTATCCGGAGGGGCTGGTGATCGTCACGAAGCTCGGAGGCCGCCGGCCGCCCGACAAGTCGTGGCAGCCGGCCATCTCGCCCGAAGAACTGACCGCCGGCGTTCACGACAACCTTCGCAACTTAGGGCTCGACGTGCTCGACATCGTCAACTACCGCGTGATGGGTTCGGGACACGGAACCGAGGAGGGATCCGTCGCCGAACAGGTGAGCGCGCTGGCCGACCTGCAACGCGAGGGACTGATTCGTCACATCGGCGTGAGCAACGTCACCACCGCGCAGATAGCCGAGGCACAGACGATCGCCGCCGTCGTCTGCGTGCAGAACAACTACAATCTAGCTTACCGCCACGACGACGCGATGATCGACGACCTGGCTCGACAGGGCATCGCGTACGTGCCGTTCTTTCCGCTCGGCGGATTCACGCCGCTGCAATCGACCACGCTGTCGTCGGTCGCGGCGCGACTGGGGGCCACGCCAATGCAGGTCGCACTGGCGTGGCTGCTGCAGCGCTCGCCGAACATCTTGCTGATTCCCGGCACGTCGTCGCTCGCCCACCTTCGCGAAAACCTGGCCGCCGGTCGGCTCGTGCTGTCGCCGCAAGTAGTCGCGGAGTTGGACGGGATCGCCGGCACGCCCGCTACAGTTTAGGCGGCTTGCACGTCGTCAAGGTCGCGACCCGGCAGGTCGCCAGGGCGAATGCGTTGGTGCCCGCGCCGAACGGCGATCCCGTGACTGCCGTCAGCGCACCGCTGCTCGGGTTGATCTTATAGGCGGAAACGTTGTTGGACCCATAGTTGGCGACGTAGGCGAACTTGCCGCGATTATCTTCCACGACTCCGCGAGGCGATGTGCCCGCGCCGAAGGGCGACCCTGGGACCGCCGTCAGCACGCCATTCGCTGCGGTGACCGTATAGGCGGAAACGTTATCCGAGCCATAGTTGGCGGCAAACGCAAAAATGTCGTTCTTCGAGACGCTTACGGCCCATGGATCGGTACCGGCGCCAAACGGCGACCCCGGTATCGCCGTTAGCGTGCCGCCGGCGCCGATGGAGAAGGAGTCGACGCCGCCAACAAGATCGGTCGTATAGACGAACTTGCTCCGAGAGTCGATTGTCAAGGCGTCGTTATAGCCTCCGGCGGTAAACGGCGAACCCGCCACTTGCGCCAGCGCGCCGCTGCTCGGGTTGATCTTATACCCGGAAACGCTGCCGCCGCTGTTTCCGCCGTTACTAACGTAGAGGTATCTGCCGTTAGGAGTGACGGCGATTCCATCGGGGAGCTGCTCCGACCCGAACGGCGAACCCGAAATCTGCGTCAAGTTTCCCGTACTCGGGTTGATCGTGTAAGCGGAAATGTTTCCTCCATAGTAGTTTGCGACGTAGAGAAATTTCCCGGTTTTGTTGATCGCGATGCCGAACGGCTCGCCACCGGCACCAAATGGCGATCCCGACAGCGCCGTGAGCGCACCGCTGCTGACGTTGATGCTATAGCCGGAGATATTGTTGGAGTCTTCGTTCGCCGTATAGATGAAGTTGTTCGCGGGAGCGATCGCTATACCGGCCGGCTGGGTCCCCGCGGTAAACGGCGAGCCCGTCACCGCCGAGAGTGCGCCCGACGTCGTGTTGATCGAGTAGGCCGACACGTTGTCGGAGCCATAATTGGCGACGTACAGGAACTGCTTGGGAACGTTGGAGATTACCGCGCCCCGCGCCAGGTGTGTTTGCACGTTGGGGGTGGTTGACAATGGGTTGGTGGCGTTACCCGTGCTGCACGCGCTCAGTAGGATGGCAGCCGATAGGGCCGGCACAAAAAGCTGTAAGCTCCGCATCGCGACTCCTGTTCTAGCAGGGCACAATCCTCGCCGGATGAGAGCACCCGAACGAAGTGGCCCGGGGGGGTAAACGTCCTTTCACACGCCCGCTTCCGCTCCTGCCTCCTACTGTCGTGGAGAGCCCTCCAGGGTTGTTACCGAGTGCGGAAAACCAGGAGCGACGAGGTCGAGAACGCAGCCGGCGGCAGCGCGCTCGGGATCTCGGCGACGCTGCGGGGCTCGAGCCCGCTGGGATCGCGCGCAAGCGGATAGCATGCCGAGCCTTCGCCGGTCGGGAAGACGGCCGCGAGCAAGAGCTTGCGCAACGTGCGGTGCGAGGCGCGCGCATCGGCTTGCGCCCCGATCCAGTTTTGGTGAACCGTTACCTTCAGCAGTCGCCTCTCGATCGTTGCGCAGTCCCCGACGAACGGCGCCAACGTGAAGCTCGTGTACGCGGCGGGCATCTTGTACGCGCCTTGCACGATCGCCGCAAGCCTGAAGATGAGGGAGCGTTTTGACCGCGGGAGCAGCACTTCGAAGCGCACGTTTTGCCCCATATATTGCGTGGTTAGTGCCGTCGCCAGCACGCCGGGAACCGCTCGCAACTGGGCGTTGATTCTGCCCGCGTCGACGTCGGGCGGCGCCTCGTTGCCGTCGGCCTCCATCTCAAACCGTAGCAGCCTTGCGTCGACCCTGGTCTCGGCCCACGTCGACTCGGTAATCGTGGTCTGGGGGGAAGGGATGTCGATCGGAATGCTCTTGCGTGCGTCGGGGTTGGTGTTGCGGAATAGCCGGACTTGCGGATCGGTGACACTCGAAACCGACGCGCGCGCATCCCCGCCCGAAAACGTCGTCGCGACGCCGAGCGTCGGATCGCCGATGCCGCCCGGGTTATACAGCGCGAAGAGCGATTCTTGGCCCAGCCGGACGCCGACCAGCCCTGCAAACTCCTCGGTTCTGATGCGTGCGTTCAAGAGCGCGACGGCTTCGGGCGCGAGACCGGCTCGCAGCGAGGCGCGCGTCGAGGCGCTGCCGGCGGCATAGATCTCCGGCCGGTCGACGGCCATCTCTGCGGCCGGCGCGAGCGTCGGCATCGCAAACGGTGAGCGAAACGCTTGCCGAGCGCGCGCGGCGACCGCGGGATCGATCCGTACGTTCGCCGGCTGCGTTCCCTGATAACCGATCTGCGCCGTCCCGACGACCTGCAGCGGCGTCAAACGTTGCACTGCGTCGAGATCCGTCTCGGTCATCGGATCGTAGTGCGCCGCCGCCGCGTTTGGGAAGGAGAGGTAGCCCGCCGTGAGGCCCGTGCTCGTGGGATCGAGTTCTCGGCCCCCGATGAGCGCGAGCAGCCGCTGCGCCTGAGGCTCGGCGTTGTCTTGGGCCGCTCGCCACAAATCCGACTCGTCGCTGCCGGGGTCGATCACGACGCGCGCCCAGACCTTGCTCAACTGCGTTCCAAAGCGCTGGCGAATTGCCGAGAGCGCAGCGTTGATTTTGGCCACGCGCTCCTCCGAGACGTACCTTGTAGTGAATGTAGCGCGCCATGTATTAGCCTTCTGACCATACGGAACGTGCATATACCCCCCGGCGCCCACGTCGTTGAGGTACCACGCGTCGTTGTCGAGTTCGACCGTTTGGTTATATATCTGGATGCCTTCAGCACCGAGAAACTTGGCGACTTTCGCAAAAGGTTCCGCAGGCGGCGAGTTCGGGTTGAACGGCGTCGAAGGCGCAGCGACGACGCCGATTGCGACCGCGCTGGGAGCGACCGTTCCGCTCGCCGTTCCAAACGCGACGAGCACCGGAATGGCGCCTTTGACGTTGCGGTATACGGCGTTTGGATCGGGGATGAAGCGATACGCCGGCAGGCTCGCGGTGTAGACGTGATGCTCCTGGCCGATGACGATAGGGTAGTCCATCACGACCTGCTCGCTGCACCGGTCCGAGAGCACTTCGCACGCGGGAAGCCCGATGTTTACCTCCGCACGCGCGCCCGGCGCGACCCGCCGAAACCAACGCCAGCAGTCCCGGTTACAAGCGCGCCGCGACTCCCACTGCCCGTGTGAAGCAATGTGGAACATGATGTCGCCGGTGTCGACCGTGATCTGGGCGGGCGTGTCGTTAAAGACCGCGATCTGCGCCTGCGCATCCTCGGTTGAAAGGAACGTCGTCTTGACGAGCGCAGCCGAAGTTACCACGCCGCTCTGATCGGCGGCAACGCCGGCGAACGCGGCGGCAAAAAGGCATGCCGCCATTATCGAGGCGCGTCGCATAGCTCTCACGATCTCGAAGATCACTGGCAGCTATCGTTCAACGCGGAACCACGCGAATCTTCAATATCTCGGCGGCAAGCCGGAGATCGGCATCGTCGATGGTCAGCTCATCGACGCCATGGGAGCGGCAGCGGTGCCTCCAAAGCCCGAAGCTGGCCCAGCGCGCGTCGTGGTACGACCACCAGCGCGCGCCCGACCACCTACGTTGCTTGAAAAGCGAAAGAGCCCAGACCTGCGAGACGGTGTCGCCGATATCATCGCCCGCGAAGGCTGGGCCACGCAAGTCGCGGCGGCGGCTCAGGCCGACCCCGCCAACGCTCCGCACCTTACGATCGACGCCGCAATGCTGCTGGTGCAGACACAGCTGACGCGCGCGGGCGCGACACGCGCGTGTACCCGCGCCGAAGTCCAGCAGGCCTTCGAGTATCTCACCAACCCGATCCTGGCGAAGGCGGTGTGGATGGACGCGAATCGCGATGCGATCGTTATCAACGCAGAGGGACCGCTATAAGACGTTGCTATCATTGGAGGTGCCCGTGCTGTCGCGACTCTGGATACTTTCTGCGACTCTTGTAGCGTTCGGCTTTGGTTATCTATTACCACATTCCACCGCGCTAGCTGACATCCAGAAGCTCTACTATTTTACCCTGGAAAACGGAACAACGCTAAAATTATTGATTAGCTTTGATGACGGCGCATGGACGCTAGCGTGGGTGAAACCAGGGAATAAGGTTGCCGTCATATGCCAGCGCCCGAAGCCCTACTAGCTACCATGCAGTAGCTCTCGTCTTAGGCGGAACGTGGCAAGTGAGGAAACGCCGATCTGCAACCGAGTGCCTCGGAGTCGTAGATGTCGCCGGGCCGGCGCCCGCGGAAAGAGACTTCGGTGAGGTGGCGCCGCTTCGCGAGGCGGACGGGACAAAGGGCCCGAATGTGCGCACGAATGGCTGTTTTTCGCTCCGTCGCCGCATTGGTCGTCGCCGCCGCCAACTATGTGTTCGCGCATGCGCGCTGGCGCGCGGCTGGATTCGTCATCTGCGATGTTTGATGTTGGATGGCAGTTATGGTGCGTCTTCCTACTTGCGGGGATCATCGTTTACGCGTTACTAGAAGGTCCGGAGCCTTGGGGACGCCTTGCCGAGCGACTCGCGGTTCGCCCGGGTGCGATGACCGCCGATGCAAAGCGCAAGGAAAGAACCGAGCGCCTCAAGGCAGACTACCCCAATCTCACCAACGATACCGTAAGCTCGCTACTCCTTTCGGAAGCAAAGGAACTTGCAAAGAGTAAGTTCGACGGGATCAGGGGCCTTGAAGGCAAGGCAACAGCGCAGATCGGTTTGATTGGAGCGGCAATTGGCCTACTGTCGTTCGTTGCGCCCAAGACCGTCGACAGCTTGCAGCCTACGCCATGGCTTGGGATTGCTCTAGCCTTACTGTTTGCTTCAGTCCTAGCAAACGCAATCTGCCTGTGGCCGGCGCGGTATCGCCCCCCTTCGGTGGAAGTCTACAACTCGCTTGAAACGTGCGAAGCTGGTTCACTAAAGGCTCCAATAATGTTGGAATTGACCGAAGCTTTTCTGCTCTACAATCGAAAGCTCCAGGTAATAAGCGTCAAAAAGGGCCGATGGCAGGGGCTAGGAAACGTTCTTCTGATCGTTGGCGTGTTGTCGTTGCTCGTCAACTACTATTCTAGCGCACACGGTGGCCAAGGTTCGACGGTAAATCCGAGCTGCATGCCGAACGGCTTGGCTTTGACCTGCAAGAAAGGACCTTAGATAGCATGACTCATCTCGGGCTGGTCCCTACTCCAGCGGACTTCGAAGAAGACCTCGATGACGCGCCGCCATCCTATTAGCCGTTGTGGTCACGCGTTTTCGGAGCCACGCACGCACGGGTTGCGCGTAGCCTGATTGTCAGGCCTCTAAGCACCGCAGAACGCCGCCGCTAGCGCGCGCAATTCTTGTAGTCACCACGACGGCGCTATTTGTGCCTTTCTTATGATGTTTCTTTGTGCTCTACCCATCCGCACTTTCTTGAACTGTGCGCCCTTTAGAGTTGCGTTCCCGAGATTCAGCGTTGTGATATCCGCACAGTTGAACTGTGCGTCGCTAAGGTCGAGACGCCGCAATGCTGCTGGTGCAGACACAGCTGACGCGCGCGGACGCGACACGCGCGTGTACCCGCGCCGAAGTCCAGCAGGCCTTCGAGTCGCCAACCCGATCCTGGCGAAGGCGGTGTGGATGGACGCGATTCGCGATGCGATCGTTATCAGCGCAGAGGTTAATTCCTGAAGGGGTTACGCATCGCGTGAAGCCGGGCTGCTAACGGATCAGTTGGCGAGGCCCTCTTAGAACCGCCCCGCTTTACGTGAAATATGACAATATGTTATATTTCGCGTATGGCCGTACGAGCCGAGGATCGGCTGCTTGCAATTTCTGAGGACCAGGACGGCTACTTTGCCATCCGGGACGCCGTCGCTGCCGGCATTTCGGCCGTGCATGTACAACAGTTGCTCGCTCGAGGTCGCATCGAGCGGCTGTCCCGAGGCGTCTATCGGCTGCGGCGCTATCCTGCCTCCCCGCACGGCGACCTATGGGCCGCGGCGCTATGGCCGCGGGGAAACGCCGACGTTCGCGCCGTGCTGTCGCACGAGACTGCATTGCTCTTGCACGGCGGCACGGACGCCAACCCAGCCTCAATTCACGTAACGGTGCCAAAGGGATCGCGCATCGGACGCCAGCCCACGCCACCCCTCGTACTCCACTACGCCGATCTGCAGGCTTCCGAGATCGATCATGTCGACGGGTTGCCCGTTACAACGCCGGAACGTACCCTTTCGGATCTTCGGGCCGATGCGGCGATGCTGCGTTTCGCCGACGAATTTGAACGTGCCCTCGAGGCGCGAAAGTGACAGCGAGGATTCCAAAGCCACTAGGTTTTCACGAGCTGCAGCGGCGCATATCAACGTTAGCCCGCGATAGCGGCACGCCCGTCGATCGGCTTCATCATCGCTTGGGAACCGATGTGCTCTTTGGCGTGCTCGACGTGGCGAGATCCCAAAGCATAATCGACTCGTACGCCGTCAAAGGCGGCGTCGGCCTCGAAGTGCGTTTTGGTATGCGCGCAGGCCACTAAAGATGTGGACCTGACGCTTCCGGTGCCGTTTGCATCTATACCCGCCATCATTAACGCCGTCCTCGCCGACAGACGCCTCAATAAGTTCGAAGACTTCAGCCGCCCTCACGCGCACGCGGCGGACGAGATCGCCGGCACGAGCTTCACTGGTCGCCGGCCCATCGAAGGGCTCTACGCCGCTGGCCCTCAGCTTTTGGAACACGTGCTCCATTGCTGCGTCTCGGCCTCGATAAAAGCTGCTACCACGTATCCTGCAGAACTTCCAACCGAGGCGCTCCAAAATCGCTTGCCGATCAGCGTCTTGCTGCAGATCCAATGTTGGCCGTCCCGAGCATTCATTGACTCACCGCACGAACGTGCCAATCGCATTCCGAGTTGATCTCGAGGTAAACGTTCCCACCCGCGTGTTCGTAGGATACATCACGCCCATTGGCTGCGAGCTGATTTGCTGCGACATCGGAAACATCACCGTCAACACTTATAACGAAGTTCCCGCTGCCTTCAAAGTTCGAGCAATCGAACGACCAAACGATGGCCCATTCGCCGGGCGCCTGGAAGCGCTGCGTGGTCTTAATGCCGCTTCCTTCCACGTCGAGCAGAATTTCTGGGGTAGGAGCCGGTGCGGGCTTACGATGCGCTACGCGCGACGCCCTGGTTGTTGCGTGGTTTGAGCGAACGGGAGCGGATTGATTGAAGCTATTAATAACTGCAGCCACTATCGCAAGGAAGATGATGGACGCGATAACGGCTCCGCATCCTATCCCAGCAGTCTTGCCGCAACCGGAATCGGGAGATCTGAGCTTAGACGAAGGTTGTGTCGAGGCGGCTGGGGTCGAACCAGTCTGAGCCCCGGCTCCGCAACCAGGACAAAACCGAGCGGCTTGCGGAAGTTCAGAACCGCAGGACGAGCAATAAGCCATCTAACGCTCCGGGCTTGGGGCAGCTGAGTGCCCACCTTCGCTACGACCTGTTCTCAATCATCGCCTTGAGCGTAGGGCGCATCCGACGGCTCCTATCAAAAGAGCCCCACGTTTCCGCAGGGCTCGAACCGATCGCGTGACAGGCCGCCGAGGTTACCCTACTGCGCCTTCCATCTCCATCTTCACCAAGCGATTCAACTCGATCGCGTATTCCATCGGGAGTTCCTTGACGAAGAAGTCGAAGAAGCCGTTGACGATCATCGCGACGGCATCCGCTTCGGCAAGTCCGCGGGACATCGCGTAGAAGAGCTGCTCTTCGCCGATCTTGCTGACGCTCGCCTCGTGTTCGACGGTCGAGCGCTGCTCGTGGATCTTCATCGTCGGTTTCGTATCGCTCGACGACTCCTCGTCCATGATGAGCGCGTCGCAGCGAACGCGAGTCTTCGCGCCGACCGCGCCGGCGTGTATTTCCACCAACCCGCGGTACGTCGTCTTGCCGCCGTGCGCGCTTACCGACTTGTTCGTCACCATCGACGTCGTGCGCGGCGCGGCGTGGATGACCTTCGCCCCGGCATCCTGATGCTGCCCCTCACCGGCGAACGCCATCGAGAGAATCTCACCTCTCGCGCCCTCGCCCATCAAATAGATCGACGGATACTTCATCGTCAAGCGCGAGCCAATGTTCCCGTCCACCCACTCAACGGTAGCATCCTTATGCGCGATCGCCCGCTTCGTCACCAGGTTGAAAATATTGCGATACCAATTCTGGATCGTCGTATACCGGATCGACGCGCCTTCCATGGCGATCAGCTCGACCACCGCCGAATGCAGCGATGAGGTCGAAAACTTCGGCGCCGTGCAGCCCTCGATATAGTGCACCTTCGCGCCCTTGTCGGCGATGATCAGCGTGCGTTCAAACTGGCCCATGTTCTCGGCGTTGATCCGGAAATAGGCCTGCAGCGGCATCGCGACCGTCACGCCTGGCGGCACGTAGATGAACGATCCACCCGACCACACGGCGGAGTTCAGCGCGGAGAACTTGTTGTCGCCCGCCGGAATCACCGTCGCCAAATACTTCTGAACGATCTCGGGATATTTCTTGACCGCGGTGTCCATGTCGCAGAAGAGCACGCCCTGCTCGTCGAGCGCCTTGGTCGTGTTGTGATAGACGACTTCCGACTCGTACTGCGCGGAGACCCCGGACAGAAACTTGCGCTCGGCCTCCGGGATTCCGAGGCGATCGAACGTCCGCTTGATATCCTCCGGCACGTCGTCCCACGAGCGCTCGGTCTTGTCGGTCGACTTCACGAAGTAGTGAATGTTCGAGAAGTCGATCTCGGCCAGCCGCGCGGTGTCGCCCCACGTCGGCATTGGCTTACTAAGGAAGATCTCGTACGCCTTGAGGCGGAACTCGCGCATCCAAGCAGGCTCGTCCTTCATCGAGCTGATCCGCTCGACGATCTCCGGCGTCAGCCCCTTGTCCGACTTAAAGACGTATTTTTCTTCATCGTGGAACCCGTGGCGGTAGTCCTCGATCAGTTCGGCCGGCTTCACCGGGGCTTCAAGTTTCAATGCCATTGCCTCCTGAGCGTACCCCCTTCAGGCCGATATAGTCAAGATAATGAAGTGCTAGCTTGACTTTCCTGTGGAATACCCGGTGGAAAACCCTTTACAGGGGGGGTCGTAGGGGGTATGATTGGCGCCGGTCCCTGTCCCAAGGTGGGGCCACGGTAGGGGAAGGCGCGCCCTTCGCGCCATCGCGGCGAGCCGCCCGCGCACCGCAAAAGCGCCGGCACGAGCTCTCCGAAAGGTCGGGGGAACGGTCTGCACCGCAGCCGCCAGCCGACGAAGTCCGGAGGTGGGATTCCTCAAGGGTCAAGGAGACCTGTACAAATTGAAGGCACTCGGCAGGCACATCGTGTGCGAGCTCTCGGGCTGTCAACCATCCATACTCTCTGATATCAACGGCATCGCAGCCATGATGATCGCGGCCGCCAAGGCCGCCGGCGCTACAATTATGGAAAGCGCATTTCACAGATTTGAGCCGCAGGGCGTCTCGGGCACGGTCATTTTGGCCGAATCCCATCTTTCGATCCACACCTGGCCTGAGAAGGCCTACGCCGCGATGGATTTTTACACGTGCGGCGACCACACCGACCCCTGGGCTGCTTGCGAGTTCGCCGCGATGACGTTGCGCGCGAAGAGCGTGCTTGCAACCGAACTCAAGCGGGGGATCGAGAAGAGCGACGGCGAGTTCACGCACGTGCTGAACCGCAATCACGATGCTCGGGTGCTGACGGCGTAAACTCTCGCGGTTTTTTAACCGTTATCACCAGCAATTATCACCTTTGAAGCGTGCACTTTCGGCAGGCGCATTGCGCCTGCCGTCCAATTCTCTCTACAACGGTTTTTGCTCTCACCATTTAGGGGAAACGATCTTCATGCGTCTATCTATGCCTCGCGCCTGCATCGCTGCAACGGTTGTTCTTGCTTTGGCTGCTTGCTCCGGAATGGGCACGACGCCTTCGATGTCGAGCGGCTCGATGGGGCAGCCTGCGGCTGGTGCTCCTGTCCAGCAAGTCGAGCCCGGCGGCGTTCCGATGCACCAAGATGACGCCGCCGATGCGACGCCGGACGACGCGCCGGTCAGCATCGCCACAGGCAAAGCGCCCGCTCCGTTGACTCCCGCCGGAGTCACCACGTGTGCCACGACCCCGCCGCAGTATCAGTGGATATTCAAAGGCGCTTGCGAGAAGATCATGCTGAAGTCGTCGGGCGGCACCTTCAGTCTGCAAACGTGGGACGATATCACCGTTAAGGGCTCGATCGGAGCGAACAACCTCAAGACCACCACCTCGGTCTACCTTGCCGATGCGACCGGCACCGGCGGCGACATCGAAACGTATAAAGGCAAATCTTTCGATAAATACAAAGGCGAAGGAACGACGTTCATCTACGCGGTCGCGGTAAACCAGGGCTCGACGGCCATCAAGCCGGTCATACAGAAGAACAAGCCGATTCTCCAATACGTCATCACGGATTCCAAGGGACTCCCCGGAACGTCGTGTGGCGCCGCAGTTCTCACAACCGGAGAAAAAGGCTCGCTCCAATGGGCGACGTTGCCCGGCGGCCCGTTCAAGGCCAAGGGCAAGACCGTCACGATCACGCAGTACGCCGTCCCGCGCGGCTTCGAGCTTCCTCCGAAATCGCCGCTCTACTTCGCCGTCAACTGCTTTAAGTAGCCCTCCGTTGTCATCCTGAGCGCAGTCGAAGGACCCCGCACGGCGGGGTTCTTCTTTTGTGCGGCCAATCTACGCCAAGCATGCCGAAGACGCAATACTGGCAGTGGTACGTGGAAGAGTTCGCGCCGACCGAGCAGCATCATCACGCGATCGAAGAACTCTTCGTCTCGGAGCGCTCGGCGTTTCAGCAGATCGCCGTGCTTCGCTCGCCGGTCTTCGGCAAGATGCTGGTGATCGACGGCGACACGCAAAGCTCTCAAACCGACGAGCGGATCTATCACGAGACGCTGGTCCACCCGGCGCTGGCGGGAGCGCTGGATCGCACCAACGTCTTGATTCTCGGAGGCGGTGAAGGCGCCACGCTGCGCGAGGTCTTGCGCTCTCCCGACGTCGCGCGCTGTACCATGGTCGATATCGACCGGCGCGTTCTCGAGGTCTCCAAGGAGTTTCTTCCCGAATGGTCGGCCGGCGCGTTCGACGACGCCCGCGCCGAGGTCATCGTGGGCGACGCGCTCGAGCACATGCGCGTGCGGCAAGACCGCTACGGCGTCATCCTCTCCGATCTAACCGAGCCTCTGGAGGATTCGCCGAGCAACCCGCTCTTTAATGAAGACGTCTTCGCGCTGATCAAGTCGCGCCTGGCCGAGGGCGGAATCTACGCGCTCCAAGCCAGCACCGCCGGCGTGCATAACGCCGCGCTGCACTGTAAGATGGCGCGCACGCTGCGCCGCCACTACGCGCACGTCGCCTCGTTCTTTACCCACGTGCCGGCCTTCGATACCGATTGGGCCTTTCTGGCCTGCAGCGACCGCGTGGATCTCTCTCGCCTCGAACCCGGGCGCATCGACGCCTACTGCGCGCGTCTCCGCGGCGAGAGTTTCTTCTACGACTCCGAAACCCACCGGCGCCTTTTTTCCCTGCCGCTCTACCTGCGCCGAATGTTGGCCGCGCCCGGCGACACGTTCTAAAAAGGAAAACGATCAACATGAGCATTGATTTTTCGGGTGCGCCGCGCGCCTGGGAGAAGGAGAAGAGCAACTTCGTTGCGCTCCTCGATCTGAAGCTCGAAAGCGTCGAGCACGGCAAAGCGGTGATGCGCATGCCCTACCGCAGGGAGATCACCAACGGCACCGGTGCCGTCCATGGCGGTGCAATCGTCAGCCTCTGCGACACGGTCTTCTACGTCGCACTCGCTTCGATCTATGGGCGCGATCAAGACACGACGACGATCGCGCTGCAGTGCAACTTTCTCGCGCCCGCCGGGCCGCCGCACGATCTGATCGCCGAGGCGCGCGTGCTGCGCGGCGGCCGCCGCATCGTCTACGGCGAAGTCTACGTGCGCAGCGGCACGGAGATCGTGGCCCACGCCACGCTCGACTTCCTCAACAGCTACCCGGTCGAAAAACCTCCCAAATCCGGTCACTTCTCCCCCGCCTCATCCTAGGGAATGCCGCCGGAGTTCGCGCGCGGTCTCCTTCCATTGGGCGTCGAGATGCGTACTCTCGGCGCGAAAGCGCGCGTGTATTGCCGCTAGGTCGATGGCGCGCGACCGCACGACCAGCGATTCGAACGGCGTGTAGGCGTGCGGGAAGCGCCGCCGCAGCAGTTCGATGACCGGAACGAGCCGCTCCCACGCGCGCATGCACGGCGAAGCGACGATCAGGACGATTGGATACTCTCCAACCATTTTTGAGTGCACCAACAGCCCCAGTCCGTTAAAAAAGTGCATCACGACGAACTCCGGGTGCGAGACGGCTGTCGCTCGCCCGTCGGCGATGTCGGCAACGTAGGCAAGGTCGGTTAGGCGCTTCGACAAATCGTTGTAGACAAAGTCTAGCGCGGTTGCAAAATCCGGCGCGTTAAACGTCGCGAAAATGCTTTGCACGAGTTCGGCCTCTTGCTGCCGGCGTAGCCGGTCGATCTGCCGAAATGCGAAGTACGCGCCCGCGCCGATTACGATGAGCTGGCCTATCGTGGCAACGGCCGCGAGCTGCTCCAGGACGGACACTCGTTTCGGACCTCCTTGATCCGCGCGATCTGACTTAATCGTGGCCCGCGAGAGTTCCGCCCGGAGCCAGGCGGGAAGTCGGAATCCGACGCGAAAACGCATCGCAAATGCATAAGCGAACCGCGCTGCACGACGAGCACGTCAAGCTAGGCGGCCGCATGGTGCCCTTCGGCGGTTTCGAGATGCCGGTGCAGTACTCGTCGATCCTCAAGGAACACGATGCCGTGCGTCACCGCGCCGGACTCTTCGACCTCTCGCACATGGGCCAGTTCTGGCTCAGCGGCGAGATGGTCGCGGGCTGGGCCGACACGCTGACCACGAACGCCGTCGGCACGATGAAGCCGATGCAGGCGCGCTACAACCTTTTTTGCAACGACGCCGGCGGCACGCACGACGACACGATCTTCTACCGCCTCGAAAGCCGCTGGCTGCTGGTCGTCAACGCATCCAACGCCGATAAGATGTGGGAGCACCTGATCGCCAACCGCCCGGCGAGCGGCGTCGAGCTCGAGAACCAGCACGGCAAATCGTCGCTCATCGCGATTCAAGGTCCGTGCTCGGTCGCGATGCTGCAGCCGCACGTCGACGTCGACCTCGCTGCGATCAAGTATTACTTCTGCATCGAGGGCCGCGTCGACGGCGTGCCCGCGACGATTGCGCGGACCGGCTACACCGGCGAGGATGGCTTCGAGCTTTTCCTCAGCAACGATGCCGCCCCGACGATTTGGCGCGCGCTGCTCGAGAGCCATCGCAACGAAGGACTGGAGCCCTGCGGCCTGGGCGCGCGCGACGTCTTGCGCTTGGAGGCCGGCATGCCGCTCTACGGACACGAGCTGACCGAAACCATCACGCCGGTTCAGGCCGGGCTCACCTGGGCCGTCAAAACCGCCAAACCGGAGTTTGTGGGCAAAGAAGCGTTAGAGCGGCAAATTCACGGCGACGACTATTCGCGCATCGCCGGCGTGGTGATGGACGGCCGGGTTCCGGCGCGCGAGGGCTACGTCGTCTGGCACGACGGGCGGCCCGTGGGCTCGATCCGCAGCGGCTCGATCGCGCCCTCGCTCCACAATAAGAACGTCGCGACCGCTCTGCTCGAAAAAGCGGCTGCAACCGAGGGCACGCGGCTGGATGTCGAAATACGCGGCACGAAGCATGACGCAACCGTCGTGCCGCTCCCGTTTTACAAGCGCGCGAAGTAACCAAAAGAGGAGAAGTTTTGGCGCAACCGGATGGCCTGCTGTACAGCAAAGAACACGAGTGGGTGAAGCTCGACGGCGAGGATGCGACGATCGGCGTCACCGATTACGCGCAAGAGTCGCTCGGCGACATCGTCTACGTCGAACTGCCGAAGGTCGGCACGGAGATCGAACAGTTCTTCAACGTCGGCGTCATTGAGTCGGTCAAAGCGGTCTCCGACCTCTTTACGCCGATGTCGGGTAAGGTCGTCGAGATCAACGAAACCCTCGACGGCGATCCAGCCGCCGTCAACCGCGAGCCCTACGGCGCCGGTTGGCTCTTCAAGCTCAAGCTTTCGGATTTGGACGAAGCCAAATCGCTGCTCAACGCCGCCGACTACGAAAAGCATACTCAAGGATAGCTAAGCCGCGTTGCGAATCGGCGTCGATCTCGGCGGCACGAAAATCGAGATCGTCGCGCTCTCCGTCGACCGTTCGGAAATCGCTCGCCGGCGTATCGCGACGCCCGCCGGCGATTACGACGGCACGGTTGCGGCGGTGGCGGCGCTGGTCCGATCCGTCGAAGCAGATACTGGGCAACGCGCAACCGTCGGCATAGGATCGCCGGGAGCGATCGTCCCAACCACCGGGCTGCTGCGCAACTCCAACAGCGTCGTACTCAACGGCAAGCCGCTCAAACGCGACATCGAGTCCGCACTGGGTCGCGAGATTCGCATCGCGAACGACGCGAACTGCTTCGCGCTTTCAGAAGCGGTCGACGGCGCCGGCGCCGCCGCGAGCGTCGTCTTCGGAGTGATTCTCGGGACCGGCGTCGGCGGTGGCATCGTCGTTGGACGCAAGGTCGTTGCGGGCCACAACAACATCGCCGGCGAGTGGGGGCACAACCCGCTGCCGTGGCCGCATCCCGGCGAGCTGCCGGGGCCACCATGTTATTGCCGCAAGCGTGGTTGCATCGAGACGTTTCTTTCCGGCCCGGGCTTTGCAGCAGACTTTGCAAAGCGGACCGGCCACGAGCTGGCGGCGAGGGAGATCGCCGCGGCCGCAGCGCGTGGAGACGGCGAAGCGCGCAACGCGCTCACCGTCTACGAGGATCGTCTAGCCCGCGGGCTCGCGCATGTCGTCAACCTGCTCGACCCCGACGTCATCGTCTTGGGCGGCGGCCTTTCCAACATCGCTCGGCTGTACGACAACGTTCCGGCCTTGATTGCGCGCTATGCCATCTCCACGCCGGTCGACGTGCGCCTCGTCAAGGCCGCGCACGGCGATTCGAGCGGCGTACGCGGCGCTGCTTGGCTCTGGTAGCGCTACGGCGCGGCGTCGAAGAGGCGCAGCGCCAGTAAACCGTGCGTCAACGCGGCGCCCGCGCGCAGCGCCGCGGCGATATGAACCGTTTCGGCGAGTTCTTCACGCGTCGCGCCGGCTTTCTTGGCGTTCTTCGTATGCACGTCGAGGCAGTACGGGCACTGCGTCGTCAGGGCGACGCCGAGCGCGATAAGCTCTCGGTATTTTTGCGGCACCGCGCCGTCGGTGCGGCCGACGGTCTTGTCGAGCGCGACAAAGCCGTCAAAGCCTGGGCCATCGAGCTTTTTCAGCTCGGGCAGCAGCGAAAGGTCGCTATGCTGATGGTAATCGCTCATGGGAACCTCCCTCGGTTAGCAGCGGGGCAAACCGCATTCGGCTCACGCCGGCGCGCTCCCTCGCCGGTCATCGCCGCGGAAAGAATGAGTAGCTGCACGCGCAAGAAGATCGCGAGCACGCAGACGCCCATCACCAGAATTCCGCGCGCTCCGGTCGTCACGTAAACCGAGGAAGAGGCCACCGCGATCACAACCTGCGTGGCGACGAGCAGCCATACCGTTGAGCGCGGGCCGCATTGATTCACGGTGCCGTCCAAGCCGAAGTGAATCGGAACGTTTTCGGGCAGGTCGCCATAGCGCGCCGCGGTGATCATGGCTGTTCCAAGCATACTTATAGCGCCCGCAAAGAGAAGGACGGTGCTCACGTTGGTGCGGCTTCCGTCCGGTTCCTATCGGGGCAAGCGAGCAAGTGGTATACTGTGCTCCCGGTTGCCAAACGGGGTTAAAAGGGAGCATCGTATGTTTCAAGCTTTTCGACCCGGTCGAGCGATGATCGTCGCGACCGCCGCCGCGACCGTTGCGATCGTCCTCTCGAGCCTTACCATCGTTCGCGCGCAGCGCTTCGTCGCGCTCCCTAATGCGGTCACCGGCTGCGCCAGCGGCAAAGCCTGTGTCGAAGGCGCGTCCAAGGGAAGGCCGTGGGGAGTGTACGGGACTTCCACGGGCAACAACGGCGTCGAGGGGCGGTCCAGTGCGTCGGGTCACTCGGGCATTTCCGGACTGCACCTCGCCGACGGCTTCGGCGTCTACGCGGAGTCGCACGACTCCAGCGGAAAGTACGCGGCGCTCTACGCGCGCGGCGACGAAACGGCGACCAACATCTTTTACGGCGAGAACAAAGCGAATAAGGCCTCGTGCCTAGTCGATCCGAGCGCAAACCTCACGTGCACCGGAACGCTCAAAGGCATACCGTCGGCAAGCGCGATCGGGGTCGAGGGCGATTCAACCGAAAACACCGGCGTACACGCCGTCTCTGACTCGGGCTTCGGTCTCGAAGCGACCTCGAAGAGCAACAATGCGATCTACGCCAGTACTTCTGCGGAATATTCAGATGCGGTCGTCGGAGAAGTGAGTGGCCGAACCGGCACCATACGCGGCAGTCTCGGAGGTAGTACCGATGTAGGAGTCGAGGGCTACGTGACGGATCAGTCGGGCATCGGTGTCCTCGGTCAAGGCGGTACGGGTGTTTACGGCGATGGGTACACTGGCGTCGAAGCCGAAAGCTACGCCGAGGCCAACACGTACAGTATTTTCGCTGTCGCTGACGGGCCGGCCAAGGGAAGCTACCTAGTCTACGCAGAGGGCGACGGGAGCGGCGGCGGCGTTTGTTCGATCGATTTCTCGGCGAACCTGTTGTGTTCGGGGAAGATTACCGGCGGACAAAGCCTGCAGACCAGGCATCGCACGGCCGGCGGTCGCCACGTGCTGGCCTACGCATCGGAATCCACCTCGGCCACGATTGAAGACTTCGGTACGGCGCAATTAACCGGCGGCGTTGCCGACGTGCAACTCGAACCCTCGTTCGCATCGACGATCGATCCAGCGCGGCCCTACTACGTCTTTCTCACGCCCCTGGGCGACACGCACGGACTCTACGTGAACCGAAAGGGTCCGGCGAGCTTCCAAGTGCGCGAGCTGCAAAACGGCCGCGGGCACGTTGGATTCGACTACCGCATCGTCGCGCATCCGCTCGACGCAAAGAAGGATCGGCTGCCTCCCGCACCGGCGATTTATAAGGCGCCGGTGCCGCGTGCGCCGGCACTGCTAAAACTTCCCCAGACGCCGCGGCACTGAGACCCGTCGCCTTTTGTCGCAACCGGTCAGGATGACACACGGCATCTGACGAGAAGTAGGCCACTCGATGTACGCTCCCCATACCGAACTCGACATCGAGCAAATGCTTGCCGCCGTCGGCGTCACGTCGCTCGACGACCTGCTGCGCGTTCCCGACGACGTCGCGCTCAAGGCGAGGCTCGAGGTCGTTCCCGCGCTCCCGGAATATCAAATCCAGCGCCGCTTCGACCACTTCGCCGAAAAGAACGCCGGCTTCGAATATCGCTCCTTTCTCGGCGCGGGTTCGTATCGCCATTACGCGCCGCCCGCGATCGCGGCGCTGGCCATGCGGGGCGAGTTTCTTACCGCCTACACGCCGTATCAAGCCGAAGTCTCGCAAGGGTACCTGCAAGCGATCTACGAGTGGCAAACCTATATCTGCCTCCTAACCGGCATGGACATCGCCAACGCGTCGGTATACGACGGCGCGACGGCGCTCGCGGAAGCTGCGATCATGGCGCTCGGAACGACGGGCCGGAAAAGGTTGCTCGTCTCACGCGCGATTCATCCGAACTATAGGGGCGTATTGCGCACCTACTGTGACGGTCTCGACGTGACCGTCGACGAGATTCCGTTTGACGAAAGCGGCACCACCGATCTCGCCGCGCTTGCACGCGCCGTTGAAAGCAAAGAGTACGCCGCCGTCGCGCTGCAGTCTCCGAACTTCTTCGGCAACGTCGATACGCTTACGCCCGCCGCGCTCGATGCCGTGAAGGCGAGCGGTGCGGTGCCGATTGCCGTCGTCGCCGAGGCCCTCTCGCTGGCGGCGCTCGCGCCGCCCTCTTCGTGGGGGGCGCAGATCGTCGCGGGCGAGGCCCAGAGCTTCGGCGTCGCGATGGCATACGGCGGTCCCTACGCCGGCTTCATCGCTTCGACCCAAGAACACATGCGCCGCATTCCGGGGCGGCTCGTCGGCAAGTCGGTCGACAATGCCGGGCGCACCGCGTACGTGCTCACGCTGCAAGCGCGCGAGCAGCACATCCGCCGCGAACGCGCGACCTCGAATATCTGCACGAATCAGGCGCACTGCGCGCTGATCGCCACGATCTATCTCGCGCTCCTGGGGAAGACCGGTCTGCGCGCCGCCGCCGCGCTCAATCTCGCACGGTCGCGCGAGTTGGCCAGCGCGGTCGCGAACGTGGACGGCGTGAAAATCAAGTACGCCGCGCCGTTCTTCAACGAGTTCGTCGCCGACGTCGGCGCCCCGGCTGCCGGCGTTCTGGCGTCGCTGCAAGCGCTCGGAATTCTCGGCGGCGTGGATCTCGGCCGCTGGTATCCCGAGCTGGAGTCATGCGTCCTGATGACCGCCACGGAACTCACGACCAGCGCCGACATCAACGCGCTCGCCGCCGCGCTCGACGGAGCACTCAATGTCCACGCCCACATCTAAACGCGAAGAACCCCTGATCTTCGAGATCGGGCAAGAGGGGCGCGCGAACCGCTACCTCGAGGAAGGCAAGCCGCTCAAGACGTTTCTTCCCGAGTCGGTGCTGCGCGACGACCTTCCGCTGCCCGACAACAGCGAGCTCGACGTCGTCCGCCACTACACGCGCCTTTCGCAGCGCACCTTCGGCATCGACCTCGGCTTCTACCCGCTCGGCTCGTGCACGATGAAGTACAATCCGCGCGTCAACGACGCAATCGCGTCGCGACCGGAGTTCGCGCAGCTGCACCCGTACACGCCCGACGATCTCGCGCAAGGCGCGCTGCAAGTGATGTACGAGTTGGAGCGCTCGCTCAGCTCGCTCTTCGGCATGGCCGCCTTTTCGCTCAACCCGTCGGCCGGCGCCCACGCCGAGCTCGGCGCGCTGCTCATCGCCAAGAAATACTTCAAGGATCGCGGCGAAACGCAGCGCGACAAAGTGATCGTGCCCGATACCGCGCACGGCACCAATCCGGCCTCCGCGGCGATGTGCGGCTTCAAGGTGATTTCGCTGCCGAGCAGCGACCGCGGGCGCGTCGGGGTCGAAGATATCCGCGCGATCCTCGGGCCCGATACCGCCGTCTGCATGATGACCAATCCGAACACGCTGGGGCTCTTCGAAGACGAGATTGCGCGCATCGCCGCCGCGGTTCATGAAGCCGGCGGCCTGATGTACTACGACGGGGCCAACGCCAACGCGATCATGGGCTACGCACGCCCCGGCGACATGGGCTTCGATCTCATGCATCTCAACACGCACAAGACCTTTACGATTCCGCACGGCGGCGGCGGCGCCGGCCACGGCCCGCTCGGCGTGGCCGCACATCTCGTTGAGTACTTGCCGACGCCGGTCGTTACGGCGTCGCCGCAGCTCACATTCGCGCTGGACTTCGACCGGCCGAAATCGATCGGGCCGATGCGATCGTTCTGGTCGAACTTCGCGCACGCCGTCCGCGCACTCGCCTATCTCTACGCCAACGGCGCCGAAGGGCTCAAGCGGGTCTCGCAGCTCGCGGTGCTCAACGCGAACTATCTGCGCGTCAATATCGCGGAGTTTCTCGAAACGCCGTACGCCGAGGTTTGCCGTCACGAGTTCGTCGCTTCCGCGCAAGCGCTCAAGCGCGATCACGGCGTGCGCGCGCTCGATCTCGCAAAAGCGCTGCTGGACTACGGCTACATGGCGCCCACGATCTACTTTCCGCTCATCGTTCCGGAGTGCATGATGATCGAGCCGACCGAAACGGAGTCAAAAGAAACGCTCGACGGCTTCGTCGCGGCGTTGCGTGAGATCGTCGAGCAGGCGAAGAGCAATCCGCAGGCACTCTTCGATGCGCCCGTCACGACCGTCGTCGGCCGCGTGGACGAAACCCGCGCCGCCCGCCAGCCAGACCTTCGGTGGCGCCCCAGCTAGCCGAGAGAGAAGGAAGCTGCACTTGGACTAGCCAAAATTGGCCAGACTTCCAAGCTCTCGACCGGCGAGGAGCTCAGATGATCCACGCAATTTTCAATCGCCCCAGCGGCATGTTAAAGGTGTACGAACCCGGCAAGTCGCTCTGGGACAGCATCCAGGCCGGAGGCGATGCGGTGGGCAACGATCCGAGAAACGCGCCTTGGGGATTCCATTACCCTTGTCCGCCGGGCCACTACGTGCTATCGGCCGGTATCAAGAACACCGATCCGGACGTCGTGATCAAAGAGGGTCCCTATCGCATTCCCGTTTGGGACATCGACGCCGCCACGCTCAAGACGCTGACCGATGCCGGAGTGGCATCCGGTCCGCCGAACGCCGTCAACGTCGGCGGCATCGTGCTGCCGATCGGCGAGATCGCAGCCAATGGCCGTGACGGCATCTTGATTCACGGAGGCGGTACGTATCTTCACAAGCTGAATCCGCCGAAGGATCAAGAGCCCTTCCAACCGCTCTGTCAGACCGAGGGCTGCACGCGCGTGCACAACGCCGATCTAATCCGGTTGGTCGACTATCTCGCACCGCTCTTCGACGGCAACACCGTGGTCTACACCGTCTACGGTAACCCGTTGAGGCTGCCGCACTAATCGGGGCACTCCATATGGACAATGCAGCATGGATCGCAGAGGTCAAACGGCGCGTTGCTATCGATGAGGGCGACGAGGCCAAAATGTACCACGACACCAAAGGGGTGCCCACGATTGGGGTCGGCTTCAATCTTCGGCGTGCCGATGCGCGTACGGCACTGGAACGCGTTGGGGTGCCGGCCAGCGACGTCGACGGCGTGATGGGCGGCGCGATCGCGCTCACCCAAACGCAGATCAACGCGCTCTTCGAGTATAGCTTCGCGCCGGTCCTATCGGATGCGCGAGCCTCGCTTCCCGACGGAATCTTCGACGCAATGACCGACGCGCGGCGTTTCGTGATCTGCGATCTCGTCTTCAATCTTGGCGCCCCGCAATGGAACGGGTTCGGGGAAACAATTGGGCTCATCGCTGCGGCGCAGACGGCGAAAAATCACGGGGCGCACGACGCCCACGCGAAGTTCGTCCAGGCGGCGAATCACATGCGCACGTTACCCTGGTACCGGCAGACCGGCGATCGCTCAAAACGCGACTGCGCGATGATGCAGGTCGGCGACTGGTGCAATCCAAGCGGCAACGGCTCCGACATCCTTCCGGCATAAACCGGGCGGTCCGCACCGGCGGAGTAACTTAAGTCAATTTTTTTCGAGAGGGCGGAAGGGCAGCGATTTGGGGCCTTAGAAAAAGGTGACTCAGGTCACTAATATGGGAGGCGACTTGCTTCAACCGCTAATCGACAACCTGTGTTCAAGGGGGCCGCTCGAGCGGAGCACCTCGGATATGGCGGCCTTACTCGCCGCAACGCGTGGCTCTTGGTTTCCCAGCCGGCCGCTTCTTATGTGTCCGGGCGGCTATACGCGTTCGTGCGCTTACTGGGACGAACGTTTCGAGGTGCTCCTACTCAACTGGGCGGCCGGAGCCGTCTCCCCGCTCCACGATCACGGCGGCCAGCACTGCTGGATGCAGGTGCTCGAAGGGCAGCTCGTCGTGGACGACTACCTCCGGATCGACGCCGGCGAACGTCCCGGCTTCGCGCGCGTCGCAGCTCAAGGCTCCCGGCTGATGAATGCCGGCGATTTGGATCTGCGCGCGGGCCGGTTCGACCTTCATCGCGTCAGCGCGCCCTCGGGCGTGCGGGCGCTATCGCTCCATATTTATGCCGCGCCCTTGAAAGAGTTTTTGGTCTACGACGAGTCGACGCAGCGCTGTCAATCGGTCCGCGGCACCTACGATGACGTGCTCCGCCCGTCGGTGCCTGCAGCCCGATAAAATTTTTCCGTAGCCCGAAAAGGGCTTGCCCCGATTTCTGGAAAAGATGACCTGAGATAATAACTAAAGTTATCTTTTTGTGATGAGGATGGCGTTGATTCGACACCCCCTAGTTTCCCCGTGCCCGGCGGCGGCAGGCTCCGCTCGATTCGCATGATCGAGGTGGACGCGGTCATCGTCGGGGGCGGCTTTAGCGGCGCTGCGGTGGCCGCGCAGTTGGCGCGGCGCACCCCGCCGGACTTCTCGCTCGCGCTCTTCGAGCCGAACGAACTCGGGCGAGGCGCCGCGTACGGCACGCGCCACGACGAGCACGTGCTCAACACGCGCGCCGCAATGATGAGTCTCTTCCCCGACGACTGCGGCCATTTCGTGCGCTGGCTTGGTCCGCGAGCCAATCCCCAGAGTTTCGTCTCCCGCCGCCTTTACGGCGCATACGTCAACGAGATCGCGCGACAAGCCTTCGAGCGCAGCCGGTTTACGCACGTGGCGGATCGGGTGCGCCGGATCGAGCGGCGCGGCCATCGCGAGTACGTCGTCGAATCCGGCATCGGCACGCGCTTCGTCGCGCGTGCGGTGGTCTTGGCAACCGGTAATCCACTTCCGAACGGCGCGTTCTTGCCTCATGAAATCCGGTTGCATCCAGGATACATCGACGACCCGTGGCATTGCGATTACCGGCGCGTCGGCGGGCACGTGTTGGCGATTGGATCGGGTTTGACCACACTCGACGTGCTGGTGGCACTCGATGCGTGTGGGCATCGCGGCGTCGTTCACGTTCTGTCGCGCCGCGGGCGTTTTCCCAACGTGCATGCCGACGTAGCGCCCTACGACGTCATTCCGGCGCTGGATACTCGAGATGCTCGCGCGCTGCTGCGCAGCTTTCGCTTACACGTTCGAAAGGCGGCGGAGCGCGGCTTCGATTGGCGATCCGTCGTCGACGCGATTCGCCCGGAAGCCGAAGCGATCTGGCGGCGGCTCTCGCCGGCCGAGCGGCGCCGCTTTGAACGCCACCTTCGTACGCATTGGGAGCGCCATCGCCATCGCGCTCCGCAGCAAGTCGACGCGGTGCGCCGGCGCTACCACGATGCAAACCGGCTCGTTGTCTACGCCGGCACGATCGCGCACGTGCAACGCGCAACCGTTACGATCGTCCTGCGCAACGGAGAACGCGCGGACGTGCGTCCCGATTGGATCGTCAACTGCACCGGTGTCGGCGGGGCGCCGGCGATGCGAAGAGACCCCATGCTCGCCGGGATGTTCACCGACGGATTGATCTGCGCCGCACCCGGAAATCTCGGTCTGCTGACGACGAGCGCCCTGGGCGCCGTCGGCCCAACGAACGTGCCGGTGGATGGGCTCTGGGTCGTGGGCCCGCCGGTTCGCGGATCCCGCTTCGAGGCTACCGCCGTTCCGGAACTTCGGGTAATGGCCGAGCTCGTCGCGCGGGAGATCGCACGCACGTCATCGGGCCTCATTCAACCCTCACTCGGGACGTATTCATGATGCAAACATCCGCGCGTTTGAGATTGATCTTGGCGCTCGCCATCTCTGCGATGACGATTGCCTGCGGCGGCACGAACACTCCGTTCGGTCCAGTGGTCGGCTCGCCCGGAGGCGGCGATCCGCCGCCGCTGCGCCTCGTCAACGTCCGCCTCACCGTAACGATTCCGCCGTCGAAGAGCGGCCTGCGCGCCGACTATCTCTCTCCCAAGACGCGCTCGCTCGCGATCGCGCTCGTCTCGGTCGACGGCAACGGCGTGACCGGCATCAATCCAACGACGGTGAACACGGTTGCGAGTGCGCACGGGTGCAAGGCGCAAGGGCGCCAGCTGGTTTGCAGCGCGACGATCTCCGGTTCGCCCGGTCACGACGTCTTCGCGGTCAGCACGTACGCGGAATTGGACGCAACCGGCGACGTCCTTTCGGTCGGTACAGTTAAAGCTGCGGTCTCGTCCGGCGGCGGCGGCGTGGGCATCAGCAATCGCCTCTCCCTCGCGCTGGACGGCGTGATCGCTTCGCTCAAAGTCACTCTCGATCCCGATAAGGGCAAGCGTGGCCGGCGCATGACGTGCCACGTTACGCTCGCGGCCTACGACGGCGCTGGCGCCGAGATCGTCGGTCCGAGCGATTATTTCGAACCCGTTACGCTTGCAATCCAAGGCGACACCAACCACGCCTTTCGCTTGAGCGACGGAAAGCGTCTGGGTGAGTCGCTCTCGATCGTCAAGCCGACCGCAGGCATTACGCTGGCCTACGACGGCAACAAGCAGGCATCGCCGGTCGCGGTTCAAGCCGGCATAGCCGGTCCAAGCGGAATCACCACGAGTGCCGACTTCAAGCTCACCGGCAAAGTACCGCCGCCGCCGGTCGGCACGATCTATGCGCTCAATCTTGGCACCAACGACGGCCGTTCGGCGACGGTCACGGAGTACGACGGGAAATCCCAGGGCAATGCGGCGCGCGCGCGCACGCTATCGCTCAGTTCGAAGCTCTACGCGCGGAGCATTGCCGTCGATTCGAGCGGCGACTTGTACGTCGGCTATTTCGATAACGAGTACGGCTTCTCGGCAGGAACGGGATTGCCGGACTCCCACAACGAGATCGCAATCTACGCGCCCGGCGCCGGCGGTAACGCCCAACCCAAAGCGACGATCGTGGCCGACAACAAGACGAAGACGACGCTCTTTCCGCTCTTCATCGCCTTCGATTCCACGGGTCGCCTGGTGACCTACGGCGCAACCGACGTCGACAAGAACACCGGCGACGCGGTGTTGACCTACGCCGCGGGAAGCACGGGACCCGCCGCGCCGCAACATGGCTGGAACTTCTACGACCCGGCCATCGAGTATGCCGGCCCGACCGGCCTCGCCCTGGACTCCGGCGGAAACTTTTATGTCAACGGAGCGCTTCATACGTCGATCGGCCCGAACTACGGGCTCTTCGTCGCCTCGGCCGCCGATATCGGCAATCCCGATGCCAACGCGGCGCGCACGATTCCCTGGGATTCCACGACTCAGCTCGAGCAAGGGCAAACCACCGAAGTCGCGCTCGGCTCGAGCGGTGAAATTTTCATCGGTAACACGGTGACGCAGGGCAGCGGCAGCTCGACGTCATGTCAAGCGCGCGTCAACGTCTTTGCCGCCGGCGCCGGCGGCGGGAAGACCGATGGCCGGCCGCTTCGCGTTCTTACGCTCGACGGAATCTCCACCGATAACTCGGAGTGCACGTCGTCGCGCGATCCGCTGGTGCCGTTCTACCCCGCCATCGCGCTTTACGGTCCGACGCTCTTTGTCGCCGACGATTTCAACAATGCCATCGCCGCGTTTGCGTCGGACGCGTCGGGAACCGTCAAACCGTCATTGCGCATTGCGGGATCCGCGACGGAGCTGAACGCGCCCGTTGCGCTCGTCGTCACCTCACACGCACCTCACTCTCACTGAAGGAACGATCCACATGAAAAAGCGACTCGCCACTTGGACCTTGGCGGCCGTTCCAGCGCTGCTGCTCAGCGCTTGTAACGGAGGCACCGCGTCGGGCCCGTCAGGCGTAGCCCCTTTACCCCAGGCCGCCGCGCACCGCGGGCACGTTCGCCGCAACGACAGCGGAACCCAAGATTTGCACGCCGGCGGCGCCGATTTCCCGGGCTATGCGTATAATTTGTCGATTCAGCCTACGGGCTACTATTACGAATCTCAATCGCCGCCCGGCCCCGGTTCGCTCTTCTATGCCGCGCCGACGCAAGGCACGATCTACTACTGCTTGAACAGCAGCACCGACGGCCGTCACGCCTTTGAAGATTATGACGACTCCGCGTATCCGCCGACGGGACCCTGCGCGGCTCTGGGCCAATCCGCAACCGGCTTTGGCGGTCGCCAGGACCCGCTCGATTTCGTGGGCACGGCCATCGCCATGCCCTCAACTGAATACGTATACTACAAACAGAATCGCGAGCCGACGAGCGGAACGAACTGGGGAGAACCCTTTGAGTTTCCGCAAATCGGCGGCGTAATCTCCTTCCCGTACCGTCCTGGAGATTTTAGTCAGTACACCAAGAACGTCAAACTTTCGACCTGGAGCTACTGCGCAATCGCCAACGGCACGGTGAGCGATTGGAACGATCCGGCGGTCACCGCCGACAACGGCGGCAACTCGATTACGGGTGGTGCTTCGCAGCCGATCACGTTCTACTACCGCTCCGATAGCGGTGGCACGACGTATAACTTCGAGAACCACCTCAACACCGCGTGCAACATCACGTTCAAGGCCCCGTATAACAAATCGCCGTACGCCGGGCCGAGCCGCAGCGCGGCCTGGAGCTTCGGCGTCAGCTCGAGCTGGGTCGGGCCGGGCACGGGGAACGATCCCAACCAGAACTTTATCGGCGAACCCGGCGCCGTCGGTATCCTTGCGGCGGTTCAGGCTACCGCGTACAGCACGGGATATCTCGAAGGGTCCTACGCTCGCACGGCCGAGCCGCGCGTCAGTCAGGCTTGGCTTCAGAACGGCTTTGCAAAGAAGAAAGCGGTCTTCGTCAGTCCGGAAGACCATACGGCTGTCGCAAAGGACTTCCAGAAGATTACCGCTTCGGACATCAACTACGGTGAGGGCAGCGACGAGGAACCGCTCGGGACGAGCACGCCGTGGTGCATCCTCTACATCGATCCCAAGTATTTCGTGAGCCCGCCGGCCGGAGCATATCCGATCGCCGCCATCAGCTATCTGCTCTTCTACGGGCAAAACAATGGCGTCCACACCTCCGATAAGATCGCGCTGATCAAGTTCCTGGAGTCCAAGCAGGCAAATAAGATGGTCAATAAGTTCGAGTACGCCTCGCTCTCATCGACGATCGAGACTGCCACCCTCAACGCTCTTAACGGAAATGGCGGCAGCCAGCCGGCCTGCGTTCAGTAGCCTTACAAGCAGGCTGGCGAAAGCCAAAAAAGGATAGCCCTTCTCGCAGGCGCTTCTTGGGCCGGGAGCTTATAATGATGGTAACCAAAGGGGGCTCGAAGCGGCCCCCTTCCCTATCCTAAATCGTGGAGCGTCATGCGGATCAAGTACGAAGTGTCGGCGGGTGGGCTGTTGCTCCGTCGTCGTGATTCGACCTACGATGCACTGCTGATTGGCCGCGGTGCGCCGCCGCGCGTTTGGACGCTTCCCAAAGGTCACGTTGAAGCTCGGGAAACGACCGAGCAAGCCGGCCTTCGCGAAGTCCGCGAAGAGACTGGTTGCTGGGGCGAGATCATCACGAAGCTCAGTGAAATCGCCTACTGGTTTTACGTCGGCAAAGCCAAGCACCGCAAGGCGGTGACGTTTTACTTGATGCGCTACCTCTCGGGCGACCCCGCCAATCACGACCACGAAGTCGACGACGCGCGCTGGTTCGACGTCGCGCAGGCTCGCAAAACGCTCAAGTACGTCAACGAAAAGCGTCTGGTCGATTTGGCGCTCGACTTCCTCGCGGCCAACCCGACCGCATTCGGTGGGCCCGCGCCCCTGGAGCCGATCGAAGTTCAAGGCGAACGCGTCTCATCCTGACTGCCCATACTCCCTTCACCGTCCGGATCGCGGCCTTCGACGGGCCGCTCGACCTGTTGCTGACGCTCATCAAAGAACAACAGCTCGACGTCGCGACGGTGCCGCTCGCGAGCATGGCCCAGCAGTACCTGGAATACGTTCGGACGATGGAGGCGCGCGACGTAGAGATCGCGGCGGAGTACCTCGTCATTGCCGCGACGCTGATTTTCTTGAAGTCGAAAGCCTTGCTGCCGCCGATTCCCACGGAGTTCGTCGACGACGCCGAAACGCCCGAAGAGGTCGAGGAGCACCTGCGCCGCCGCCTCATCGCCTATTCGAAGTACCGCGAGTTTGGCGAACAGTTGCGCGAGCACCAGAACGAGGCGAGTTCGTTCTATTACCGGGAGTCGGGCGACCCCGCGGGCGAGGTCGTGCAGCGCTACGATATCGATCCGGAGAAGCTCAAACGCGCGTTCATCGCAATGCTGGCGCAGGCTCGTCCGGAGAAACGCTCGATCGCTCGCGAGCGCGTTTCGCTGATTGCATCGATGGATTACATCATGCGCCGAATCAAAGAGCGAGGCGAAGCGCAGTTCTCCGACCTCTGCGAGGAGCTGGGGATGACGCGCGACGTCATCGTCGTCACCTTTCTGGCAATCCTGGAGTTGATTCGCCGTCACCGGGTCGCGTTCGAGCAAACCGAGGCGTTTGACGACATCCGCCTCTTCGCGATCGCCGCCGCATGAGCGCGCCGGAGCTGCGACGCCCGATCGAGGCGTTGCTCTTCGTCGCCGGCGAGGCGCTCTCGATTCCGCGTCTCGCCAAGCTGCTCGACGCGCAAGAGTCGGAGATTGCCACGGCGCTGCAGGAGATCGAGGCGGAGTACGGCGACCGCGGGATCGTCGTGCGCGAGGTTGCGGGCGGCTATCGCTTCGCCACGTCACCGCTCGCCCGCGACGTCGTCGAAGCCTATCTGCTCCCGCCCAAGACGACGCTCTCCACGCCGGCAATGGAAGCGCTCGCGATCGTCGCGCACGTTCAGCCGGTGACGCGAGGCGAGATCGAATCGATCCGCGGCGTCAACTCCGACAGCGTGGTGAGCACGCTGCTCGATCGCGGCCTGATCGCCGAAGCCGGACGCAAAGACGTCGTCGGCCGCCCGATGCAGTATAAGACGACGCCGTTCTTCTTGGAATCCTTCGGACTGCGTTCGCTCGACGATCTTCCGGAGCTGGAGCTCGAACCCGGCCAACCCCTCGAGTTCGACCTCGGCAACCGCGCCCTGTCATCCTGAGCGCAGTCGAAGGACGTTAGATGCGGGTCGGGCTGCACGTGCACGTCGCCGGCGGCTACGCGAAAGCGGTCGAGCACGCGAAAGCGGTGGGCGCAACCGCGATGCAAGTCTTTTCTACGAATCCGCGCAGCTATCGCAGAGCGGCGATTGACGTTGGCGCACTCGAGGCCTTCGCGCAGCTTCGCCGTGAGGCGGATCTCGATCCGTGCGCGCTTCACACGCCGTATTTAATCAACCTTGCAAGTGCCGATCCAAAAATTGCGCAAGGTTCGCTCGGCCTGCTGCAGCACGACCTGACGGTCGCGGCCCGCGGCGGCATGCGCTTTGTGAACACGCATCTCGGCTCGTATGGAACCCGCGACCGCGAGGAGGCCTTCACGGCGATCTGCCGTGCACTTGAAACGGCGCTCGACGAAATCGAGCCCGGCGTCTTTCTCGTGCTCGAGAACTCGGCCGGTGCGGGAAACTTGGTGGGCGGCACGTTGGAGGAGCTCGGCGCCTTCATTCGGGCGGTGCCGCATCCCCAACTGGCCATCTGCCTCGACACCGCGCACGCGTGGGCGACGGGCTACGAAATAAACTCCAAGGTTGGCGTGGATCGCTTCATCGAGGAAGCGTCAACGCAGATCGGGATCGATCGTGTCGTGATGTTTCATTTCAACGACACGCAGGTGCCGCTAGGGGCGAGCCGCGACCGCCACTGGCACATCGGGGAAGGGAACATCGGCTTCGAGGGCTTTCGTGCGCTGCTCGCTCATCCCCAGCTGCGCGACAAGACGGCCTTTCTCGAAACGCCCGGCACCGACGAGGACGACCTGCGCAACATGCAGACCGTCAACGCCATCCTCCGGGGTGCCCTGTCACCCTAGCGCTACGAGACGCGCAGGTGCGGGAGGCGCAGGTTGGACTCCAAGAAAAGCGCCGAATCGGCGCGCATGACCTTCAGGCGAAGATCGATGTCGCTGAGATCGGAGACGAGCGGGGCGTTGCGGACGGGGTCGCGGAACATATTGTAATCCTCTTGACGAAATGGTAACCTTCAATCATTATATGGTGGTGACGGTAACTTGTCAACATCTTTTACCGGTGAAAAGAAAGTCGTGACGGCCCTGGAGCCGGTCCCCGACCGGGCGCCCGGCTCGCTCGATCTCGTCCGGCTGTTCGAAAACACGGTGGAGCTTCCAAGTGGGCCCGACGAGTTCGACTCGCTCCAGCGCGCTCGCGCCTGGTGCGCAAGCCACGGGCTTCCGCCGCCGCTCGACGACGCTCACGTTGCGCTCCTCCGCGCCTTCCGGGAGGCGCTTCGCGACCTGCTCTTTGCCAACAACGGCGAGGGCGACCAGCATGCCGCCTGGGAAGCCCTAGGCCCGTTCCTCTCCCGCGCCCGCCTTGCCCTCAACGTCGACCCCGATCGGGGCCTCGAGCTCCAGCCGGTAAGCCATGAGGCCGAAGGGCCGATCGCTTCGCTGCTCGCGATCGTCTACGAATCGTTGCTCAAAGGGACGTGGTCGCGCCTGCGCGCCTGCCGCAAGCAGACGTGTCGCTTTGCCTATTACGATCAAACCAAGAACGGCTCGCGCGCCTGGTGCAGCATGGCGACCTGCGGCAACCAAGCCAAAGCGCAGCGCCGCCGCGAACGCGAACGCATTTTGTCATCCTGAGCGCAGTCGAAGGACGAAGGACGAAGGACGAAGGACGAAGAACGAAGGATGGAGACGTTAGTTCGAAACGTAACCCATTAGGTTTGCTTCGACGCTATCGTCGTTTCGGTCGAGACCCTCGACGTAGCAAGGATCAAGCGGAACGGTCGAAGGCAATACAGCGCTGAACGACGCAAACGACGTGCATATGTTCTGGATCGATGGTCATACGGTGGTTGGCGGAAATCACGGCGATAACAACGTTCAGTACTGGCCGTATCCGGGCGGTGGCGATCCGACAAAAACGATCACCAAGGGCGTTGGCGGTCCGGACGGCCTGACTATCAGCAAAGCCAGGAAGTAAGTCCGCAAGCTCCACGCGTCATGAATAAGGGTAGAAGCTCCGCGGAGGCTCGTTAAGAAGTCGGAAAATGTGCACAGTTACGTGCATCATGCCTAGTGCGAATCGTCGGAAGTTCGTTCCAGCGACAATTCGTTTGTTCTTGGCGCAGGACTACGCTGACAAGGAACTACTAATCCTCGATGATGGATCGGATAGCGTAGCTGACCTCATTCCACCTCATCCTCAGATCAGGTACGTTCGCCTCGAAGCCCGTCTCAGACTTTTCGTTTTTGCGCTTGGCTCTTGTTGACGACGGCTACGACCACTCCGTCTTAGGTGAAGACCAGTCGCTGGGTGCTGCAGAGGTCGGGATCGAGGCTATCCTGCAGAAGCACGTCGCAGGAGCAGTGGTCAGTCTCTCGCCAAAATAGACTGTTACGTTCCGACCCTTATCGCACATCCTTAGAGTGCCGTTGATCGCTTGCTCACAGAGATACTCGTACTCCTCGGCCGAGCCTGGCGAAGGAGCTGAGCGCTCTTGTCGGCGCCAAAGCATAGAGTGAAGCCGCATGTATCTCGTACTCCTCACCATCCTTATCGCCCAGGTGACGCCGTCGCAGGTGCCCGCAACGCCGTTGCTAACGCCCGCAACGCCCTCGCCCGCCGCTGCCCCATTGAGCCTCTCGCCGAGCAGGGTCAATCTCAATCCCGCGCAGCAACAAGTCGTGGCCGTAACCGGCGCAACGCCGCCGCTCCAGCTAACGCTCGACCGGAAGCTTGTCGTGGTTAGCGCCGATCCGAACGGAACCTCGCTGACAATCTCCGCCACGCAGCAAACCGGGACCGACGTCCTTCACGTCAGTGATGCCACCGGTGCAAGCGCCGACATCGCGATTCGTGTCGCCTTTAACGCCGGTACGATCGTCCCGCAAACGACGCTGACCGTCACCGGCGACCCCGCTCAACCCGACTGGCTCGCGCAAGAGGTTACCGACTGGCTGACGCGCGTCACGCAGGCCATGCCGGGCGCGCAGGTTACCATGGGAACCGTCTCGCCGCCGCCGGCACCACTGGCGCCCGGAACGAGCGCGCAGTTCACGGTTCCAATCCAGATCGCCGGAAACGGCCAATACTTCGATCAGTCGGGCTCGACGACCGTCACCGCGCAGAACGTGCCGATGCAGCCGTTTCTTCCAGGCGTGCTTTTCTACGACGACGATCCGGAGCACGTCGCGCAAGACGGCGTCCTCTTTCGCGGCACCGTCTCGCTCGCAGCCCCCGCCCGCATCTACTACTATCACGACGATCTTGCCGATCCGCGCAGACTCGTGGTCGTGCTGCGCGCCGACTCGCAAGATCCAACCTCCGTGCAGCTGATCGAGGCGACCGCTGGCCCGAACATCGACGTTATGCAAGTCGGCGAGTCGGTCAGCAAACGCTTTCTGCTAACCAAGAATCAGCACGAAGGCGTGATCTTGGATTTATCCGGCGACCAGCCATACTTGATGACCGATCTCCCGATGACGGCCCGCCAACTCGTGGCCGGAACCGCCGATCTGCGCGTCCTCTCGGGCGGCCCGATCGACGTGACCGTGCTGGCCGTCTCGCCCGGCGTCGATCCGCGCACGCTGCTCGACGGACCGGTGCTTCCCGGCGACGGACACCACCGCACCGGTGCCTTTTCCATCGCCGGCTTCGGCAGCGAAAGCCTAAGCTTTTCAGCCGGCGGCGCCGACGCGACGACCGTCATCGGCGACACCGATCCCACCCCGACCAACGTAAACGCGTCAGCCGACGGTCACGACTACGGCGACTACGGCGTCCTTCACACGATCGATCTCACGCTGGCGAATCCGAGCGCGGTGACGGCCACCGCGTATCTGTTCCTCCAGCCGCTGGCGGGGCCGGCGCGGGGAAGCTTCTTGATCGACGGGAACGTCGCGGAGATTGGATGCGTGCGCGTGCCGTCGCGGTATCAGATCACGGCGTTCGCGTTGCCGCCGGGGCAAACGTCGCACGTCACTTTGCAGACGATGACCGACGGCGGTTCGTTCTACCCGGTTCGACTCGGAGTGACGGCAACCGCGCCGCTCCCGAGCGCCCCGCCGGTGAACGCGCCCGACGGCTGTTTCCCGAAGCCGCAAGCCACTCCGGACCAATGAGCACCGACGGTGAATCGAAGGTTATTCTGCTGGTGCGGTTGCTCAACGCAATCGATCAGGGGCACCACTCCTTCGAAAGCCTCAAGGACCGCATCGCCGAGGGCGAGCGCCGCCCAAGCACGCGCAGCCTGCGCCGCTATCTCGCGATCTTAGCCAACGCCGGCTTTCCGCTCTACTTCGATCGCGCCGCGAACCTCTATCGCTTTGCCGAAGGCTACAGCCTCAAACGCCTCGACCTCAGCAGCGGCGAACTCTTTGGCTTGGTAGCGCTGCGTTCGCTCGGCGCCAGCATTGGGGGAGCCATCGGCGCATCGATCGACGACGTCGCCGAGAAGCTGGTCGGAAGCGCCGGGCGCGCGGTTCGCGCGCGTGTCGACGAAGCCTCGCCGGTGGCCTTTCGTCTCTCCGGGATTTCGCTCGACAAGCGCGGCGAACGCGCCTTTGCGCTGCTCTCGTCGGCGGAGCGTTCTTCTCGCAGCGTCCGCTTCAAATACCGCGATAAGGAAGGAAAGACCAGCGCGCGCAAGGTGGATCCGTACGGCTTCATCATCAACGCGGGGCGCGTCTACTGCATCGCTTACGACCATACCCGCAAACAGAAACGAACGTTCGCGGTCGACAGCGTCACCGAGCCGGTCGTGTTGGCGAAAACCTTCGTGCGCCCCAACGACTTCAACGTTGAAGAATACGCCGCGGCCTCCATTAGCGGCCTCTTGCACAACGACGAAACGACCGAAGTGCGCGTGCGCTTTGCGCCCAGGGTCGCAAAGGCCGCAACCGCCGCGCGGATCGTCGCCGATTTTCACGTCGAGCAGGGCGCTGAAGGATCCGCCGAGATCGCCTATCGCGTCGCCGATGTCGACGAGCTGGTTCGCTGGGTCCTCGGCTGGGGCGCGCAAGCGGAAATTCTCGCCCCCGAGTTCGTCCGCGCGCGCATCGCCGCTATCGCCGCGGAGATCGCCGAGAAATATCGATGAGCGCTAGAGGCTGATCGCGGAAGAGACGGGAGTAGCGGGTGGGGTACCGATCACGTCGACGCCCCCGCCTGGGAAATGGTAAATAGAGGCAGTGCCGTTGCACCGATCCGGCCCGACAACCTTAGTGTTGCGTATGAAGAACTGCACGACGCACGCTGCGCCGGCGAGCGTGACGGTTGGGCCGAATTGGGCGCCGTTGAGCTTTATGTCGTACAGATTGCCCGTGCTCTGATCTCCGATCCAGACCTTGTGAGCGACGCCGCTCCACTGGACGCCGCCGGGCTTGGCAATAGCCGGCCCGGAATACGGTACTAAATGAAACGGCCCATTGTTGTGGTTATATTCGTATCCGAACGCCGCGCCCACATATCCGTCCATGTAGAGGTAGCCGGCGTTGTCGTAACCGAGGTAATACATCGAAGTGATCGCGCCGGGGCCATAGGGCGCGCCCGCATTGGGGTTTTCATTTGGATAAAGCGTGTACTTGCCGCTGGTGGAATCGGCAACGGCAAGATCGTTGGTTACCGGCCGCACCGCGCAACCCACCGGAGTCCCGCCGGTAGCGAACGTGTCGATCGGGGCGGTGCCGCCATGGTCGTACTCTTGTACGGTTCCCGAACCCATATTCGTGACGAACACGTGACCCTGGGCATCGGTGCACATGCCTTCGGGCTGGTCGAAGCCCGTCAGCGTCCCGACCGCCGTATAACTGGGATAGTCGTAGACGAAGACGTCGTTGGTGCTCAAGTCGCCAATGTAAAGGAGCGGCATGTTCGGAGGGAGTGCTCGCATCGACGAAGCCCCCGCCGTTCGCACGGTCGCAGGCGCGACCGCCGATGCTGGTGTTTGACAGCCGGCCAGCACTGCGACGAGTGCTAGCGCGCCCAAGCCACGCCGAGTGAGGCAAAGTTTCTTCATACTATCCGCCTATCCGCCTTTTTGGAAGTCCCTGAAAATCCACAAAGCTGGTGTACTCTCGCCTGCTTGGACGCGAAGTTCTTTTCTCCTCTGGTGGCTGGAACACGGCGGAGGCGCGTAGCTGCGAGATACGAAAAGCTTGCCGCAGTGTAAAGCCTCGCACGCTAAAGTAGCCGGAGGAAAAGCCGGGTCGAGATGATCTACCTCGATGAGGCGCAAGTGCGCGCCGTCCTTCGTTGGGAAGAACTGATTCCGGCGATGGAGCAAGCCCTTGCGGAGTTTTCAAGGGGCAACGTCGTGCAGCCGGTACGCGCCATTCTCACCGTTGAGGAAGGAAAGCGCTATCTCGGAGTGATGCCCGCGGTGGCGCCCGACGTCATGGGCCTCAAAGCGGTCAGCTTCTATCCTGCGAACGAAGGCAGCGGCGTTCCGACGCATCAGGCGATCGTGCTGCTCTTCCGCACCGATAACGGCGAGCCGCTGGCCGTCATGGACGGGCGCTTGATCACGGAGATGCGGACGGCCGCGGTCTCCGCGGCGATCACCAAATACCTGATGCCGCCGCCGAGCAAAGTTCTGGCGCTGCTCGGCAGCGGCGTGCAAGCCCACTCGCACTTGACGGCACTGTCAACCATTCACCAATTCGAAGAGGTGCGAGTTTGGAGCCGCACCCCGGACCACGCTGCGGAGTTCGCGCGCCGGCATGGCGCCGTCGCCATGGAGGCCGAAGCGGCGGTGCGCGGTGCCGACGTCATCGTCGTCGCGACCAGCTCGCAAGGACCGGTCCTGCGGGGTGCATGGCTCAAAGAGGGTGCGCACGTGAACGCGGTCGGCGCCAACCGGGCGACGTGGCGCGAGCTCGACGACGACGCGATGCGCAACGTCCTGCTCGTCGACTCGCGCGAGGGCGCGCTGCACGAGTCGGGCGACGTCATTCTTTCCGGCGCGAATATCTACGCCGAGATCGGCGAAATTTTCGGTGGAACCAAACCAGCATGCCCCACCAAGACCACGATTTTTAAATCTCTGGGGATCGCCGCCGAAGATCTCGCGGCTGCACGCTTAGTCTACGAAGCAACCTCCCGTAATTAGCGAAACCCGCCAGAGCGAAGCCCCGACGGGTTCCGACGTATTCACGCGCTCGCCTCGCCTGTTTGGCTACCTGGTCGGGGAGCCCCACCGACGCTGGCGAGCGGTTTGGTCGCTGTCGCGGAATCATTGCTCATCGCAACGTTTCACGCGTTTCATTGTCCGCGAACGATACGTTCGTCGCACTTCGAATTTGGAACTCGAAGCTCGTGAATCGTAGCACGCACAAATGGCGTGGACAAGCGCCCCCTCGGCGCAATTCACAAGCTGTCCACAAGTTTTTTTCCTTATGCACATCGAAAGCCGCCAGCCATGCATCTCTTAACGTTGCTTCTCGTCTTGCTTGTACCGCCGGCACCGCCCACGGTGGTGGCGCAGAGCCTCTTCGGAGGTCTGCCGATTGACGGCATTCACTGCGATCGCGCGGAGGGCTCGGTCGAACACATTCACACCCAGCTCCAGCTCTTCAATCGCGGCCATATGGTGCAGGTGCCCGCCCAGATCGGCATCCCGCAAACGGGAACCTGCCTGTACTGGCTCCATACGCACAGCGACGACGGTTTTATCCACATCGAGTCGCCGGTGAAGCGCCCCTTCACGCTGGGCGAGTTCTTCGACATTTGGGGGCCGAACTTGAGTTGGACTGAAGCCGGCGCGGTAACGGCGCCGCACGGCGGACGCCTGAGCATTTGGATCAATGGAACGCCCTGGCACGGACACGATCCGCGCGACATCCTTCTGCGCGACCACGAGACGATCGTCATCCAAAGCGGCCCGCCTTTTGCCAAACCAGCGCACGCCGACTGGTCGAAGCTCTAAGGAACCGCAGTGACGCCGGCGACGACCCCGATCGAAATCGACGGCCACCATCTCACGCTTGAAGCGATCGAGGCGGTGGCCCTTGGAGCCGCGATTCGCATCTCGCCGGCGGCCCGGGAGCGCGTTGCGCGCGCCCGCGATTTCGTCGACAGCCATCTCGCTGCCGGCGAGCCGATCTACGGCGTGACCACCGGCTTCGGGCGGCTTGCGAACATCGTTATCGCGCCGGAAGATGCCGCCGAGCTGCAACTCAATCTGGTCCGCAGCCACGCCGCCGGAACCGGCGCGCCGCTGGAGATTCCGGTGGTCCGCGCCGCGGGCGTGCTTCGCGCAAACTCGCTCTCAGCCGGCCACTCCGGGATCAAACCGCAAACGCTCGATCTTATCGTGGCGATGCTCGAACGCGGCGTGACGCCCGCGGTGCCGTCGGTGGGTTCTCTCGGCGCAAGCGGCGATCTCGCGCCCCTGGCGCACATGACGCTGACGCTGATCGGTGAGGGCGAAGCCTACTTTCGCGACGAGCTGCTGCCCAGTGCCGTTGCGCTGCAGCGCGCGGGATTGGCGCCGATCGAACTCGGCGCGAAAGAAGGCCTGGCGCTGGTCAACGGAACGCAGGTAATGACCGCCATCGCGGCGCTGAGCGTCGTGCGGGCCGAGCGGCTCGCCGCCGCCGCCGACGTAATCGGCGCGATGTCGCTCGAGGCCTATCTCGGCAGCGAGCGGGTCTTCGACCGCCGCATCAACGACCTGCGGCCTCATCCGGGGCAGGAGCGCGTCGCCGCCAACTTGCGCGCCCTGTTGGAGCACTCGGAGATCGTCTGGTCGCACGTGGAGTGCGAGCGCGTCCAAGATCCCTATTCGTTTCGCTGCATCCCGGTGGTTCACGGCGCGGTGCGCGACTCGACGGCCTACGTTCGCCGCGTCACCGAAGTCGAAGCAAACTCGGTAACCGATAATCCGCTCGTCTTTCCGGAAGACGGCGTCTTTCTCTCCGGCGGCAACTTCCACGGCGAGCCGATCGCGCTCGCGATCGACTTCTTGAAGATGGCGATCGGTGAGCTGGCCTCGATCGCCGAGCGCCGCCTCTACCTCTTGCTCAACGCGGAGGATCGCGGGCTCCCGCTCTTTCTCACCGAGCGCCGCGGATTGGAATCGGGACTGATGATCGTGCAATACACCGCCGCGGCGCTGGTCAACGACAACAAAGGCTTGGCGTGGCCGTCGAGCGTGGACTCGATTCCATCCTCAGCGGGGCAAGAGGATCACGTGAGCATGGGAATGACGTCGGCCAACAATCTGCTGCGCGTGCTCGACAACGTGGAGGCCGCGCTCGCCTGCGAGTTGCTCGGCGCGATGGTCGCGATCGATCTCCGGCGCCCGCTGCGATTGGGCCGAGGAACGCGCGTCGCGCACGAAATCGCGCGCGAGCGGATTCCCGTCTGGACCGGCGATCGTCCCCCGGCGCCCGACATCGCCGCCGCCCGCGAACTGATCCGTTCGCACCGGCTCGTCGAAGCCGCCGAAGCGGCCGTCGACCATCGGCTTACAGGCTGAGGCTCAGCGAGAAGTAGGCGTTAAAGGGGTTCGGCAACACCAACGAGTTGGTGTCGGCGTACGCCGGAATGTAGGAGGTGGCGAAGGCCGGATTGAGCGGTACGCCATTTGCCGCTTTGTCGTTGGGCGACGAGCCGTTGTAAAAGTTCGAAACGAAGTAGGAGTTCGGGATATAGCCGCACGTGAAAGTGTTCGGCGGGTACTGCTTCGTCCAGGGCTCCGAGGAGCCGCCAAAACAGGCGTTCATCAGATTGGCGAGCAGCACGCTGGCTTTGAGGCGCGGCGTGATCTCATACCCCATCTGCAGGCTGAAGTTGAGCTGACTGGGCTGGCGAAACGCGCCGAACGAGTCGAAGACGCCGGTCTGCGGATTGGGAATGAACAGCTCGCCGGGGCTGACTCCGTTCTGCGTCGCGGCGAGGCCGCAGGTCGTATAGTCGGCTTGGCTAACGCGCGGCGCCGTGGGAATGTGGGCCGAGGCGCGTTTGCAGGTTCGCGGGTCGATCCCCAGCGTGTCGGCGGGATTGCCGTAGGGCTGGCCTTCGTTGAACGTCATCGCCGGCGTGATCGTAAACCGGTCGTGCTTGTAGTTGACGATCGCGCTCAAGACGTTGGGCGATAAGTACGGAAAGTCCAGGCCGACGGGATACCAGCCGTTGCGGTCGAGCAGCGGCTGGGGCGACTTCGCGTAGTATGGGTTCCAGATCGGGGAGTAGTAGTTCGACTTGAGCCGCTTGCAGCTCGGATCCGGATGGACGTTGCCCTGGTGATCGTCCTCGTAGCACTGCGCGCCGCCGCCGGCCTCCGTGAGACCGTTGAAGTTGGCAATACTCTGATTGTAGGGGTCGATCGGGTTGATCGTCGTTCCGGGATAGTTGGCCCAGCGCTCCGCGGCGTTCGTGTACGTGTACGAAATTAAGAACGAAAGCCCGTTCTTGTCGAAATCGCCCTTCGTGAACTCCAGCTCGGCGCCGTCAACGCGCTCGACGCCGGAGTTGAGCCCGCCGCTCAACCCAAACGGCAGCCCGATGCCGTAGACTTGATTGGTCGCATAGCGATAGTACGGCGTGACCTTGATCGACATATCCGTGCCTTTGAAGCGGCGCTCGAACGACGCGTCGTAGTTGTCGGAGTACTGCACCTCCGGATCGTGCACGGGCGTCGTGAATCCGTACTGCCAGAACGCCTGGAAGAGGTCGTAGGCGAGATTGTTGGCGGCGGCGTTGTATTGCACCTGATACGTCTCCGGCTCCTGGGCGTAGCGCCCGGCGGAGACGCGCAGCACGGTGTCCGGATTGACGGTATACGTCGCGCCGAAACGCGGCGTGAGCGCGTAGTCGGCCAGCGTCGGGCTATAGCTGTCGCTCAGCAGCAGATGGCCGTCTTGGCCGTCGGGGTGCACCGTCTGCACCGGATGCGCCGGAATCGACTTGTCGATGGGGCAGTCGAAGCCGACGAAAGGCACCGCCGGCTTGCCGCTGGCCGGCGGCTCGGGAATGACGTACGGCGCGAGCGTTATCGGGTTATAACAGAACTCGCGCTGACCGGCGAGGAACCAGAAGTTCTGGCCGTTGTTCGTCGTGTTGGCCAGGTTGTATTCGTACTCTTCGCCGCGCAAGCCGAGATCGATGTTGAGCTTGTCGGTGGGATTCCACAGATCCTCGAGCGCAATCGAGGTAAAGTTCGGCACCACGTTGTTGAGAAAACCCGAGTTGCCCGTATAGGTGATCTGCCACGTCGCGCCCGGAACCGCTGGCCCGGGTTCGGGTGTAATGAACGAGCCGCTCGTGATCGGACTGTTGCACGGCGCGGGCTGCCCGATCTTATAATGCTCGCCGAGATAGCTTCCCGTCTCCCAAGCGAAGCACTCCGTTCCGTTGGTGAGGTTCGTCGCGGCGGTATTGAGGAAGTTGTTGAAGTTGGTATTGTTGAAACGGTTCGTCGTCGCGGTCGTATAGTTGCCGTCGATGGTGAACAGGTGCGCGGAGCTGAGCTGATCGGCGAAGGTAAAGGCCAGGCCTCGCGTGTGAGATTCCAACTCGTAATCGTACGACGTGACGCCGAAGCCGTAGAAGGGCGTACCGTAGCTCAGCGGGCTGGTCTGCAGCCAGTCGGAGTAGAACGTGTACCCGTAGATCCTGAAGTAGGCGTTCGAGCCGATATTCTTTTGGTACTGGAGCTTGGCGATCGAAGCATCGTTCCAAAATCCGTCGCGCGCATCGGGCGGCACGGTTGAAAACGTCCCCGGAGCGCACTCGCCCTTGATCTGCTGGCTGTAGAACCCGTAGGGATCGATGTTTGCGCAGCGATTGCCGGGCGAACCCGGATCGAAATAGGGCACCGGCGAGACGTTGGCCGGATCCTCGCCAAATCGCGTGTTGCTCGGCCAGGTGACGAAATCGCCCCACACCTCGGGCACGTTCTCGTCGTACTTAACGTCGCTGAGCTGGTTGATGACGTGCGGCCCGAGATCGTTCTGCGAGCTGTAAAACTGGCTCTTGAGCGCGGTAACGTTGTAGAGCAGCTGCACGTCGTCGCGTCCGGCGTCGTGCCGGTGCGGAATGCCGAAGTGCAGGTTGATGACGTTCTCGCGATCCGCGAGGTTCGAGTAGCTGGCATATGCCGGCGAAAGAGTTTGATAGCAGCCCGGATTATGATGAACGCCTGGGGGGAGCGGCAAGGTGCCGGGCAAGCCTAAACTTCGATACCCGAACGGGTTGTAGACGGGCGAGGCGTTCGGGCCCGAGTACCACCCCGAGTTGGCCGGCGGCGTGTAGCTGCATGTCGGATAGACGCCGCCAAAATAGAGATTCGTGGTGTTATACGCGATCGCGGGGTAGCCCCAGACGTCGCCGAGATTCGAACCGTTGAATTGGTCCAGATAGCGAAAATCCTGATTGTATCCGCCGACGCCGACGTAGTAGGAGAAGAGGCGGTCGGGCGTGGCTCCGCCCACTTCAAATTGAAGGTTGTGATAGTACGTGGTCGAGCCGATACCGGCATCCACCGTAGCATATCCCGGAAAGGTTCCGGTCTTGATCACTTGGTTGATGAAGCCGGCCAAGCCGGTCGCGCTCGAGCCCGCGGTTCCTCCGCCGGTATACACCTGAAGCTCCTGCTGCCCAAGCGTCCCGGCCGTACTTCCCGGATAGTTGTCGAACGAACGGTTGACCGGAACGCCGTCGAACTCGTAGCCGATCTGGTCGTAGTTCCCTCCGCGAATGTAGACCGTTTGATTCCACCCCTGCTGGTTGGGCGGCACGAATGCGCCCGGGACCGCGGCAATCGCCGAATAGGCGCTATTCAAGCTGCCGCCGCCGCCCAGGCCGGCGGCAGCCTGCGTCACCGTCGCATTGACCGAATACACGTCGGTCGTGGTTCCGGATTTTACGAGGTCCATCGAGGAGCGCGCCGTCACGCGCGCGATCGTGCGCAGCGACGTCTGGAGCGGAATTCGAAGCGTCTGCACTTGATCGGCAAAGACCGAGACTCCCGTGGTCGTCGAAGTCTCGAAGCCGTCCTTGGAGACGGTGATCGTGTAGGTGTCGGGTGCTAGCGAAAGCATCGAAAAGCGGCCCGACGCATCGGTCGTGACCACCACGGTCTGCGAGGGGCTAACTGCGGCGACGCGGGCGCCGGCGATTGGGGCACCGCCGCCGCTACGGGCGACGACTCCGGTGATCGAGCCGGTCGTTCCCGCGAACGCGCGCGGAGCCGCGACCTCGCTTCCGATGATGAGCGCAAGAACGAAGAGCGACCATCTTGGGCGGCACCATCCGCACATGCAAGCCCGGCATTCGCTGCGCCGTGCGAGAGGTCTTGTCCTCGGCTCCAAGAATTCCGCGCGTATATGAGCGCAGTCGCGGGTTCTCGCGTGGTTCGGGCGCCGCGCGGTCCGGAACTCACCTGCTTGGGTTGGCCGCAAGAAGCCGCATTACGGATGTTGATGAACAACCTCGATCCCGAGGTTGCCGAACGTCCCGAGGATCTCGTCGTCTACGGCGGCAACGGCCGCGCCGCGCGGTCGTGGGAGGCCTTCGACGCAATCGTTCGCACGCTGCGCCGGCTCCGCAACGATGAGACGCTGATCGTGCAAAGCGGCAAACCCGTCGCAGTCTTTAAAACGCACGCTCGCGCCCCGCGTGTGCTCATCGCCAATGCAAACCTCGTTCCGAAATGGGCCGACTGGAGCGTCTTTCGCGACCTCGAAGCGCAAGGGCTCACGATGTACGGCCAAATGACCGCGGGCTCGTGGATTTACATCGGCACGCAAGGCATCGTCCAGGGAACCTACGAGACCTTCGCGGAGCTGGCGCGGCGCCACTTCGGCGGATCGCTGACCGGCCGCGTGGTGCTGACGGCCGGGGTGGGCGGCATGGGCGGCGCGCAGCCGCTGGCCGTGACGATGAATGGCGGATTCTGTCTGGTCGTCGACGTCGACCGGGCTCGTTTGGAGCGCCGGCGAGAGCTTCGCTACCTCGACCGGGTCGCCGAATCCCGGGAAGCCGCGCTCCTCGAAGTGCAGCGCGCTCGCAGCGCCGGCGAGGCCCTCTCGATCGGATACGAAGGAAACGCCGCGCAAGAGTTCGCGCAGCTCTACGAACTTGGTTTCCGTCCCGATGCGGTAACCGATCAAACCTCGGCGCACGACTTGCTCAACGGCTACGTTCCCGCGGGCCTCTCACTCGCCGCCGCCGCCGACCTGCGCCGGACCGATCCCGACGACTATCAACGGCGGGCTCTTGAAAGCTGCGCCGACCAGGTGTGGGCGATGGTGCGCTATCTCGACGCCGGCGCGATCGTCTTCGACTACGGCAACAACATCCGCGCGCAAGCGCAGCGCGCCGGATTCGAGCGCGCCTTCGCTTTCCCGGGCTTCGTGCCGGCTTTCATTCGCCCGCTCTTCTGCCGCGGCTCCGGGCCGTTCCGCTTCGCCGCGCTCTCCGGCGACCCCAACGACATCGCCGTTTGCGATGAGAAGCTCCTCGAACTCTTCGGCGACGACTCATCGTTGACGCGCTGGATACGATTGGCGCAGGAGCGCATCGCCTTCCAAGGATTGCCAGCGCGTATCTGCTGGCTCCCCTACGGCCGCCGCGCAACGGCCGGCCTCGCCTTCAACAAACTCGTCGCCTCCGGCGCCGTCAAAGCGCCGATCGTCATCGGCCGCGACCACCTCGACACCGGCAGCGTCGCGTCACCCTATCGCGAAACCGAAGCGATGAAAGACGGAAGCGATGCCATCGCCGACTGGCCGATCCTCAACGCAATGCTCAACACCGCCGCCGGCGCGCACTGGGTAAGCTTCCATCACGGCGGCGGCGTCGGCATCGGCTACAGCCTGCACGCCGGAATGGTAGTCGTCGCCGACGGCACCGACGAAGCCCGCGAACGCCTCGCCTGCGTCCTCACAACCGACCCCGGCCTAGGCGTAATCCGCCACGCCGACGCCGGCTACACCGAAGCCATCCAAACCGCCAACACCAAAGGAATAGATTGGCGCCTCTAAACCCTCATCACGAACGCACCAATGTTATCACGAACGCACCAATGTTATCACGAACGCACCAACGTCATCATGCACGCCCCCCTGTCATCCTGAGCGCAGTCGAAGGACGACGCCAGGGGAGCACCTCCTTACGAAAGCGAGTTCAGCAGCCGAAGCTCGTTAGGTAGTAGTGGTCGCCAAGAGGCCGCACTTCGCCGATGTCCGCATCGCCGCCGCAAAGCAGATCTGTGTTCCTCATTCGGGCTTTCCATCTCGCGGACTGCCGATCGGGCGGAAGCCCGAGTTGATCTGTTTCATCGTACGTTATGCCGCGAGAAGCAAAGAGAAGCCCACCCCAGTTCCATTCGTGAAAGCGCGAGCCGCTATTGGGCAGGCGCGCCACCTCAGCGTCGTATTCGGCGCGCATCGTAGGAAATGCGCGATGTCGGTTACGTCTTGCCAAAACCACGCCGTTCTCCTAGCTACGGTTGGTACGAGCAGAGGGAGAAGAACGACGAGAAGGCTTAGCAGCCAGCGTCGTTGGCTAATGAATTGGCCGCAGAGCGCGACGGACGCGCCCGCCAGAACCAACCACAGAATGCAAAGCGGCAAGCCGGCGTAAAACGCGAACGCAAGGTCGGCCATGAAATGCGACAGCATGACGACTGTAACGAAGAAGCACAACCAGGCGATCAGAAGGCATTGCAACAGCCGGTTAGTACGATTTCCTTCCATGATCGCTTTACTTTGTATCACAAAGTAAAGCCACGGTCAACGATCCGAAGGCTTTTAAAGGGCGAGCAGCCTGCCGCGGCGGATGCAGTCTGCCGTGCCTGAGACAAAACGACTCATCGTGCGTGCCAAGACGGTAATCACCTGCGAAACCGATGCACCCCAAAACGGGATCGATTTCGACAAACTCGGCCGCATTGACGACGCCGCAATCCTCATCGAGAACGGCACTATCACCGCACTCGGCCCCACTCCCTTTGTCACCCTGAGCGCAGTCGAAGGGCGGCAAGACCTAGACCTCCAGGATTACGTCATCGTCCCCGGCTTTGTCGATGCGCATGCGCATCCGCTCTTCGCGGGAAACCGCGAGCCGGATTTTGCGGCACGAACGCGCGGCGAGCCGCCGCCGCTTGGCATGCGATACACCATCGAGCAAACGCGCCAAGCGCTGCTCGACCCTGAAGCGTTCTACGAACGCACGATCCGGCCGAGGCTGCACGCGATGCTCTTGCACGGCACGACGACCCTCGAGACCAAAACGGGCTACGCGCTGCATAAGCCCGGCGAAACCGCGCTGCTCGACCTGATCGCCGCGCATCGCGACGATCCGGACGTTCCAGCGCTGGTGGCAACCTTTCTTGGCGCGCACGCATTGCCGCCGGAGTTCGACATCGAGCGCGAGCCTGGGTTCATCGACTACCTCATCGACCAAGTCGTTCCGGCAGCGGCCGCACACGGCGCTATCTACGCCGACGCATTCTGTGAGCCCGGATTCTTTTCTCCGGAGCAGACGCGCCGGTATCTCGAGGCCGCGCGCCTTCACGGCATGCGCCTGCGCGTGCATTGCGACGAGATGGCCTACGGCGGTGCCGCCGCGATGGCAGCGCAGCTCGACGTGGATGCGGTCGACCACTGCAACTACATCCGCGAAGACGACGTGCGCGCGATCGCCCAGCGTGGCATCGTCGCGGTCGCCTGCCCGGCGACGATCGAGTTTCTCGATCTCCCGCAGCACGCACCGGTCCGCGCTTTATTGGAAGCCGGCGCAATGGTGGCGCTAGCGAGCGACTACAACCCCGGCACGTCGCCCTGCTTCAATCTGCAGAGCGTCGCATACTTCGGCCGCAAGCTCTTCGGACTTTCGGCCGCCGAAGCGCTCTACGCCGTTACTCGCGCAGCCGCGCACTCTTTGCGCCGCGACGCGGGCCGCCTCCGCGTCGGCGGTCCCGCCGACTTCGTCGCGTTGCGAATGGATTCGCCGGAAGGGTTCGGCTGGGAGTTTGGCGGCAACCTCGCCGTCGCGGTCGTCAAAAACGGGGAACTCGTGCGATGACCGACGAGTTGGTCCGTTGCGCGCGGGCCCTCGTCTCCGGTGAGACGCGGAAGGACTTCGCGTTCGTCGTGCGCGACGGCCGCATCGCCGCGAGCGGCAATTTTCTCGACGTGCGCGAGCGGGCGCGAGATCTCGACGCGCGCTCCTTCCCAGCCGACCGGCTCGTCGTTCCCGGCTTCATCAACGGCCACAGTCACGCGTACCAAATTCTGTTGCGAGGCTGGGCCGACGATTGGCCCTTTGCGAAATGGCGTAGCGAGGCGCTCTACCGCGTCGTGCCGCAGCTGACGCCCGACGACGTCTACTGGACCTTCGCGGCCGCCTTCTCGGAGATGCTGGCGGCGGGAATCACCACCGTTGCCGAATTCTTCTATCTCAACGGCGCCGGCAACGAGCATGCCGAGTCCGCGATTCGCGCGGCGCGCGAAACCGGCATTCGCCTGATTCTGGCCCGAACGTGGATGGACGCAGCCTACGCGCCCCCGGAGTTTCGCGAAACGGCCGACGTCGCCGCGCAGCGAACGCTCGAGCTGATGCAACGCTATCCCGAAGCAAATGTTTGCGTCGCTCCGCACTCCCTGCACGCCGCATCGCCCGAGATGATTCGCGCCGCCGCCGAGTTCTCGCGCCGCTTCGACTGCATGCTCCATATTCACGTTGCCGAAGCGCCGTACGAAGGAGAAGAAATGCTGGCGCGCTTTGGTTCGCCGCCGGTAGTCCTCCTCGACGAGCTGGGCGCGCTAAACGAGCGCACCGTGGCTATACACGCGATCCATCTCTCCGAGCGTGAGAAGAAGATGCTCGCCCGCGCCGGCGCGCGCGCCGTGCATAATCCGATGACCAACCAGTATCTCGGCGACGGGATCTGCGACGTCGTCGGGCTGCGCTCGCTCGGCGTGCCGGTCGGTCTGGGTACCGACGCGGACATTCGCCCATCGCTGATCGATGAGATGCGCTCCGCCGCGTTGCTGGCAAAACTGCGAAGCCTCGACGGCGCCGCTATGAGTGCTCGAGACGCCTTCGCGTTGGGAACGCGCGAAGGCGCGCAAGCATTGGCGCTCGACGCCGGCGATCTGCTGGAAGGCGGCCCGGCCGATTACGTCGTGCTCGATGCTTCCGGAATCGACCCTTGGTCGCCGGACTGCAACGCTCTGATCTATCGCGGGCAAGACGCCTGGGTTCAGGCAACTTTTGTGAGCGGTCGCCGCGTCTACACCGGCGAGGCCTCGTCGCTGGCTCGGCGAGCCCGAAAAGAGACCTCGCATATCGCCGCAAGATTATTCTCCGCGCCCGCACCCCTTTAAGTCGGCGAGCCTGGGAGGGGGTTGCCTGCAGGTTTCGCACGACTTTTCTCGCAGTCCGTAGCCTATCAACTGGGCATGCGCTGGCGCTTGACGTAAGGTCGCTGCGGAGGTCGGTCGTGCGAGTGCTTTCCGCAATAAGGAAATGGAGCATACGATGAAAATCCCAACTACTGCGGCCTCTGCGCTGTGCGTATTGCTGGCCGGCGCCATACTTTCCGGCTGTAGCGGCACGTCCGTCCCGAGCGTCGGCGGCGGCGAACACGCATCGAGCGTCAAACACCGCGTTAGCTACTTACAGCCTTGGTCCCCTCACGCCAGCGTCATCCCACCCGGCCTGCGTCCCACTCGGGGCAGCGAGCTCGTTCGCCACCTCCAGGGCACTGTGCGCCATAACGTCGAGCACCTCCAAGCTCAAGGGATCTACGCCAGCGAGTTCTATGGCACCAGCATCTTCGGCTATACAGATCCCAACCAGAACAACAATCCGTACACCTGTTCCGAGAGCCCCGTGTCGGAGGTGAACGACATCGACACCGACAGCAAAGGCAACCTGATGGATCCGGACGGCGGCACCGGCACAGTCATTGTCTATCCCGGGCCGTCCTTGTGCGGGAATCCGCTGCCCGGTTTTTCCGATCCGTTCGGGCAACCGTCGGACGCCGCCAGCGTCGACGCTACCACCGACACCATTGCCGTCGCCAACATCTTCGACGTGAGTGGCGCTCCCGGCAGCATCGCGGTCTGCGCCCTAGCCGGAACGCCGAACTGCCCGACCAATCTCACGAACGCCGCCATGAATGAAGTGCTGGGCGTTGCGATGGACTTCAACGGAAACTGCTACGCGTCCGCGCTCAACAGTTCAGGCGCTCCGACGCTGACGTACTTCGCAGGCTGCGCCGGCCCGGGTGTCGAGGCCACCGGCTACGGCGTTACGACGGAAGGCGGCATCGACGTCGACAACTACGGGCACCTGGTCGCCCTCGATGCGGCGGCCGGCGGCACCGGAGCGCTCTATGTGTACAGCGGATGCAAGCCCGCCTGTACCCTGGCGGGTGGCCCTTTCCCGCTGCACGGTGAGGCCGTCTACGGGCACTTTGGCAAGAACGGGAGCGGGCAGTTCGTGACCGGTGACTTTGCTGACGGTGAAATCGATGTCTACCAATACACCGACAACATCAAAACTCACAAAATCACGCTCAAGTACAAGTACAGCTTCAACAACGGCCTGACCGAAGCCGACGAAGTTTTAGGCGCCGCCCTCCCGGGTCCACACGCCACGCCTTCACCGCCGCCGCCGGAGAGCTTTCCGACCGAGATCATGAACTACTGGGCGGCAGACCCATCGCCTACTCCGCCCGCGCCCACCGACATCGACCTCTCGTTCACAGGCAACGTGACGGCGGCTCTGAGTTCGGAGCTGCCGCTGTTCGGCGTCTACGATGCCTTCTGCCCCCCGAACACGACGTGCAATCCGACGGTCAGCTTTGACCCCACGAGCAATCTGACGACCTTCACGCTGTCCGGCAGCACGCTGTATACGGGGAACTCGTACTACGCGAACGATTCGCACTTCGCCGTCATGTATGGGTCCCTTAGCATACCGAATCTGCCGTGTTTTAACGCTGCCGCGCAGTGGTCATTTCAAAGCGCGCCGCCCGAACCAGTCGCGTGGGTCAGTATGAACGCCGACGGCTGCACGCCTGCGGCCGTCATCACCCCGAATAATCAGGCGTGGAAGTACGCCGTGGTCTACTTTGAGAGTTCCTTCGCTCCGATTACACCGGGTAATCCCGCCACGACCGGGCAGTGGTTCGCGATTCCTTACCATCCCGGCGGTGGTCAGCCGGATTTCCCGGTCACGAACGGCGGCTCACAGACCGTCTATACGGCCAACTCTGGAATCATCCTGAACCTGCCGGTGCCGAGCAGTCCGGATTGTGCGCAGTTTCAAGGGTGTCCGGAAAACTTGGCGATCCTCGAGCAACTCAACTACACGGCTTATCCGCCCCCGCACTTCAAAGGGTCAAAATTCAGGAAGATGACGTACCCGCCGCCCAAGGTTATCTATCCTTCGGGTGGCTCACGCTGAAGTAAGGTAGTTCGCGCTTGTCACGGCCGGCTTGATTAAGCGCCAGGCGGCCGTGACAAGACGGCGGTGCCACCCGTGCTTGTCGTACGGTAGAGCGCGGTTTCGCCTGATCGCCGAATCGTAGGGATCGGCCGCTAGGCGAGCGAGTGCGTGTAAGCACTTGCATTCACCGGTAGGGTTGTGCTAGCATCATGCGTGCAAGCACCCACTTGCAACCAAGCTAGCGCATGAAGACGATTGTATCGGTCCTAACCGTCGCCTCCCTGGTCTCCTTGCTGGGCGCTATGCCGGGCGAGGTAGCCGCCGGCGCGCCGCTGCCGGACGCGCGCACGGTCGTCGAACGAATGGCCGCGCGCAACCCAACCCTGCGGAGTTACCAAGCCCGCGTTCACGTCGATATCCGGATGCTCAGCTTTCCATTCCTCGCCCCGAACCTCGAGGGAACGTCCTATTACCAGCGCCCGGATCTGTACGTGGTCGTCTTCGATCGCATGCCCAGCTATGCGAAAAGTTTCGGACGGCTCTTCAACGACGTCGGCAATCCCCTGGCCTGGCAACGCGATCAAAACATCACGCTGGACGGAACGACCGTACTCGGCGGTCGCGAGACGCTGGTTCTGCGCCTGACAAAAAAGATTCACAGCGACATCCTCGATCACACGCTGGCGTACGTCGATGCCGCATCCTATACGCTGCGGCAGATGGAGTGGTACTACACCAGCGGCGGTAAGATCACCATGTCGGAGCAGTACCGGCTGGAAGGCAACTACTGGGTCCTCTCGCAGCAGCACGCAACGATTCACATGCCGTATGCTCGGGCGGTGGCCGATGCGGTGTACGGCACCTACCAAATCAACGTTCCCATCGGAGCTCCGGGAGTGCAAGGGCAGTGATCGAGACGCGTAAGATTCCCGACGGCGTCCGCTCCGCCTCGCCCGAAGAGACTCGCGAGCGAATCCTAACCGCGGCCCGCGAGGTGATTGGGCGCAAAGGGAAGCGTGGCGCGACCACGCGCGAGATCGCCGAGGTCGCCGGCGTCAACGAGGCAACGATTTTCCGTCACTTCGGCACGAAAGAGGCGCTCTTAGTTGCGTGCGCGCAGCATTTTTGCGGCTACTTGCAGCTGGCCGACGTCGCGGCCGGCCTAACCGGAAACCTGTCCGACGATCTGCTCGCGCTCGCGCGCCTGATGTTCGCTCGCTTCGAGGCGCTCGGCGACATGATTCGCTGGTCGCTGGTCGAGCAAGATTACGAGAAGGATATCTTTGCCGAAACGACGTGGCGTCCGCAGCTCGCGATCTTAGCGGTTTTGACGGTATTCATGCAGCGCCGCATCGAGGCCGGCGAGCTCCGCGGCGAGGCCGAAAAGCTCGCGCTGGTCTTCTTGGGGCTGGTCTTCATGCACGCGCTGGGGCGCAGAAAGTTTCCCGATTCGGTACTTCACCGCGGCGAACCCGAAGCCGCGCTTCGATTCTATATCGACGTTTTTCTCAATGGGGTAAGGAACTCGTAAATGGATACGCGAGAGGTCGACCAAAAGACGGTCGCCGGTCAAAAAGCTAACGGTCCCGGAAGCGTCGCGGACGACACGCGCTCGGGACCGCGCAAGCGCATCATCTTCGCAGTCATCGCCGTGGCCGTGATCGTCGTCGCCGTGATCTGGGGTCTGCCGTGGCTAAGCTACTCGCTCTCGCACGAGGGCACCGACGACGCGCACGTCGCCGCCGACGAGGTCGCGGTGACGAGCAAGATTCCCGAACGCATCAATCGGATTTTGGTCGATACAAACCAGCCCGTCCGCCGCGGACAGCTCTTGATCGTGCTCGACAACAAAGACGAGCTTGCAAAGCTTCGGCAAGCGCAGGCGCAGTACGATCTCGCGGTAGCAAATCAGCGCGCCACGACCGAACAAGGACAGGGCGGCGTCTCGCAGGCGAGCGGTCAAATCGCCAACGCCCAGGCGCAGGTTCCCATGGCGCAGGCGGCGGTTACTCAAGCCGAGGCGCAACTGAGCGCCGCGCAAGCCCAAGTTCCGGCGGCGCAGCAGGCCTACGACAAAGCGCAGGCCGATTTCAACCGCGTCAACTCGTTGGTGAAGACCGGCGACGTCGCCGCGCAGCAGCTTGATGCCGTCCGCGCGCAGAGCGCCGGCGCGGCTGCACAGTTGCGCGGTGCGCAGGATCAGGTAAGCGTCGCGCAGGCCAACATCCTGGCGGCGCAAGACCGAGTCGCGGCCGCCTCCGCCGGCGTGAGCGCCGCGTCGGGCGGCGCTACCACGGCGGCAGGCAAGCTTGCACAAGCGTCGGACCCCAGTCAAGTTGAAGAGGCCGCCGCGCAGCTGTACCTCGCCAAGCAAAACCTCAAGTACACGAGCATCTATGCATCGACCGATGGCTACGTCGGCGAGAAGAACGCCGAAGTCGGCCAAACCATCGGCGCTGGTCTTACATTGATGACGATCGTTCCGCAAAGAGTCTACATCACCGCCGACTACAAAGAGACGCAAATGGGCAGAATGCGCGTCGGCCAGCCCACCGATATCCGCGTCGATGCCTACAAAGGCGTGACGTTCCACGGGCACGTCGCTTCGATCAATCCCGCCTCGGAAAACACGTACGCGCTCGTACCCGCGCAGAATGCAAGCGGCAACTTCGTGAAGGTGACGCAGCGAATTCCCGTGCGCATCGACGTCGACGATTTTCGCTCGGACATGCCGCTGCGCCCCGGGATGAGCGTCGAAACCTACGTCAACATCAAAAAATAACGTAGGAAGAATAACGCTATGATGCGTAGCACCTACGAAAGCCCGGTCGTCGAGCACGGCCTGCGCCGGGTCATCATCAGCATTGCGGTCATTACCGCGACGCTGCTCGAGATCATCGACGTGACGATCGTCAACGTCTCGCTGCCGAACATTCAAGGCAACTTCGGAATCGGCGTCGATCTCGGTGCATGGATCGTTACGGCCTATCTCATCGCCAACGTCGTCGTGATCCCGCTCAACCCATGGTTTGCGGCCCGGTTCGGCCGGCGGCAGTACTTTTTTGGCTCGATCGTGATCTTTACGATCGCGTCGCTGATGTGCGGCCTCTCCAATAGCTTCGGTCAGCTCGTCTTCTGGCGCTTGATTCAGGGGCTGGGCGGCGGCGGCCTGATCTCGACCTCTCAAGCAATCCTGCGCGACACGTACGGCATCAAAGAGCAAGGCAAAGCCCAGGGCGTCTTCGCGATGGGCGTGATCGTCGGGCCGGCGCTGGGCCCGGTTATCGGCGGCTGGATTACCGACAACTGGAACTGGCACTGGATCTTTTTCATCAACATCCCCGTGGGCATTATCGCCGCCACCCTGATTTGGAACTTCCTGCGCAACCCGGCCGAACCCCAATACCGCAAGCTCGATTGGGTTGGCCTGATCTTGCTCTGCATCGGCTTGGGCTCGATGCAGTTCGTCCTCGAAAACGGCCAGCAGTACGACTGGTACGACGACATGCGAATTCGCTGGTTCACGTTCTTTTCGATTACCGGCCTGGCGGCGTTTGTCTGGTGGACGCTGCGCTCGGCGATTCCCGTCGTGGATTTGCGTGTCTTGCGCCTGCGGCAAGTGGCGGCCGGCAGCGTGCTGGGGGCCGTGCTCGGCGTAAGCCTCTACGGCTCGATCATCATTCTGCCGCAGTATCTCATCAACTCGCTCGGCTTTACGGCGACGCTCTCGGGCGCGACCGTCATGATCCGCGCGGGCGCCGTCATGCTCTTCACGCCGTTTACCGCCATCATGACGCAGCGCGGCCTGATCGATCCCCGCCTCTCGGCGGCGATCGGCTTCGTCTTGCTCGCCGCGTCGAACTGGATGCTGGCCAATATCACGACGCCGCAGTCGGACTTTCACGCGCTGATCCTCCCGCTGATCATCAGCGGCATCGGCCTCTCGCAAATTTTCGTGCCGCTCTCGGTTGCCGTCATCGGAAGCGTGCCGGATAAGGAGGTGCCGGCAACGGCGGCCTTCTTCAACCTTTCGCGCCAGATCGGCGGAAGCGTCGCCGCCGCCGTTCTGATTACCCTTCTCGTGCGCGGCTTCACCATTTATCAGACCGGCCTCGCCGGCACGCAAACGCTGTCTCACGCGCCGACGGCACGGTACGTGAACTCGCAAGGCGGCGTGCAAAACCGCGCGGCAATGCAGCGCCTGACGGTGCTCGTCGAGTCACAATCGGCGGTGCAGTCCTACGCCGACACGTCGCGCTGGACCGCGGTGATCACGCTTGGCCTTGCACCGCTCGTGCTCTTGCTTCGGCGGCCGCGCATCGGCGTGGCCCTGGCAGAATAGACGTGGCGCGGACTCGCACGCTGTCTGCGCTCGTCGCGATCGCGGCGTTGGCAACGGCCGTTTGGCCGTTGCAACGGACCTCAGCGCAGCCCGACGAGCCGGCCGTGCCGAGCGTTGCCCCGGGCTACCGGGCGCCGGACGTGGCGCCGAGCGGCGCGCAGATCATCGGCGTGACGCAGCAGCCGTTCGTCGGCATTTCGCTGCAAGACGCAATCGCGATGGCGCTGCTCAACAATCCGAATCTTGCGGTCTCGGCCGCGAACTTCAGGATCGCGCGCTACAACATCGTGCAGGTCAAGGGCGCGTACAACATAGCGCTGCACGTCGAGCCGCAGTCGAACTTTTCGGTCAACCCGCCGGAGAATTTTCTCCAAGCCGGTCCGGGCGAGGTCGGCGAGTACCCGGGCCCCATCTTTACGGCGGGGCCGGGTAACATCATTCAGCATCAATCCACCTCTGGGTACGGGTTGAGTGGACAGACGGAAAACGGCGCCTCCTATCAGGCGGGGATCACGCAGAGCCGCACCTATAACAACACGACCTTCAATGCATACAATCCCTACTACCTCGCGTCGCTGAACCTCGGCGTCACCGCCCCGCTGCTCAAGAACGCCGGCATGAACGCTACGAAGCGGCAGCTGAAGCTGGCCTTCATCAATGCCGACGCGGATACGGCTCAGACGCTCATCGACGCATCGAACACGATCTCGCAAGTCGAAAACACCTACTGGGATCTGCTGGCCGCGTGGCGTAACGTCGCAATTCAAGAAGAAGCGCTGCGAGAGGCCATCGCGCAGCAGCAAAGCAACGAACGGCTCGTAAAGCGCGGCGCCGCCGCGGCGATCGATGCCGTCGAGTCGGAGACGCAGGTCGACAACTTCCAAACCGACGTCTTCCGCGCACTGCAAACGGTTTCGCAACTGCAGAATCAGCTCAAGAGCCTCGTCGCTTCGCACGCCGGCGATCCGATCTGGGCTGCGAACCTCGTGCCGTCGACGTCGGTCGAGCAGCTTCCCAGCGGTAGCGATCTTTCCACGGTCGTGGCGGAGGCAAAAGCGAAGCGGCCGGAGGTTCGGCAGGCGCTGGATCGGCGGCTCGCGGCCGGCGTCGACGTGGTCTTTGCAAAGAATCAGTCGCTGCCGCAAGCCGACGTGCAGGCGCAGTATCAGAGCAACGGCTTCGCCGGCATCCTTACGCCGGTTCCTAAACTGATAACCGGCTATTGCACCTCGCCGAAAGCGCCATTGGGGGGAGGCCTCGGTCTCTCCCAGTGCCCCACGCCGCCGCCCAACACGCAAGGCTCGATGCCGTGGGCCTATCACAATATGTGGGCGGGCTACTTCCCGACCTTCAACCTTGCGTTGATCGTCGGCTATCCGATTCAAGGTCATCTTGCACGGGGTTTGCGGGGCCTTGCCAGTGAGGAGACGACGCAGGCAAAGGTTCTCGTGCAGGGTGTCGAGGAGCGGATCGGCGCCGAAGCCCGCAACGCGCTGCAAAGCTATCAATCGGCGCTTTCGAAACTGAACGCCGCGCGCCAAGCCCGCGAATCCGCCGAAGCCGTTAACGCCAGCGAGCTTCGAAAGTTTCACAATGGCGAGTCGACGACGTTCTTGGTCTTGCAGCGTCAGCTCGAACTCTCGCAGGCCCGCGGCAGCGAACTGCGGGCGCAAACCCAACTCAACGAAAGCGTCGTCGAGCTGCAGCGCGTCGAGGGCACGATTCTTTCGAGCAACGGCGTGAACGTTCAGACGCTGGGAAGCCAGGCCTCGGCGCTAGGAACCGGAACGCCGTGAAGCTGCGAAGCCTTCCGGCCATTATTGGCGTCGTGGCCGTCGTGCTCGCGGCGCTGCCGGTGCAGCGCACTGCAGCGCAGCCGCCGCCGCAGTTTCCCGTCGTGCCGAGCGTGGCTCCGGGATATCGTGCGCCGCAAGTCGTGCCGAGCGCAGCTCAGATCGTCGGCATAACGCAGCAGCCGTTCGTCGGCATCTCGCTGCAGGATGCTATCGCCATGGCACTACTCAAAAATCCAACCCTCGCCGTCTCCGCATCGAACGTGCGAATCGCGCGCTATACGATCGTCGAGGTCAAGGGAGCCTATGACGTGCAGCTGCAGCTCAAGCCGTCGTCGAGCTTCTCCGTGCAACCTCCGGATAACGCATTCGAGGCCGGCCCCGGACAAGTGGGAAAGTATTCGCCCGGGCCCAGTTCCTCGCCGGGCGCCGTCTATACGACCGGCCCCGGCAACATCATCCAGCATGAGTCGGCCTTCCAGTACGGCGTCGGCGGACAGACCGAGAACGGCCTGACCTATCAGGCCGGCATCCAGCAGAGCCGAACCTACAACAACACAATTTTTAATGCGTACGATCCGTATTATATCGCGACGCTGAACGTGGCGCTCACGCAGCCGTTGCTCAAGAACGCCGGAATGAACGCGACGAAACGGCAACTGAAGCTCGCGTTCGTCAACGCCGACGCCTCGGCGCTTCAGGCGCTGATCGACGCCTCAAATACGATCGCTCAAGTCGAGAACACGTATTGGAATCTGGTCGCCGCGTGGCGCAACGTCGCCATTCAAGAGGAAGCGCTCAAGGAAGCGATCGCGCAGCAGCAGAGCAACGTTCGGCTCGCGCGGCGCGGCGCGCTGGCTCCGATCGAAGCGGTCCAGTCGCAGACGCAAGTCTCGAACTTTCAGGACGACGTTTTCTCGGCGTTGCAAACGGTCTCGCAGCTTCAGGTTTTGCTCAAGAGCCTCGTCGTGGCCGATCCCGGCGACGCGATCTGGACGGCCAACCTCGTGCCTTCGACGTCGGTGGAGGAGCTTCCGAGTGCCGGCGACCTGGCGCAGATTATCGTCGAAGGTCGCCGCAATCGTCCGGAGGTGCGCCAAGCCGAGGACAAACGTCTCTCGGCCGACATCGACCGTAGCTTTGCCGCAAACCAGTCGTTACCGCAGGCCGACGTGCAGGTGCAGTACCTCAGTAACGGTTTTGCGGGCATCCTTACTCCAGTTCCAGGATTTTTGCTCAGCGAGTGTTTCAACGCCTCGGCGTTGACGACGTGCCCAACGCCCCCGCCGCAGACGCAAGGGAAGATGGCCTACGCCTACCACAATTTGTGGGCCGCGTACTACCCGACTTTCAATACCGCACTCGTCGTCAGCTACCCGATTCAAGGCCACCTCGCGCGCGGCATGCGCGGCGTTGCCAGTGAGGAGGAGATGCAGGCGAAGCTTTTGATGCAACGCGTGGAAGAGCGCATCGGCGCCGAAGCGCGCAACGCGCTGCAAAGCTATCAATCGGCGCTGGCCAAGCTGAACGCGGCGCGGAAATCGCGCGAAGCCGCCGAAGCCGTTTACGCAAGCGAGGTTCGAAAGTTCCACAACGGAGAATCGACGACGTTTCTGGTGCTCCAGCGCCAGGTGCAGCTCGCGCAGGCGCGCGGCTTGGAGCTGCGATCGCAGACGCAGCTCAATCAATCGGTCGTTGAGCTGCAGCGCGTCGACGGTACGATCCTAACCACCAACGGCGTCAACTTGCAGACGCTCGGAACGCAGACGCTCGCACACTAAACGATGCAGCACGTAAGAGTTCGCGTCCTTCCGGCCCTCGTCGCAGCTGTGGCTCTCGTGCTCGCGGCTTTGCCGAGCGAGCGGATCTCCGCCCAGGATGACGCCGGTTCGCGGCACGCGACGATTCCGACGCCGATTCCGACGCCGAGCTTCGGCTCGATACCGACGGTAGCGCCCGGATACCGCGCACCCCAAGCCGAGCCAAGCAGTCCCGGAATCATCGGCGTTACTCAGAGTCCGTTTGTGGGAATCTCGCTGCAGGACGCCGTCGGAATGGCGCTGGTGAAGAATCCTGAGCTGGCGATCTCCGCTTCGAACGTTCGGATCGCGCGTTACCGCATCGTTCAGGCCAAAGCCAACTTCGACGCGCAGCTCCACGTCGAGCCGTCCTCGAACTTCTCCGTGACGCCGCCGGAGAATCTCTTCTTCGCCGGACCAGGGATCGGCGGCAGCGGCTATACTTGTTTTAGCAAATTTGGCGGCGGATTCTATTCGTGCTCCACGACCGGCCCAGGGAACATCGTGCAGCACCAGTATTCTTTTCAGTCCGGCGTGGGCGGCCAGACGGTCAACGGCCTGCAATGGGGAGCCGGCATTACCCAGACGCGCACGTATAACAACGTCATCATCAACGCTTTCAACCCCTACTACCAAGCTACGTTGAACCTCTCCGTTACCCAGCCGCTGCTCAAGAACGCCGGAATGAACCCCGTCAAACATCAGTTGAAGCTGGCGATGATCGGCGCCGACTCCGACGAGGCGCAAGCGCTGGTCGACGCCTCGACGACGATCGCGCAGGTCGAGGACACGTACTGGGATCTGGTCGCCGCGTGGCGCAACGTCGCGATTCAGGAGGACGCGCTGCACGAAGCTGTGGTGCAGCAGCAAAGCGTTGGTCGCCTCGCCAAACGCGGCGCCGTCGCACGCATTACCGTGATCGAATCCGAGACTCAGGTTGCGAACTTTCAGGCAGGCGTCTTTTCAGCGTTACAGACGGTCTCCGAACTGCAGACCCAACTCAAGGGTCTAATCGTCGCCGACCCTCGCGACCCGCTCTGGAGCGCGAATCTGGTACCGTCGTCGCCCGTGCAGCAACTGCCGACCGCGGGGGATCTTGCGGAGATCGTAGCGTTGGCCGAGCGACAGAGACCTGAAGTGCGTCAAGTCGTCGACGAACGCCGCGTTGCCGATCTCGACATGGTGTTTGCCAAGAACCAGGCCCTGCCACAAGCGGACCTCGTCGTGCAATACTTCAGCAACGGTTTCGCAGGCATCTTACAGCCGGTGCCGCAGTTTGAAGCTCTCGGTTGCGCGCTCCCGACCCAGAGCTGCCCGACGCCGCCACCGCAGTCTCAAGGCAACATGACGCAAGCCTTCCATAATATGTGGACGGGCGCCTATCCCGAGTTTAACATCGCATTCGTCGTCAACTTTCCGCTCGAGAACGACACCGCCCGCGGCCTCAAAGCGATCGCCGGCCAAGAACAAGATCAAGCCGATCTGCAGCGCCAGGGCCTCGATCAGCGCATCGAGAGCGAGGCGCGCAACGTTTTGCAATCCTATCAATCGGCGCTCTCGCGCCTCTCGAGCGCGGGCCGCGCCCGCGCCGCCGCCGAAGCCGTCTACGCCAGCGAGGTAAGAAAGTTCCACAACGGCGAGTCGACGACGTTCTTAGTCTTGCAGCGTCAAGTCGAGCTAGCCCAAGCGCGCGGCGCCGAGCTAGAAGCCCAGACCGATCTCAACAAAGCCGTCGTCGAACTTCAGCGCGTCGAGGGCACAATTCTCACCGAAAACGGCGTAAATCTCAAAACCCTAGGCTCCAAAGCACTCCCCCACTAAGCCCGCGCCCCCCTGTCATCGTGAGCGCCCACGCTGTCATCCTGAGCGCAGTCGAAGGACCCCAACCCTGTCATCCTGAGCGCAGTCGAAGGACGACAAGGCGGTATCTAACGTTGTCGGAACAAGCTGGGACTTCGGCGCTGGCGCCACGCGCGACTACGCTTAACATGATCAAAGGGCATCGCGATAACAAAGAACTAACGTTCGCCCGCGCGCTCTGGCGTCGGGCGCCATGGCTCGAAACTCACCTGGGTCGGCGCAACAAGTACAAGAAGTGCCACGGTGCCTCAGCGCTGAGGGCATAGGGGAACGCGCCAAAACCGGGCCCCCTCCCTCGCCGCTTGTGGTGCGTCGGGCCTAAGCGAAAAAGCACGGTAGCATAAGGGTTTTCTCGCGTTCGCGTCTGCGGCTCGATTCGCGCGCTTTGTGCAAACGACATTTGCAAAACCTGGCGATACGTCAAAACGCTATATGTCGTATGGTGTTTTAGCGTCGGGCTACAGTCGAGGCCCAGGCGCGGATGCATTGCAAGCCGAGCTTTCACCATGAGGCTGATGGCAAGGCTCCATTCGTCCCCATCGGTGGCCGCAGGTGTGCTCCTCGCAGGTTCCCAAGTTCTATTCCATGCGTGTTCCCTCGAAGGTCCTCAACGCCGTGGTCTTTCTTGGTTACCGGACCGAGATCGACGGCGAAATGGTTGACGAATGGGGCGGAACAGGATTCCTAGTTGGCGTGGACGATCGCGGCACGCTATCCCCTTACATCGTAACTGCCGACCACGTTGCTAAGGAGCTTGAGGCGGTTGCGGAACCGATCGCGCGAATCAACGATGCGGACGGAAAAGGTCACCACTATCGCCTTACGAAGCCCACACGAGTTGAACACCAGGGTCGTGTTATAGAATCTACGGCCTGGTATCGTCACCCAACGGCCCGAGATAAGGCCGATGTTGCCGTATATCCATTTTCCCCCACTTGGATAGAGGATTGGGATGAAGCCCCATTCGCCCACTTTCCGTTCGACATGTTTGTTTCACATTCAATGCTCTATGGTGCAGAGGCAAGCATCGGCATAGGGGATGAGATTTTTGTTCCGGGGCTCGTCGCTCATATTGCAGGCGACGAAGCAAACTCTCCCCTCTTGCGCGTAGGGAATATCGCAATGCTACCAGACGAACAGATTTACGTCGGCGAAGAACACGGCTTCATCGACGCTTACCTCGCGGAAGTTCGGTCTCTGGGGCGCCTGAGCGGCGCGCCCGTCTTCGTTCGCGGAACGCACAAAGCTCCGAGCAAGAAGGCCTTGGTGACCACCGAGAAGGGCTGGGCGATTTCTGACGAGCCCGAAATAGTCGTTTATTCGGCGGACTATTTGCTGCTCGGCCTGATGCACGGCCATTGGAACATTTCCGCGGAGGATGTAAACGCTCCACGCCCACGCCTTTCGCGCGAAGGAGACAGGAATTTAGGCCTCGCCATCGTTACGCCAGCGCAAAAGATAGTTGAAACCATTGATCATCCTGCATTGGTTCGCATGCGAAAGGATTTTGTGGAAAGAGTAACGGCGAAAAATAGCGCAGCGGCGACCTATAGTCCTTTCGCACCTGGTTAAAGGAGTAAACCTTGGAACCTCGCGCTCTAGCGGCCATCGCAGGTCAACCTTTTCTGACGCCTAACCCAACCTACGACAGCGTCGCGGCGCAGTACATTGGAACGCCTTTGCCTCTGCTAGGCCTGGTGACGATAACTTCTGACGAGGAATCTATCTACGCCTCCCTGGATAACGCAGACGGCTGGGAGCAGCGATCGCTTCAACTGTTGCCGCAAGGCGCCGCGTTAGGATTCGGAGGCCTCTTCCGCAACGCCGTAGGAGGGCAACTTGTTCAGGAGCACGAGCGCGGAAGAATAGTCCCTGAAGACGGGACGTGGAGTGCGGAGCAGGCAACCTTTTACGGTCAAACCTCAAGAATGGGCCGCACCGAGAACTATAACACGTATCGGTTCAAAGTCGGTGAGATCGTAGTCCACGGCCCCGCGTTCGGCGAGGCGGTCGCAGCAACGCGTGATATTTACGCAGGGGCAGAATGGTCGGCCGGTGGCGAACTTGAAGGCAGTTTATTCTTCGTAAGCCACCTTTCTTCTGAGGCAAAGCGGCGCGAAGATGAGCGGATTGCCGTCGCTTACATTGGTGAACTAGACCATACTGCTAGCGAAGCAATGTGGCTGCTGCTATCGTTTGTTGCGGGGAATCGCGTACATGCACTTGCTCGTGAACGGTACACCGCTGCTGGCGCCCTAATCGACGTAACGCATCATCGCGGAACAGGTATCGGAGCGGGTAGAGACGCGCCGTTCCGACCGTTCTACAGTAATGTCGCTCCCGATGGTTTCACCGTCATGGGTACTAACATTGCTCGACTCCTGCGAGCCAAGTTTCCCATCGATATAGTTTTCGAGCATCTACACATGGCTACCAGCGGAAACATTGACGTTGACGCGCAACACTTCATTCTGGCGATTCATTGTGCTTTTGAAGCTTGGAATCGCAAGCTCGGCCTTCTTGAATGGGTGGACGACGATTGTTGGGGTTGGTTCATAGGCAAGGCGCGACGCCATCTCCTTTCGCTGATTTACGAGACTATCGGTCCTGAGATGAAGGCAAACGTTGCTTCGGCGTTGCGACACGCGAACCGAACGACCACAGCGTGGCGACAAAGCGAGTTCTTTCGAGCGCTCCAAATAAATACTAGCGCGCCGGATGCTCAGCGCGCTCTAGATGCTCGGGATGAAATCCTCCACAACGGATGTTTCTTAGAGCGTTGGGAAGACCTCACGCCTGAGAAGCGGCAAGAGCGTTTCTCCGACGTTCAGCGGCTCCGAAAGATCGTGCTGACTATTATTTTCAGGCTTACATCATACGAAGGGCAGTTCATCGACCCTGTGACGTATCAGAACGGTAATATCACGCGCGTGCCGTTACCTGAGGCATTATTCAAGGTCTCGGTGCCAGCCCCATAACGAGGGCACGCAGCGCTTCCCAATGGCGTGGATGCGGTACGCGCACACCGGCACGGTAACGCGAGCAGGTCGCGAGGGAAAGGCCGGTGGCGCTCGCGATCGCACTCAGCGGAATGTTATCGAGCCTCGGCATAACCTCGCGCAAAAACCAGGCTCGATCATGACCGGCGCCCTTGGGATTTTCACGCTTCCATTCGCGGCTACGTCGGCGCTGTTCGACAATCGCCTCGCTCCGCTTGCGGTTTGTCGCTGCGTCGGCGCGAGGGTCGTTCCCCGCGAGGGTTTGCAGACGAAGAGCTTCGCGCGCGCGTTCGATCGCGCGTAGACCATGCTCTCGGCGCGCCTGCGGCATGCAGGCCTCGCAATGGCGACGGCGGCGTCTCTCAACGGCTCCCCCGCAGCGAACGCAAGCGACGGGAACGAGCGGCGGTGATTCCGGGCGAGCGGTACGCCAGGCGTTAGTGACGTACGGTCGTGGACTCGTCACCTTACGAGGTGTCGCACTAAGCGGAGACTGCGCCGATGACGGAAGCGGAACGGCGAGACGTTTCCGCGGCGGAGAGGCTCCGTTCGTGCGTGGAATCTCGGGGGTCTCGGATTCTGTTCGTGGACTTTCGAGACTTTCTCGACGCGTCTGCGCAGTCGCCGCCGCGCGAGGTCTCTTTGCCTTAGTTTCACCGCGACCGAGGAGCGCCGCGCGGAGCACCTGTGCGAGGTGTGCAACCATTGGCGCTAGGAGTAACCGCCAGCGTCCAAGCGTCAATGCAAGCTCGTGCGTGAGGGGAGCGCGAACGCGGCAAATGCCGTTGGAAAGCTCTGCAAAGTCTCGTGAGGTCAGAATCCGTTCTTCCAACAGGTCGAGAACGAACGCATCAACCGCCGGACGTATGGGCTCCATCGCGTCTAGCGCGAACGAATCTCGATTGCGCTGGTCTGCGTGCAACACGCCGAGCGTCGGGTCAAGGCCAACCGCAAGCAGCGCGAGCCGTGATTCCGATTCGAGCAGTGCATAAAGGTAGTTCAAGAGCGCATTGACGGGATTCGTCGCGGCGCGCGGTGCGCCGGTCAGGACCGATGCTCGTGAATCGTACCGAGCCCAATGCGCGGGCATTCGCGCGAGGTCACGACCGCGCAGACGCAGCGGGACCGTGCGCCAGGCGTTCCAATAGATCGCAGCGGCCTGAGCTTCGCAAATGCGAACCTCCTCGATCGTTGCGGCACGTTTCAGCGCTTCGCGCAATCCGTCGAACGCGCGGAGGTCGTTCACGCGCAGGCGCACGAGGTTGGCGCGCTGGCCGTCGAGCTTTTCGGCGATGAGATAGCACGCGAGGCTTACATCGAGCCCGGTTGTAGCAGCGAGAGCCTGCGCGCGGCGAATGGGGTGACCGTCGTAGCCGAAGGGAACGGAGTGTGCGAGCAGGTCGCCGTCCGGACCGAGATGCACGAGCGCGGCGCCGATGGCTCGCAACCACGCGAGGGCCTCAAGCGTCAGCGAGCCCGTCTTTCCGAGCAGCACGAGCCGTTCGAGGCCTGAACCTGCGCGATCGACGACGAGCGAACGCCGATGCGGGCCGATTCCATCCTCTATATGGAGCCGACCGTAGAGCACGCGCAAGCTCGTGCCGTAGCCGTCGGCCACGAGCACGCCCGCTCGCACTTGCAGCGGCGGATAAGGAAGAGTAAAGTTCTGGTCTAGCATTGGGAGTCTAACCCTCCTGGTGCGACGCCTCCGGCTCGTTGACGCGGGCCGGGGGCACCTTGGTGTTAACTGTAAGTTGTCAGCGTTTCGATTTCTGGTAACTCTGCTTTTCGAAGTTGCGGCATTTGAGTAAAGGACGTGACACCGGAGACTTCCGAACCGGCCTCGCCCCAAAACTCAAATGCGGCGAGCCTGGCGTAATGCGTGAAGGGTCGGCAGATCGAGTCGGCCCATGCTAGGACGTACTCGCCCGCCATTGGGCGGGTGTGGTCGAACGCGAGACGAGAGTCGTCGAGAATGTCGCAAGCCCGTTGAAGGTACGTATGGAGCTTCCGTGGGCGTCCCGGCGCTTTGACTTCGGCGCGCCGCGTCTTTGCAGCTTTGACGAGGTTATGCGCTTCCCGTCCGAGACTCTCTCGATACTGCCGCGCCCCTTCCTTATACACGTCGCCCCGTCTTGGAAATGCGAGCGTGCCGAGCACAATCGCCAGGCCAATCGGTTTAGGCACGACGGTAACCCATGTGTGCTCGGGAACGACAACAGTTTCCCGGTGTAATGATGGGTCAACGCGATCGAGCGTTAGAGGGGCGCTGGTTGAAAACGTGCCACCCGGCACGAATTCTATCGGGGCAAGCGTCACGCGCACGGCTTGCTGTTCAACTTGAAGATACGAACCGATAAAATAACGATTCATAAACTCCAGAACCGTACGCGGGTCGAGCCCCGGCTTATCGCTCCACGGAATGGGCTGACCCCATGTAATCGGTTCGTTCTTCCAATACAGCACGCCCGTGCCGCGCAGCGAGTCTACGCGCGAAATCTCTGTGCCAGGCGAGCCCAATGGTTCGCCGCGAGCTTCGTCCTCTTCGAGCCATCGAGCACCGAGCCAAACAAGATCGTCGAGAATCTTGATTATCTCGTGGTAGTAGCCGAAACGATCGACGACTTCGACGTACGACGCGCCGATCGCCCCGCAGATCGCGAGCAGCGTCTTTGTCGATGGTAGCCGATCGCCGCGGTAATAGCTGTTCAGCCGGTTTGTGCCGCCGACGTACCCCATAGCGGCAAGCACGCTGCGTTTAGACACCCCGCTGCGCTCCACGAGGCTCTGAAGGAAGGCGCTGGCCTCCGGCCACTCCTCGGGGAGCAAATGCGTGCGCTCCTGGCGCCCTGTCCGCATGCCGCGTTGTGGAGGCATAATAGAACCGTATTATGCCCTCTTTGCGCCGTTCCTGCCCGATGTTATAAGGTGAGAGTATGAAGGCACAACAATTAAGAAAACTCCGCCTTTGGCGGCTCCTGTCGGGTAAAACCCTGGGGCAGGTCGCGCGCGAAGTGCGCCTCCCGGCCTACGTGGTCTCGGCGATCGAGCGGGGCGAAATCACGCCCCCAGAGCGGTGGGCAAAGCGCTTTGCCGAGGCCTACGGTGAAGCGGTTGCGGCCGACCTCCTTATGCCGGTCGAGCCCGTTGAAGCGCTTGGGCAGGCTGCCGGGAGCGCACCCCTTGGCTCGGGGCGGGTGGCCGTCAATGAGTAAGCCCGTCAACTACGCGCTCCTCGACGAGCTGCTCGCGGACGAATCGCTCTCGCTTCGGCAATGCGCGGAGCGAGCGGGATGCTCGGATTGGTCCGCTCGGCAGCGCTATCGCCGTCTTTGCGGTGACGATCGCCCCATGAAAATGCCCGCGCCGGAACGCTACCCGGAACAGCGTGCAAGTCAAGACGATCAACCTTTGAGCGGCACAGAAACGGCGATCGCATGGGGCATCGCGATACTCTTCTTCGTCGGGCTCATCGCCGTGAGTTGGTATGCCGGTCGCGACGACTTTTCGCCTCACAACCAACGGGAGGGACCGATGCAATGAAAAAGGCCCCTCGCTGCAACGAGGGGCGCAGAATCACGTTATCCGATTCTCGCGATTCCGCGCTCCTTAGCGCGTTACCTTTCGGCCGCCTCCCCGAGGCCGTATGGTGAAAGGAAAGCGCGGTTCATCACCCCATACGAAACGCCGCCACGCGCTGCGGCGCATTTCAGAGCTTGAGGCCAAACAGGCGAAGCTCGAACGATCGCGGCCACGAACCTCGGGCAAGAAAGGCGCCAAGACCCGTGCGCTCAACGCGATCGAGCGTCAACTTCGCGCGGCGCGAGGCCACCTTACGAAGGCGCGCAACGCGATTGCAGAAGGCGCCGCAAAGCGCACCTCGGCGAAACGCGCGTCCGTAGCCAAACGCTCCGCCGCCGCAAAGAAGGGTTGGGCAACGCGCCGCGCTCAGGCGAAGCCAGTGGCGGTTCCAAGCGCGCCTGAGCCGATCGCCGCTGCTAGTTTCGAGCGCTTCATGCCACACCTTACGGAAAGCGGTGTTATCTACGTTAACCCGCTCGGCTCCGACCGCAGCCTTGAGGGTAAGCATTGGAACGCGATTCGGACGTACCTTGAGAGCGGTCGCACCGATGCGCTCGACCGCTTTCGGGACAAGAGCATTTTCGACGCGGAAACGGGGCGACGATTGCCCTTCGTCACCGACCCCGCCGTTATTCTCGAATACGAGGCCGAGTTTGACTTCGGCTCGACGGGCTTTTACAAAAGCCGTGAAGAGGTCGCGACGTTCGCAGCATGATTGACCTTAACGCGGAACGAGCACGGCGCGCAGGGCTACTGCCCGAGGGCGCTTCGTGCGAAGTATGCGGAGAAGTTGACCCCATCGTCCTCAACAGCGACGAACGAATGACGCTCTGCGCGGAGCACGCAGCAATCCGTCAAGGCCGCAGTCCGACTGAAGAGCATCACGTCGCCGGTCGGCGCTATAGCGCCGTGACGATTTCCGTGCCCCTCAATCTCCATCGACGGTTAACGATACTGCAGCGCCTTCGGACGCGCGCAAGGCAGCAAAAGGACAAGGATGAAGCGACCACCGCATAAGGAACCCGCGTCACGCGAATCTCGACCGGCGCCCATCGACGCGTCGAAAGCGCCCGCTAGGAGTCGGCGCCCATCGTACCCGACGCAGCCGCTCGCCGACGGGGCCGAAGTCGAGTTTCTACGCTCGATCGCCGACATTTGTAACGCGCGCGCGGACGAGGTAGAGGGAGCGAAAGCGAAGAGGCAAGCGCGATGAACCGCCCACTAATGCGCGGCGCCCTAAGAGCGTCGTACGAGCCAATCGTTCCGACAATCGACGACCGCCTTATTCTGCGCCATATTTTTGCGCGCGCATACGCTGAGCCGCAAGGACGCAAAACCCGCGCCCCGCGTACGCCGCGCAGGGAGCTTCCATCGCTCGACGGCATGGTACTTGTTTTCGATTGCGAGACGGGAGAGCACCGCCTGACGTTCGGCGTTCTTCAAATCTACGAGCGGCGCCGACTCAAGACGCGCGCCGTTTTCTACCGCGACGACCTGCAGTCCACGGATCCGATTGGCTTCGTGCGTCTCAAAACGATATGCCGCGCCCTCGGCGTGAAGCTCGTCAAACGCGAATGGCTGTTTCAACACGCGATATGGCCTGCTCGCAAGTACGGTTGGGCGATCGTCGGATTCAACGTCGCTTATGACCTTTCCCGGGTTGCAGATTCGTTCGAACCCGCTACAAAAACCGCTCGATATGGGGCGCGCTTCTGCAATGGGTTTGAGCTTAGGAAACGGTTCGTAGGCACCAAGAGCCATATCATCCGGCCCTTCTGCCGAATCAAGCGCGACGATCGCCATCACGTTCGCTTCGATATGAAGGGCGCCGCGGTTATCGACCTCGCGACGGCGGCCTTTTCGCATACCGATAAGAACCTGCCGCTTATGGCCGAGCCGCCCAAGGAAAGCGCGTGCCGAGCCTTTGGCGTTCCGTTTGACGTTCGACCAGGAGCGCATAGCGGGGAAATCACCTTTAAGAACGTCGAGGGGTGTCTGTACGACGCGCGCAAGACGTCGGAGCTACTGTGGGCGCTTGACGCCGAACATGCGAAGCACCCCATCGGCTTGCACTTGTCGAAGGCGCAATCCGGAGCGACGATCGCCAAGGCGTACCTCGATGCGCTCGGCGTTCAACCGCGCCTGCAGGTCCAACCGGATTTTCCTAAGCCGTATCTCGGCTACGCGGCGCAGGGCTACTACGGTGGACGCGTCGAGGCGCGAATCGTGAAAATGCTGCTCCAATGCGTCTACCTCGACTTTCTTTCCATGTACCCAACCGTCTTTGCACTCCTGGGCTTATGGTCGAAGCACATCATACCGGCACGGCTCGAAGTCGAAGAGGTTCCGCCTGAGGAGATTGCGGCGCTCCTTACGCACCTGCGCGAGCATCCCGAAACGCTCTTCGACCCCACGACGTGGAAGCGGCTCGACTTCTTCGCCCTCGTTGACCCAAACGGTGCGAGCCTACCGGCGCGCGCGCCGGTCGTCCCGGTGAATGCCGAACGCCACGATTACGAAAAGCACGCCGCCCCGAATGCCGTCGTGACCATCGGCCCGGTGGAATCGCTCGAACCGCTTTGGTATGCTGGACCCGACCTCGCAGCCTCGGCGATCGCCAATGGCCAGCCGGTCATCCTTCGGGCCTGGCGCCTTCGACCGAATGGCATACAGGAGTCGCTGCGAGCGATTCCGTTCCGAGGAGCCGACCTCATCGACCCTCGCAGCGATGACTTCTTCGCTCGGCTCATCGAGTTACGCAAGACCGCGACGGGAGACCCGATTGACGACGAGCGCCGGTCTACCGGCTATAAGGTTGTTGCAAACTCCGGCGCTTATGGCGTCTTTGCGGAGACGAGCCCGATTGACGTAGACCCCGAGGAACAGAACCGAAAACTGCGCCGCGTCTCGGTCTATGCCGATACCAGCTTCGAGACCGAGGTCGATCGTCCGGAGCGTCCGGGTCGTTTCAACTTCTTTCCAACCGCCTCGCTTGTCACGGCTGGAGCCCGTCTCATGCTCGCGTTAGCGCAGCGCGAGGTCGAGCGTCGCGGCGGCGGCGTTGCCTATTGCGATACCGATAGTCTCGCCGTGGTTGCCACGCGCGACGGCGGCTTTGTACCGTGCGAGGGCGGTCCGTATCGCCTGCCAAACGGCTCGCGTGGGTTGCGCGCCCTTTCATGGGAAGAGGTGGAGGCGATTCGCGAACGCTTTACCTCGCTGAGTCCCTACGATCGCGCCATCGTTCCCGGCTCGGTGCTCAAGCTCGAAGACGAAAACTTCACCGATAAAACCCGGAAAGCTCGGTGCGAGCTATGGTGCTACGCGGTCTCCGAAAAGCTCTATGCACTCTTTACGCTCGACGCCCGAGGCGAGCCGGTCATCCGCAAGTATTCCTCGCACGTCCTTGGGCAGTACCGTTCGCCGATTCAGGGCGATCGCCACGAATGGATTATCGACGCATGGAAGCGCGAGATTCGCGCTGCGCTCGGCAGACCCGCAGAGGCGTTTGCATGGGAACAGTATCCCGCAATCTCGCAGCTTACGCTTACGACGTGGAACCTCTTTGAGCCGTATCGCGAAAACGACCGCCTGCGCCCGTTTGACTTCCTCGCAGTCGGCGTCGTGAACAGAAGCGCAATCGACCTCGCAATCGAGGAGGTTACAGGATTGGAGCGATGCTGCGAGGACCCACGGCCTGGATGCGCGCTCTTCGCCGACCCGGGAAAATGGCGCGAGCAGGATTGGCGCTGCCTACGCTGCGAGGCTCCGTGGGACTTCGAGCTTCGGCCACGGCTCAAGACCTACGGCAGCCTTATTCGTTCGACGCTGCGAGGCGTTGAACGAAAACGCCTCTGCGCTGACGGAAGCGAACCGACACCTCGCACGCGGGGACTCCTCATACCGCGGCCGGTACGCGTCGAGTCTAAAGTGGCAATCGGTAAGGAGGTCATCGTTGACCCGACCGATACGGACGAGGCACTTACCGCTGAAATGCTCAGCGCGACGGAAGTCGTGATATACGAGAACGCAACCGAGAAGCTCGAAGCGTTGCGTACAGGGATAAGAGCGACCGGAGTTAAGTTGGTCGCGCGCGCTTCCGGAGTCAGTCGCTCAGAGATTCAGGCCATCGTTAACGAAGGGGCGGTACCGAACAAGTCAACGCTTGCTAAGGTTGACACGGCCATTAGGTCGCTGGGAGCTATGCATGGCCAAGTCGAACATTCGCAGTGTCGGTTTCGTTAGCTAGGAGGAGCGATAGTGAAAAAGTCATATTTTAGCCGTGCGCTTGGCCTGTGCGTTGTCGCTGCGTTTCTTGCTGACTGCGGCGTGGCGCAGCCGCCGTTCGGTGTACCGGGAGCGACTTCGCAGAGCTCGGCGGCGACAACTCGGAACACCGAGTACGCGCACTCAGCGCAACTCTTGTACGTTGGCAATGTCTCCGACTATGACGACGTTAAAGTGTATCCTGCGAACGACAAGGATCCGAGCCCAATAGCGATCATCTCGGATAATCTCGATACGCCGACGGGCGACTGCATCAGCGCCGCTGGGACGCTTTACGTCGTGAATGAGCCCGCTGGCAGTGGCTGGGTGACGGAATTTGCCGCTGGTAAGACGACGTCGTCCGAAATAATTAAAGATGGCATCGATACGCCGGCGTTCTGCGCGATCGATGGCAGCGGAAATCTCTGGGTAACCAACATTGGTGGACAAAATGTAACGGAGTACGAGAAGGGGTCGCTAAAACCGCACACGATCATCACGAAAGGCTTGTTCTATCCAGATGGCATCGCGATCGATCAAACCGGGAACATGTACGTCGCGAACCATTACACCGAAGGAACCAAGAGTTTCGCTCCTGGAAACGTCGTCATCTACCCGCCAGGCGGCAAATCGCCGAAAAGAACCATTACCAACGGCATAGCTTCCCCAGTCGGCATCGCCGTCGACGGAAAGGGCACGCTTTACGTAGCCAACGTAAAGGAAAACAACGTGGAAGTGTATCGCCATGACGAGAGTCAGCCATACGAGACACTCACCGAAGGGGTGAACAACCCAGTGGCTGTCACGGTGAATAAGGCGGGCTGGCTTTACGTAACCAACGACGGAAACAATGTGGTGATCGAGTTTGCGCCAGACTCTCTCAAGCCCTCCCGCCGCCAAGTCAGCAAAGGGCTAGACGGGCCATTCGGAACGGCCTACTACCCTCCGCTGCTGGGAAAGAACTGAGTCCTTCGCACTTTAAGCCCCGCATTATGATCGCTGGCTGCTCCGCTAGGGCAATCTGATCGGTCTCCGCCCCGTTAAAGTCAAAGCGCACACTGAAATCCCTCGTGCTCCGCTCAGATGCCCCGTTACCAAAACCAAACATTCTAGCACTTAAGGCTGAACCTCTTCCCCATTGTTTTTCGATGCTCAGGCTGACAGAATTGATCCCTGCTTAGGTGCGTGACGGAGACTAGCCGTCGAATCGCACGGAAGCATTACTCAGCGGGCACTGCCAAAGGAGAAGACAAAGTGTATCTAGTCTCTAGCATCGAGTATCCAGCCACCCAGTATGAACCAGCGTTGCCGGAAGTCAATGGGGTCTACCACGAAGACCGCGAGGTGAACCTCACCGGCGCCGCTGGCGCGTCCCAAATGTACCGCACATATAACGCGAAGTTTTTGCCCGCGTCCAGCGAGTGGCAGCTCGACAACAGCAGCCTGCCCGCCTACGCAACGGTCCAGAACTATGATGGATCGATTCACTACTACACCATGCCCGCACTCTCCGGCAATTGGAGCACGTGGGAGGGAAGCGACAATAACGCCGTGTACAACGGCGTTGATTTCGGCATGGACCCGTCAGGGATCGCGGATAGCACGGACGCGCTTCGGGCAGCCGTGACCGCCGCGCTTGACGGGGGCGGCGGTGTAATTTTTATTCCGGCGGGCACATATCAACTGTCCGACGTGACAGACCTCGCGTTCACGGGGGTTCCCGGCGAGGATCCGGGCTTCGTCATCGCGGGCGCGGGCGCGAGCACTCAGCTTACGCAAACGGACGTCACGAAAGATGTGTTTTCAATTTCAGGAGTTACCAGCGGTAAAGGGGTTCGGTTTAAGGATTTGCGCATCAGCTACACGACTACCGAAACGACACCCGAAACATTATCTGCCGCGATCCGCGTCGCTAGCGGCTGCCAAAACGTCACCTGCGAACGAGTCTACTTCAAGGACTGTCCGCAGGCCTTTGATACCCAGGGCTTGCAATGCGGCCTTTTCAACTGCACGATCGCTTATAACAACTTCGCTGCTTCTGAGTCTGTCATTCCTACTATGGTCAACCTTAATGGTACTGAGAATTTTATCGATAGCTGTGTGATAAGCCAACAACCCCAGGGCAATGAGATCGACCCCGGGCCGGCTGGATGCGTCGGTGTCCTGATCGTTCCCGGCGGCGGGGCGTATTATGTCACGAACAGCCATATTTCGGACTTTACGCAGGGGATCGTGGTGAACGACGGGCCAAACCTGACCCGTGTTTTTTGCTCAAACGTCATCTGCGAGAGCTGGACCAACTCGCTCGTAATCCAACGAACCGGCAGCCAAAACATTTCCCAGGTGTACTGCGACGACTGTTTATTTGCGCGCACGAATGACTCAACCGACGACACATCCATCGGGGTGCTCATTGACACGGGCGGCGGTGACAATTCGACAGTGGGAGATATCTTTCTCAATAACTGCATGTGCTTTCAGTGGAACGTTGCGGGCGTTCAGATTAACAGGGGTTCGAAAATCGTTATTACCGGCGGCCGATACGGCTCTAACGGACTTGGGGAGGGTTCGACGGGCGGAGGGATTGCGATAATCGGGACCGCGGGCGATGTGACGATCAACGGTGCGGACCTCACGCCGAAAGTTGTTGGACCGGACTTTCCGAACCAAGCCTACGCTCTTTCCATCACCGCAGCAGTGAACGGGCTTGCTTGGCGACAACTATCCTGACCGTCCGGCGACAACTATCTTGGCCGCTGCGGAGCGGGTAGCAGTATAGGTCGGCGCTTTCGGAATCGGAGGTAACGCTCTCCTTCCATCCCTCGTCCTTTCTTGAAGAAGTAGCAGCAGCAGTCGTGCTGTGGGCAGGGTGGATGAGCCCCTCGCTCGGCACAACCTGAATGTTTGTTGAGCTCATCCACGCTGTCCACAGCGGGCGC
>DATGGV010000015.1:0-117277 GCA_035308305.1 Candidatus Cybelea sp. | reverse complement strand
CGTCCAGATATGCGCGAGTTGAACGGAAAAGCGTCCGAAGTCTCCACGATCTAAGACGAGCGAACCCATCGTCAAGCGGACGTTCGTGTCCGGGAGTGCCGGCAGCAGCGCGTCGGTCAACTCCAGCGAGAGGCCTCTTCGGCTCCAGTAGCCATCGGCGCCGAGCAGCGGCAAAGACGACGGAGCCGCGGTCCAGTCTTTGATCGTGGGCATTCCCGGACCGAGTGTCTCCGCGGTTTGCGCGCCTAGACTCGGAACGGCACTGGTCAGCGGCGGCGGTGCGAAGACGAACCGGTCGCTCTGCACGAGATCGAAATAACCGCCCCGGACCTTCCAACTGGAGTCCGCTGCGCCAACCGATGCCCCGAGTAAACTCGCGCTCGCAACGCTCGCATCGTCTTGGCCCGCGTGGGTCGGAAAGAGAATAGCATACGGAACGCGCCGCGAAAGGTCGTGGTCGTCAAGGTTGGGGATCAACGGTTCGCCCCAATAGAGCGCGTTGGTCGTGCTGCCGGTCAGGCCACCTAGACCGAACGTCGCGCCGAAGTTTACATCGGATGCGTGGTACGTGCCCTGGACTTCGTATTGCGCGATGCCCGCGACTCCCGGCGTCACCGGCGCGCCGCTGAACCAATCGTACGGCGACATCGGCGAGATCGGCGAGCCGTTCGCAAACCCCGGCCCTTCCGGAGGCGTAATCCCGCGCCCGCCGGTCGCCTGATCGATGAAGACGTTGGATCCGCTCGCCTTTAGTTCGAAACGCGGAGTCGGCACCGGTGAAGGCGACGGCGACGTGCAGGGCCCCGCTGCAATTTGGATCGTCGCAAGCAGAATCGCGGCAAGCACGGCAAATCGCCCTTGTTCGACTAACTTACGAGAGAGCGCCAGTAACTAAAGGTATAGGCGGGCTTGCTGCCTTGGTTTGCCCGCAACGTATCGTCGTGGAACGCGGCCTTTCCGCGCGCCGCTCGATTGGTCGTAATATCGAGCAGAAATGCCAGAACTCTTTTCATGACACATACCTCCTATTCGGTTACGGTTTGCCGCGCCGATCGAACGACGCAACAGCAACTAAGCGGCTCATTGCGAGCCGGCACGATCGACTACTAGGTCCGTCGTCCATGGCCAGAGATCACCCCCTTCCGTTGAAAATAAAAAACCGTCGCTGCTCCTCGCAGCCGACAGCTTGAGAAACTCGTGCGGCGTTCCGCCGCTCGTTCTCCCCTCACTGTCGATCCTTCGACTCCGTTCAGGACTGCGCTTCGCGCAGGCGCAAAGATAGTCCTAACATTGTTTAAGGAAATGTCGCTGAACCGAGTCGAGGCGGATGGCGGGATCCTGTCATCCTGAGCTTGTCGAAGGACGTTGGGGTCTCTCGACCTTTCCGGGCAGCGGCATCTCTTCGTGCAGACGCCTCACCTAACGAAGGAATCCTAAACTAGAATACTCGGGTCAGAGGCTTTGTCAACCCCGAAGCCCGTCGTGGCGCGTTCGTATACCGATACCCCCATAGGGTATTATGCGACGCCGGCGAAGCCTCGCTGCACATGAGTCACACCATTGCGAAGAAGGAAAAACTGCTCAACCGGGTGCGGCGAATCCGCGGTCAGATCGAATCCGTCGAGCGGGCACTCGACTCCGAAGAAGGCTGCAGTATCGTGCTTCAGCGCATCGCCGCCGCCCGGGGAGCGATGAACTCTCTCATGTCGGACGTCCTCGAGGAACACGTGAAGACGCACGTCCTCACGTCAAAGGCTCGCGCGCACGTCAGCGCCGCCGAGGAGCTCATCGAGGTCGTGAAGACATACTTGCGGTGAGACTCGGCCCGGAGCTGCTGCTCGTCGGAGCAGTAGTCGCCGTCGGCGTGCTGCACACGCTGGTCCCGGATCACTGGGCGCCGATTGCGATGCTGGCGAGAGGCGCGCATTGGACGCCTTTACGGACGGCGCGGGCGGCGGCGATCGCGGGGCTCGGCCACACGCTCTCGACGCTTACCATCGGCATCGTCGTCTGGTTTGCCGGAGTCGTGCTCGCCGTGCGCTTCGGCCACCTCGTCTCGATCCTTTCGAGTGTGGCGCTCATCGGTTTTGGCCTCTGGATCGCCGTTGCTTCGTTGCGCGAGATGCGCGCCGGCGGTGGTTCCGCCGAGCCTGCTATGCCGAAAGATCGCCCAAACCGGCGCGTCGCGCTGCTGCTCATCCTCGGCTCCTCGCCGATGCTCGAGGGCATCCCGGTATTCTTTGCCGCGGCGAGATTTGGCGCGGCTCTGCTCGCGATAATGGCGGTGTGCTTTGGATTGAGCACGATCGCTACGTACGTTGCGCTTTGCGTCGCATCGGGTGCCGCACTGCAAAGCCTCTCCTTTGGACCGGTTGAACGATATGGAGAAGTGCTGAGCGGTGCCGCGATCGCAGTAGTCGGCGTCATTTTTCTGATCTGGCCGTTAGGTTAGCCGAGAAGGACTCCGGTCGACCGGGACGCCCTGCGTGCGCCACGAATCACGGGGAATGCAGTCGATTCGCGAGCTCGATGCGGTAACGATCGGTCAGATTGCCGCCGGCGAGATCATCGAACGCCCGGCGTCGATCGTCAAAGAGCTCGTGGAAAACGCGGTCGACGCCGGAGCGAGCCGCATCGCCGTCAACGTCGAACGCGGCGGGCTCGACCTCGTCGAAGTGGTCGACGACGGAAAGGGCATCGCGCGGGAAGACTTGGCGTTGGCGATACGGCGTCATGCCACCAGCAAACTCGGCGCCGCTTCCGAGTTGGAATCCATCGCGACGCTGGGCTTCCGCGGCGAAGGCTTGGCTTCGATTGCCGCCGTCTGCGAACTCGAGATCGTCTCGCGCGAACCCGGTCTGCCGATCGGCGCGCAGGTTCGCGCGCACGCCGAGGAGGTAAGCTCCGTCGAGCCGGCGGCGTCGCCGGCCGGCACGCGGGTTCGAGTGCGCTCGCTCTTCGAACGGCTGCCGGTCCGGCGTGAATATCTTCGCGGGCCCAGCGTTGAGTTCAATCGCATCTCGTCATGGCTCTCGAGCTTCGCCCTTGCCTATCCGCGGATCGCCTTCACGCTGCGGCACGACGGAAAAGACGTCTGGGTCATGCCGCCAAGCGAGGAAGAGCGCGAGCGCCTTGCCATGGTCTTCGGAGCGCAAGCCGCCAAAGCGCTGCTGTCGCTCGACGGCGCGCCGGCCCGCATGCTCGACGGCACGCTTCGCGGCTTCGTTAGCGAACCGGGACGCGACCGCCCCGATCGAAGAATGCAGCTGCTCTTCGTCAACGGGCGGCTCGTGCGCGGCGTACCGCTCACGGGTGCCTGGTCGAGCGGTTATTCCACCTTTACGATGATGGGGCGCCATCCGTACGGCGTACTGTTTTTGGATCTGCCGCCGCATCACGTCGATTCCAACGTGCATCCGACGAAGTACGACGTGCGCCTACGATATGCGTCGCAAGTCTTCGATGCCGTGCGCGCGAGCATATCCGCAACGCTTAAAGAGCACGCGCGGGCCCGCTTTGCCGAACAGACCGGCAACTCGTCGAGCGGAAGTATACCCGAGGGCTGGGCGAGCCCGGCGCTATCGCTTTTTGCGCCGGCGCCCGGCGAGAACTTTCGGCCGGACTCCGATCGCCTTCGCATTCTGACGCAGCTCCATCGCACGTTCATCCTCGCAAGCGACGGCGAGTCGCTGCTGCTGGTCGATCAGCACGCGGCGCACGAGCGGATCGCGTACGAAGCGATCGTCGCCGCCGCCGCGCAGCGGACGCCGAGCGAGCCGCTGCTGGTGCCGCAGGTGGTCGAACTCGATACGGCGCGCAGCGCTGCACTCGACCGCCTGCTCGAAGCATTGCGCGAGGGCGGCCTCGAGATCGAGCCCTTCGGCGAGCGAACCTACCGCATCGTCGCGACGCCGGCCGGCTACGCTTCGCGCAACTTCGATCTGACCGGTCTGCTCGACGATCTCAGCGAGGATCCCAAACAGCGCGACGTTCGCGAACGTGTTTGGGCAACGCTGGCCTGTCATAGCGTGACGGTTGCCGGCGAACCGCTCGCACCGCAGGAAATGTCCACGCTCGTGGAGCGTCTGCAGGGCTGTGCCAATCCGATGCACTGTCCGCACGGGCGTCCGACGATGGTGCGCTTGAGCCCCGACGAGATTGCGCGCATGTTCAAGCGTGTCTGAGGGCGTCCTGATTCTAGCCGGTGCAACGGCAAGTGGAAAGACGGACCTCGCGCTCGAGCTCGCGGCCGTTTACGACGCGGAGATCGTTGGCGCGGATTCTCGACAGATCTATCGCGGGATGCCGATCGGCACCGCCGCGCCAACACCGGACCAGTTGGCGCGCGCGCCGCACCATCTCGTTGGGTTTCTCGACCCCGTGCAACGCTATTCAGCCGGGCGCTATGCGAGCGATGCGATTGCGGCGATTCGCGATATCCGCAAGCGCAAAAAACGCGCGATCGTCGCCGGCGGCACCGGCTTCTATATTCGCGCGCTGCTCGGAGGCATCGACCTCGCGCCGCAGTACGACGAGTCGCTGCGAGAGCGGCTGGCGCGCGAAGCGCGGGCTCACCCGGCCCAGTTTCTGTATGAGTGGCTCGAAAACCGCGACGCGGCGCGCGCGAGGGCGCTTCATCCCGGCGACACCTATCGCGTGCTCCGCGCGCTCGAAATCGCCCTGACGCAACGCTCGGCACCCTCTTCCCCAGAGCGGGCATCGACGCTGCTCGGCGAGGGAGTTGCGTCGCTTCTGGTCTTTCTCGATGTGCCGCAAGCCGAGATCGACCGGCGCATCGCGGCTCGGACGGAGCGAATGCTGGCGGCGGGATTGCTGGACGAGGCCGAGCGCATCGGTGAGTCGGCGGTCGCCGCCAATGCGGTCGGGTACCCGCAGGCACTCGCCCATTTGCGCGGCTGGAGTACGCTCGCCGAGCTGCGCGCATCGCTCGAGCGAGCGACGAGGCGCTACGCTCGGCGCCAACGCGCGTGGTTTCGCGGCGAGCCCGATACGCTCTGGTGCGCGCCGGACGCGCTGCATGAGAAGGTACGGGAAAAGCTCGGATGGTCTCCGAAGCGCGATTAACGTGAAAATAACGAAGATGCACGGCGCGCGAAACGACTTCGTGATCGTCGATCGGCGGCGCGGCGGGCGCGTTGACCTCGCGCGCTTCGCGAAGTGGGCTTGCGATCGCCGAGCGGGAATCGGCGCCGACGGCGTTATCGCGATCGAATCGTCGAACCTCGCCGGCCCGCGCATGCGAACGATCAACGCCGACGGAAGCGAAGCTGAGATGTGCGGCAACGGCGTTCGCTGCGCGGCACGCTGGCTCGACGAAGCGGGACAAGGAGCGGCCATTACATTCGAAACCGAGGCCGGTCCAATTTCGACCGAGATCGTTTCCCGCGGGTCCGAATACGCGGTTCGCGTTGCAATGGGGTGCCCCGCTATTACGCCATTGTCTGATGGATGGTTCGTCGATCTCGGGAATCCGCATGTCGTGCTCTTGCGTGCGAGCATTGACGACGTCGATCTCAAAAGCGTGGCCGAGGAGCTCCAAAAGGATTGGCAATTTACCGACGGCACGAACGTGCATCTCGCCGCGCTGCAAGGCCCGGGCGCGATGCACGTTGCGCATTGGGAACGCGGGGTTGGCTTGACGATGGCATGCGGCACCGGAGCCGTCGCGTGCGCTGCCGTGGCGATTGCAAACGGGACGCTTACTTCGCCGGTTGAGGTTTTCGTGCCGGGAGGACGGCTGGTGGTCGAATGGGACGGCACCGGCAACGCGTATCTCACCGGGCCGGCCGTGCGCGTGTTCGATACGGAAGTCGACTTCGACGATGACCTTGCGCCGTGAAACTTCCGTCGCGCTCGCGTCGTGCGGTGCCGGCGGCCGGATCTCGTACGATTCGAGCCTGGTGCCGCTGGCCGACGCCGGCATCGTCCGCGAGGCCGACCTCGACGAGCTGATTCCGGCGCCGCAGAGCACGCTCGAGATGCTGCTTCCCGGGCGTAGTCCGTTGACGACGATCGGGCCCATTTCCGGCCGTACTGCGCTCGCCGTAGCCCTGCCGGCCGGCTACACGCGGCTGCTCGTGCCGGCCTATGCGACGCAGCGCAAGGCACCGGCGCTGCCCCTCTTCGGTTACACGTTCGCCTGCGCCCGCAACGACCGGCTGCACGTGGCGGCGATGAAGACCGACGAAAGCGACGATTGGAAACCACGCCGCTTTGCGCCGGGTGAGCTCGAGCGGCTCATCGAGGACCGCCTCGCCAAGACGCCACGTAACGGCGTCCTGGCGCAAGTGGCGCTCTGCTCGCGTGAGTACGCCTGCTTTACGGCGCAGAACGTCTTTCTCCGGCGGGGCGAAGCCGCGTTGCCGGTTTCACCGAAATGCAATGCACGCTGCATCGGCTGCATCTCCGAGCAAGAGGTCGAGACCGGCGTGCCGTCGCCGCAAACACGCATCGCCGAGGAAGCGGCGGCCGAGGAGCTGGCGGAGGTTGCCATTGCTCACCTCGAGCACGTCGAAGACGGAATCGTCTCGTTCGGCCAAGGCTGCGAAGGCGAGCCGCTGCTGCGCTCGATCGCGATCGCGCGGGCGATCGAGCGCATTCGCGCGCAAAGCGCGAACGGAACGATCAACCTGAACACCAACGGCAGTCAGCCGGCATCGCTGGCGCGCTGCATCGATGCGGGTTTGCAGGCGGTTCGGATCAGCCTCAACTCGTTTCGCCCCAACGTCTATGCCGCGTACTACCGCCCGCAGGGCTACGGGCTTGACGACGTTTTCCACTCGGTCCGACTGGCCGTGGAACGCGGGCTCGCCGTCAGCCTCAACCTTTTGACGCATCCCGGCGTCACCGACGATGGCGAAGAGGTTGCGGCGGCGGACGCCTTCTTACGCGCGACGCCCGTCGCAATGGTGCAGACCCGCACGCTCAACATCGATCCGACGCTCTACTTTGACGCCGTCGGTCGCCCGCGCGCGCCGTTGGGGATGCGTCACGCAATCGAAGCGATTCGAGCGGTCACGCGCGTCGGAAACTTTACGCACACGCACTAGCTCGTGAAGCTGTGGCAGATCCTCGCCGTCGTGGGACTTGGCGTTCTCTACGGGCTGGTCGCGCCTGGGCGACTGGCGTACGCCCTCGGCCACGCCACGCTCTACGTTTTTCTCCCTCCGCTGCTCTTTGAGGCGGCGTGGAACCTGAACTTTCGCGCAATGCGGCGGCAATGGATCGCAATCGCCACACTCGCCGGGCCCGGCGTACTGCTCACGGCGGCAATCGTCGCGGGAGCGCTCTCGATCGTTCGCGTGCCGTTCGGCCCCGCGCTCCTGGCCGGTGCTATTCTCAGCGCCACCGATCCGATCGCGGTGGTCGCGGTCTTTCGCCGGTTGAAGGTTCCGCGCACGCTAGCCACGATCGTCGAATGCGAGTCCCTCTTCAACGATGCCGTTGCCGTGGCGCTCTATCGTGGCGTGCTCGTTGCCATCGGACTTGGCGCCGCCGGCAGCGGCGCGATAGCGATCGTGGCGCTCAAAAGCGTGGCAGGCAGCGTTGGCGGCGTGGCTCTGGGGATTGCCGTCGCTTTCGTAACGGCCCGCCTACTGCGCGGTCGCCGGCGAGTCCGGTTCCAAATCGCCGCAACGGCGCTCTGTGCGTACGGTGCCTACTTTGCCGCCGATTACCTTGCGCTGTCGGGCATCTTCGCGACGATCGCGTATGGCATCGCGTTGCGATATTACGAGCGTTCGTGGATTACGCTGAGGATCGCCGAAGACGTGAACCGCTTCTGGGACGTCGCTGCCGTGCTGGCAAATGTGCTGGTGTTTTTCATGGTGGGCGCCGCCTTGGAGATCGGGCGCGTGGCGCAGGCGCCGGTCTTCACCGTCGCCTGTCTCGCGGGCATCGCCGTGGCGCGCGCAGTCGTCGGCGGTCTGCTTTTGCCGGGACCATATCCGCGGGAATGGATCGACGTCGTGCGCGTCGGCGGGATGCGCGGTGCGCTGTGCCTTGCGCTCGCGTTGGCCATTCCCGCCGCGATTGCGTATCGCGAGGCAATCATCGACGCGACATTTGCAGTCTCGCTGGCGACGCTGGCGATCGGCAGCTTCGCAATCGATCCGGTCGTCCGCCGTGCTGCGGCGCGTCAGACGCCCAGCGGATAGGCCTCCTCACCGTGCAGCGCCACGTCGAGGCCGCGTTCTTCGGCGGCTTCGTCGACTTTGACGGGCGTTACGAGGTTGATCAGCGCCAGCATTGCGTAGGTGAAGACGAAGGCCCACGCGCTGCAGACCGCCGCGGCGACGAACTGTTTGCCGAGAAACGCGGGGTTGCCGCGCAGCAGGCCGTCGGCGCCATTGGGGTTCCACAGCGTCGAGGCGAAGACGCCGAGCAAACAGATTCCCAAGAACCCGCCGACTCCGTGAACGCCCCAGACGTCGAGCGCATCGTCCCAACCGAGTTGATTCTTCAGCGTGACGGCGAAATAACAGACGACGCCGGCCGCAAGGCCGATGATCACCGCCGTCATGGGCGAAACGTAACCGGCCGCCGGGGTTATCGTGGCGAGCCCGGCAACCGCACCGGTAAGCAGGCCGACGAACTTCGGCTGCCGCCCGCGAGCCCACTCGACGAAGAGCCAGGCGACGGCGGCGAACGATGCGGCGATATCGGTGTTGAGAAATGCCGAGGCGGTCACGGCGTCGACGCGCAGCTCGGAGCCGGCGTTGAAGCCGTACCAGCCGAACCACAGCAGTCCGGTTCCCAGCGCGATGAGCGGGACGTTATGCGGCTTGTTGTCGATGACGTGGCGCCGTCCGACGTAGAGTACCGAGGCTAGCGCCGCGAAGCCGGCCGAGGCGTGGACCACGATACCGCCGGCAAAGTCCAGGCATCCCCACTTTGCCAATATCCCGTCGGGACTCCAGAGCATGTGCACGAAGGGGAAGTAGACGAAGATCAGCCATGCGGTGAGAAATAAGAAGTAGGCTTTGAAGGTCACGCGATTGGCAAACGCGCCGGTGATCAGCGCGGGAGTGATGATCGCGAACATCATTTGATACGCGATGTGCACGACGAGCGGGATGTTCGCGGTGCTGGCAAACATCGTCTGCAGCGTTACGCCGTGGAGGAACGCATACGTCGCCGGGTTGCCGATGATTCCGTGCCAGTCCGCCCCGAAGCTCTCCGAGTAACCGAAGGCAAACCACAGAACCGTGGTCCATCCCAGCGACATGTAGCTTTGCATCATGATGGTCAGCACGTTCTTGCGCTGCACCAGGCCGCCATAAAAGAACGCGAGCCCAGGCGTCATCAGCATGACGAGGCTCGCGCAGAGCAGCATGAAGCCGGTGTTTCCGATATTGATCGTCGGCGTGGCAGGCATTGGCATTCCTCCAAGCAGCTATGCGGAAAAAGGCATTTGGCAGGCGGTTAGGCAGACCCCTAAAGTCTTCCTATTAATTAGGCTAATTCTGTGCGTCATCCGGTGACAGTCTTCGCGACTCGGGAGTCCCAGGCAAGAGAATCCCAATCCATCGCTGTCGAATACCGACGAGATGTACGCTACCCCGTTGATTCTTGTCGTTGGTGATGATCGCCTGACCGAGGAAGTGTGCGCCGCGCTCGTTGCGACAGTTGGACACCAAGTTCGCGTCGTGTGGGCGCTCGACGACGAACGCGAAGCCGTATTCCGCAGAATGGGCGTGCCGGTGACGGCGCTCGCCCCTACCAGCGACGACGCCCTACTGACGGCGGGCGTCGCGGACGCCGCTTCGATTCTCACGCTCTCGCCGGACGACGGTTTGAATCTCTCGGTCGCGCTGCGCGCCCGTATTCTCAACCCGCGCATTCGGCTCGTCCTACGCCAGTTCGACACCGTCTTGGGGCGCAAGCTCGAGCGGAACCTTGCCGATTGTACCGTGCTGTCCCCCTCGGTTCACGCTGCGCAGACGTATGCAGGCGGTGCGCTCGACAATGGGTGCCTTTATGCAATTAGGTTCCCGGAGAACGAGGGTCCCCTGGTCGGCTTCACCCAACACAGCGCGAGCGCTCTCGGTGTCGACGGTCTGACTGTATCCGAGGCAGAAAAACATTTGCGCGCACGGATCGTCGCGCTCGGGGCCCACGAGGATCCCCCGGCCAGTTCCTTCATCAGCTCCGGCGAGCGTATCACGTTATTCGGATGCATCGTCGAGCGCCGAGAAGTTACGGCTCGGCGTACCCGCAGTGACCGGGACGCAGACACGCATAGACCGCGACCGTCGTTCGGCATTCGCGACGTGCTGGGAGCCTATAGCCGGATCAACCCGATTCTGCGCCTCCTCGCCGTCATGGCAGCGGGCTTTTTCACGCTGTCGTATTGTTTCTTTCACTTCTCGCTCGGCAAGACGTGGACGGCTGCAGCATTTTACGTCGTCGAAACAATGACGAACGTGGGCTTTGGCGAGGTCGCCGTAACGCGACGCGGCCCGCTTATCACGGCCGGCGCAATCGTTGCTATGCTCGGCGGCATCGTCTTTACCAGCATCTTCATCGGATATGTTAGTTCCGCGCTGACACGCGCCCAATGGATTGCAATGCAGGGGTTGCGGCGCATCCGCGCACGCGACCACGTCGTAGTCTGCGGTGCCGGAAAGGTTGGTACGGCGGTCGTAAATTTGCTCACCGCCGCCGGCAAGAAGGTCGTCATAATCGAGCCGCAGCCCGGGCCGGATCTCGTGCGGCGCGCCCGCGAGCGTAATGTCGTGTTGCTCACCGGCGATGCTCTCGGCGACGGGGCGCTGGACCTCTGCGACATCACCCACGCGACGGCGGCCTTGACACTCACCGATTCCGACACAGCCAACCTCGAGATCGCGTTGGGCGCCCGCGCACGCGCACCCGGAATTCCGTTGGTCGTGCGCATGGAAGAACCACGTTTCGCGCACGCTACAGCTCAACTGCTAGGGATCTCGACGTTTTCGCCCACGGCGCTCAGCGCGCCGGTCTTCGCTGGCCTGGCGCGCTTTCCGGGCACGCGGGGGCGCCTGAAATACGGTGGAGACGACCATACCATCGGGCAACGCGTGCAAGGAGAGGTTCCCGAGCGGCCGCCGGCCCGCGAATGCACGGCGCTCTGCGTTTGGCGGAGGAACGAACTCCAATTGATCCACACTTTCGAAGAAATGGAACCCTTCGACGTGGTCCTTTTCTCAGTGCCGCTCGGTCAGTTTCGAGCCCAGGCGGCGGCATCCGCCGAGGGCGTTGGTGCAAACGCTTAGACCGGCGGCCTAATACACGACGTGCTTCTGCAGTTCGAAGTGCTCGACGATCGGCCCGAGCAAGTCGGCCGGCAAGAACGTTAGCGCGCCGACCAGCAGGATGACACCGATGAGGAGCCCGATGAAGAGCGCGTTGTCGGTGCGGAAGGTGCCCGCGTGTGCGAGGTCGTTCGTCGGCCGCGCCGCCAGGCACGACGCGAGCGCCAACGTCGGGATCATCACCAGGAAACGCCCTCCGAGCATAACCAAGCCGGTCGCTACGTCGTAGAACGTATTCGGCCCAAGGCCGGCAAATGCGGAGCCGTTGTTCGCGGCTCCGGAGGCAAATGCGTACAGTATCTCGGTGAAGCCATGCGGGCCCGCGTTTTCCAGGGTTGTCCGCCCCGCAGGGATGCCGGCCGCGATCGCCGTCGCGAGGAGAATGATGCAAGGGAAGATGAGCACCGCGAGCATTGCATACTGCACCTCTTTCCGCTCGATTCTCTTTCCGAGATACTCGGGCGTCCGCCCGACCATCAAACCCGCCAAGAATACCGTGACGACGGCGAAGACGAGCATGCCGTAAAGTCCGCTGCCCACACCGCCAAAGATGATCTCCGCAAGTTCCAGATTGAGCAGTGCGAAAAAACCACCGAGCGGCGTGAGCGAATCGTAGGCGAAGTTTGAAGAACCGGTCCCCGAATCGGTTGCGACCGCGAGCGAGAGGCCCGCATTTGCGACGCCGAAGCGAACCTCTTTGCCTTCCATGTTTCCGCCATGCACCCCCATGGCATGCACGATCGGGTTCCCGGCCCGCTCGGCCAACTGCGCTCCAGCAAAGGAGCCGACGCCGAGAACCAGCATCGCGATCAGCAGCGCTTGTCCCGCGCGCTGGTTACCGATCATTCTGCCAAAGAGCAGCGGAAACGCCGCGGGAATCAGCCAGATGGCGAGCAGCTCGAGTAAGTTCGTAATGCCGGTTGGATTTTCGTTGGGCGAAGCCGAGTTCGCCCCGACGAAGCCGCCGCCGTTTCCGCCCAGCAGTTTGGGCGCTTCCTGCGAGGCAATCGGACCGCCCGTGATGCTTTGTCCGAACCCTTGAGCGTTCGTCGCGGCAACGTAGTGCGAGAAGTTCTGTGGAATGCCTTGCGCTTCAAAGAGCAGCGCGAAGAGAACGCAGAGCGGCAGGAGTACGTAAAGAAGGCTGCGTACGCAGTCGACCCAGAAGTTGCCCAGCGTTCTTGAGCCCTTTCTCGCGAAGCCGCGGATGACGGCGACTCCCGCCGCCAGGCCGATGGCGCCGGCGACAAAGTTCAGCCACGCCAGCCCGGCCATCTGCGAGAGATAGCTCATCGTGTTCTCGCCGGAGTAGAACTGCCAATCCGTCGTGGTGACGAAGCTTACGGCCGTGTTCCACGCGATCCACGGATCGACGTTGGGGAAGCCTTGTGGGTTGAAAAAGTGCCCATGCCACTGTTGCGTTCGCATGATTGCATATGCGGCGAGGGTGGCAACGAGCGAGAGCGCCAGCGCTGCGAAGGTGTATTCGGGCCAACCCATCTCGCGTGCCGCATCGATGCCGCACCAGCGGTAGATCGCCGCTTCGCCTTTCCAGCGAATCCGCCCTTCGAAGACCGCCTGCATGTAGCGCGCTAGCGGCGACGCTGCGAGCAGGAGCACTGCTAGGAAGACGGCCGCGTTCAACCAGGGCATGCGCCGCAATTATATGATAAAACTCGGCGGTCGGGCAGTAGCCTAACGGATCATCCGTTCGGAGGCTGCCGCCGGCGCGAAGAGCGGCGTACGCTATACGCGTACACCATGGCTGGAAGTCGGAGTTATCGGGCTCGCATCGCCGGGTTCGTGCTGGCAACTGGTTGCGCTTTGCTGCTGCAGCCGGCCGCGGCAAAGGCGGCGAGTTCGCCGGCCCCGGTAGATATCGATCAGTGCCGCATCGTCGGAAACCGAGCCTTCGTGTCGGCCTACAAACCGATCGTGCTCTCGTTCACAAACCGGCGATCGACGGCAGCAAACGTCGTTGGTTTCACGGTCGTCTACGCAGGCCTTACCGAGCAAATTACCGATCGGGGAACGTTTATCCAAAACGTTCGGATCGATCACACTTTCGACGGCTTTTTCGATGTGCCGTATCGCGGTCCAGCGCCGAGCAGTTGCCGCGTCGATTACGTCGGTTTCTCGGACGGTACCACGTGGCCGGCGCCTTCGGCTGCTCCGGCACCCTCCTAGGCGTTCGCGCGGCGAACGAGCCATTTCCGCAGCGCTACGCAGCCCCACAAAAACTCGACGACGCCGAACGGCCACGTTCCGGCAAGCCATCCATAGGCCGACGCTGCGAAACAGGCAAGAGCGAAGAGAAGTGTAAAGATCACGCCTCGCTGCTCCAACGCATAGCAGAGCATCATCAGCGCTACCGCACCAGCCCCGAATGCCGTCAGCACGGGATAACCCTTTGGAGGTCGCGACGGTCACCCCTTCGGTCCGAACGGATCATCCGTTCGACGGCTGGCGTTCATGAGATTGTGCGGCGTAATCTGTAGGCAGTATGTGGAATCGCTCATGGTTACTCGTTCTACCGTTCTGCGCGTTCGCCGTGTCGGGCCTCGGGGCTCTCCCGGCGGACGCGCAGGCCACACCGCCTTCGGCTGCGCCGCTCATCGTCGCCAGTCCGGCACCCTCGAGCTCGCCGGAGCTTCGCCGTGCGCTTCCGGCACCGCTCGATCCCCTCTTCACTGGAGGCGGCGGCGCCGAATTCAACGGGCCGACGATTGGCGTTCCAACCGATCCCGGCGTACGCGCCTATGGCTGGCTGGATCCCGGCGTCGAATTGAGCACGTCGAAGTATTCGAACTATCCGCTTACCTACGACGACGTTCCGAACCGGGTCCAAATGGACCAGGCGGTTCAGCGTTTCGAACTGCAGCCCGATACGGTGCAGACCGATCACGACGATTGGGGTTTTCGGGTCACGGGCCTGTACGGCGTGGATTACCGTTGGACGACGCAGCAAGGCGTCCTGAGCAATCAGCTACTGCTGCGCAACCAAACCAACGGATTCGACCCGGTCGAGGCCTATGGGATTCTGTACTTTCCGAAGATGGGCCAGGGAACGACCGTCGAGATCGGGCGCTACATCTCACCGCCGGACATCGAGGCGCAACTGGCGCCGAATAACTTTCTCTATACGCACTCGCTGATGTTCGATTTCGACTCGTATACGCAGACGGGAGCCCTCGCCGCGACCAAGCTTAGCAACTATTGGACGATTGAGTACGCCTTAGACGCGGGCGAAGACATCGCGCCGTGGGACGGGTCGGCCCATTTTCCAACGGGCATGATGCTGGCGAGGTACGTGTCGCACTCCAATCGCAACTCGGTGCTCTTCGGCATCAATTCGATCAGCCTGGGTTCGCGCAACGGTCAGAATTTTACGACGTATACCAAGGGAACGTACTTCGACCCGGTGACCGGACAGGTCAAAGCGATGATCTGGGGGCACGATAACCTCCAACAGCAAAACATCACGTGGACGCACGTTTTTAACTCCGGATTTCAGAATCAGTTCGAGGCGTACTACTTGTACGAATACAACGCCTACGTCGGCGGCACGGTCAATAACTACAATGTCGCCACGGGAGGTCCACTCTATCTAGGAGCCGGCGGCGGCATCGGAGCCTTTCTTCCAGGACTCTCGACTGCGACCGGTTTTGTCGACTACCTCGAGTACATATTTTCAAAGCACGATTTCGTATCGTTCCGGACCGATTACATCAACGATCCGCGCGGCGAGCGGTCGGGGTTCCCGACGGCCTACGGCAGCCTGACGCTGGGGGTTACACACCGTTTTTCAGACGTGCTCATGATTCGGCCGGAGATTCGGACCGAAAAGGCATTTCGGCCGGGCATTACTCCCTATGACAACGGAACAAAGTCATATCAGAACACTTTCGGAATGGACGCAATCCTCAACTACGGAAATCCGTAAAGGGCGTTGCCTTTAGAACATGAACGAAGCGCCGGCCCCGAGGTAATGCTCCTTCTGCCCGGCCAGCAGCGTCGGTGAGAAGCCGTACTCAACGTCGAACTGTGCGTGCGCTCCAACGTCGCGGACGTACCCGAAGTCGATGAGGCTTTTGCCGCCGAGCCCGACACCTGCTTGGCTGAAGTAGGCGTACTCGCCGAAGAACTCCGAAGGTCCGGGCAGCGACGCCGTGACCTCGAGGCTGGGCACGAAGGCAAAATAGGACTGAGCGTTGTGCGCGGAGGCGAAGCCGGAGAACGAATTGAAGCTCAGGCTTCCGTCGAGTCCGATAATCGAACTCACCGTATAACCCCAATTGAAATTGCCCGTGTACTGCGTGCCGCCGGCGGTAAAGGCTTGCGACCCCGTGGGAAACGTTATCACGCCGTTGACGCCGTACAGCCAGCGAGTGCTATATCCGAGCTCGTACTTGGCGCCCAAATTGACGTCGCCGCTCCCGCTCACCCTCGCCTCGCCGGCCGTCGACGTTTGCAGGCTCGGCGGACCGAACTCCAGGTCGAAGTGCGGATCGGCCGTGCCGATGCGGATGAGCGTTTGCGGATAGTTCACGCTGCTGCCGCCGCCCGCGCCGGTGATTGTCGTGTTCGTGTAACCATCTTCCAGATCGAAGCCTCCGGTGCGCACCGTGCACGCGCCGGTCGTTACCGTCGGCCGGTTTACGATCGACAGGATCGAGCCGCACGGGTCGCTGATGCCGGGAGTCGGCGACGGAGAGGGCTGGATCACGGCGGGCGGGGGCGTCTGGGCCGTGGCGACGGCGCCGCCCAGCGCGAAGGCCGCGGCAACGGCGGCAAGCCTAAAGAGGCACGCGGCGGTCATCCCCGTGAGCTACTTGGCTATGGTGAAAGAAGCCTGTCCGAGCGGATTCTAGAACATGATTGAGGCGCCGCCGCCGAGGTAGTGCTGCCTCTGACCCCCGAGCAGGGTCGGCGAAAAACCATACTCGATATCGAGCTGAACGCGATTTCCGAAATCGCGTAAGAATGCGGAATCGATCAGACTCTTGCCGCCCAATCCGACGCCGGCCTGACTGAAATAAGTGTACTCAACGTAGAACTCCGAGGGGCCGGGCAGCGACGCCGAAGCCACGACGCTCGGAATAAACGCGAAATAAGACTGCGGAGAATTCGCGGAGCTCAAGCCCGAGAGCGAATTGAAGCCCACCGTTCCCGAGAGCCCGATGACCTGGTTCACGGTGTAGCTCCAGTTCAGGTTCCCGATGTACTGAGCGGCTCCAGCGGAAAACGCTCGCGAGCCCGTGGGATATGTAACTGCGGCGTTGACACCGTACAGCCACCTCGCGCCGTAACCCAACTCATACTTGGCGCCTAACCCGACGTCGCTCGTGCCGCCGGCCGCAGCGTTCCCGACCGACGAAGCGTTCGCACTTGGCGGCGTTACGTCGAACTCGAGATGAGGATCGGACGTTCCGAAGCGTAAGTACGCCTGCGGATATGCGACGGTACTACCTCCGCCGGCGCCAGTCGTTTGCGTATTCGTATAGCCGCTCTCGAGAAGAACGTTATGGCGCCGCACGGTACAAACCGACGTGGTCACGGTCGGCCTGGTCACGATCGAGAGAATCGATCCGCAGGGGTCGCTTGGGGCGTTCGGCGTGGGCGCCGGCGATGGTGCCGGGGATGCAGCGGTTCCGATGAGGGTGACGAGGGAGAGCAGCACTGCATGCATCAGCGCGGATTATAAGCGTCCAAAGTCTTGCGCACCATCCGCCATTCGGGCGGGTCCGTTTGGATAGTCCGAATGGATCATCCGTTTGGCGGCTGGCGTTGGCCGCCGGTAGGCGTATCCTAGAGATGAGATGCTGCTGGAAATCGGGATCGTCGCTCTATCGATCGTCTGCTTCGCGCTTTTGGACCTTTACGTGATCGGCTGCGAGAAAGTATAGGCAATGCAGTTCGATGACGTCTTGGGGCTCATCCTGACCATCGCAGGGCTGGCGTACCTCGTCTTCGCGATGCTCCGCCCCGAAAAGTTCTAGGAAGAGGCGATGACGGCGATCGGATGGCTGCAGGCCATTATCTTCTTTCTGCTCGTTCTGGCGGTCACGAAGCCGCTTGGGACGTATATGGCGCGCGTTTTCGAGGGCGAACGCACCTGGCTAACGCCCGTCTTTGCGCCCCTCGAAAAGCTCATCTACCGTCTTTGCGGGGTTCGAGAAGACGAGGAGATGACGTGGTACGCCTATGCGCTCTCGCTGCTCGCCTTCTCGCTCGTCGGCCTCGCATATCTCTACGTGCTGCTGCGTACGCAGAAATGGCTCCCGTTCAATCCGCAGCACATCGACAACATGACGCCGGATCTCGCTTGGAACACGGCGGTTAGCTTTACGACCAACACCAACTGGCAGTTCTACTCCGGCGAGACTGCGATGAGCTACCTCTCGCAGATGGCCGGCTTGGCTTGGCACAACTTCGTCTCGGCAGCGGCCGGTATCGCGATCGCGATCGCGGTCGTGCGCGGCTTGGTGCGCACCAACAAGAAGACGCTGGGAAACTTCTGGGTCGATCTGACGCGCTGCTCGCTTTACGTACTGCTGCCGATCTCGATCGTCGTCGGACTCTTGTTCGTCTCCGCGGGAATCCCTCAGAACTTGCATGCCTATCAGGCGGTGAAGTCGGTCGAAGGTTTCTCGCAGTCCATCACCGGCGGCCCGATGGCCTCGCAAGAAGTCATCAAAGAACTCGGTACCAACGGCGGCGGATTCGTCAACGCCAACTCGGCTTCACCCAACGAAAACCCGACGCCCTTCACCAACCTGATCGAACTGCTTTTGATTTTCGCCCTGGGCGCCGGGCTGACGTACACGTACGGCAAGATGGTGAAAGATACGCGCCAGGGCTGGGCGATCTTTACCGCGATGGCGATCCTGTTTTTCGCCGGATTTACCCTGGCCTATTGGGCCGAGGCCGGCGGAAACCCGATCGTGCAGCACCTCGGCGTAGCCGGCGGCAACATGGAGGGAAAGGAGTGCCGTTTTGGCGTTTCGGGATCGGCGCTTTTTGCGACGGTGACGACCGACACGTCCTGCGGCGCGGTCAACTCGATGCACGACTCGTTCATGCCGCTGGGAGGCCTGGTGCCGCTGGTTGACATGCAGTTGGGCGAGATCGTCTTCGGGGGCGTTGGCAGCGGGTTGTACGGGATGGTCGTCTTCGTCGTGTTGACGGTCTTTATCGCCGGCCTCATGGTCGGCCGGACGCCCGAGTACCTCGGAAAGAAGATCGAGCGCCGCGAGGTGCAGTTCGCGATCTTGGCGGCCCTCGTGACGCCGGTCCTCTGTTTGGTGCCGACGGCAATCGCCGCCGTGCTTCCCGCCGGGCTGGCGACGCTCAACAACACCGGACCGCACGGCTTTTCCGAGATCCTTTACGCGTTCACCTCGACCAACGCCAACAACGGCTCGGCGTTCGCGGGCCTTAGCCCGAACCTTTTCTATAATCTCCTGACGGGGGTCAACATGTTTTTCGGGCGCTTTGCCGTCGCGGTGCCCGCACTCGCGCTGGCCGGTGCGCTGGCCGGAAAAAAATCGGTTCCGGAAAGCTCGGGGACGTTCACCACGCATTCGCCGATCTTCGTTGCGCTGCTCATCGGCGTCATCGTGATCGTCGGAGCGCTGACATTTCTTCCGGCCGACTCGCTGGGTCCGATTGTGGAACACCTGCTCGTTCTCCAAGGGAAGACGTTCTGATGCTCAGCCAGAGGCGCTTGGAGCGCCGTCCGAAGGCCCGCTCGCTCTTCGATCGCGCGATCCTCGCGCGAGCCGTGGGCGATTCTTTTAAGAAGCTGGACCCGCGCTGGCAGGCCCGCAATCCGGTGATGTTCGTCGTCGAGGTCGGTGCGGCGGCGACCTCGCTCTTCTTCGCGCGCGACCTCGTGAAGCACACCGGAATGTCGGGTTTCGACTTCGCGATCGCAGCCTGGCTCTGGTTCACGGTGCTCTTCGCGAACTTCGCCGAGGCGGTTGCCGAAGGGCGCGGCAAAGCTCAAGCCGAGGCGCTGCGCAAGACGAAGTCTGATACCTACGCGCGCCTGTTACGCGATGACGGCAGCGAGGAGCGCGTCACGAGCACCTCGTTGCGAAAGGGCGACCGCTTTGTCGTGGAGACGGGTGAGATCGTCCCGGCAGACGGCGAAGTGCTCGAAGGCGCCGCGACGGTCGACGAGTCGGCCATCACCGGCGAATCGGCGCCCGTCATTCGCGAGTCGGGCGGCGACCGCAGTGCGGTAACCGGGGGAACGCGCGTGCTCTCCGATCGCATCGTCGTTGCGGTGACGGCCAACCCCGGCGAAAGCTTCCTCGACCGCATGATTGGTTTAGTGGAAGGGGCTGCGCGCCAGAAGACGCCCAACGAGATCGCGCTTTCGATCTTGCTCTCCGGACTAACCATCATCTTCCTGATCGCGGTCGCGACGCTCGCGCCGTTTTCGGCCTATGCCGGCAAACTGCAAAGCGTTACGGTCCTGATCGCATTACTCGTCTGCCTCATTCCGACGACGATCGGCGGTTTGCTGTCGGCGATCGGCATCGCCGGAATGGACCGCGTCATGCAGCGCAACGTCTTGGCGATGAGCGGACGCGCGGTCGAAGCCGCGGGCGATGTCGATACGCTGCTGCTCGACAAGACGGGCACGATTACACTTGGCAATCGCCAAGCCGTCGAAATCATCACCGCGGCCGGGATCGACGCCAAGGACGCGGCGCGCATCGCGTACCTCTCCTCGCTCGCCGACGAGACGCCTGAAGGCCGCTCGATCGTCGCACTCGCGCAACAGGCCGGAGCATCCGATGGCGATGCGCCGCCAAACTCCGTCTTCGTGCCCTTCAGCGCCTACACGAGGATGAGCGGCCTCGACCTTGCCGACGGAGCGAAGATCCGAAAGGGCGCGCCGGACTCGGTACTGGCCTGGATTGCCGAACAGGGCGGTACTCCGTCCGCCGATCTTTCACCGCAGATCGAGCGCATCGCGCGCAGCGGCGGCACGCCGCTCTTGCTCGCCCGCAACACGGTCGTAATCGGGGTGATCTACCTCAAAGACATCCTCAAACCGAACATGGCCGAGCGGTTCGATCGGTTGCGCGCGATGGGAATTCGCACGGTGATGATCACCGGCGACAATCCGTTGACGGCCGCGACGATTGCGAAGGAAGCCGGCGTCGACGATTTTCTCGCCGAGGCAACGCCGGAGACGAAGATGGATTTGATCAAACGCGAACAGGTCTCCGGGCGGCTCGTCGCGATGACCGGCGACGGTACGAACGATGCGCCGGCGCTCGCGCAGTCCGACGTCGGCGTTGCGATGAACTCGGGGACCCAGGCGGCTAAAGAGGCCGCGAACATGGTCGATCTCGATTCCGATCCGACCAAACTCATCGAAATCGTCGAGATCGGCAAGCAACTGCTGATGACGCGCGGCTCGTTGACGACCTTTTCGATTGCCAACGACGTCGCGAAATACTTTGCGATTCTGCCCGCAATGTTTTCGATCGCCTATCCGGCGATGGGGATTCTCAACGTCATGCGCTTGACGACGCCCCAGAGCGCGATCCTTTCCGCCGTGATCTTTAACGCCCTGATCATCGTCGCGCTGATTCCGCTAGCCCTCCGCGGCGTCCGCTACGAGCCCAAGGGCGCGAACCGGGTTCTCTTCGAGAACGTCATGCTCTACGGCGTCGGCGGCATCATCGTGCCCTTCATCGGCATCAAGCTGATCGATATGGCCTTGGCGGCGCTCCATCTCACCTAGAAAGACGAAGGAATGATCAAGCATCTGGGCACTTCGGTTCGCATTACGATCGTCTCGATCGTCTTGCTCGGAATCGTCTACCCGTTGGCGATGACGGGCGTCGCGCAAGCGCTCTTCCCACGGCAGGCCAACGGCTCGCTCGTTACGGTGAACGGGAAAGTCGTCGGATCGGCGATCGTCGGGCAGCTCTGGACGGAGCCGAAGTATTTTCACGGCCGGCCCTCGGCCGCCGGCAAAGGCTACGATCCGACGCAGACCGGCGGAACGAACCTCGGCCCGACCTCGAAGAAGCTGATCGCCTCGACGAAAGCGACGATCGCGCAGCTCGAGAAGGAGAATCCCGATGCGAGCGGCCCTCCGCCGATCGACCTCGTGACCTCGAGCGGCAGCGGCATCGATCCGGATATCAGCCCCGAGTCAGCCTACTGGGAGGCGCCACGCGTCGCAAAGGCGCGCGGCATGCCGATCGCAACGGTCAACGCCTTAATCGCGCAACACACCGAGGGCCGCACCTTCGGTTTCCTAGGCGAACCGCGAGTCAACGTCCTCGAACTAAACCTAGCGCTGGACGCGTCGAAATAGCAGACCGTCATCTGAGCCGAGGGCCAAAGGCCCGCAGTAATGTCGTCCTTCGACTGCGCTCAGGATGACATTACTACGGGCCTTCGGCGCTCCGCTTAGGGTGACATTGGTGGCCTTATGACAGGCGGGGCGGTAGGAGGACCAGGAGCTCGCGGGCGCCGGCGTCGAGTAGACGGCGGGCGAATGATGGGCGACCTAGGAAGCGGCGCGGCCGTAGGGTTCCGGCCAATGCTACCGTCGTTTGCGGTCGCGCGCGAGCGATCTCGATGAGTCGCTTCGGCACGTCTTCGGCGACTTCGTCGATCCATTCGACGTTGGTTTTGCGGGCCTCGGCGCGCAGAGCGTCGACGACGGACTTGTCGACGCGTTGGTTCGGAGCCACGACGTGAGCGATGGCAAACTCGATCGCGAGACGCGCGGCGATGCGTCCCGCGCGAGCGATCATCGGCGAATCGGTCGCGCGCGACCCGATCGAGAGCAGAATCCGGTCGAATGGCGAGGTGATGCGTTCGCGGTGGCGCGCGCGCAGAGCCTCGCGCAACGCAAGCTCGCGAAGCGCAAAGAGATTCTCGGTGCGGAAGAAGTTGGCGAGCGCCGCTTCGCAACGGTCGAGCGGATAGATTTTGCCCTCGCGCAGCCGCTGACGCAGCGTATCCGGCGTGACGTCCACTAGGATAACGTCGTCGGCGAGCGCGAGGATTCCGTCGGGCAAGGTCTCGCGCACGACGGTTCCAGTCAAGCGCAGGACCGTATCTCCCAGGCCTTCGAGGTGTTGGATGTTGAGTGTGGTCATGACGTCGATGCCGGCGCGCAGCACGGCGAGAACGTCGTGAAAGCGTTTCGGCGCGATCGACCCCGGAGCGTTGGTGTGGGCGAGCTCGTCGATGAGCGCAACTTGCGGCTTGCGGGCGATTACGGCGTTGCGGTCGAGCTCGCGGTACGTAATGCCGTTTTCGTTCACGATCTTTTCCGGAAGGATTTCAAGCCCGTCGAGGAGCGCCGCGGTCTCCTTGCGGCCGTGCGTTTCGACGAATCCGACGACGACGTCGGTGCCGTCGGCCGCAAGCTGATGAGCGCGGTCGAGCATCGCGTACGTTTTTCCGGCACCCGCGGCCGCGCCGATATAAACGGTGAGCTTTCCGTAACCGACGCGCAGGCGGTCGCCGGCGGTCTGCGAGTAGGGTGAGGGTGCGGGATTGGCGCCGACGTACGTCTGGCCGACGCCGACGATGAAGAGGTCGTACGGAAGCGGCGCGTTCGCGAGCTTCGTCGCGATTCGCCCGTGCGGCAGGGCGACCAGTGCGGCGCGTAACTGCTGACCCGAAGGGGCGGCCGGATCGATGGCCTCGTGCAGCACCTCGCCCCCAAGTTCGCGCGCGACGGGTTCGAGCGCGGCGCGGTCCACGCCGGGCGCGGGAATGACTTCCAGCCGAAGATCGAGGCCTTCCGCGATCGCCGCGGTGCGCCGCAGAAAGGCCGTTGCATCGAAGTTCGGATAGACGAATGCGGCGGCCATCGACGTGCGGCCGGCTTGCACGACCGGAAGCGTGAGGTTGTCGACGGTGCGCAGGAGCAGTTCGCGCAACATATGGAGCGTCGTTTCTTTGAAGGCTCCGTTGAGCGCGCGCTCGATGTCCTGCTCGTTGACGATCTTGCCCGCGCGAACGCGGCTCTGCAGCAGCCGCGGCGAGACGTCGAGCGCGACGACCTCGTCGGCCGCCTGCAGAAACGACAGCGGAACGATTTCACGGACGGGATAACCAAGTAGCGCTTCGGCCGTCGGGGCTACGGTTTCAAGGTGTGCGATGTTGAAGGCGGCGACGACGCCGATCCCATGCCGTTTGAGGGCCAGCGCGTCTTGCCAGCGCTTGGCATGCGCGGCATCGCCGAGATTGTCGTGCGCGAGCTCGTCGAGCACGACGATGTCCGGCTTCTCGCGCAGGGCTCCCTCGTAGTCGAAATCCTCGAAGGTTGCGTCGCCGATCGTGACGTGGCGCGGCGGCACGCGAGGCAGAGTCTCGGCCAGGCGTTCCAAGTCGGGGCGCCCCTTTGTCTCGACCCAGCCAATGACGACGCGCTTGCCGTCGGCCGCGAGGCGTCGAGCGTCCTCCAAGAGCCGCCGCGTTTTGCCCGATCCGGGCGCACCGCCGACGTAGACGACGAGCCGCGCGCGGCCGCCGAGTTCGCGTAGCAGCTCCTCGGCCTTTGCCGTGCGATCCATCGCCGCAGGGCTTCGCGCTGTGGCAAGGCGCCCCCGCCACTCGGCCCGAAAACGCGCGCAGTGGCCATACTCTGCTACGGCTTACTGATCGCCGCGTGGATTATCGATCTCTTTACTCCACAGCTTTTTATCGCGGCGATCTTATTCAACGGCCCAATCGCACTCAGCAGTCTGGCGCTTCGGAGCCGGCTGACGACGAACTTGGTCATTACGGCAGAGCTAGCAAACGCGGCCGCCGGATACTACAACGGCGTCGTCGCAGGCCACCATTGGGACGGCATCGCGGTCGGCGATCGATTACTCTTGGCCGCCTCGTACGTGCTCGTCGGTTACCTGAGCATCAAGACCCAAGAGTTCGCTCGGGAGGCCGGCGTCTCGACGGGGCGGATGCGCCAGATCGACGTCGAGAAAGCGCTGCGCGTGGCGATCGGCCGCGTACGGGAAACGCTCAACGTCGCGCTGGTGCAGCGCGCCGTCGCGCGCGAATCGGTCGCCCTGCTGGGCGCGGAGAAAGCGATTTTGATCCTGCGGGAGACGCCGTTTGGAGCGCCGCTCACGCTTTCATACGCTCGAGGGGACGGGGATATCTCGGTCGAGCGCCGGCCGCTCTCGACCGAGATTGCTTCGCTGGCGGCCCGCGCCGCCGATGCCGACGATGTGGTCTCCGTCACCGCAAACGACGTTCTGGGCCGGCTCACGCTCGACGCGCTGGGAGCGTCGGAGGCGCTCGTTGCGGCAATTTCGGCCCAGGGATCCTCCGAATACGTGCTGATAGAGTGCGCCGGCGCCGGCAAGCCGTTCGCAGCCGATGCGCCCGCGACGCTTCGCGCCTTTGCCGGACAGGCCGCAATGGCGCTCGAACAGGCGTGGCTGTTTACCCAGCTCGGCGAGCGCAACGACGAGATTGCCCGGCAAAAAGACGAGCTGGCCGACCGCGGCGACGTGATCCGCGACATCGTCTACGCGCTGGCACACGATCTGCGCACGCCGCTTTCGGCCGCGCACGTCACGATGACTCAGGCACTGTCGGGCGCGTACGGTGAACTGCCCGAACGATACCGCACCATTTTGCGAACCGCGCTGGGAGCGAACGACGATCAGCGCCGGATCGTCGAAACGCTGTTGCTGGTCGCTAGATACGAAGCCGGCGAAACCTCGACCGTCCGGGAGCGCATCTTCTGCGATCGGTTGATCGAGCGGATCGTTGCCGAACTCGCGCCAGTGGCCGAGATCAAAGGAGTCGAAATGCAAGCCGGCAGTACGGAGCCGTTACCGACGATGGGCGACCCGCACGAGATTCGGCGCGCGATCACGAACCTGCTGGCCAACGCGATCGATGCAACCCCGCGCGGCGGGCACGTGAGCGTTTCGGGCAGCCGCAGCGCGCGGTGGATTGCAATCGCGGTGGAAGACGACGGGTATGGCGTCCCCGAGGAGCGGCGCGAAGGTCTCTTCCAGCGTTTCGGCGGAGGGCACTCGGGTGCGGGAACGAGCCTGGGCCTTTACATCGTGCGGCGGATTGCCGAAAAGTACGGCGGAAGCGTCCAGTATGCGCCGCGATCACCGCGCGGCAGCAGCTTCACGATGAAGCTCCCGCTGCTGGAGGATTGAGGTGGAAGGGCATGCGCGCGCGCGAGTCGCGATCGTCGAGGACCACGCGCTGACCCGCGCCGGATTGCACACGGCGCTCGAGGGCTCGTTCGACGTCGTTGCCGAGGCGGCCGATGGTTTGCTGGGTTGGGAAGCGATCCTTCGGGAGCGCCCGGACGTAGCCGTGATTGACATCGGCATTCCGGCGGTCGACGGAGTGACGCTGACCAAGCGTGTGCGCAGCGAGCTGCCCCAAACGCACGTCGTGATCGTTACCATGCTCGATCTCGAGGACGAAGTGTTGGCCGCACTGGCCGCCGGCGCCGACGCCTATTGCCTTAAAAGTTCCGAGCCGGAACGCATCGTCGAGGCGGTGCGCATCGCCAGCGAAGGCGGCGCGTACTTCGATCCGCAGATCGCCCATATCGTGCTCTCGCGTTTCTCGCCCGGTACCCCGGCAAGTCCTCGCTCTTCGCCGCTGACGCAGCGCGAGACCGAAGTTCTGCGCGCTATTGCGGAAGGGCGTGCAAATGCGGAGATTGCCGAGAGCCTGCACCTCGGGCTCGGTACGATCAAAGGCCACATTCGCGATATTCTCGAGAAGCTCTCGGCATCCGACCGCACCCAAGCCGCCGTCGTCGCGGTCAAGAAGGGCTATATTTAGTCGCCTGCTCCTACGCGCCGAGGATCGAGCGGATGCGTTCTCCGGCGCCGTTCTTGACGATCACGATCATGGCGTCACCGGCATGCAGCGTCGTGTCGCCGGTCGGGATCTCGAGGTCGCTCTCCGGGCGGTCGACGGCGACCACTACGGAGTTGTGCGGGAAGTCGATCTCGGAGAGGCGCTTGCCGTCGACTGGGGAGCGTTCGGGAATAGCGACCTTAACCAGCTGCATGTCACCCTTGCCGAAGAGATGCATCGTCTCCAGCATCGAGCGGTACTTCGAGGCGTTGACGTGCTCGTTGAGCACGTCGAGAATTAGCTCCGTTGACGAGATGACGATCACGGGGTCGTCGGTATCGATCGAGTTGAAGATCAGTTTGTTCGCGGGATTGTTGACGCGGGCGATACAGCGCGCCTTCGATTTTTTCTTCGAGAGAAGCACGACGACCAGGTTGTCTTCGTCGTCACCGGTGTCGGCGACGACGACGTCGGCGCGGCTGACGCCCGCGGCATCGAGGACCGTCGGGTCGCATCCGTCGCCGACGACGGTCACTTGCCGGTCGATCAGCCGCTCGAGCATCTTTGCCTTCCGCTCGACCTTCTCGATGACGACGACTTCGTGGCCTTGGTTGATCAGCGCGCGGGTCAGGTAGGAGCCGACTTTGCCGCCGCCGACGATCAGAATAAACATAGGCTCAGGCCGTCACTTTCGCGGGCTGAGGCGTGCTGCGAAAACGCTGGGCGAAGTCGCCGATTGCATCGGGTGCGACGACCGCATTGACTTCATCGCCCTCTTGAAGCACGAAGTCGCTCGAAGCGACGCTGACGGACTGGGCTCCGCGCCGTACCGCGGCGATTCGGATCTTGCCTTCTTCCTCGATCTCCGCCACGCGTTTGCCGGCGTCCGCCGGACCGACGAGTGCAGCGACCGACGTCAGTTTGCCGAAATCGAACGCTTGATTCTCCCAGGGGGCGTCGATGAGAACGTCGCGGATCAGCTTGGCGCCGACGGTGGTGGGGCAGACCGTTTGGACGCCGAGTTCGCGATACATCTGACCACGCGGCGGGTCGTAGATCCGAGCCACGATCCTTTTGATCTTAAACATCCGCTGTGCGATGAGCGCGGCCATGATGTTGCGGTTGTCGCCGTTGGTGACGGCGATAAACCCGTCGGCGGTCGCGGCGCCAGCGCGCTTGAGGACGTCGTAGTCGATTCCCGTGCCGACCACCACGTGGCCTTTGAATTTCTGCCCGAGGCGTTTGAAGGCGGCGGCGTTTTCGTCGACGACGATCACTTCGTGCCCGTCGGAATCGAGAAGTTTTGCAAGTGCAGAACCGACGCGCCCACACCCGACGATGAGGTATCTCATGAACAACAGAGCACCTTCAGAGGCCCCCGGGCTTTACCCTGGTTGCGGCCGGCCGCAGCGCAGGGTAAAGGAAGGGAGCACGGCTCTGCAAAATCTTTCGAGGCTCATCGGGGCGTGGCTCAGCTTGGTAGAGCGCTTCGTTCGGGACGAAGAGGTCGCACGTTCAAATCGTGTCGCCCCGAAATCTTCCACTTTAGCCCTGTCATCCCGAGCCCTTCGCCCTCCGACGAAGCCTATGCTGAGCGGAGTCGAAGCACTCAGGATGACATGCGCTCGGGATGAACCTACGTCGAGGGACGAAAGGCAGCTTGTTCTCGAACTTTGACCCCGCGGCGCGGCGCGTGCTTCGAGTAGCCGAGCAAGAGTGCCGAAACCACAGCCATTATTACGTGGGCGCCGATCATTTGCTGGTCGCCTTGCTCGAGGAGCGCGATCCGTCCACCCTGCGAGCCCTCGACGCGGAGGGCATCGACGTTCCGGAGGTCCATGCCGAGGTCCGGCGAGCGCTGGGCACCGGTGACGACCGGCTCTGGGAGGGCATTCTCATCACCCCGCGCGTCCGGCGGATCGTCGCGCTGGCGCAAGAGCGAGCCGGCGAGCGTGAGATCGGACCGCTCGACCTATTTGAAGCGTTGCGGCTGGAGGGCGGCAGCTCGGCCGCCGAGATTCTGCGCCGGGCCGCGACCCGAAACAGAACGCCGGCCCTAGAGTAAGGGAACGGCGTGGAGCACCTTCAGCAGGCGATTCTATGGCTCGTAGATACCTACGGATACTTTGGGCTATTTGCGGCGCTCGCGCTAGGAAATATCGGCGTTCCGATCGGGACGGAGATCGTTCTGCCCGTCGCCGGTGCGCTGACGGCGACCGGGCACTTGAGCAACCTCTGGCTCACGATCGCGATATCGCTCGCCGGCGAGCTAGCCGGCGGCTCGGTGGGATACGCAATCGGCCGCTTCGGCGGCGTGCCGCTGATCGAACGGTATGGAAAGTACGTGCACTTCACGCACGACCGGCTCATGGTCGTGCATCGCTTCTTCGAACGCTGGGGAACCTTTGCGATCTTCGTCTGCCGCTTTCTGCCCGTGTTGCGCGGTGTCGTTGCCGTCGCTGCGGGCGTGGCGGAAATGAATCTCGCGCATTTCTACCTCTGGACGTTCCTCGGGTCGCTGATTTTTTGCGGCATCTTGATCTTGCTGGGCAACTCGTTGGGGGCGCATCTTTCCTCGGTGCTGCCGCTGCTGCATCGCGGCACCTACGCCTTCCTCGGCCTCGTCGTCGTCGCAATTATCGTCGGCATCGTCCTCATGCGAGCGCGCTCGCGCTCGCTCCGCGCTAGGAGCCAGTAACGCTACTTACCGATCTTTCGCAGGTCCCGGATGCGCCGGGCGTTTATATGATGATCGGCGCCGGCGGCGAGATCCTGTACATCGGAAAAGCGATCTCCCTGCGAAATCGCGTGCGCTCGTATTTTCAAGAAGGCGCCGCGCACACGACTCGGATGGTTGCGATGGCGGAACGAGTCGTCGACGTGCGAACGATCGTCGTCACCAACGAAGTCGAAGCGCTGATCCTTGAAGCCAATCTGATCAAGCGCCATCAGCCGCCATTCAACGTCCGTCTTCGCGACGACAAGCGCTACCCGTATCTCAAGGTAACCAACGAGTCGTTTCCTCGCGTCGTCTTCACGCGGATGGTACGAAACGACGGCGCGCGCTATTTCGGCCCGTATACCAACGCTCACGGTCTGCGCGAGCTGATCGACCTGGTGCGGCTCGTCTTTCCGCTGCGCACGTGCCGCGAGCCGATCGATGGACGCCGCAAGCGCCCGTGCCTGCAGTACCACATTCACCGCTGCCTGGCGCCCTGCGTCGGCTATCAGACCGAAGAAGAGTACGACGCCACCATCGACGAGGTCGTGCTCTTCCTGGAAGGCAAGCAAGAGTCGCTGCTGCGGCGCCTGCAGCACGAGATGACGGAGTCTGCCGAGCGCTTGAATTTCGAAGCGGCGGCTCGGCTTCGGGATCGCATCGTTCAAGTGCGGCGCGTCACCGAAGGGCAGAAGGTCGTATGGAAATCGCGCCTCGATATGGATCTGATCGCGGTCGCGCGCGCTCAGGGACAGGCTTGCATGCAAGTCTTCCTCGTGCGCGGCGGCAAGCTGATCGGGCAGGAGCATTTCATTCTCGACGGCGTCTACGAACAATCGGACGGAGTGCTGATGGGGGAGTTCCTCAAGCAGTTTTACACCGCGCGCACGGCGAGTACCGCCGACGAGACTGCGCTGTCGCTGGTTCGCATCGCGCGCGACAATCAAGCTCCCGTGCCGGAGAAACGCCGCTCGCGTGCGGCACAGGCGGCCGCGGTGCCGAAGGAGCTGCTCGTTGCCGTGCTTCCCGAGGAGCGCGCGACCATCGAAGCCTGGCTCTCGACGATCAAGGGACAGCGCGTGCGAATCTTGCGCCCCCAGCGGGGCGCGCGCAGCGAATATATGCGCCTGGTTCAGAAGAATGCCGAACAGAATTTGAAAGCGTTTCTGGCGCATCAGGAAGTGCAGGAGACGGCGCACGCGACGGCGCTAACCGATCTCGCCGACGCGCTCGAACTTCCGGAGCCGCCTCACCGGATCGAGTGTTACGACATCTCGAACATCCAGGGGACAAATCCCGTCGCGTCGATGGTCGTTTTCGTCGAAGGGCGACCGAAGAAGAGCGAGTACCGCAAGTTCAAGATTCAGTACGATCGCGGTCCGAACGATTTCGCGATGATGCAGGAGACGCTGCGCCGGCGGTTGCGGTACCTGCGGCGCGAGACCGATCACACCGAAACGCCGGTGGAGCGCGAGCTGGCAAAGAAGGAAAAGTTCAATAAGAAGCCCGACCTGCTCTTGATCGATGGCGGAAAGGGGCAGCTTAGCGCGGTCGTCGAGGTGCTGGAGGAGCTCGATATGACCGGCCTCCCGCTTGCTGGGCTGGCCAAAGAGCACGAGTGGCTTTACCTTCCAAATCAGTCCGAGCCCATCGTCTTGCCGGCCAACTCGGCGGCGTTGCATCTCGTCGCTCGAGTTCGCGACGAGGCGCACCGCTTTGCCGTGACCTACCACCGGCAACGGCGGGCCAAGTCGATGACGAGGTCGGCGCTCGACGCGCTCGACGGCGTCGGCCCGGTGCGCAAGAAGCGGCTGCTGACGGCCTTTGGCTCCCCGGCCGGAATTCGGCGAGCCGCACTGGACGAAATAGCGGCCGTAAAAGGGATGAGCCCTTCCTTAGCCGCAAAGGTTAAGCAAGCACTCGAAGGAGGGAACAGAACATGAACTTACTTCTGCGCTTCATCGTTAACGCGCTCGTCCTGTATCTCATCTGCAAGTACGTCCCGGGCTTTCACATCATCTCCGTTTGGGGAGCCGTCATCGCCGCGGTCGTCTTCGGGCTGGTCAACGCGATTATTGGGCCCATCCTGCGGCTGATCTCGCTGCCGCTGACGCTGATCACACTCGGCCTGTTCTCGTTCGTAATCAACTATCTGCTCTTTGTGATCACGGCGGCGTTCCTGCACTTGAACAGCGGCGACATCAATCCGTGGCTGGCGAACCTCTACGGCGCCATCATCATGATGATTGTCTCCACGCTGATGCATCAGGGGAGCAAGTCCACCGAGCCCGCTCGCTAGGGCATTTCGACCGGGGCGCTCCGAGAAACCCTCGGCTTGCCCCGGCGTGTTATACTATGTGGCTCCCCTCGGGGGACGAGCATGGGGCTGAAATAGGTTCGACAGGAACGCTTCAGTCGGCGTTAGCAGGCGGAGTTGCGAGCTCTCCTAAAACGATCGCAACGGCAATAACTGCCAATCACGAATACGCACTGGCTGCCTAATCTAGGCTAGTCACCGGACGCAGAGAGTCGGCCCGAACCACTCTGCCTTCCGGTCACAAACTCGGGCTGGCACGATCGCGTGATTCGACGTTCGTGCGAGATAAAGAATCTGCAGCGACCGGTAAGCCACGCTTCGAGGCGTACGGTCGAATAAGACAAATTCGGAGCTGAGCCTGGAGAACGCGCCGGTTAGGTTTCTTGGACTCGGGGGGCAGTACCCCGACAGCTCCACCATCTTTTTTTTGCCTTGTTCCAACCAAAGGCCACACAGAACGTCCGGGTCGATTTGCCTCTGCGGCGTTCCGGATGCATAAACCGCTTGGTCCTTTACAGTTTCGCGGGCAGCCCGGATGGGGCTGGACCGCGGTCCGGAATCGCCATGAGACCCTTGCGTTACGGGCTCGATCTGCGTCTTCTAACGGCCCCGATCGGCGCGATTCTGCTAGGAGCATGTAGCTGGAGTGGTGTGAAGTTGGTTACGTAGATCTTGCCGTTCTTGTCCACCGAGACGCGGAGTTCGGGCCTTTCAGGACGCCAAGCGAGCGCCCGCTCATGCCAGTGAATGGTGATCTTGTAGGAGCTTCTCAAGGTTGAGAATACGCAGCGCGCCGCCAACTGCGAGCGCGAGTTGCATGATTGCATGCGATTCGTCGGGCGCGTACGAATCGCCCGAGCGTTTCGGGCCGAGCACCAGTGCACCGACGAGCTGTCCGCGCGCGATCATCGGATAGGCAAACTCGCCCTGCAGTTGAGTCGAAAGCGTCTTGAGATCGAGCGCTGCGTGCCGCCCGCGCAACGCAACGATGGCCGGATCGCTCTCGCTCACACTGCCATAGCGCCCGCTGCCATCGCCCATCGCGAGTGTCACGTATTCGGCATCGGCATGCCTCTCGAGCGTCTCCCTCGTCTCGCGAACGAGCGCGGATGCGTCGCCGGCGTCGGCAGCCTGCTCCGCGAAGTTGCGAATCGCCATTTCGTCTTCGTGCCGCTTGCGGAAAAACACTCGATCGAGCACGCGTTCGACGCGCGAATGAATCGTGCGCACCGAAAACCCAAGCACGAGCACCAGCGCCGCACTAATCGTAAGGTTCGTTGCGTGGCTCATTCGGCCGAGCCAGCTGCCGATCAGCCATTCGCCCAGCGTGAAGAGGCCGACGACGATCAGGGAGACGCCTGAAAAGACCGCTGCCTGATTGAGCATGAACCCGATGTCCAGCAGCCGCCGGTTCAAGACGGCATAGCCGATCGCAAACGGTGTCAAAAAGTGCGCGATATCGCCGATCGAATTGGGAAGGTCGATGAGTAACGATGGAGCGGGCATTGGAAGGATCAGGATGATATTCTCCGCCGCGGCTTTAAGGTTGATAACAACGAGCATTGCAGTCGTCCAGACGAGCACCGAACGCTCGCGGCCACGCGTGGCAGCGAAGGCCGCCACAACGGCGATCGGCACCAGGAGATTCTCGGCGAACGGCTCCCAGGGGTTCAGGAGCGCACTTGCCCCAATCGGGCCGCTGACAAGGTCGAATCTGCCGGTCCAAGTGCCCGCGTAGGTTGCCCAACTGAGCAGCAAGTCAAAGCCGAGCAGAACGAACGCAAAGGCTGCGATCACCTTTCGCGTTCTTGACAGCGGCCTACCGAACAACAGCGTGTAGGCGATCAGAAAGGCGACTGCGAGGTCGCCGACCAGCTGGCCCGCCATCACCGCCCCAAAATCAAGGCCGGGCCAGGGCGTGACCCAGCCTGTCGGCGCGAGATAGTCCTCTAACATCTGCGCGATCAAAAAGAGGCAAAGCAGGCGCGCCTCAACGAGCCACGGCCGCCGCCAAGCAATAAGCGTGGCGAAGACCAACGCGCCGAGGTCGCCGAGTGCCCCGACATACCAGCCCGACGTTAAATATATGTCGTGCTTGGGCTTCAGAGTTACAATTTGCTGGTTCGCGCCGCGGAGAACCACGTACGTTAGCGACTGATTGGCTAGCCACCGCGTTCGAAGTCGCCAGCGCGCCGTTACGGATGCTCGACGGAGATCGAAGATGTCCCCATCTTTGATGCCGGCTTCTGCGGCGGGCAGGCCAGGGCGAACGGCCCCCACAGCGTCGTGGAACGGAACGGCAGTCGGTTTGATACACCAACCCACTCGCCCGAACCACATGCACCCCTGAAACAGAGATAACGCCCAAAAGAGAAGCCCAACCGCGCAGACCGTTAGGAGGCCGCGCCGCCACCGAAGCGCCGAGGAGTCGAGCCGCTCCATCCGCCTAGTCCGTCATTAGAACGCGCCGATGCCGTCGGGGGTGCCCCAACCGGCGGGGCCGGAGTATGTGCCGTACCGCCCGGTTCCAGCCTCGCAAAGGTAGCTTCCGCCGCAGTCGCCGTCGCTGCCCTCGGTAATGGCGTGCAAAAAATGCTTCCGCTGCTCCGTCGTTAGCGTCCAAAGCTCTTTGGCGGCGTGCTGCGACCTCGCGTTGCCGGCAAGGGCGTAGGTCGCGGCGATTAGCGGCGTCGCGATGCTGGTGCCTGCAACCGTGACCCAGCCGGTGTACGAATCATACGTATCGTATTCCGCGACGTCCCAAGCAACGGCTGCAACGTCGTTTTGTGTCCGGTACTTGCAATCCGGATCGTGCTGCCACGAGGGCTTTGTAGTGTGGTTCGCACAGCCGCCGCCGGTGAAGGGCCAGACGATCTCTTTGTACGTCGATCCATGCTTCGCAAGAATGGTTCCACCGACCGAAACGACGTTTGGAAGCCTCGCCGGCGAATTCGAACCGTAGGAGTCGTCCCCGGCGGCGGCGACATACACAACGTCCGAGGTATCGAAGTAGCGCTGCAAGCCCCTACAGATCCCGGCGCAATCCCAACTGTTGCTGACGATGTGTGCGCCGAGCTTCACCGCTTCCTTTTCGGCGGTCCCGAGATTTCCGCCATCCTTCGCCTCAACGAGATAGATCGTGCAGTTCGGACAAGCGGCGGATACCATCTCGACGTCGAGATCAATCTCAACGCACCAGTTGTCATTCCCGGCGCAGCTCTTGGGATAGTTCTTCGTTTGACCTTCCTGATTGTATTTGGTGAATTTTGCCGGCGGCAGGCCGAAGTGCGAACGATATGCGGCGAGATCCGAGGCGACGTTCGGGTTGTCGTAGGCGTCAACGATCGCGACGATCTGGCCTTTTCCTTTCGACGAGGAGGGCAGATTGTACGCGGCCTGCAGGTCAGAAGGACCCCATCCTGCGAGATCTGCCTGAACGCCGGTTTTTTGGATGATAACCTCGCACTCAGATTTGGCCGAGCTGGGTTCGGCGCACGCGCGCATCCCCGGCGAGCCAGCCTGTCTCAACTGTTCCGTCGTACTCGGGACGCCGCCGCACGCGGCGAGGAGAGCCCCTAATGTGACTGCAGGAAGAAAGAAGCACAAATGTTTCATGGCGATCCTTTCTTAGCGAAACGTGAGAAGAGCCGGCCAGGCTATGCCCTTGGTGATCGTTAGTGCCGTGCGTTTTCCGTTGGGCGTGTAGGTTGTCAGGTTGCCGAAATCGGCCTTACCGTGGAGGTGCCGGTTTGAGACGTAGATCGTACCATTCGAATCGACCGCCGCGCCTTCGGCGTTATCGATCCCGGCGCCGATCGTCGGCGTGGTCTGTTTCCCATCAGGTGCGAACGTGGTCACAGACCCCAAGCCGCGCGGGCCGCCCGAACCGTTTGCAACGTAGATCTTTCCGTTTGCGTCGACCGCGATGCCTATCGGAAAGTCGAGCCCCGTGGTAATCGTCGGCGTCGTCTGCGTCCCGTCGGGTTTGTAGGTCGTCACCGAATTATTGTAGGCGTTTGTGACGTAGATCTTGCCGCTAGAATCGACCGCCAGGCCCACGGGACCGTCTATGCCGGAGGTGATCGTCGGCTTGGTTCTGCTCCCATCGGGTTCATAGGTCGTGACGAAGCCGTCGCCGACGTAGTCGTTAAGGTTGGTTACGTAGATCTTGCCGCTCTTGTCCACCACGACGTCGTAGGGACTGCTTATCCCGTCGGTTATCGTCGGAGTGGTTTGCTTTCCATCGGGCGTGTACGTGGTCACGTTGCCATGAAAATGCCTCGGAAAAGTGTTTGTGACGTAGATCTTGCCGCTGGTGTCGACTGCCACGCCAAAGGGTCCGTTGATGCCGGCCGTGATGGTCCGGGTCAGTTTGCCGCTCGAGTCGTAGGCCGTAATCCTATCGCCGGCTGAATCTGCGACATAGAGCGCGGAGGCGTCAGCGTCCGGCCTCCGCAACGCGGTGCTCTCGTCGCTGCGGCTGGCTGCGACAGGGGCGATACCACCACTCCAGCTGCACGCTCCGAGCAGAATCGCGCCGATCAGAGCCGCCGGCAGACGAAGATCGAGCTTATATCGCACGCGTCTCATTTCGAATGCTCCTCTCCTTGAGAAAGCCTTTATGTCTGCTATGCTAGCGCCACGCGCTCATCGCCGCAAGGGCGGGAGACGATGGCACGCGATTCGTCGGGCGCGTACGACTCGCCCGAGCGTTTGGGGCCGAGCACCGGTGCGCCGACCGAACCTCTGCGCATGCAGCGCGACGATCGCCGGATCGTTTTCACTGGCGTCGATAGGTGGCGATCTGCCAATCGTTGCCGCAAGGATCGCTAATCATCGCACGGCGGTCCCCGTATGGCGTATCGACAGGCTCTTCGATCGACGTGGCGCCCGCTGCGAGCGCGCGCTCGTAGACGACGTCGGCGTCGTCGACATAGAGATAAAGAAGAGCGTTTGTGGCGCTACGAGCACTCGTGTCACTGACCATCAGGATCGAGTCACCGATCTGCATCACCGTCGGTCTGCCGGTTTCGGACGCGCCGCTTGCGTCAAACGCCTCGCGCAGAAACGTCACCATTCTCAGCGGGTCTTGAACCACGAGACGCGGGGTTACGCTGTGCCACCCGGGCGGAGCTGATTCATTCATCAAGGCGGAATTGTTCGTCAGTGCACTCTTTTGCCTGCAGCTACGCCGGGCTGGGTTGCAGCCGTCAGCGAAGAGGGCCACAACCGTGCCGCGCCAACTCCCATCCATGGGACCCAGAGCCGCGTTTCTATTCGTCTTAACGGCCGGGAGTGTTGTTGCTTTGGCGAATCCCCCCGCCGCCACCGCGGGTTCGTTGTCGGTCGTCTATCCGCCGACACCCCGGGGTAACGTCGTCGATAGCTATTTTGGGAAAGCAGTACCCGATCCGTACCGCTGGCTGGAACGAACTCAATCACCCTCGGTCAAACATTGGCTATCGCTTGAGACGCAGCTGACGTCGACGAGCTTGGCGAACCTTCCTAGCCGCGAAACCTTCCGGTCGGCGATCCTTGGCTTGATTTCGGTGCCGTTCGACGGCGTTCCCGACAAGGGAAAATACGCAACGATATTCTCTCGCACGGTCACAGGTCTGTCGCAGCCGATTATCATGGAGATCCGCAACGGCCGAACGTCGGTGCTGTTAGATCCTAACGCTCGCGGATACAACTCCACGACGATACTCGCTCAATGGTATCTATCGCCAGACGGGCGTACCCTTGCGTACGCTACGAACGCCGCCGGCGGCGGGTGGCTTCGCTGGCACACCTTGCGGACCAGTGACGGCGCCGATCTCCCCGACACGGTCGTGGGTACGCCTGACTGGGCACCAATTTCGTGGGCCCGCGACAGCAGCGGCTTCTACTACGGAGGTTACGGGTCGGAACGGGAGCGGCAGCCGGACATCCCGATCGGGCGTGGTTTTGCCGCGTTCTTCCATCGCGTCGGCACGCCGCAGTCGGCCGACGCCGTCGTCTACGCCCGCCCCGATCATCCCGACTGGCTGACGTATGCCGGCGAAAGCTGGGATGGGCGTTATCTCGTCCTCGGTGCGGTCGAAGGCTCGGGAAGCGGCGGGAATCTCATAGCAATTAGGGATATTCACGCACGCCCCGTTCGAACGCAAATCGTCCGCGATCTGGGGGATGCGCAATATAGCTACGTCGATAACGTCGGATCGCTGTTTTACTTTCAGACGACCGCGAGTGCGCCGAGAGGCAAGGTCGTGACGATCGACCTGCGGCATCCGTCACGCGAGCGGGATGTCGTACCCGAGCGGCCGGATGTTCTCGAAGACGTTGCCGCCGTCGGCGGCCGGCTTGTGGGGCACTACCTGCATAACGTTGCCTCTCAGCTCTGCGTATTCGAACGCTCCGGCAAGCCGCTCTACAATATACGGCTACCCGGGTTTGGAACGGCGACCAACGTGGTGGGCGAGCCCGGGAATCCCGTTGGTTACTACACTTTTTCCAGCCCAACGCGCCCGCACACGATCTTTTCCTACGACGCGCGAAATAACGCAAGCACGGTCTATTTTCAGCAAAGCGCCCCATTCGATACGAGGCAGTATGTAACCGAGGAGCTGTACGCCGTGTCTACGGGAGGCGCGCGGATTCCGGTTTTTGTCGCGCATCGGCGAGACCTAAGGCTCGATCATCAGGCGCCTACCATGATCACGGGCTACGGAGGCTTCGGCGATGCGTACCATCCGACATGGCAGAACCTCAGCACCGGCTGGCTTGCGAACGGCGGCGTGTTTGCTATCGCGTGCGTTCGCGGCGGCGGGGAATACGGCGAGGCGTGGCATCGTGCGGGCATGCTCGGCAACAAGCAGAACGCGTTCGACGACTTCGCGGCCGCGGCCAACCTGCTGGTCGACCGCGGCTTTGCCGCACACGCTACGCTCGCGGCGTACGGGTATTCCGGCGGCGGCCTTCTGGTCGGCGTAACGGAAGTGCAACACCCCGACCTTTTTGGCGCAGTCGCGGAAGAGGCCGGCCCGGTAGACGTGCTGCGCGGGTATACGTACGGGAGCGAATCAGTCTGGACCGACGAGGTAGGATCGCCGGTCGCCAGTCTTGCGCAATTCAAATGGCTCTACGGCTATGCTCCGCTCGTATCTATCCAAAAAGGAACGAGCTATCCGGCAACGCTGGTGATGACGTCGGAGAACGACGCTCGCGTCTCTCCTTCGCATTCGTATAAGTTTGCAGCCACATTGCAGTGGGCTCAAGCATCCTCGAAACCCATACTGCTCTACGTCGCAACGCATCGAGGGCATATCGAGGGCGACCGGACCACAATGGCCGATACGCTGGCCGACACGGAAGCTTTTCTCATGAAGTATGCAACGCGTCAGTGACCGGCGGCTATCAGATGCGGATAGTCGACGCCGTCCCTGATCGTTCGTATTTCTCGCGAACCGTCGGGCGCCAGTACCACGATGTCACCGCGTTTGCCACCGTTTTCGGCGTACACGTAGCCGTCGGTATCGATGGCTAGCGAGTTGACCGAGCCCGTGCCCAGAGTGATCCGGTGGCGCGGTGACTTGCCCGTCGAGGAGTAGACGCTGATCCAGCCCGACTCGCTGATGCGCCCGCCGAGCGATGGTTGGTTTGCTACGAAGAGTCCCTGAGAACGAAGCGGCGTGCCGGCTCCGGGCGCGTATTCGGCGACCGAGCCGGTATCCTTGGCATCGTAACAGCCGCTGCAGTTTGCGACGTACAGATTCCGTATCGAATTTTTCGGGACGCTCGCTTTTGACTGGGAGCAAATACCTTTACCACGCCGGGGCCCGTACCCGAGCTGTTATTCCCGGGCTCGGCAGCGTACAAATTCCCCGAGTGGTCAACCGCGAGAGCGTCCACATTGAAGGAGCGAGGCCCGATGAAAAGGATCCGTTCGCGGCTGTGCGGCGCGTATTCCGTGATGAAACCGTTATCAGAGACGTAGACGTCGCCCGTGGCGTCAAAAGCGAACGCGGATACTGCACCGGTATCGATGTTCAACACGATGGAGCCGCCGCCGGGCTTGTACACGGTGATTTGGCCGCCGCTCGGGAGCTCGTTCGACGTGTAGACAAAGCCGAACGGATCGACCGCCATGGCATTTACGCCCCACGTTCGCGGGACGACGCGCAACGGCTTGGAGCCGTGCAGGGGATAGACGGTCAGGATCGATCGGCTTCCCTGGCTGTTGCCCAAGTACAGATAGCCTTTTTGGTCTTTCGCCGGCGCTGCCGGCGCGGGAGCGCCGGCTGGAACGATCGCAGCACACCCAGCGAGCATCGCAGTCAGGAGTGAAGCGGCGAGGCGCGCTCGCGGCATGGGCGCGTCATTCCCGCTTATTCGCATGCGGGAACGGGCGGGCCCACCTGGAAACTCGAGAACCTTGAAGGGGAACGGAATGATTTTCGCGCCGGCGTTTCTCATTGCAGCGCTTGCCACGCAAGCGGCCGCCGCACCGCTACCGCTGACGAATGCGCAACTAGCGTCGATCGATACCTTCGTGACGACCGAGATGGCGCGCACTCACGATCCGGGTCTCGCCGTCGGCATTTACAGCCGCGGGAACATTCTGCTTGAAAAAGGGTACGGCCTCGCGAATGTCGAGCTAGGCGTGCCCGTAAAACCCGAGACGATCTTTCAGTCGGGCTCCGTCGGCAAGCAGTTCGTCTCTGCAGCGATCATGATGCTCGTGGAAGAAGGCCGCGTTTCGCTCGACGACAGCATTATGAAATACTTTCCCGCGGCACCTGCGAGTTGGAAACCAATTCGCGTCAAGAATCTGCTCTCGCACACTTCGGGCCTGGCGGAGTACGAATCGCCCGATCGAACGGGTCCAAACGGGCCGTTCTACCTGCGGCTGGATTTCACCGAGAACCAGCTGCTGAATAAGATAGAAGCGCTGCCTATCGAAAATCCGCCCGGCGCGAAGTGGAACTATCGCAACACGAACTACGTGCTGCTTGGGTTCCTGATCCATCGGGTTACGGGGATGTTCTACGCGGAGTATCTTGCCCAGCGCATCTTCAAGCCGCTTGGGATGACCTCCACACGGCTGATCAGCGATGCCGACATCATCCCGAACCGTGCCGCGGGATATCAATGGGAGGACGGCGCGCTCCAGAATCAAGACTGGGTCTCGCCGACCTTCAACTCCACGGCCGACGGCACGCTGTACTTCAACGTCGTGGATCTGGCGAAGTGGGACGCCGCCCTGTACACGACGCAGTTGCTCGAACAATCCAGCTTGAACGCGATGTGGACCGTCTTTAAGCTCAACGACGGAAAGCCCAACGGGGCCGGCTACGGCTTTGGGTGGTTCGTCGCAACGCAGAACGGACACCGCATCATCGAGCATAGCGGCGGTTGGCAGGGCTTCTCCTGCGACATATCACGCTATCCCGACGACTCGCTGACCGTCGTGGTGCTTACGAACTCCGACTCGGCACGTCCGGACTATATGACGCGGGTGATCGCCGGGCTCGCCGACCCGCCGCTCCTTCCGGAGAAGCTTGCGCCGATCGCCGACGCTCGACCCCGCCTCGCGGCGTCGCTCGGGTCGCTGCTCGATAACATCGCTGCGGGCGCGGATATTCACCGCTTCGTTTCAGCCGAGCTGGCTCATATAATGAGCCCTGGCGTCACCGCACGCGTTCGGCACAGGATTGCCCAGTTATGGCCCGGCGGCACGCTCGCGCTCGTCGGGCGTATGCCCTCACCCGATGATGCTTCACTGATCGTGTCGCGATTCCGGCTGACAAAAGGCACGGCTTCGATTCTGATCTGGTACGGCCTGGACGCGCATGGAAAAGTGGATACGCTCTTCTTCGAGGCTGATCAAGAGTACCGCTCGGAATGATGATTCTAGCGCAGGCGTTTCTCGTTACAGCGCTCGTCGCGCAAGCGCCGCCGGCGCCCTCGCCGCTGCCGGTCACGCCGGTGCCGTCCGCCACGCCGACGGGCGCCGCATCGCCGCCCAACGTCATCACCGTGCCGAGGGATTGGACACGGCTCCCGATGACGCCGCTGACCTCGGTGTCGGTTACCGCGCTGGGTCTGTGGAGAAGCCCTGCGAAAACTGAGACGCTTAACGTGGTTTCGGGGTCAAACGTCGGCATGTCCGCCGAGCAGGTTGGCTCGATCTTCGTTAGGCAGCTGCGCGCGCAGCGGCCTTCGCTCGTGCTTTCGGTTAACCGCGCCGCGACATTGTGCCGAGGGACGTTAGGCTGGACGATCGGATACCAAAACGCGTCTGGGTCGTTGGAGATACAGCACGTGATCGCCGTAACACCGACGCGTCAGTACATTGCGACGTACGAGCGCCTCACGAACATGAGAGACTCTGCCGTCGCCATCGCCGCGCTTCAAAGTCTCTGTCCGCCGCCCGGAGATTCCTCGACCGCTGCGGCGACGAATTCGCTCGGAAACCCGCCGGTCGAGCGCCCCGTGGGGTGGACTGTGGGCACGACCGCCGGCTTAGCAAACGCGGCGTCGTCGCCCCCGATGTGGCTGTGGTTCAGTCCGATCTCGAAGGGCTCGACGCAACTAGTCGTGGCAACGAGCATCGCGACTCCGACGTTGCAGGGTACCGACGATCAGGTCTTCGCCGCCATTCGAAACGCGGTCGAGGCGAAGTACGGGTCGGTTGAAATCGCCGACCGCCATCAGGTCACGCTCTGCTCGGTAACGCACGGCACGTTCTTCCGCCTGATCGGCTCGCAGAATACGATACCAATCACGATCGACTTAGTGGTCTCGACCGGCGTACCCACGAGCTACTTCGCGATGTACGTGCACCAGACGGCCGTTTCGGCAGCCCCCGAAGCCGAGGCCTCGATCCAATCGCTCTGCCCTGCCGACCGCCAATCATCTGGCTGAGCGAAGTAAAAAGAAGCGAATCAACTATTACTCGCCTTCCTCTTCGATTTTCTCATGTCCCGTGCTATCGAGCAAACCGATCTCGACCGCTTGCAGATCGAGCACGCGCTGGACGCGGCGCAGGACGGTATTGTCGATTTTACCCTCGGCGCGCAGTTCGATCAGCCGATTCCGCTGCGTGTCGAGCAAGCGCCGTTCGACGCGACGGAACGTTGCGGTCATCTCGGCGGCCTCGCCGGCGCTTTCGCCGAATTCCGCGTATCTCGCGCGCAGGCGCTTGCGCTGCAGTTCTAAGATCGGGCGGGGAACGCTGCCCTCGCGTTCGAGCTCGTCGAGACATTCGAGCCCGGCGCGAGCGGTCGCCGCAAGCGCGACGCGTTCCTCCTCCTGCGCGGCGAGATCGTCTTTGACGCGCAGCCACTTGATGAGATACGGCAAGCTGCCGCCCTGTCCGACCAGCGTCGCCAAGAGGACGACGAACGTGATGAAGATCAAGAGATCGCGATAAGGAAAAGTGCCGGCGGTTGTCTCGAGCGGAATCGCCAGCGCGGCCGCCAACGAAACGCCGCCGCGCATGCCGGTCCAAGCCAGGATCGAAACGTGAGACCAGTCGGCCTTTCCGCCAACGTGTTCGGGCTCGTTGGTTATCGGTAGCAGACCCTGCGCGAAGGTCCAGGCAAGTCGCGCGAGAATGCATGCTGCCGCGACGGCACATCCCCACAAAATGAGCTGGGCGCCCGAATAGGCGTGCAGCCGGGAAACGATATCGTGGAAACGGATTCCAACTTCGACAAAGATGAAGGCGTTGAGCAGGAAGACGACCGTCACCCAGAAGCCGGTCAACATCTCGCGAGCCATTGGAAGCAGGACGCTGGGCGTGAAGCGGCTGACGAAGAGTCCCGCGACCACCGTTGCCAAGACGCCGGAGGCGCCGATATAGTACGCCGGGAGATAGGCGACAAATGGGACGACGACGGAGATGACGCCTTGCAGCGTTTCGTCTTGAATCGCTCGCCAAGCCAGAACCGCTAGGCCGCCCGCTGCGAGTCCGATCGCAATGGCTTCGACGACCGAGAGCGCCAGTGCCCCGAACGCGTGGGCGAGCGAAAACGAAGCGCCGACCACCGCGGCGATGCCGGCCCCGTAGAGAATGAGCGACGTTGCGTCGTTTACGAGGCTCTCGCCCTCGATCGTTCCGATGATATGGCGCGGCACGTTGAGGCGGTCGGCGATGGCGACGAACGCCACCTCATCGGTCGATGAAACGATGGCGCCGAGCACGAAGGCGACGCCCCAGCCCATGCCGGGGACGATCGCGTGCGCGACCAGCGCGACGATGACCGTCGTCAGGACGACCAAGCCGAATGCCATTTGGAATATCCACAACGCGTTGGCGCGGAACTCGCTCGTGGGCGCCGTGACGCTTTCCCAGTAGAGCAACGGCGGCAGAAAGACGACCAGCACCAAAGCGGGCGGCAACTCGATCGTGGGAACGTGCGGAATGAAACCGATCGCGATGCCGCCGAGCACCAATACGATCGGATAGGCAACGTTGATGCGATTCGCAATCGTCACCAGCGCCACGATGGCGGCAAAGACGACGACCAGCGCGATGGCGGTATTGGAATCCATCTAGCCCGGCCTGCGACGAAGGAGTTCGAGTTCGTCGAGCGTGCGCGGCCAATCGGACTTCAAGAGCCGCGAAAGGCTTCGGTCTGCCAAGAGCCGGCCGCCGGTCTGGCACCGCGCACAGTAGTTCGTCTCGTTGTCGGCGTACCGAATCCGCTGCACGCTTTCGCCGCAGACAGGACAGGGTTGCCCGTAGCGGCCGTGCACCGCCATCCCTTCGCGAAATGCGGTGACGTGCTTTGGGAACTCGCGCGTTGCCTCGCCTTGCAGGCGATCGATCCACAACTGTAGCGTCGCCTGGGTTGCGGCGAAGAGCCGTTGCCACTGCTCGAGCGTGAGCTTGTGCGTTAGCGCGATGGGAGAGAGGCCCGCTGCGTGCAGGATCTCGTCGGAGTAGGCGTTGCCGATTCCGCTAAGGGTGCGCGGATCCGTCAGCGCTCGTTTGAGGGTGCGGTTTTCGCTCATCAGTGCGCTACGAAACGCGTCGAGATCGCAGTGAACGGCGTCGATGCCGCCGGGGTCGAGATTGTAGAGCGCCTCGTCGCCCTCGATCACGTGCATCGAGGCGCGCCGCTTCGACCCGGCCTCCGTCAGGACGAGCGAGCCGTGGGGGAAGTCGAGAACGGCTAGGGTAGCGCGATTCGCGGCGCCGGCGCCCCTTTGTTTCCAATGGAGCCGTCCCGCGATCATCAGGTGCAGCACGAGCCAGTAATCGCCATCGAATCCGATGGCGATGCGCTTTCCGATGCGCCGCAACTCGCGAACGGTGCGGCCTTGCAGGGCGGAAGCCGGCGGTTCCTGGGTCCGTAAGAAGAACGGATTGATGACGGCGATCCGGTCGAGGGGTTGACCCACAATGCGCCCTTTGAGGGCGGTCATGTAGGCGGCGATGTCCGGCAGTTCGGGCACGCAAAATGCTTCGTCCCGGCGCCGGCCTTTCCGCCGCTCCCCCCCTACGTGATAGTATTGGGTGATGAGCGGCCAGCCACTGGAACTTCGAATGGCCCACCTCGAGGGGGGCTATCGGCAGCTCGACAAGCGCTTGGGCGACCTCGCGGCGAGCATAGATTCGCGGTTTGCGCAGGTCGACGCGCGGTTTGCGCAGGTCGACTTGCGGTTCGCGCAAATAGACTCGCGCTTCGGGCAGGTCGAGCTTCGGCTGGACGGCCTTGGACGACGGCTGGACGGTTTTCAGTGGCGGATGACGTCGCTCATCGTGGTCACGTGGATCACGACGATGCTAGCCATTCTTCACAAGCACTAGTCGCTAGTAAGGTCGGCCCGCTAAGCCACCATATTTGTCAGCGTGTCGATCCCGCGATCCATCGCAGCGATCCGCTCGTCCATTCCGGCGACGCCGTATCGCGCGGCGATCTCCGACATCGCCACGTAGCTGACGCTGACGTTACCACCCTCGTCCCATACGAGCAGCTTCAACGGAAGGTCGAGGGCGACGAGCGGAAAGGCCTCCATCAACGGCGTTCCCCCTTTGGGGTTTCCGAAGATGATCAGCGTGGTCGGCCGCAGGAATAGGCCGACGGTCTTGGCGGCGGCGGCTTGATCGATCGTCGCGAAGATCGCGTTTCCGCCGTCGCTTATCGCTTTGGATAGGCGCTCGATCGTCTCGGAATAGGAATAGCGGCTTTGTTTCGTCATGAAATGCGCGCCTCAGCGGCGACTTCGGGTTTGACGTCGACTGGGAAGTTCACGGAGCGCGCGATAAAGCACAGGCGATGAGCCTCCTCGTGCAGCGCGACCGCCCGCGCTAGGTCGTTGCCGGCGGATACCGTGATCGTGGGCCGCAGGGTAACCCGCACGAACTCTCCCGAACCGTCGCGCTCCTCCATCGTCCCGGTTGCGGCATCGCGATACTCGCGGACCACGATTTCGTTGACCGAGCAGAGATGCAAGTACCACAGCATGTGACACGAGGAAAGGCTCGCGACGAGAAGCTCTTCGGGGTTATAGCGCAGCGGATCTCCGCGGAATGCCGGGTCGCTCGAGCCCGCGATATCGGCCTTACCCTGCGCGCTAATCGTAAAGTTGCGCGAGTAGCTGCGATAGGACTTCGTGCCCTCGCCGGCGGCCGACCAGCGCACGTGCGTCGTATATTGATGGCTCTTCACTTGCCGCCCCCTTGCATCCGCACGCCGTTCTGATAGCAGAAGAAGGCTCCCTTTTCGACGGGTCGTAAGTCGGGGTCAGCGATGCGAGTGATTTCGCTCAATGCCAACGGGATACGGTCTGCGGCGCGCCGAGGGTTTTTTCAATGGGCCGAAGCGCAAGCGGCCGACGTTATCTGTCTGCAAGAGACGCGCGCACAGGAGCATCAGCTGCCCGCCCAGGCGACTGCACTAACCGGATTTACGCCGTATTTCGTCGACGCGAGCCGCCGCGGCTACAGCGGTGTCGCGCTCTACTCGCGGCATCAGCCGATCTCCGTACGGCGCTCGCTGGGCTGGGACGACATGGACTCCGAGGGACGCTTCGTGCAGCTCGACTTCGGCAAAGTGACGGTTGCATCGCTGTACGTGCCTTCGGGGATCAGCGGTCCGGCGAGGCAGACCTTTAAGATGAGTTTTCTCGAGCGCTTGCTCGGCGTGCTTGCGCAGCTGCGCCATTCCGGCGGCGCCCATATCGTCTGCGGCGATTTCAACATCGCGCATAAGCCAATAGACACCTACGACTTCGTGCGGAACGGCCACGTCACCGGGTCGCTCCCCGAGGAGCGCGCCTGGATGGACGTGCTGATCGAGCGCCTTGGCTGGGTCGATGCCTTTCGCCTCGTAAACCGGGAGGCAAAGCAGTACACCTGGTGGTCGAACTGGCCGGCGGCGTGGGACCGGAATCTGGGCTGGCGGATCGACTACCAGATCGTCACCCCGGATCTCGCGCCGCGCGTCCAACGCGTCTCGATTTACAAAGATGCGCGTTTCAGCGACCACGCGCCGCTTACGATCGACTACGATCTTTCCCCAACTTGACGAGAATCTTCGGTGGAATCAGGCAGATGAGCGTGCCGCGCGTCGCGGAGGCGTCCGAGAAGGCAACACCCGCGAGCGCGGCCTTTTTAAGCTCGATGCTCGCATCGCCGACGATCCGGCCGATCGTGGCGCTCATCGTAGGTTCGTGACCCACGAGCACGATCGCTTTCGCCTCGGCGTGCTCGGCGAGAATCTCGGAGAGCCGTCTGGCGTCGAAACCGCCGGCGAGCCGTGGGTCTTGGACGATGTCGTCGCGAAGTTTTAGGTGATTTGCCAGGATTTCCGCCGTCTGGAGCGCGCGCAGCAGCGGACTCGTTACGATCGCGTCGAGTTCGAGCGAGAGACCGGCGATGGCGCGCGCCTCGCGTTCCATTCGCTCGATCCCCTCGCTCGTCAGCGGCCGGTCAAAATCGCGGCCCGTCCATTCGTCGGGTTCGACGGCAATGCCGTGGCGCAAGAAGTAACAGTTCACGGGAGCCTGGATTCGCACGCCTTCCAGTCGACGTTGGCGAAAAACGCCTCGATATACTTGCCTTTATCGGACGGCTTGTAATCCTTGATGAACGCGTGTTCCCACACGTCCATGACCACGATCGGAATGAAGCCGGCCAGATTTCCATTCTCGTGATCGTTGATCCAGTGGTTCGTGATCTGTCCGTTGGTCGTGTCGCAATACGCGATCGTCCAACCGACGCCACGCATGCCTCCGACAGCCATGAAGTCTTTCTTCCATTCTTCGAAGCCGCCGTACGCCTCCCCGAGGGCGTTATAAAGCCGGCCGGTTCCGATTTCGCCCGGCGCCTTGGCCATGTTGTCGAAGTAGTATTCGTGCAGGCGCATGCCGTTGTACTCGAAGCCGAGACGGCGCACCAACTCGGCGTATGCCGGGTCGGCGCCGGAGGCCTTGCCTGCCTGCCGGATCGCGCCCAGGCGCTCGTTGAGCAGGTTTGTATTCTTGACGTAGCCCTCGTAGAGCGTGAAATGCATCTCGAGCGTCGCGTCGGAGATGCCGTTGAGTCCGGAAAGGCTCCATTTCTTCGGTGCGTAGATATTCATACGCAACGGGTACCCATTTAGCCCCGGTTCAATCGTTTCGTTGAACAGGAGTGTCGCGGTTCCGGCGGGGCGCGTCTCTAAGCGTGTCGGCGACTACATCGAGGTTAGCGTCAACGTATCGGTGCTTAGCTGGTAGTTACCGGCCGTAACCAGATTGTTCGGATTTGCGCAGATCACGCTGTTCTCCGGCCCGTAGACGACGACGAGCCCCGTGGGGCCGCACTGGACCTGCGTAAGTTGATAGTTTGAGAGAAACGTTGCGCCCGGACTGCTCGGCTGAACCTGGTACGAAGTATAGGTGCGATTGTTGTAGGCAATCGTACCGAAGACGGCTGCTGACGTAACGCCGATCGCCATCGCGCCCCAAAACCCGCCGCCCCAATAGCCATATGCGGGTCGCCATGCCACACCGTGGTTCCAGCCCCAGGCTGAGTTGTTGACGTATACCGGATTCCGAATAACCGTATTGCCGCTTACGTTAATGTTGGTCCGATTGCCGTTGTTGATGTTCGTGTTGCGGTTACCGTTGTTGTTGCCGTTGCCGATATTGCCGTTGCCGCGGTTACCGTTGTTGTTGCCGTTGCCGTTGCCGTTGCCGATATTGCCGTTGCCACGGTTGCCCGATCCCGGCTGCGACGGGCGCGTCACGGGCGCGCGACCGGTATCCCGCGAGAGATTGAAGCCGCCGCCACCCGACGGCCGCGCGCCGCCTCCGGCGCGAGCGCCGCCTCCGCCGCCGCGACCGCCGCGTTGAGCCGACGAAACCGCCGGTGTAAGTGCGATAAGGATCGCCGCAAGTGCACATAGGTATTTCATTACTTCACCACCTGGTCGAACCGGCCGGTTATGCCGACGTACGTCCCGCGCACCGTCGTGAATGTGAGCACGATGCTATGCGGTGGCACTTTTGTTGTAGAGAGAGCGAGCGGCTGCGGCACGTCGGTCTCGTTCACATAGGCCGTACCTCGCTTGAAATCGAGTGGACTGGTTTTGCCGGCTTGCACGAGCGTTGCGCTGGTCACAAAGCAGACCATAAGATCGCCCTGGTACGAGCAAGCGGCGCGGTAAATGACGAGCGTTCCTTCCCCATCGGCCGTCGTCACGAACAGGGCATTGTGAATGACCTTGAGCTGGACGTTTTGGTAGACGTCGACGTGTCCGTCGCTCTGGCGAACCGTGGCGGTGCCCGTGGCAGCAGCCGGTGCCAGGCCGAGGACAAACGAGGTGACGAGCGTGAGCAGCGCCGCGGCCAAAGCCCGTCGGGTGCCGCGTGGGGGCAGTTTCATAAAGTGCTCCAGTTTAGCAAGATGCCTTTAAGATTATAGCAGCGTACGGGCTTTGGGCTCTATCCCAAAACGGCACTCGTTTAGCGTAGGGCGAAAACGCCGACGACCGCTCCTCCGAGAATCAACAGCGCGGGGTTGAGGCGCGTGCGCATCGAGGCGGCGAATACGAGGAGCCCGACGCCCAAAGTTACCCAGTTAGTGACCGCGGTTTTGCCAAACGTTATAAGGCCGGCGACGGCGAGACCAATGGCCACGGGTCCGAGGCCTTTTTGAATCGACGCGCGCCACGGCCAGTTCTCGAGCCGCTTCCAGGCGCCCCCGACGACCAACGTCAGAATGCCGGTCGGAACAAAGAACGCGATCGCGGCGATCAGCGCGCCGGGGATCCCGGCGACCCGTTCGCCGATCGTCGCGACCATCATCATGTTCGGGCCGGGCGACATTTGGCCGACGCTGTAGATGTGAATCAACTGCGGATAGGTCAGCCAGTGATGGACGTCGATGACCAGTGTTTTCATCTCCGGAAAGGCCGCCATGCCGCCGCCGATGGTGAGCAATGACAGATACGCAAAGACGCGGGCTATTGCAGGGATCTGATCCACGCGTGGTCCTCCTTGGCATGTTCTCCGGGTTTGTGCGGCCGGAAGGCAAAGATCGACAGCGCGCCCACCGAGAGCAGCACGACCGGCACCGAAAGCTTGAAGTAGTTGATGCCCAGGATCGCCGCCAGGATAAAGAATCCGTCGTAGAAGCCTTTCACCGACTTCTTTCCGATCTGGAACCAGGTTGCCGCGATCAAACCCGTCGCCGCCGCCGCGACGCCGCGGAGCGCCGCCGTGACCAACGGCCGGTCCCCTCCCTCGCCATACGCGATGCCCGCAGCAGTCATCAGAACCAGAGACGGCAAACACATTCCGAGCATCGCCGCGACGGCGCCGACCCATCCGCGCAAGCGTTGGCCCGCGAGAATCGACATGTTCGTTGCGTTTAAACCGGGCAGCGTGTTGCTCAGCGACATCAGCTCGAGAAACTCGGTATCGTCCAGCCACTTCTTTTTCTTGACCAGCCCGTTTCGCAGATAGGCCACGACGCCACCGCCGAAGCTCGTTGCTCCGATCTGCAGAAATAGGCCAAAGATGGCCGGGATTGAAATTTTAAGACGAGGCCGGTCTTCGGCCTCGCTTCGGCGACCTCGGCGTGAGTTTTCCATCCGCCGGTAGTTCTGCGCCCAACCGCCTCAAGCATCCAAGAGGCGTGCAAGCCTCTCGGATGCCCAGAGCGCTTAGATACTAACGGTCACTCAGATACTTTGTATGGTACGTCTTAATGACCCGCACGAACTGACACAAAGCGTTGCCACGAAACCATGGGTAGCTCCAGCCGAATCGACGTACCAACCTGCGATCACGTGATGATCCTGGACAGAGTTGACGACCGTCGTTCCCGCGGCATTGGGCTCGTCGATCGATTGCCAAAGCGGCGAAGGGCCGTTGAGGTTCGAAGCGATGAAGCCATGCGTCGAGCCGTCGCTGTTCGTATACTCGCCGACAACTTGGTTTTGGTAGTTAATCGCTAGAGCCTCGGTGCTTGCCGCGTTGGGGTACGACACGTCCGTGTACGCCCCGTTGACATACATCCACCCGTGGGTCGTTCCGTCGGAGTGCTCTCCGAAGCCGGCGACGCTGCCCCGGTCGCTGATGCCCACTGCTTCGGTGTTGGAAAAGCCAGTCGGGTTGAGACCGGCGAATTTTCCCTCCGTGATGTAAAGCTCGTACGCGTGGTTCTGATTGGAAGTATCGGTATAGAAACCAACGGCGGTCTCGTAATCGTTGACGCCGAGCAGTTCGTTGACCGTGTTGGGCCCGGTTGGAGTTCTAGGGCTTTTGTAGGACGTGTAGAGTCCATGATCGTTGACGAAGCCGAGCGTATGGTTACCTACCGATTTGGCAAGGAAGTATCCCACGCAAAGGAAATTGTTCGACAACGCCATCGCGTACGTATTGACCGCTCCCGGGTATTCGATACGTAACCACGAGTCCGTATACGGTGGTCCGATTTTATAGCCGACCGCGGGGTCGCTCGCCGACCCGCTGCCGTGAGTGCCCGCGATCTGTTGGGGGTCATTGATGCCGGTGACGCGGTTAACGTCCGTCCCGGGTTTGTCGACGGTCACGAACGTGAACACATACGGAGTAGGGCTAGGCTTCGTCGCGGGGACAGCGCCCGCTCGCGTCGTCGCGGTCAACGAGCCTGCGGGCGATAGCGGCGCCGATCCATTACAAGCGACAAACCCGAGGGCTAGGGCCATGAGCCCCAAGATCGTAAGTGATGGCAACGGCAATCCAAGCGTAGGCGGGCGGTTCACGGGGGAATCCTCCATTAGGTAACGACGGCAAGCGCCACGGATAAAATATCCGGCGCGGAAGACCACTATACGCCTAGAACCCGGCGTTAAAGCGTTATCAAAACCGTGCGGAAGATTAGAAGTGCGATAACCTGTATACGGCTATTAACAACGCCGCCCAAGAGGCTTGTAGGTCGTCCGATTGAAAGCGCCGCACATGGGCACCTGGCAAACGAGGCTGTTGCACTCCCAAGCACGGATTCCGCAAGGGTATCGCTCGCTCGCAACGCCGGTCTACCGCGGCTCGACGACGCTCTTCCCCAACTCCGCCGGCGTGACCGACGACTGGGACCAAGAACGCGCTGGTTACACCTACGGTCTCTACGGAACGCCGACGTCTCTCGAGCTTGCCGCGCGCATCTGCGAACTCGAATCGGGGCGCCACACGATCCTAACGCCGGGTGGACAGTCCGCGATCTCGCTCATCGACTTCGCGTTGTTGAAAGCCGGCGACCATATTTTGGTGCCTCAAAGCGTCTATCGGCCAAACAGAGCGCTCACGATGTCGCTGCTCGCGCGCTTCGGCGTAACCGCTACCTTCTACGAGCCGACGATCGGTGGCGAGATCGCGAAGCTGTTCAACGATAACACGCGTCTGATTTGGACCGAAAGCCCGGGATCGGTCACGATGGAGGTACAGGACCTTCCGGCCATTGTCGAGGCGGCGCATAGGCGCGACGTACTGGTCGCGCTCGACAATACGTGGTCGGCGGGGGTGCTGCTCGACGCATTCGCGCACGGCGTCGACCTCTCGATGCAGGCAATCACCAAATACATCGGCGGCCATAGCGACGTGCTGCTCGGCTCGGTGACGGTTCGAGATCGAGCGCTCTATCGGAAACTCGGCGAGGCACGGCAGGTGATCGGCGCCGCCGTCTCGCCCGACGACTGCAGCCTCGCGCTGCGCGGCCTGCAAACGCTTGCCGTGCGCCTCGACGCCATCGAACGCTCCGCGCTGGCGATTGCGAACTGGCTCGCCGACCGCCGCGAAGTGGAGCGCGTCCTCCACCCCGCGCTCCCATCTTGCCCGGGCCACGACTTCTACACGCGCGATTTTCTCGGCTCGTCCGGGGTCTTTTCCATCGTGTTCAAACCGGGACCGACGCGTGAAGCGGTGGGGGCCTTCGTCGACGCGCTGCAGCTCTTCAAGATCGGCTACAGCTGGGGCGGAACGACCAGTCTCGCGGTCGCGTACACGATCGGCCAAGCTTCGGGGCGACCGGCGTACGACCACCGGATCGTGCGCTTGAGCATTGGCCTCGAGTCCACGAGCGATCTCATCGGCGATCTGGAAGAGGCCTTACCGAGCCTAGGTGTGATTTTGTAGGCGATCCGAGCGACTAACTCGGGTGAAATGAGAACGAACGACGTGCAGGCCGCTTTCGTCGATCGCCTCGACCGGCACCGCGGAATTCTCGTCAAGGTCGCCGGCGCGTACTGCCGCGATGCTGCCGGACGCGAGGACCTAATCGCGGAGATCGTCGCCCAGCTCTGGCGCGCCTACGGCCGCTTCGACGAACGTGCCGCTTTCTCGACCTGGATGTACCGGATCGCCGTCAACGTCGCCATCTCATTTCATCGCAGCGAGGTGCGCAAGGCCATGAACGTCGAGGCCGCCGAACCGGCAATCCTCGAGTTGCTGCCATCACCGCCCGAAACGCAAGGCGACGATGCGCTCGCGCTCGTGCGTGAGTTTATCGAAGAGCTCGACGAGCTGAACCGAGCTCTGATGCTGCTCTATCTCGACGACAACTCGTACGCCGAAATCGCCGCGATTCTCGGCATATCGGAGACCAACGTTGCCACGAAGATCGGCCGAATCAAGCAGCGCCTCAAGCGCGACGTCGCCGCGCGCAATGACGTTTAACGAAGGGAGAACGCCATGGAACTCGAGGAACTCAAATCCCAGTGGAACCAGAGCAACCGGAAGCTCGAGGCGAGTACCCGCCTCAATACGCTGCTCTTCGCGCAATGGAATCTTCGTAAGGCCGATACGTCGCTCAACCAGCTCGCCCGTAGGATCACCTTCGATCTGGTCGTCAACCTGATCGGTATCGTTCTGCTGGGCTGGTTCGCAGCCGATCACGCAGGTGAGCCGAGGTTCATCGTTCCCGCGGCTCTGCTGGATCTCTACGCTATTGCGTTGCTCGTCGCCGGAGCGCGTCATCTCTTCGAAGTGCGCAGCCTGGATTACGACGAACCCGTCGTCGCCATTCAAAGCCGCCTGCAGCGCTTTCGGCTCGCGCGTATTCGCGCGACGATGTGGACGCTGCTCTTTGCTCCGCTGATGTGGGTGCCGCTGCTGATCGTGGCGTCGCGCGGTCTCTTCGGGGTCGATCTCTACGCTGCCGCGAGTCCCGCATGGCTCGCAGCCAACGCGATCTTCGGCCTCGCGGTGATTCCGCTCGCGATCGCCGTCGCAAAGAGGTATGGCTCGAGGCTCGCGCGCGCTACGCCGATGCGTTTCCTCGCCGACGAGATCGCCGGACGCAGCCTGGCGGCTGCGCTCGACGATCTCGCCGCGATTCGGCGCTTTGCAGAGGAAGGCTAGTCGCTCTGCGAGTGCTGGCTCTCGACCCGCAGGCTCCCCTTGAGGAGCTCGTGGGGATGGTAGTAGGGCGGCTGCGTCGGAATATTCAGCGGCCGCAGGTGCAGCGTCTTGCAGTTCATCGTCGAGGGGAAGTGGTCGACGACGGTTCCGGGAATTTCCGCCAGTGAAGGCGGGTTGATCCGGGCGTTTCCGTTGAGTTTCGCAAGATCGAAGGCGCCGGCGAGATCGGAGAGGTCCTTGCTGCGATAGTCGCGCGGACCGTACGGTTCGACCACAGCTTCGTCGGGAAGTGAGGCCATCGTTGGAGCGCCAAAGACATTCTCTACGAACTTCGAGACTGAAACTGTGTCGCTGTAGTCGTGCACGACCGAGCCGGAGAGCGAGTACGGCGAGATGACGATGAACGGAACCCGCTGCCCGTCCCCGCAGGGAAAGCCGTCGTTGCACTCTTCGAAGGCCGTCGGCGCGACGTGATCGTAGAATCCGCCGCCGTCATCCCAGGTGATCAAGATCGCCGAGTCTTTCCAATACTTGCTCGAAGCGATCGCATTGACCCAGGTTGCAACGAACGCTTCAGAGACCTGGACGTCGGAGTTTCCCGGGCCCGGATGGTCGTCGTCGCCTAGGTAGTCGGCCTGGACCAACGGGTTCTTATCGGCGGGCTTCCAGCCGAAGTGGTTGGCCTTGGAGCCTTTGACGAAGAAGACGCCGCTATCCGGCAGCGTCCCGCCGGTGATCTGCTTCATCAAGGCTTGCGTCGTGTTGACCTGCGACCAGTAGACCTTATTGTTGCGGATATAGTCGAAATACTGCGGAGCGTTGTGGTGCGCGACGTAGCCGGCGTCGGCCGTGTCGCCGCGGGTCCTGACGAAGCCCTCTTGTGCCCACATCCACGGGATGGAGGGCTGTTTCAACGCCGCAATCGTCGTGAGATCTTTCATCACCTTGCCGGGGTGCGCTTCGGCCGACTGGGCCTCGGAGGCTCCGCCGAGCGTCATCCCGAGCGAGGCATAGCTCTGCGGGATTTGGACGGTAGTGTCTTTACCGGTGTACGGTCCCGCGAACGGATCGAGGTCCCCGTTGATCGGAACTCCGGGGCCTTCGCTCTGCGTCGAGGCTAGCTTCGGAAACCGGTGCTCTTCTGAGATGCCGGCTTGCCCGGCGAACATCGCGACGTTTCCGGGAGACGACGGTCCGGTTTCGGACTGGAAGTAGTAGTCGAAGAGCGTGAAGTTGTGGGCATACATCCAGAGATATGGGATCGTGTCGCAATCGTAGATCGCCATCGTCGTGAGGCCATACTGGCGCGCAGCGGCGGGCTTGAGCCCATAGTTTTTGATGTTGTCGACCTCTTCCCCGGAGAGGAAGTGGTCCATGTTGCCGCCGTCAAACTTCTTTTCGAGGATGTAGCGGTCTTGGTCGGGGCCCAGCACGTCGGGGTCGGTAATCTTAAAGACCGTTTGCTCTCTGTTGGCGACGCGGTCGTATTGCATGTAGCCGTGCTTTCTCGCCAACTGCGTTCTGAGGTTCTCGGCGCCGGCGTACGTGCCGAAATAGTTATCGAACGAGTGGTTCTCTTGAAAAATAACGAAAACGTGCTTGATCTTATCGTGCAGCCTTCTCATCAGCACGCCGTGCTCTTCCGGAGTCAGCCGCGTCGTCTCGATCGTGCCGTAGCCGGTCGCCGGCATCAGAGACGAAGCGTTATTGCACCCCGACATTACCGAAACGACGAGCGCGCTCGCCGTTAGGGCCGCCGAAAAACGTTGAAGATTCATTCGTGTGCTCCAATGGCAAGGTAGCGAAAAATTACTTCCGTTCGAAGTGTTCGGCGACGTCCTCGGCCTGGCTCGTTAACGGAGGCTAAGAATTCCTTTAAGCGCGATTATCCCGGATGGTGGATTCGGGCGCGCCGGCCGCGGCCGGTTCGAAACGGGTGAAGCCCCTGGCGGCGAAGAGACTCGCGGCGAAGGCGAGTAGCGCCGACGCGATCATGGCGCTGCGAAATCCGCCGGCGTACGAAGCCGACGTCGTAACGATGACCCCGAGGGCGGCGACGCCGATCAACCCCGCGGTTCGCGCGACCGCGTTATTGACGCCCGAGGCGACGCCCGAGTGTTCGACCGGGACGGAGTTCATCACCGTCGTCGTCAGTGGGGCCACGAAGAGCGCGCCCCCGCATCCCAAGATCGTCGCGGCCGGAAAGAAGGTCGCCCAATAGGATCCATCGCTCCCGGGCAAGGCAAATGCCAGGAATCCGAAGCCCGCGAGAATCGCCCCGAGAATCAACGGCTTTCGCGCGCCGATCCGCGCGACTAAGCCCCCCGACCAGCGCGACGCCGCGACCATGATGAAGATGAACGGCAATAGCGCGGCGCCGGCCTCGGTCGGCGTGTATTGATGGACGTTGATGAGCACGAAGGGCACGAAGTACAGGCTGCCTCCGATCGCGGTGTAGAGAAGGAACGTATAAATATTGGCCGCGCTGAAATCGCGCGAAGCGAAGAGATCGCAGCGCACCATCGGGTCGGGCGTCCGCCGCTCGAAAAGCACGAAGGCGCAGAGCACCGCCATTCCGCCGAGCGTAGTGCCGAGCGCAATGGGAGCGATGCGTCCGGCATTCATAGCGATGAGCCCGTAGACCAGCAAACCGAGTCCGGCCGTTGCCAGCACGGCTCCGACCACGTCGACCCGCCGCTCGGCCGAGTCGTCACGGCTCTCGGGAACGAAGTGCAGCGTCATCAGCACGAGGATCGCAAGGGGAACGTTTATGACGAAGACGTAGCGCCAGGAGAACTCTTGGGTGAGCCAGCCGCCGATGATTGGCCCGCAGGCCGACGTCAGCGCCGAGAATCCCGACCAGAGACCGATGGCCCTTCCACGCCGTTCGCCCGAGTAGGCTGCGCTGATCAACGAGAGGCTTCCGGGCGTCAAAAGGGCGCCGCCGATGCCTTGGACGCAGCGCGCCGTAATAAGCACAACGATGCTGCCGGCGAGCGCGCACGCGATGGAAGCGGCCGCGAAGACCACGACGCCGTACGCGAAGACTCGGCGCCGTCCGTAGATGTCGCCCAGCGCGCCGCCAAGCAGAATCAGCGCCGAGAGGAAGAGCGCATAGCCTTCGATTACCCACTGCGTTTGACCGGCTCCGGCATGAAGCTCGTGCTGAAGCACGGGCAGCGAGACGTTGACCGCGGTGCTGTCGATAAAGGACATCGCGGACCCTAGGATCGCCACGACGAGAACCCATGGCACTCTCACCAAGCGCCCTTCTCCACCTAACTGGTGTCATCCTGAGCTAGCTGGTGTCATCCTGAGCGGAGTCGAAGGCCCCGAGGTGAGCGAACTTCTCGATCGTCCGTTGCGAACGGCAATTTTGGCGGCCGCCGACAATTCGATCGTGCGCCGCGGCGTTACCCGCTACGGCATGCGATTGGGTGCGCGCCGTTTCGTCGCGGGCGAGAACATCGCGGACTTCTTGCCGGTTGCGCGTGAGGCGAACCAGCGCGGCTTCTCGGTCGCGGCGACCCTGCTCGGCGAGAGCATCCGCGATGCCGGCGAGGCACTGGGCGTAACCGACGAGTACTGCCTGCTCTTGCAGGCATTTGCGCAGGAAAAGATCGATGCCAACGTGGCCTTCAAACTCACGCACGTCGGGCTGGATATCAGCCCCGAGCTTGCGTTCGAAAATGCCTCGCGTATTGCGGCCGAGGCGCGCGCGACGAACAATACCTTGCGGCTCGATATGGAGCAATCAGTGTACGTGGATGCAACGCTGCGAATCTACCGCGCTCTGCAGGAACGCTACGGCTGCGCCGGCTTCGTGCTGCAGTCGTATCTCTATCGCAGCGAGTCGGATCTGCGCGCGATGCTGCCATCCGCGCCGAACGTCCGCATCGTCAAGGGCGCCTATCTCGAACCACCGTCGCTCGCCTTTTCCCAAAAGCGCGACGTCGACCAAAACTACGTCAAGCTGGTCGAGCTTGCGCTTTCGCACAACGGTTACACTGCGGTTGCGACGCACGATGCGTCGATCGTCGCTCGCGTCGAGGAGTTCGCCGCGGCCCGCGGCCTGCCCAAACGCGGGCGCTTCGAGTTTCAAACGCTCTACGGCATCGCCGAACCGCTTGCGCGCGGACTGGTCGAGCGCGGCTACCGCGTGCGCCTTTCGATCCCGTACGGCTCGTTTTGGTTTCCGTACTTGATGCGGCGGCTGGCCGAACGCCCCGCGAATGTCGCGTTCTTTCTCAAGAACGTCTTCGCGCCGCGATGAGCGCTATCCGCGGAATCTGGGCGGCGGCGCTCACGCCCGTCACCGCCGATCTTCAACCCGACGCCGCCAAGGCGATTCCGTACTACCGCGAGCTGCTCGAAAACGGCTGCGACGGAATCAACGTCCTTGGGACGACGGGTGAGGCGATGTCGTTTGGCGCCGGCCAGCGCGAGCGATACATGCGGGCCCTGGCATCGAGCGGCCTGCCGATGCAACGATTGATGGCCGGGACGGGCGCCGCATCGCTCGAGGACGCCGTTGCGCTGACGGGCGCCGCGCTCGATTGCGGCTTTGCAGCCGCCTTGATCATGCCGCCGTTCTTCTACCGCGACGCACCCGACGACGGGATCGCGGCCTTCTTCGAAGCTCTGATTGCCGCGGTGAAGCCGCCGCCGAAGAGCCTGCTTCTCTACAACTTTCCGCGGATGACCGGAATCACGCTGCATCCCGGTTTGGCGGATCGGCTGATTACGGCGGCCGGCGACCGCATCTTCGGAATGAAGGATAGCTCCAACGATGCAAGGCTGCAGGCCGAGATCGTTGCGCGCCGGCCCGGAGTTTCGATCTTTCCCGGCTCGGAGAGCGATCTGGCGGAGGCAAAAAGGCGCGGCGCCGCGGGATGTATCTCGGGCAGCGTCGCGCTCTGGCCCCAGTTAGCCAAGAGCGTCTTCGAGAAGGGAGACGAGGCGCAGGCCCGCGAGCTGAGGCGACTCCGCGCATCACTCGACGGCGTACCGCTTGTCGGCGCGGTGCGCTACCTCACGGCGCGGTCGCACGCCGACCCGGACTGGGAACGCGCGATGCCGCCGCAACAACCGCTTGCGGCGGAGCAGCGACGCGCGCTCGACGCTATTTCAGCGAGTACGCGGTGAGGTTGCCGTTTTCATCGGAGCAGTAGACCCAACCGTTGACCACGATCGGGCTCTGCCAGTGAATCGATCCGATATTGACGCGAGCGCCCTTTGAGGCACTGCTCCACAGCTCTTTTCCATTGACCGCGTCGAGCGCTACCAGCGCGTCGTCGAAGGCAACGAAGACGATCCCGTTGGCAACGACCGGCGACGAGCCCTCGCCCCGGCTATTGCCGGGGCTCGCGCTCCAAACGCTCGCGAGCTGGCTGATACCCGACGAGTTTGTCTGCAGCTGATACGCCACGACCTCACTGCTGAACCCTAGGAAGACCCACGCGGTGCCCGATCCCTGCGTCCAGATGGCCGGGGCGGAGAAGAGGCCGCCGGGCAGATCGACCGTCTGCAACTCGCCGCCGAGGCCGGGCAGTGCCGCGCGGTTGAGCAGCTTGAGGATCGCGTCTTTACCACCCTCGACGATCATGTATGGAGTCTGGCTCGTGCCTTGATCGGGCAATATTCCCGGCGACGAGCTTCCCAGGTCGGTATCGCCGTTTTCGAGTTGCTGATAATCGGTTGGCGTGTAGCTGCCGAGCAGGCTCGAGAGGTCTTCGCTCAGCGACAAGAGCGAGTCGCCGTAGTTATCCCCGCCCGAGCCGGCATCGAACTGGCCGTTTCCAGTGGCGGCGTAGATTCGGCCGCTCATCGAGGAATCCGGATCGACGACGGCGCCGCCGCGTCCCCAGATACCGGAGCGCTGCTGCGAGCATGTCGTCGCTCTGATCAGCTTCCGATAGGTGCTGCAGAGCGAGTTAAAAACCGTGGTCTTGCCGCTGCTTAGGTTAACGGCGACGACGTGGCCGTCGTAGGGCGGTGCGTCGCCGTAATAGCCCGACGTTACCGCGTAGAGATAGCCGTTGGCGACGTTGAGCGGCGATGCGTCCTTCTCGGTCAAGGGCAAACGCGTGATCCGCGCCGGAAATCCGGGTGAGTGCTCCTCGCGTCCCTTGGCGGCGGAAACCTTGTGCACCTTACCGTCGATGCCGGGGACGTAGATGCTGGTGCCCGACGGATCCGCGGCCGGCGTCGAATCGGTGATGGTCGAGCCGTGCGTCGTAAAACGCCACACGATCTTGCCGGACGTCGCATCGATGCCGAGCGTTACGCCGTTCGTCGTAGTTTGAAAGAGCATCGGCACCTCTGCGCGCCCGAGGGGGACCTTGTCGAGGAGAATCGGCGTGGAATCCGCGACGGCGCCCAGCGAGATTTGCCACCGCTCGCGCAAGCGGTGGACGTTACCCACGGTCAACGTGTGTTCGGCGGTGTTGAACCCGCTGCGAGCCGGGTCGAATCCGAAGACCGGCCAGCTCGTCGCGCCGGCTGGCAGAAGCGTCGCGGTAAGAAGGCCGGCGACGGCGGCCAATGTCGAGAGTAGTCTGGCCATGGCGAGGACTTCGGCGAGGAAGCCGTCAAGGTCTGCTTATGACGGCCGAGCCGCGAATTCCCGACACGTTGCAGCGCCGGACGCTCGAGAAACGCCGCAGCATTCGCGAAATCGTTTTTGGAATGCAGGACGGCATCCTTACGACGCTGGGCATCATTACCGGCGTCGGCGTCGCCGAGGGCCTCCGCAGCGCCGTCTTCATCAGCGGGTTCCTCGCCCTGTTTGCGGGCGCGCTCTCAATGGGCGTCGGGGAGTATCTCGGACGAAAGGCCGAGCGCGAGGTCGTGCGGGCCACCATCGACATGGAAAGGCGCGAGATGGACGCCGATCCGCAGGGCGAGTTCACCGAACAGGTCGCCTACTATAAGCTCAAAGGCTTCAGCGCGCAAGAAGCGGAGATGATCGTCAAACGATTGACGCAACATCCCGAAATCTACCTCTACGAGATGGTGCGCGACGAGTTCGGCATCGACCCGCGGGTGGCCGACGACACCAACCTATTGCGCGGTCCCGTCGCAATGGCCGTTTCTTTTGCCGTCGGCTCGCTGCTTCCGATTTTGGCCTTCATGTTGCCGCTGTCGGTCTTCGGGTCCACCCTGACGTCGCTGGTCTTTGCCCTCGTCGGCCTCTTTGCGGTCGGCTATTTCGCCGGAACGCTCAGCGAGCGAAGCCCGGTCGGCAAGGGCGTCGAGGTGGCGATGTACGGCTGCGCGGTCTTTGCGCTCTCGTATCTGGTCGGCCATTTTATTCCCCCGCTCTTCGGACACGCACCGGTTCCCGTTGGCGGTTAGCCTGGCGCACGCGCTCGCAGCGGGCATTCTCCAAGCGGCGATGTTTTTCTGGGACAGCCTGTTTGGCCTGATCTTCGGTTTTCTCGTCTCCGCGATCGTGCAAGTGAGGTTGACGCCGGTGACGATGGAGCGGTACCTAGGCCCAGGGCTCAAAGGCCTGCTGTACGGCGCGGGCTTCGGCGTGATTTCCTCATCCTGTTCGTACGGGGCCGCCGCGGCGGCACGCGGCTTCTATCGCGGCGGCGCCGACATCCGAGCGGTCTGCGCATTCCTCATCTCGTCAACCAACATGAATCTTGCGATTCTGATTCTCTTTTGGTCGCTGCTGGGGTGGCGCTTCGCCTTCGCGGAGTTCTTCGGCGGCGTCATCATCATCGCCGTCGTAACCCTCGGCCTCTCGCTGTTCTTCGGCAATCAGCGGCTCGCGCGGCTCCAGCGTGAGTACGTTGCCGGCGTTGACGCTGAAGAAAGCGGGGGTTGCGAACATCACCATGGAGGGGCGCGGCAAAACCGAGGGTGGAGCGCCGTTGCTTCGACGGCACTGGCCGACGTGCGAATGCTGCGCACCGAGTTGATCGTCGGCTATTTGATCGCGGGCTTTGCCGCCGCGCTCGTTCCGGCCGGCGCGCTCGCCGCGGCGCTGCGCGCCGTCGGCTCCGTGCCCTTCATCGGCTACGTGCTGCTGCTGATCGTTGGGCTGCTGATCGCGGTCGCGACGTTCGTCTGTTCGATGGGCAACGTGCCGGTAGCGCGGTATCTCGCCAACGCCGGCATTCCGCTGGGCGCCAACACGACGTTCATCTACGGCGATCTGCTGATTCTGCCGCTGATCGCAATCTACCGCAAATCGTTTCCCGAGCGAATCACCTGGGCGTTCGTCGCCCTATTTGCCGCCGGCGCGATGCTCGCGGGCGCGATCATGGAACGACTCATCGGCAGTGGAACCACCGCAATGACGGCGGCTTCGATGACGCTCAACGACCGTTTCACGGTCATCTCAAACATCGTTGCGCTGGCGGCGGTCGCCGCGCTGGCACTTGCTACGCTTGGGAGCAGAGCGCGGGGAGAGGCTTCATGAACCAGGTTCGGCGGGTTGCGGAACCGGCTTTTTTGGGTACTCTGCAGCATGCCTTTGATTGAAATCGTCCTCGTACTGATCGTCGTTGGGGTGCTGCTCTGGCTGGTCAACAACTACATCCCGATGGCCGGCCCGATCAAGTCGCTGTTGAATGCCGTCGTCGTTGTCGTCATGGTAGTTTGGATACTCAAGGTGTTCGGACTTTGGCACTGGATCACGCACATTCGCGCCGGTTGAGTTTATGCGGCGCCTTTCTCACGGCGCTGCTGACCGGCGCGACGGGGCGCCACGCGATGGTCGCGACGGCGCACCACGACGCCACGCAGGCCGGCGTAAGCATCTTGCGCGCGGGCGGCAACGCCGTGGACGCCGCGGTTGCCGTCGCGTACGCGCTGGCCGTAGTCGACCCGTGCTGCGGAAACATCGGCGGCGGCGGTTTCATGTTGATTCGTCTGCACGACGGCCGCGAGCGTTTTGTGGACTTTCGCGAGACGGCGCCGCTGCGCGCTACGCCCACGATGTTTCTCGACCGCTACGGCAATGTCCGTACGCAAGCCCTCCGCAAGGGTTGGCTGGCCGTCGGCGTACCGGGAACGGTGGCCGGAATGGAGGCGGCGCGGCGCGAGTTCGGGACGATGTCGCGCCAACGTTTGATGGCGCCGGCGATCGCGCTTGCGCGCGAGTTCAACCCGCAGCTCGCTCGCACGCTTGGGCTCGTTGCGAAAGGCGGCTCCGCTGCGTTCTACCGCGGACCGATCGCGAGCGCGATCGTCCGGGCTAGCAACGCGAACGGCGGCATTCTTACCCTGCATGATTTTTCGGAGTATCGCGTCGAGGAGCCGCGGCCGATTCACTGCACGTTCGATGGCTACGACCTCATCGCGGCACCGCCACCCAGCTCGGGCGGGGTGACGCTCTGCGAGATCCTCAACATTCTGGCGCCGTATCCATTGCCGGCCTGGGGCTGGCACGACCTGCGCTTCCTGCATTGTGCGACCGAAGCCGAGCGGCGCGCCTTTGCGGATCGCAACGCTTACCTCGGTGACCCGGATTTTGTGCCCAACCCGGTCGTGCAACTGCTTGCGCCGTCGTATGCCGCCAAATTGCGGTCGGAGATCTTGCCGGACCGCGCGACGCCTTCGAGTGAAGTGCGCCCCGGGCTTGGTCCGGCGACAAATGAAGGAGAGGAGACGACGCATTACTCGGTCGTCGATCGTTGGGGAAACGCGGTCGCCGTTACCTACACGCTAAACGACTCATTCGGCGCCGGCGTCGTCGCGGGCGACACGGGCTTTCTCTTGAACGACGAGATGGATGACTTTACGGTCAAGCCCGGCGTGGCGAATATGTACGGCCTCGTGCAGGGCGAGCGCAATGCGATTGCGCCGGGAAAGCGGCCGCTCTCGTCGATGACGCCGACGATCGTGACGCAGGGCGGTCGCCTGAAGATGGTAACCGGCAGCCCTGGTGGCCCCCGAATCATTACGACGACCCTGGAAACGCTGCTCAACGTACTGATCTACGGCATGAGCGCGCAGACTGCGGTCGACGCGCCGCGAACGCACATGCAATGGCTTCCCGACCAGCTGGATTATGAGCCCGGAGCTTTCAATATCGAGACGGCGCGCGCGTTGGCGCAAATGGGATATACGCTGCACGAAGTTGCAAAATGGGGCTCGGCTCAGGTAATCGTCCTCAACCCGCGTACCGGCTTGCTCGAGGGCGGCAGCGACCGGCGCACGCCGGCTGGGTCTGCCGCCGGGTATTGAGCTTCGGCGTTGAAGAGAACGTTTGAGAACTCTTCGCCGGATAGGGAGAATCCAATGAAACCAGGTCTCGCTCTTACCAGCACGGTCGTCGCGATCGCGCTCTTCCTCGCGTCGTCGCCCTTCGTGGCGGCTGCACCGAGCGGCTTAGCCTGGGATTCGGTATCGAAGCTGGCGATGGGTACGGACCCGTCCGCGCTCCAGCCGGGCTCGTTCGACGACGATTACTCCGCTGCAGCCTCGGCGCAGCCGCCGGCTGCGGGAGGGGGCGGACTCTTCGGCCACCTCCAGCAGAGCATTTCAAACGCCCAGAGCGCGGCGCAGATGATGCAGACTGGGATGGCGCAGAAGCACTACGTGGCCGGCTCGAAAGAGCGCACCGACATGGTCACAATGCAAACCGCAATCGTTACCGACTGCGTCGCCCGCACGATTACGACGCTCAATCTGCGTAACAAGACTTATCGAGTCGTCTCGATGGACCAACCAGCGGCCGCTTCTTCGGGGGCAAACGGCAGCGGTGGATCGGTGCCGAAGGACGACGGCACGAAGGTCGCAATCACGATCGCCAATACCGCGCTGGGCGCGCGAGCGGTAGGAGGTGAGCAGACCAACGGGTATCGCTCCCAAATGACCTTCACCGAAACGAAACCGACCGGCGAATCGCACACACAAGACGCGAACTTAGTTGGGTACTACACCCCCTTTACGCGCCCGTTTCCGCAGTGCTCCGGTGCCGGCAGGTGGTCGGGCGAGCCGATGTCGCCCGGGCAAGGCATAGCGATGATGGCCGCCGCCTCAAAGCTGATGGGCGAGCTTACTGCCGCGGGCATCGACAAACGGTTTAGCCTCACGCAAAGCGGGCCGGCGTTGCCGGTCCTTCACTTCTCGATGTACGAGGCCGTCATGTTTTCTGCCAAGAACGGCCAGGGTGCAGCTTTTGTTACCGAGCGCGGCCACGTTCACCCGCTAGACGCAAACGACCCGGTCTTCAGCATCCCCAGCGACTTCACGCAAGAACGATAGCGCGACGGCGCGCGCACGTTAGACCTTCCCTTTTAGCATGACGCGCGCGGCGTTCCAACCGGCCGCGCCCATCACACCGCCGCCGGGGTGCGCGGCCGCGCCGCAGAGATAGAGCCCGCGAATCGGCGTCGTGTAATCGGCAAAGCCGGGCACGGGGCGAAACGCGAAGAGCTGATGCAGCGGCATCGCGCCTTGAAAGATGCTGCCGCCCGTGAGCCCAAACATCGCCTCGAGATCGACGGGCGTGAGTATCTGGCGGTCGATCACCGAGTCCTTGAATCCCGGCGCATACCGTTCGACGACGTCGAAGCAGCGATCCGCGTACTCATTGCGCAGCGCGTCGGTCCACGGGCCTTGCGCGAGACGATACGGCGCGTACTGGGTGAACATCGACATCAGGTGCTTGCCCGGGGGCGCGACGCTGCGGTCGAGCGCGGACGGCATCGTGCACTCAACGACGGGCTCGCGCGAAAATCCGCCGTACTTCGCGTCGTCGTAGGCGCGCTCGATGAAGTTTTGATCCGGACAGAGATGCACGGTGCCGAAGTGTTGAGGGCCCGGCTCGTGGCCTGGTAATGCCGTAAAACTCGGCAGCCGCTCGAGCGCGACGTTGATCTTGCACGACGCGCTGCTATACGAAATCCGTGCGACGGCGTCGCGAAAATCGTGTGGCAGCTCGGCCGGCTCCAGCAGCCGCTCGAAGGTAACGTGGCAATCCACGCCGCTTGCGACGCGTTTGGCGCGAAACTCGTCGCCGTTTGCGAGCGCGACGCCGGTGACGCGCCCGTCGCGCGTCAGAATGCGCGCAACCTCGGCCTCGGTCTTGATCTCCACGCCGAGCGCCCGTGCGGAGCTTGCGAGCGCCTGCGTCAGGCCGCCCATCCCGCCGCGCACGTAACTCCAAACTCCTCGCTTGCCGTTGGTTTCGCCCATGACGTGATGAAAGAGCACGTACGCGGTGCCGGGCATCGAGGGCGCCATAAACGCGCCGATGATGGCGTCGGTTGCGATCGTCCCTTTGAGTTCCGGCGACTCAAACCAGCGGTCGAGTATTGGAGTCGCCGCTCCGGTGAGGACTTCAATCGCTTCGCTCATTCCGGGTCCCAGGCGTTGCAGCGCGCGACCCATCTTGCCGGCTTCGAGCAGTTGCCCGATGTTCGGGCGAAGGACGTTGGGCGGAATCTGCGTGAGCGTCGGCTCGACGACCGACGCCACCCGTTCGAGCATCGCCTCGTAGCGCGGATAACTTTGTGCGTCGCGCGGGCTGAACTTCGCGATTTCCTCGACGTCGCGCGCGGTGCCGGTTCCCAGCATCAGATAACGTCCGTCCAAGAAAGGCGAAAACGACGCCGGATTGCGCTCGATCGCTTCGAAGCCGTGCTCGTTCAGATGCAAATCCGCAATGATTTCAGGGCGGAAGAGGCTGTTGACGTACGCCGCCGTCGAGACTTTGAAGCCGGGAAAGGTTTCTTCGGTGACGCAGGCTCCGCCGACCACGTAACGCCGCTCGAGCACGAGAACGCGCCACTTCGCCCGAGCGAGATAACAGGCGGTCACGAGACCGTTGTGGCCGCCGCCGATAACGATCGCGTCGTACTCCGACAAACTCCTAGGCTCCCATGATTGGAAGGTAATGCCGGTCGAAGGCGCTCAGCAAGCCTTCGGCGTTCGCGTACGGGCCGGGCGAATAAGCGCGGGAGTTCAAGCCCAACTGCGTCAGCTCGTTGATGCGCCAATCTTGCCGGTTCGTCAGATCCCAGAACTCCGCCACGTCACCGGGGTCGAAATCCGGCTCTGCCGTCGCGTTCGGATCGAAAAGCCAAGCGCAGACGATTTCCGTGCGATTGGCGGCCAGCGGCCTGCAGTAGTGCGCCATCACATAATCCGGATGCAGACTCAACAGCAGCGATGGAAAGATCGTGTAGTAATAGGCCCGATGGAGATCGTCGCCGGCGACGCTTCCCAACGGCTTGCGCAAGCTCCGCCCGCTCATCGCGAGGCTTGTGCCGGGCTCGCGCATCTCGGAGTAGCCGCCCAAGAAGGGCCCCTCCGAAAGGTCGTTACGCCCGCTCTCCGAGGGCGACAGCTTTTCGAGTTGCGGGTGGACGAGCGGGCAGTGATAGCATTCCGAGTAGTTGAGAAAAACGAGCTTCCAGTTGCAGGCGACCTCATAGGTGATGCTTCGCGCCGTCTTGAGATTCGCCACGTTCCAACGCGAGAACCGCCCTAAGAGCGGCGCAAAGATTCGCTCGAACGGAAAGGGCGACTTCAGGTTTATGAAAATGAAGCCTTCCCACAACGCGACCGCGGCTTCTTTGAGTGGATACTCCATTGCGTCGAAGCCGGGGACTTCCAACATGTTGCGCGCGATCTTCAACTCGCCGTCGAGGCCGTACGTCCAGGCGTGGTACGGGCACTGGATCGAGCCGGCAAAGTGTCCGGAAGCTTCGCTGCAGAGACGCGTGCCGCGGTGGCGGCAGACGTTGTAGAAGGCGCGAATCCTAGCGTCGGCGTCGCGCGTGACGATCAGGCTCTCTCCGGCGCGCTCCGTGGTAAAGAAATCGCCGGGCCGGGCCAGCGCTTCTTCGCGACCGCTGCAGAGCCACTCGCAATAGAAGATGCGCTCTTGCTCTTCGGCAAAGACGTCGGGCGAGGTGTACCACACGGCGGGCAACGTCCTGGCGCCGGGGTAAACGTTCGGCCTTGCAAAGGTTTCCATGACGCTTTGGGCACTTTCTCAGCGCGGTGACGGAATCCGCTGTTGCTCATTGAACGGCCAGCGAATGGAGCAACCACACCCGCGCGAGTACGACGTCATCGTTCTGGGGCTCGGCGCCCTCGGCAGCGGCGCGGCGTACTGGTCCGCCAAACGCGGCGCGCGGGTATTGGGGCTCGAGCAGTTCGAGCTGGGGCACGCGCGCGGCAGCTCCCACGACCGCTCGCGCATCATTCGCTTATCGTACTTCACGCCGGCGTACGTGCGGATGGCCAAGGAGGCCTATCGCGCGTGGGCGTCCTTGGAGAGCGACGCCGGCGAACGGCTGATCTTTAAGACCGGCGGCCTCGATATCGGTCCGCGCGGGAGTCCGGTCAGAATGTCGGAGCACTTCAACTCGATGCGCGCCTGCGGCGTGGCGTTCGAGGAGCTCGACGCCGGCGAGATCCGTAAGCGCTGGCCGTGCTGGCACGTCGGCGAAGAAGTTCGCGGACTCTTTCAAGCCGACGCGGGCATCGTTGCGGCGGAGCGCGCGACCGACGCGCTTCGGCGTGTGGCGGTTGGATTCGGCGCGACGCTGCGCGATCGTACGCCCGTCACGGCGCTGCGCGCGGCCGCGGGAGAGATCGACGTTGAAGCCGGCGGTCGCCGTTACCGCGCCGGCAAACTGATCGTCACCGCCGGCGCCTGGACCAACGGCGCACTCGCCCACTTTGGCCGGAGTTTACCCATCGAAGTAACCAAGGAGCAAGTGATCTATTTCGTTCCGCGCGATCCGGCCGCGTTTACGCTTGGCGAGTTTCCGATCTGGATCTGGATGGACGAGCCCTCGTTCTACGGGTTTCCGATATTCGGCGAAACGAAAAGTGTGAAAATCACGCAGGACTCCGCCGGCGAAAGGGTCGACGCGCAAACGCGCGGGTTCGACGAGGATGCGGAAATTACCACGCGCGTCAAAGGGTTTCTCGAGCGATACCTGCCGGCGGCGCTGGGTCCGCTGGAGCTGGTGAAGACGTGCCTCTACGCGCGCACGCCGGATCGTGACTTCGCGATCGGCGCGCTGCCCGGGCACGCTAACGTCAGCGTTGCCGTAGGCGACGGACACGCGTTCAAGTTCGCGAGCCTGATTGGGCGCATCCTCAGCGACGGCGAAGTCGAAGGGTGCGATCTCACTGCTTTCAAGATCACGCGTCCGAGACTACTCACGCCCTGGCGCGGGCTATCACGATGAGCGTCCCGCAACAGACCGGTGACTTCGCGACGGTGATGCTGAGCTGATCGTTACCGCTTCCGACGAGAAAGACGGCCGTTTCCTGGGGGGCCATGATGTGAGAGCGCTCCGATCCCGGCGGCAGGCTCTTGTCGTAAAAGGCGTAGACCGTGTCGAACGAGTCGCTCGTCGAGTAAGCGCTTCCGGAGGCCGCCTTTGCACCGGGATAGACGGGTGCGGCCGACGGCGCGCTTTGCGTGAACGGGGAGTTCGCCGACGAGATTGAGGAACCGTGCGAACAGCCTATTGCCGCTGCCAGGACGAGGGCGACGGCGGGCGCGATGCGTTTCACTTGCTCGTCAGATGGGAGAACTTCGCGTCCGTGCCGTTGGCGGCGCGCTGCCGAGCGATGACGTTCTTTTGCTGCTCCAGATAAGTAACGAGCGAATCCATCCCGTCGGCGAGCCGGCGATTCGCCGGCGGCCAGCGACCGGGGCTAACAAACGCGACGTCGGGATAGATCGCGCGCAAATCGCCGATCCGCCGCCCCTCGCGTTGCACTCTGCGAACGGTTGCGATCAGACGATTCGGGTTGCCGAAAGCGTATCCGTTGATCCACGTGCCGACGGTTTGCATAAAGGCATTGCCTGCCGCTTGCAGCTCGAAGCCCGGGTCGCCCATTTGGCCGATCTTGGCCGGGTCGAGGAGTACGCTAACGAGACGCGCGCGATACTGGGCCGTGTAGAACCAGTACACCGCATCATTCCGATAGCCCAGGTCGTAAAGCCGAATCGCCCCGACGTAGAGTTCCGGAAAACTGAGGCGCTGCCACTGCTTTTTCATCGCTCCGATCGTCGCGAGAAAACGCTTGGGGTTCCTCGATGCCAACCCCGAACTGAACGGGCCGACGCGGATCGCGGGACCTTGTGAAGAGTAATAGGGCGTGACGTAGGCGTCGATGTGTGCCGGATCGAGGGCGGGCTTCGCCGTCGTCGCGGCGCAAGCGCGGGCGTCGTCGACGAGCTCTTTGCTGGTCTCGGGGCCGCCAGACGTCATCTTTATCAGTTGGTCGTCGGTATGCCCGCGTTCCAGTGCCGCTTCGACGCAGCCGCAGAGCGTCTCCGTAGCGCCGGGTTGCGCCGTACACGACTTGATGAAGTTCGTTTTGAACGACGAACGAAAGCCGCTATGAAAACCGCTCGCGGCACTCTGCCGCAGTCCGTTGCAGCCAACCAAGGCGCCGATCATCGCGAGCGAAACGGCGAGCGGCACCCCGGCATTCAGACGCATTCTTTTCTCCTCGTTGGTGACGTCGGTCAGTGGGCTAGGAAGTTGGGTCCATCGAGCGTGGTGTACGGCCCTTCGATCGTGCGCAGCGGGGTCGCGTTGCCATTGGCGCTGCGAGCGAACTCCTTGATGGTGTCGTTGCTGAACTCAGCGGCGTAGATGTGGCCCGAGGAATCCCCCATGACACCCGCGGGATAGCTGACCGACGTGATCCACTGCAGGGGCGCGACGTTGCCCATGGCCCCCTTGGCGAAGACGAGGAGGCCTGCGGACTCGTCGGCGACCAGAAGGCGGCCACGAGCATCGAATGCCAGGGCGAACGGTTTGGAGAGGCCGGAGCTGCTTCCGCCGATTACGCCAAGGGGTGTGGCGTTGCCGCTGGCGCCCTTAGCGAAAACGACGATCGTTCCGGAGGATACGTTCGCCACGAAGAGCTGCCCCTTAGCGTTAATGGCCATTCCTACGGGCTCGCTGAGCATTGTGTTGGTGCCTGCGATCGTGTCGATCGGCGACACGTTCCCGGAGGCGCCGGGTGCATACTCGGTGACGTCATCAAGGCCGTAACTGCTCGCCCAGAGGTCGCCGGAGCGATCGACCAGGAGACCCTCGGTGGGACCGAGGTTCGAGTTGGAGCCGCCGATGATTCTCGCAGGTTTGACGTTGCCGTTTGCATGAGGTCCGAAGACCGCGACTTGAGTTCCGCCGTCGTTTGCGGCGTAGATGTTCCCAGAGGCATCCACGGTCAGCGCGTCGGGGTCGATCAGCGTCGTCTTCGACCCGGCGATGCTTGCGATGGGTGAGACGTCACCGTTTGCCGTCGACTCGAACGAGACGACGCTCCCGCCGTCGCGATTTGCGGCGAACATTCGGAACCCGTCGTGCAGCGGAACGGCCTGGGAATGCGACCGGGCGGCGGCGCCCGGGACGAACGGGCCTGCGGCGGTCTGGCCGGCGCAGCCGGCGAGACCGGCGACGATCGCCAGGGCCGGGAAGCAGAGGGTGGGCTTGGACATGAATGCTCCTCGAAGAAAGAAAGGGGTAAGCGACTAGGACCCATGGTACCGGCACCGGCGTACGGAAACGTACGCTAGGCCGGGGAGGCGGCCGCTGGGTTCGAGAAGGCAAAGTCGGGAGGGCAAACCTGTCGCCAAGGTGAGCGAACTCCGTGCACCGCCCGCCAAAGAGCGCGGGCGTCTCGAGTTCCGGCTGTTCGGCCATCTGGAGGTCGCGCTTGACGGCGACCGCTTTATCCTGGCCACGCCGCGGAAATCGCTGCAGGTCCTTACCTATCTCTTGCTTCATCGCGCGACGCCGGTGTCGCGGGAATATCTCGCCTTTCTCCTTTATCCCGACGACGAAGAGGGAGCGGCGCGGGCAAAACTGCGCGCGACGCTCAGCGAGCTTCCGAAAATCTTGCCCCAGCCGTCGGAGCGCTACGTCTCGATCGAGACCGACAAGGTGGCGTGGAATCCCGACGCCGACGTCTGGCTCGATATCGACGCTTTTGTGGCAGCGGCGGCGGATCGCAGCCGTCTCGGCGAGGCGATCGAGCTTTATCGCGGCGACTTGTTGCCCGAGCTGTACGACGAATGGCTCGACGTCATTCGCGAACGCTACCGCGACACGTATCTGCGCTGCCTTACCGAACACGCTTCGGAGGCGCGACGAAACGCCAACCTCGCGCTCGCAATCGAAACCGCGCGTAAAGTGCTGGCGATCGATCCCTGGCGCGAAGACATGGTGCGCCGCATCATCGCGATGCGCTACGAGGGCGGCGACCGAGCGGGTGCGCTGCGCGAGTATGCGACGTTCGCGAAACGCTTACGCGTGGAGATGGATGCCGAACCGATGGCCGAAACCGTGGCTCTTGGCGAGCGAATTTCGCACGGCCAAGCCGTCGCCGGCGAAGACGTTGCCGAAGAACGCTTGGCGGCTGCGGGCGAATCGGCGGTGTTACCGTTCGTCGGCCGGCGCGACGAGATGGAACGCTTGCTGGAAACATGGAATCGCGTAGGGCGTGGCCGCGGAGCTTGTGCGTTCGTCGGCGGCGAGCCGGGCATCGGAAAATCTCGACTCGCTTTGGAGTTCGCGCACGCCGTCGAAGATCGCGGCGGGCGCGTGCTCGTCGGCACCACCAGCTCGCCCGAAGCGGTGCCTTACGAAAGCGTCGTCGATGCGCTGCGCTCGGCCCTTCCGCTCGTCGCTTCGCTGCGCCCGAGCATGGCGCTCGCCTGCGTCGCGACGCTCTTGCCCGAAATCTCCGCACGCGTCACACTTCCCGCCATCGCGCGGCTGGATGCCGAGAGCGAGCGCGTCCGTCTTCTCGAGTCGCTCTTTCGATGCATCGCGGACCTGGCCAAACCCCGCCCGCTGCTGTTGATTCTGGAAGACTTGCACTGGGCACAACCGGCCTCGATCGAGTTATTGCAGTTCTTACTGCGGCGCATTAGCGGCGTGCCGGTAATGATCGTCGTAACGTATCGCGACGAGGAGTCGCAGCGGCTCCACGCGTTTCACCGTCTGCGCCGCGAGGCTCGTGCAACGGGCGGCGCGCAGAGCATGTGGCTGAGCCGCCTCTCGGTCAGCGACGCTGAAGAGCTGCGGGTCGCGGTGCCCGATGTCCGCGATCGTCCCGCCGAATCGCTGGTCGCTGCATCGGGAGGCAATCCGCTCTTCCTAACACAGCTCGTCGTCGACGTGCGCAACGGCGAGGCAGGCACGGAGCCGGCGTCGCTCCAAGCGGTGGTCGCGCGCAGCGTGGAGCGGCTCTCGGAACCCGCGCGTACCGCTGCCGAGATCGCCGCATGCATCGGCGATCGCTTCTCACGCGACGCCGTGCGCGAGGTCAGCGCGTGGGATGAAGCCGCGCTCACGGACTCGCTCGACGAGCTGCTCGATCGCCGCATCATTCGCGAAGCCAGCGGGCGCGGGTTTCTGGAGTACGCTTTCACGCACCATCTCGTTCAGGATGCGATCGCTGCGGCGGTGCCTTTGAAACAGGCCGCCGTCCGGCGCCGTCGCGTCGCGCGCGTGCTCGAAAAACTCTATCCCGAGCGCTTTTCGGAGCTGTCGGCCTCACTTGCGGGCCACTACGAGTTTGCGGGCGACGTCCCCAATGCGGCGCGTTGCTATTTAGAGGCCATTCGCCGATCGATTTCGATTGGAGCGCTTCACGAGGCGCGAGCACAAAGCGAACGCGCCCTCGCGCTCGATGCCACGCCGCGCATGCGAGCGGATCTTCTGCTGGAAAGGGTGACGATCGAGTCTCGAAGCGGCGACCTCGAGTCGCGGGATGCCGCGCTGCTCGCGTTGGAACGCGTCGACTCGGAACTCGGCGATCCGGAACTTCGCCGGGCGACGCTGCTGCATCGGATGGAGTTCGCGACGACTGCGGGCGATCGCGTTATGTTGGAACAAGCCGCTGCCGCTTTGCGCGCGTGCGTTTCCGATAACGACGCAACGGGCAGCGCGGCATTGCACCTCGCCGAGGCAGAGATGGCCTTCGCCTTGGGCCGCTTGGCGGAAGCCTTCGACTCGGCCAACGCCGCGCTGACCTATAGCCGGGCGGCCGAAGACGAAGCCGGCGCGACGCGCGCCTTGTGCGTTTTGGCGCAAGTAGAGGCGCACCAGGGGCACCTCTCCGCAGCCGAGGCACTATTCGACGAGGCCGCGCAGGCGGCGGCACGAGCGGCCGACCCAGTGCTGGAACAGCTCGCGCTGAGCAGCGGATTTACCGTCGCGTATCAGCGGCGCGATATCCAGCGCTGTCATGCGCTGAGCGCGCGCTGCTTGGAGGTGGCAATAAAGCTGGGCGACCGGCTCGCCGAGGCCCAAGCTCACGGACGGCTGGGCGTCACGCTCGACGCCGAGGGTACCGGGTACGCGCAGGCGCGACGGCATTACGCGGCCGCCGGCCGCATCTACGCCGAGAGCGGATACCTTGCCGGGAGCGCGGGACAGCTCCTCAATCAAGCCTTACTCGAGATGCGGCTCGGTTTCTTTGAACGGGCACGCTCCTTCACCGAGCGGGCCGTCGAGCTTTTCGAGCGCGCGAGCGATGGGCGAGGGCGAGTCGGCGGGCTCTCCAACCTGGTCTTCATGCGCGCGTATACCCGGCAGGTCGACGGCGCGCGTGAAGCGGCCGATTTGGCGCTCAAGCTCGCGCGCCAGCTCGGCTTCGGATTGATCGAAGCATCGGTTTTGGAGAACCTCGCGTTCGCCGAGGCAGTGGCCGGCAACTACGCGCGAGCGATCGAGCTCACCGAGGCATCCTTCGATCTGCGGTCGCAGTCGGAATCGCTGGTCTGGTCGAGCACGACGCTTGCCAACCTTGCCCTCTGGCATGCCGCGCTCGGAAATCTTTCGGCCGCGCGCGACGCGGTGCAGCGACTGCTCGCGGACGACGATTCGATCATGCGCGCAACGGATTGGCCGACGCACTGCTACTGGGCGGCGGCGCAGATCTTCCGCGCTACCGGAGATTCGGCCGAGGCGGCACGCGCGTTAAAACGGGCGAGGAGCCTAATGCGAGCCGCGGCCGACGAACTCGAGCCCGAAGATCGCGAGAGTTTCTTGGCGATTCCCTGGCACGTCGATTTAACGCGAGCGGCCGAAGCGAACGTCTGGCCCGATCCGCCGCGATAGCCTACGCAATGACGGCGAAGACGCGGTCGAGCCCCGTGACCGAAAGCGTCCGGAGAATCTCGTCGCGGCTCGATCGAAGCGCGATCTGGCCGCCCTTGAGGCGCGCCCGGCGCAGCAGTGCGATCAAACCCCGCAGCGCCTCGGTATCGAGGACGACGAGGGTGTCGAGATCCAGGACGACCTGCTCCGCCCCCCGGAGCAACTTCGCGTCGACGGCGGCTTCGACCGCGGCGTAGTTCCCGGGAAGATAGTCGATCGAGGCGTCTTCGACGCTGCGCTGCGGCGGGCGCATGTAGCGCGGGAATCGCACGTAACGCGGAAATAGGGTGAACGCGGACATCTGGCGGCTCCTTGACGGCGTGGGTGATCGGTGACCATCGTAGCCCACGCGGCGTACAGGAACGTCCGCCCGGCTCGCCAACCCGCCCGACGGCCTGGCCTCACGCTCCGAAGAAACGGAGAACGATGAGGAAGCCGGCGCCGAAGATCAGCGCCCCCAGGAAGACCGTGACCGGGACCGTCAGCACCCACGCGAGGACGATATTGCGCAGCGTTCGCATCTGCAGTCCCGAACCGTTTGCCGCCATCGTGCCGGCCACGCCCGAGGAAAGGATGTGCGTCGTGCTCACCGGCAGTCCGAGCATGTCGGCGCCCTGAATCGTCGCCATGGTTACCAGCTCCGCGGAGGCGCCCTGTGCGTACGTCAGGTGCGACTTTCCAATTCTCTCCCCGATCGTGACCACGATGCGCTTCCACCCGATCATCGTTCCGAGGCCTAAACAGAGTGCGACCATAAACTTCACCCAGATGGGAATGAACTTGGTCATTCCGTCGAGCGCTTTCTTGTAGTCGCCCAACTCTTTGGCTTCGCCGGGAGCCGTAAACGTCTTGTTGGGCTTCGTCAGTTTGCCGATCGACTCTCCAACGAGGTAGCTTTTGGTCCGCAGGTCTTTGCGTTGATCGTCGGTGAGTTTATCGAAGGTCGGCGCCGTGCCGACGATCTGCGCGATCGCTCGATTCTCGAACGCGAGGGCGACGAACGTAACCGGAGCCGCCTTCGCACCATATTTCAAGAAATCGGAAAGCGCCGATTCGGCATCCTGTCCGGTCACCTGCGCCCCCGGACCGGCTTTCGCATCGAGAATCGGCTGGACGGACTTGCTCTCCGAGAGCAACGTTGCGACGCCGGCCGCCGTCACCGTGGGGTTGATCGCGTATACGCCCGGCAGGATGCCGATCAGAATGAGCATGATCAACCCCATGCCTTTTTGGCCGTCGTTCGATCCGTGCGCGAAGCTGACGCCGGTACAGGTGATCACCAGCAGGAGCCTGATCCACCAAACCGGCGGCTTCGTGCCCTCGGGCGCGGCGTAGAGTTGTTTTTCGCGGACGATCGCCTTCATCAAGAGCAGCAGCAGGGCCGCACACACGAAGCCGATAACCGGCGAGAGAAAGAGCGCCATGAAGGTATCGTGCAGCTTGCCCCAGTTGACGCCGTCGCCAAACGGATGCTTCGTGAGAACCGCGTTCATGAGGCCGACGCCGACGATCGATCCGATGAGCGTGTGCGAGCTCGACGCCGGAATCCCGGCGTACCAGGTGGCGAAGTTCCAGACGAGCGCGGAGAACAACAGCGCGAAGACCATTGCGAATCCCGCGGCCGACCCCGCGTGGATAACGAGCTCGACCGGGAGCAACGCGACGATGCTGAATGCGACGGCACCGCTCGATACTGCCACGCCGGCAAAGTTCCAGATGCCCGACCAGATGACGGCGTGCCACGGTTTGAGCGTGTTGGTGTAGATGACCGTCGCGACGGCGTTGGCCGTGTCGTGAAACCCGTTGATGGCCTCAAACCCAAATGCTAAGACGAGCGCTCCGATGAGAAGCGCGGCCGCAGCGGGGGTGAGGTCGGCAAGAAAATGTTGCAAAGCTTAGCGATTCATTCTACGGACACTTGATTAAGGTGCGTTTAACTTCGAAGGCCTGCCGATGCCGCTCGGTAATGGCTGCGCAAGGAGGACAAGGCATTGAAGAGCGTCATCGTTGAGGTGCAAGACCCGGCGATGAGCGGGCTGCTCCAGGAAGGCGAGTTTCCGCTCCTCGCTTCTGCCGGCGGCAAACGTTATGAATTATACAGCGACGGAACCCTTGACGAGGTCGAGCTGTAGGCAAACTATTCCAGAGCTTTGCGGCGTCCTCTCGCGTAAATCGCAAAACCCGCGCCGAGCACCAGCACGGTCAAGCCGACGACCTTTACGACCGCGAGCGTCTTGTTCGGGTCGTCCGCGGCCGGAAACCCTGCAAAAACGATCGCGACCAACGTCGTTGCGAGCCCGATCAGCGCGGCGACGCAGACCGTTGCGGCACCGCCCGGGATCCGAATCTGGCTTGGCGTTCCGATCGCGCCGCGAAGCTTCAGCGCCGACGCGAATAAGAAGAGAAACGGCAGCAGCGTGATGATGACCGTCGAGCTGACGAGTACGTCGTACGCGCCGTTCACGCTCGTGCCGCCCTGGCCCAAGAAGATGAAGAGCGCGGCGATCGCGGCCTGCGTTACCAATGCCGCGACCGGCGAGCCCCAACGCGGATGCAGGCGGCCGAAGGCGTCGGGAAGATACCGATCGATGCCGGCGACGAACGGAATTCGCGCGACGGCGCCCAGCCACGCTCCGGCGCTCCCGACACAGCTCAATGCGACGAGCAGCGCTGCAAACGGCGTCAACGCGCTCCAGCCGAAGTGCGCCGCAAGGCGTGAGATGCCGTCCATCACACCCGACGAGGGATTGATGTCGTGGGGCACGGCGGCGACCAGCAGGCTGAAGGTTCCGGCAACGTAGATAATGGCGATCGCCGGCGCCGCAACGGCCAGCGCGATCGGTATCGTCCGGCGAGGACGCGCGATTTCGCCGCCCATGAACGAGATCGCTTCGGGGCCGGTCCACGCAAAGGCGATCACCGACCAAAAGATGAGATCCTTGATCTGCACGCCGGGGCGCAGCGCGGCGGCGCTGAAGTGCGTGGCCGATCCAAATCTCCACCAGGCGAGGGCGCCAAGCGTTATCAGCAACAGCGTTGCGGTCCAGCGAGCCGCGGCGCCCGCGTTCGTGAGCCACTTTCCTATTCGCAAACCGTAGACGTTCAGAATTGTGGCTAGCGCTAACCCACCGAGGGCTACCGCGACGAAATAGAGCGGCGACGCCGAGAGTGCCCGGCCGCGAGAGCCTGCGATGAAGAGCGCGTTGCCGGCCGCAAAGTAGAGCAGCGCGGGAAAATAGGGAAGATTGCTCGCCCAATACGTCCAGCCGGTGATAAAGCCGGCCAACGGCCCAAACGCGCGCTTACTCCAGACATAGAGACCGCCTTCGTCGGGATAGTGCGACGAAAGGAAGACGACCGCGATTGAAAGGGGCACGAACATCGCCAGGCAGCCGATGAGCCAAACCGTGAGCGAACTCGGTCCCGCGGCTGCCGCGGTTGCGACCCACTGTAAGTTCGAACCCGCAACGACGAAAAAGAGAACCGCGTCGATCGGGCCCATCGAGCGCCGAAGCTGCATGGGCCCGCGACGTTCAACGCCGCAAAGGAGCTCGCCCACCGGTGCGTCACCGGTGGGCGATGTTTGCGGGAGCTTTAGTGAAGTTTGAGCGAGCTTAGCCTAGTATGCGGGTCCCCAATGACCGGCGCGCCAGTACCAGCCACGGCGGCCGTTTACCCAGTGCCCGGCGTGCCACGCCGCGCCGGCGTACGGCCGATACTGGTAGTTACCGTGAACCCAGGCGTAGCGGTAGCCGTTCCAACGCCAGTAACCGCCAACCCAGAAATACCCCGGTCCGGGCGCAACCGGCACGGTTTCGACGATGGGCGACGGAGGCGCAGTTTGAATGTAGACGCCACCGTAGACTTGAGCCGAGGCCGGCAGCGCCGCCCCGAAGATTCCCGCGCCGAGAGCGCAGGCGAGTAGGACGTTATGAAGTTTCATCATCATGTGTTACCTGTACCATCATCAAGGGTGCGGCTCTAACTAAGAACGATTAGAGCCTTATTCAAAAACGATGAGAGTGACGTTGATGCGTTAGCGAATGACGCGCCGTCCCCAATACGCGCGGCGATAAGGACGCCAATAAGGACGACGAGCCCAATATGCGCGACGCCAATATCCGGCCGGATAAGGCGCGTACCCGTACCCGTAACCTCCGCCAACATAGCCGACGCCGACGCCAACGCCGTAGCCGACACCTATGCCGACACCTACGCCGTAGGGGTAGCCGTAGCCGTAGCGATAAGGGTAGCCGTAGCCGTAACGATAACCGTACCGATACGGGTAGCCGTAGCCGTAGCGATAACCGGTGCCGTAGCGATAACCGGTGCCGTAGCGATAGCCGGTGCCCCGATATCCGGTTCCGTGATAACCTTGGCCCGAAATCACCCGCCCCGTCGCTGCCGGTCGCGCGGTTCCAGCGGAGACGTGAGCCGCCGAGGCCGGTGCCGCCGCTGCGAGTAAGGATCCTGCGCCCATAGCGCAGGCGAGAATGACGTTTTGGAGTTTCATGCTTTCTTTTTAGCATTCTTGAGGGGGAAGCTCTCGTTAGGAATGATTAGAAGCAGCCTCGAAAGCGGTGAGAGGGCAATCGAGCAGCAGCTTTTGCCCTTGCGTCCACAGCGCGACGGCCCGATCGACCCACGCCTCGCGCTCGCCGGTAAGACGGTGTTCCGTCCCCGCCATAGCCGCGGGAAGAACCGAGAGCAGCACGTCGCGATCGTGGGCCTCGCCCAGCGCGTCCTGCAGCAGCGCAAGGGGTTTCGCGACGGTTTCAAGCGATGGTTCGATATCCGCAAAACGCTCCAGCGCGTAGCGAAGGCGCTTGCAGGCGATGCGGAAATTGTGCAGCCCCTGTTGATCCCGCTGCTGTAAGCCGCCGGCAAGCCGGCGAACCTCGCCCACGCGGGTACGTAGGACGCGGCGGGCCAGTTCGATGGCGTCGGTGACACCGCGCAGATGAACCGGCTCGGGTTTCACGTTTACGCGTTATCCGATAAAGCGCGCACGTTGCAGCCGTTTGTGAGCTTGGCGCGTCGCCTCTTTTGCGCGGGCGCTCAGCTCGGCCAGGAGCGGTTCGGCGAGGTGCCGTTCGCCGGGGTCCGTACTGTTTTCGAGAAGCCGCAAGATGATGGTTGCATCGCGCGCCGCATCGGTCTGCTCGGCCGCGCGCTTGACGCGTCGCAGCAGCTTGGCGCAGGGCGCGAGCTCGGCGACGTCCTCGAGCAGCGAGCCAAAGCGCCGTCCGGCCGTACGCACGGCGTGCAGTCGCTTCTCGGTGGGTTTTGCGATGAATCGCCGCCGCGCGCGCTCTAGTGCCCGCCGTTCCTTTGCAACGGTCCCCTTTAGCCACTTCACCGCAGCCGGCCGCTCATTGCGCGCCAGCGTTCGACGGAAGTATTTGCAGCAACCTTCGCGAAGGATACGATTCGACGTGAGATCGCCGCGCCTGCCCATCCTCGTCGTGCTCCTAGTAATCGTCGCCGCCGGCACGTGGTACTATTTCTCCCATCGCGCGACGGGCGCCGGCGCAACCATCCCAATCTACTATACGAAGCTCGACGGGAAGACGTTGGCCTCGATGCGGGTTTCGATGCGCCCGCGCCAACCCGACGAAAGCGCGGCGGAACGCCTCCACAACGTCGTACTCTACGCGGCGGTCCAAGCCATAGCCGGGCCGCCGCACGACGTGCAAGCGATTCGCTTTCCGCCGGGCACTCGAGTTCTCGACGCGAGCGTTAACGGTTCGACGGCGACGCTCGATCTCTCGAAGGATATCGAACTGCAAGCCGGCGGGACGTTCGGCGAGAATGGTGAGTTCAAAGCGCTCATCTATTCGTTGACCGGGATCGAAGGTATCGATGCGGTGCAGATACTCGTTGAAGGAAACCGGCTCGAGACGCTGCCGGGAGGAAATTTTGAACTGGACCAACCGCTTCATCGCTCGGACTGGTAAGCTCGCGTCCCTGCTTTCGCCGATGCTGGCTGCACTGGCGATCGCAGTTCCGGCGCTGGCCGATGCGCCGCTGACGGCGACCTATCAGGGGCAAACGATTCGCTTCACGCAACTCTCCTCACGAGCGGGAGCCCCGGCAATCGGCGTGAACGATCCCGGTTTTGCGGCGTTGCTGAGCGATACCGGAGCCTTCCTGACGTGGAAGCCCGGCGAGCGTTACGTTCTGATCACGACCTCCGTTCCAACCGTCGTTAGTTTCGCGATCGGCGATCGCCGGTACGATGCCGGCCCAATCGCGCTGCAGGCGAGTTTCGCGCCCTTCCTCGTGGGCGACGAAGCCTATCTGCCGTTGCGCGAAGTGCTGCGCGCCCTCGACCTTGCGCTGCACGAAGAGAACGGGGTTGCAGTACTGCAGCCTCAGCTTGCCGCGCTCGACGTTCGCCAAGAGGCCTCTCGAGTGACGCTCTTCGCGCATGGCGGCGCGATGCTGCACGCGCGGATCGCGCAAGAGAGCCCGACATCGATTACCTACGCCTTCGACGGCGTCGGCACGACGCTAAGCGGTACCCGCCAAGTCGGCGCCGGCGGCATCGGAAGCATAACGATTACCAACGTGGGAAGCGTTCGCGACCCGATCACGTTAGTCACCGTGCAACTGCAATCGGGGACGATCGCCGAAGCGCCGCAAAATATCGACGGCCGCGACGTTCTGCTGGCGTTCGACGGCGCGGCGGCAGTGAACTCGCAGCAAGCGGCCACGCAAGAAGCCTCGCCAACGCCGGAGCCTCCACCCGATACTGCGTCCGCAAGCGGCGCGGTGAATGCTTCGGCAAGCGGTCCGGCGATTGTGACGGGCGTCACCGTCGAGCCGGCCGCCGACGGCGTTTTGGTTGCGATTGCAATCGCCGGCAGCGCAGCGTACGAGTGGCACCGCCTGCGCGAACCGGATAATCGCTTCTGGGTAGATATTGCGAACGCGCAGCTGCAGGGGCCGCCGACCGATCAAACCGCTCCTGCGCCGCTGCTTTCGCTACGCGTCCGCCAAGTAGACCCGACGACGGTGCGTATTGCACTCTCGCTGAGTGGACCCAAGCCGATCGCGTTCACGTCCTCGGCTGACGGCCTCGACTTGGCGATCGGTACGCAAGACGTCGCCGGCGAACCGCACGCCGGAAGCGGAAGCATTGGGGGCGCGAGTGTCGCCGCGGCGCCGCTCGAGCAGTCCGAGCCCGGGACCGGCAGTGCCGGCGATGCCACCTGGAAGTTCGGCCCGCGCGCCGGCTACGCTGCGACCAACCCGCGCCTGATCGTCATCGATCCGGGGCACGGCGGCAGCGACGTCGGCACGATGCACGGGGGAGTCTCCGAGGCGCAGTTGACGCTCGATATGGCAAAGCGGCTGCGCACGATCTTGATCGGTCGCGGCTGGGAAGTGAAGATGACGCGCGAGAGCGACGTGGACGTGTACGCGCCCAACGACACCCCGCGCGACGAGCTTCAGGCGAGGGACGACATCGCCAACAAGGCCGGCGCGCGACTGTTCGTCAGCATTCACGCCAACGCGTTCATCAACTCCGGGCCGTACGGTACGACCTGCTACATCTCCAAGCCCGACGACGCGGCCTTCGCGCGCATCGTGGAAGCGCATCTCGCAGCGGACGGAACGAAAGATGACGGAATCGTCAAGAGCCATCTGTATGTGACGCTGCACGCGCGGATGCCCGCGGTGCTGATCGAGACGGCATTCCTGACCAATCCTGGCGATTACGCCCTGCTCACCTCCTCCGCTTGGCGGCAAAAGGTCGCGCAAGAGATCGCCGACGGCATCGGCGAGTACGCCCAAGAGTATCCGGTTCCAGATCAACCGGCACAGTAAGTGATCGGTCTCTTCGACTCGGGACTGGGCGGCCTGACGGTGCTGGCGCGCGTCCGCGAACGGATGCCGTCGGCCGACATCGTCTTTTTCGCCGACCAGGCCAACGTGCCGTACGGCGACCGAACGCACGCGGAGCTGCTGAAGCTGTTGCAGGCAAACTTGGCTCGGCTCGATGCACGCGGCGTCGATGCAATCGTGATGGGCTGCAACACGTCGTGCGCCGTGGCCGAGCGTTACGGCTGGCCCGAAACGCGCGCCGCAGTGCTCGACTTGATCGAGTCGGCGGCAATCGCGGTCGAGCGTGGCGGATTTAAGCGCGTCGGCGTCGTCGCGACCGCGGCTACCGTCGGTGCCGGTTCCTACGGAAGGACGATTCGTGCGCGCGTCGGCGGCATCGACGTCGTCGAAGTCCCCGCGCCGGCGCTCGTTCCCCTCGTCGAAGCGGGCGAAACCGAAGGCGAACGGCCGCGCGCCGCGGTCGCGGAGGTCTGCGGACACCTGCCGCTCGATCTCGACGTTTTAGTCTTTGGCTGCACGCACTATCCCGTGCTGGAGTCGCACTTCCGGGCCGTCCTTGGCGACGGCATCAGGTTGATCGATCCGGCGATCATGCATGCCGAACGAACCGCGGAGCTTCTCGGCAGCCGCGCGAATGGCAGTGGATCCACGGAGTACACGACGAGCGGCGACGAAACAACGTTCCTTAGAAACGTCGCGCGGATTCTATCAGCGCCCGTTTAAGTGAAAGATTTGCGCCCCAGGGTGACAATTCGGCTGGCGGTGCTGTTTGCAGCGGCCCTCGTCGCCGGAGCTGCGACGGGACCGAGTCCATCGCCGTCCGGCGCACCATTTACGCACGCCGGCATTCGAGTCAAAGCGGTTGTTCCGAGGAGCGCTTTCGGCGCGGCGACGCCGGTGGACATCGGCGTTCTCGAGGACGGTTCCCTAATCGTTCAAACCGAGGGCTACGGCCTTTACCGCATCGTCGACGGGCACGTGCGAGTGCTTTGGCCCTCGAACGCGCGCTGCGGGTCCGCGCATTTCGGTTTTGCCTTAGCGAAATCGTTTGACGACGAGCTTCTTTTGAAGGTTTCCGCGCTCGCGCAGGTTCGCCACGAGGGGCTTTTTTACTATCGGTCTAATGGCAGCGCCGCCGTGCGCGCCGACGGCTCGCTAGCGTTTCGGTTGCCGCTTACATTCGACTCGGTGGCCCAGGACGCGCACGGCGTGGTATGGCTCATGGGAGGCTCTTCAAATCAGTCGCTGTCGGCTTACTCTCCGCGAACGCGAACGCTGACGCCGCTCGAGTCTCCGAAAGACGTCTTCAGCTTTTTTCGCTCCCCGAACGGTCACGTCTATGTAAGCAACTTTGACGGCCTCTACGAGCTCGACTCGAAGCCGACGATTCGGGCGCGCCTCGTCCACGGACCAATTCAGCCGGAGAACTCGCCGATTCAGGCGGTTGGCCGTGACGGATCGCTCTGGGCGTCAACGCCGTCGCAATTAATCCACGTGCACCGGGACGGCACGCTGCGCGAGATGCAGCTGCGTGTCATTAAGCCCGCGATGCAAGACTCGCTGCTGCAGTGGCCGGCAATGTCGCTAACCATGGCCCCGGACGGAGCGGTCTGGATTACCGGCGAGAGCCTCATACGGGTCGACGACAACGATCGAATTCAGGTGATGACGCCCCCTCAGCACGAAGGGCGAGACGACTTGAAGTTCGGACCGGATTCGAGCGTTTGGGTCTTGGCGCGCGACGCACGCACCGGCCAACCGCAAGGCATCGTCAACTTCGTGCCGGCGGCGACATCGCGCGACGCTACGCCGTGGCCGTTCAGACCTCTCGCAAGCGCGCCGTCGCCTACCCCGTTCGTTCGCTGTCCGACCCCTGCGCCACCGCCGCCCACACCCACTCCACCGCTCCCGCCGGAAAACGGTGCGGTCAACTTTGTCTACACTGCCGTCGGCACGGAACATGGCCTGTGGGGATACTGGGCGGACCGGAACGGCAAACTGCGGCCGGTACGCGGCGCGCCGTTTGACGGGGGAAACCTTGCGCTGAGCCTCACGATCGATCCGGCGGGGCGCCATCTCTACGTAGGTTCGCAATACCCAGGCATATTCGTTTACGCGATCGACGCGCGCAGCGGAACGCTAGACGAGATCCCAGGCTCACCGTTTGCTGTCCCAGGCGGCGAAACGACCGTCGCCATCGACCGCAGCGGTCACTACGCCCTCGCGGCAAACCTCGGCCTGAAGAACCTCACGGGGTACGCGATTGATAGCGGGACCGGTGGCTTGCGACCGCTGGCGTGGTCGCCGTTTGCAATGGCTCGCTTTCCGTTTGGGCTGGCCGTCAATCCGCAGCGAGACGTGGCTTATATCGTGACGGGCCGGGACGTTGAAACCTACGATACGAGCGGAGGAGCGCTCAAACGCCTTCTTCCCGCACTTGCGCGCGGCGGAGGCGTCAACCACACCCTTCTTATCGATCCGCGCGGCCAGTGGGCGTACCTGACAACTCGCTCCAAGGGGACGATTACGATCTACGGCGTTGACTCACGCACCGGAGTCCTGACGCCGTCGTCGGCGCCGCCGATCAAGGCCGGCAACGAGCCGTACGCAATGGTGACGGATCCGCGTGGGCGCTTTCTCTACGTTAACAGCGATCCCACTCGAATAGCGAAAGCGGCGATTCTAGGCTATCGAATCGACCAGCGGAACGAAACGTTACTCCCGCTTCCAACCTCGCCCTACAAGGGTGCGCCGGGCGTAACCGAAATGACGATTACACCCGACGGCGCATTTCTGTATGCGACGGACTACAGGTCCAACAGCGTCTCTGGATTTGCCATCGACCGGGAAACGGGTGCCTTGCGCCGGCTTCCGAGTTCCCCGCTGCGCACCGGCGACGAACCGACACGCATCGTTTCGTGCCGGCGGGTGGGCGACAGCTGCAAAACCGCGCCGATCCTGCCCTAAGCGACGCGGCGAGGCGCTCAGCAGAGATTTCCGAGATCCGATTCCGTCTCAGCTCACGCAAGCCAATGCGTGGACGCGTTGAAGCGATTTAGCGGGAAGGAATGCGCGCCAAGCGGCCGGCGTGATGGGAGACGGCGCATTTAACAGAAAACTCTAGGCCCGATGGTGGCACCGACGGGAACGATAACGTTCCTCTTTACCGACATTGAAGGAAGCACGGTGCGCTGGGATCGCGATCGTCAGGCGATGCGGCAAGCCTTGCGCCGGCACGATGCGATCATGCGCGAGGCGATCGCTTCGCGCGCCGGGCACGTCTTCAAGACCGTCGGCGACGCATTTTGCGCGGCCTTTGCGCGTGCCGAGGACGCGGTGGGTGCGGCTTACGACGCGCAACAGCGACTCGCCGCCGAGGACTTCCGCGCCGTCGACGGCCTCGCCGTCCGCATGGCGCTCCACAGCGGGACAACCGACGAGCGCAGCGGTGACTATTTCGGGCCGCCCGTCAACCGGGTCGCAAGACTCCTTGCGATCGGGCACGGCGGTCAAGTGCTGCTGTCGAGCGTAACGGCCGACCTGGCGGAGGGGGCACTTCCGTCACAGACGAGCCTGCTCGACCTCGGCGAACATCGCCTCAAAGATTTGACGCGCTCGGAGCGCGTGTATCAGTTATGCTCGCCGGATCTGCCGTCACAGTTCCCGCCGGTGCGCTCGCTGGAGTTTCGGCGCAATAATCTGCCCCTGCAGCTTTCCTCGTTCGTCGGCCGCGACGTCGAGATCGCCGAGATACGCGAGTTGCTGAGCGCGTACCGCCTCGTTACGCTCACGGGGGCAGGAGGAGTCGGAAAGACGCGAGCGGCGCTCCACGCGGCCGCCGGTCTGGCCGACGATTATCGCGACGGCGTTTGGTTCGTCGACCTGGCTCCGGTCTCGAGCGCGGAGCGTGTCGCTGCGGCCGTGGCCGAGGCGCAGGAGCTCATGCTCGGCTCCGGCGTTGACGTTGCCACAAACCTCGTGCGCGAGCTCAGATCGAGACAGGCCTTGCTCGTGCTCGATAACTGCGAGCATCTCATCGAGGGCGTAGCTGCGCTCGCCGACGCGGTACTCCGAAGCTGTCCCTCCGTTCGACTGCTCGCGACGAGCCGGGAGCCGTTGGGAATCGGCGGCGAGGAAGTCTATCCGATGCCGGCGCTGCCGGTGCCGCCGTCAACGGAGCTAGCGCGCGAGAGCGTCCTTGCCTACGGCGCAGTCGTTCTTTTTGTCGAGCGTGCTCGCGCGGCCGATCGCCGTTTCGAGCTGGGCGCGACCGATGCTCCGGTCGTGGCCGAAATCACGCGAAGGCTCGACGGAGTACCGCTGGCGATCGAACTGGCGGCGGCACGAACGAAGGCCCTGACTATCGAGGATCTCGCGAGGCAGCTCGATCGCGCGCTGGCCATTCTGACGAGCGGTAATCGCGCGGCGCTGCCGCGCCAGCAGACCATGCGCGCGACGATCGAGTGGAGCTACGACCTGCTCTCCGATCCGGAGAAGGCGTTCTTTCGGCGGCTCTCGGTCTTCGCCGCCGGCGCCACGCTCGACGGCGTCGTGCGATTTGCCGCGCACGAGGGCGTCGACGAGGAGACCGCGGTTGCACGGCTCGCTTCGCTCGTCGACAAGTCCCTGGTCCAGGTCGATACCGACGACGGAAAGCGCTATCGTTTGCTCGAGTCTACGCGCGAGTTCGCCGCCGACAAGCTGATCGAGCAGGGCGAGCGGGCCGCGGCGGCTCGCGCGCATGCCCTGGCGTTCCTGACGCTGGCCGAGGATCTAGACAACGCGTGCTCGACGACGTCCGAGAGAGTCTGGCGCCGTCAAGTTCGTCCGGAAGTCGAGAATTGGCGCGCGGCGCTCGAGTGGTCGCTGGGTAGCGGCGAAGATGTTCTGTTGGGACAGCGCCTGCTTACCGCCTTGCAACTCGTCCCATTTTTGACGCTGATCGAGCGACGGCGATTTCTGGCGATGGCGCGGGAAGCGATCGGCGAGGAGACGCCCCTAGTGGTCGTCGCCCGTATCGATCTCTTTGAAGCGCAGGTTTGGACGTTGGGCTACCGCTTTGACTCGGCGCTGGCCGCGGCGAAACGGGCCGAAGCCGCCTTTTCCGAACTGCACGACGAGCTCTCCGTGGCGAAGGCGCAACGGTACGCCGGATATGCGCTCACGCGACTCGGCAGCGCTCGCGAGGGTGAGGTTTCGTTGCAGGCGGCGCTCAAAACGTATCGCGAGCGAAACGAGGATCGAGCGACCGCGGGAATATTGCACGACATCGGCGATGCCCGGAACATTGGCGGTGACGTGGCGGGCGCGCGTTCCTATTATGACGAGGCGCTGCAGCTCTACCAGGGCACCGGCGCGGAGGATAGCACGATCGGCGTGCTGCGCAATCTTGCCGAGGCCGAGTTTCTGGCGGGCGATCCGGGTACGGCACTCGACCTTGCAAAGAAAGCGCTGGCTTTCGATCGCGAAACCAATAACCGGCTGCACATCGTCAACGACTTGCTCAACATCTGCGCGTATGAAATTGCGTCCGGATGGTTCGACGAAGCAACGGCCTCCGGGCTCGAGGCGCTTACGATGGCGCACGGCATCGGAGCCGACGTCTTCGCCGCGATCGCGTTCCAGCATCTGGCAGCCGTTGGCGCGCTGCGGGATGGGCAAGACCGCCAACGCGCCGCACGCCTATTCGGCTACGCCGAAGGACGGCTGGCTGCGCTACAGTTTCGCGGCGGCCATACCGAGCAGCAAGAATACGACGCGGCCCTCCGTGCGCTGCACGCGGAGTTCGGCGCCGTCGAGGTCGCTAAGCTGTGCGAAGAGGGGAAGCATTGGAACGACGAGCGCGCTCTGGCTGAGGCGCACCGCCTCCCTAACGACCAGATCCTACCTCGTGAAGAATGACTAGCACGGTACCGCCGTCATGCTTTCCATCTGAGCTAGCGGTGCCGTAAAGCCCCTCCTTTTGGTTGTGTGCACTGCCGAGGGCGAACCCCGCCAAGGGCGCTTCGCCGGTCGACGGATCGTAATCGTAAATTGTGCTCTCGCGCGCCTTCCTCCCAGCACCGGAATAGGTCACCTCGAAGGCGGTACCCGCACCATGTACCCCGCCCGCATTCGTCGCGCCGAGAAGCGCCCCGGTGGAATCGGCGACGAGGCCGCCCACCGGCGTTTGGCCGTCCGCACTCGATCCGGTGAACGCGTGGAGAACCTTCTCAGACCAGGCACCGGAGGACGAAACCGACGCATAGTACACCGTGCCGCAATCACACTTCGGGTTTCCCCCTGAGCTCGTCGTGCCGACGAACGCCGTCGAAGAGCTCGATACCGCCGTCAGCGGACCCTCCGGATTCGTACCGTCGCCTTTATGACTGCCGAAAGAATAGATCGGAACGACGACGGGTTGACTATTGTACAGCACGGTGTGGAAGATCGTTCCACAGCCGTCGGTACACTCGGTATTCGCGCCCCCGTGAGAGGCAACGCCCGTGAGTTCGGGCAGGCTGCAACTCGTGCAGCTGGTGACCGTTAGCGGCGCGACGGGAAAGTCGCCCGAGCCAGCGGAGAACGTCGTGAGCTGCGCGTAGGAGTGCTTCCCCGCAACGTATTCAAAGATCGTCCCACACCCGACCGAGCCGCTACAATGGCCACCGCCGCCATATTCGGTCGTTCCGTATAGCGTTCCGGTAGCGTCATCGACGGCGAGCCCTGCCATCGGATTGGCGCCATCACTATTGCCGGCAAACGCGTGCAGCCGCTTATACGAGTAGCCACCGCCCGATTGAGGCGTCAGCGAGAAGAGGACGCCGCATTGGCAACTGCCGCCGCCCTGCGCGGTCGTCCCGTAAAGCTCGCCGCTCGAAGTAAGGAGCAGGGCTCCTTCCGGGTCCTGGCCGTCGGAACCGCCGAAGGAATGCAACACCGTTTCCTTATAGATTTTTCCGCTGCGGGCAAGCTCAAAAACGGTTCCGTGGCCGAACGTGCCGCCCGTTCGCGTCGTGCCGAAGAGGTTTCCGCTCGAGTCGGCGACCAGCGTCGTGTTGGGCGTACTGCCTTGCGCGCCGCCCTCGAAGCTCAGCAGCACCTTCGTCTGATTCGCAAGGGGCTGCGGTATATACATAGGGCCTGAAGTATAGTCGCCGGGGAAGCTTGCCCTCACACTCGTTACGCTAGCGAGCAGACTCGTGCCGGATGTCAGCTCGTAAAGCGTTCCGGTGCGAGACTGCGGTAGACCGACCCACAGGTTGCTGCTCGCATCCAGCGCAGTCGCGACGAATCCTCCGCCGTTATCGGGGAGAAACGGGGCGGTCGGATTCGCGCACGTATACCCAGTATCCGAGGTCTTTGTCCATACGTCGAATCCCGTTCCTTTCGTACTTCCACCGTAAAGAGCGCTCATGTAGACGTAGTTCGAAGCAATTGCGAAGTCGGCGTTGCTATCCTCGCCGTCCCCGCCGTTACCATTGATTGAGCCGTAATAATCGCTCTCGTGCCCGTGGTGAAAGCGACGCACGACCTTCGAGCGCTGGACGTCACCTTTGTGATAGCTTCGGTCGATCATGCATTTCGCATAGGGATTGAAGTATGCAGCCGTCGACGGGACTTGTCCACCGCCGTCTTCGAGGGCCCAAAGATCGCCCGCAGCGTCGACTTGAAGCGAGATCCACCACGATCCGGTGATGGTCAACATTCGGATGGCCTTTGTGCTCGTCAGCGTGTATTCGGCCAACTTGGTCTGCCCCTTGCCCTCCAGGCCTGATGTGTTCCAAGCGATCCAGAGATGGTCATCCCCGTCAACGGCGATCGAGACGGCGGCCTCCGGCCCGATCTTGATCTTGGTAGGCTGCACGTAGGTTCTAATGAGTTTCGAGGTTGCAATTGCGTATTCGTTGACCGTTTCCGGCGCGCCGCTGACGCATCCGCCGGTGACACCGCTGCCGGGAACGAAGACGTCGTGCTGGTCGGGGGTTAAGGCGAAAAAGTTCCGGCGGCCCGGCGTCTGGCCGCCAGTACCGTACCCCGTGCAGTTGACCGGGGCTACGACCTTCGGGGTGGTACTTCGCGGCGCGAAATAAGCGACGCAATAGCCCTGTCCGTTGGTGCCGTTGCACGCGGGGATGCTCGAGTTGCCGTAAGCCCAGTCGTAGACGCCCCCCGCCGGCGCCACGATATAATTCTGCGAGTTGACGGCTTCGTATGCATTGCCGATGCCTCGCGTCAACGCCGGCTTGCCGTGCGCTATCGTGAACTGATCGATGTCCTGAATATAGCAGTCAAATCCGCAGTACGTTTGGTTCGGCGCGAACAGCGACTGATTTGGCGTTTGCGCCCGCGCCCCGTCCGGCCCTTGAACCGGAACCGGTTCGAAGCCGTTCGGTGGAATTAGGGCGCCTCCCGAGTGTGCCGCGCAAGCGGTTGTTATCGCCGCGATAATTACCACGGCCAGACCGGTAACACCGCGCAGGCTCGTCATCGGAGAACATTTGGGCCCAAGCGGCACCGTCCCCTCTTGAAGACGCGCACCGCTACGGTGGCGTCGGTGGATCGAAGGGCCATTGCCAGTGCGGCGTCGCTGCGGGTTGGGGCTGGGGCGTGACGAGCACTCCGCGTTCGATGCGAGCGGCGCTCCCAACCTCGCCTTACGGCGATGCGTTCGCAAACAATTTGACGATCGCGCCCCATGGCGCATACGCGGCGGTCAAAGCCGACCGGCGCGTTGGCGACGGCTGCAAAAGCTGAGCCGGAACCGGGAGATTTTTAGGGCATTCTCAGGCCGGGCCGCTATCATGCAATCCATGACGCCCGAAGAGCTGGAAGCCTTGATGCGCGACGTTGAGCGCTGGGCGGAAGGAGAGCGCGAACGACTGGTCTACGGAGGCACACGCCCGGTGTCGATCTGCTCGACGGTTGAAGCGGCTACGCGCGAGGCCGCGATCGCGCAGGGGAACACTATCGCGCACGGTGCGGAGATTTCCGAGATCGAGTCGGTCTCGGCTCACGCAAGCCAATGCCTGAACGCCTTAAGGCGGTTTATCGGAAAAGACGACCGCGGGTTTGTAGGGTAAACGCGCGGCTAGCGGGTCGCATAGATGAGTCGAGCCTTGCGTCGTGGAAATTTCCTCACCCTTGTCGCCGAACAGACTGTGGCTCTGCATCGCTGCGATCCCGTTGTTGGCGGGCGCATCAGTTGCCATTCAAACGACCATTCCCGACAGCGTCGCTCCGATAACGATCGACCAATGCGCCGTGACGCAGCAGAAGGTGGCGGCTGGGTCTACGTTCTCAGATTACCTCGACTTCACGAACGTCAGCCAGCGCACGGCGACCGAGGTTCGCTTTGCCTTCAGAATCGTCGATGCGATCGGGCGAACGGAAGGTAGCGTAACCGACGATCGCGTCGGACGGTTCGCGCCGGGCATAGCGATTAGTCATTCCACCGCCGCCCCTGCGGCGCCGAGGGCGGTCGGCGCGCTACCGGCTTCGTCCAAAATCGTTTGCAGCGTGCAGATGGTTCGCTTTGACGACGGCAGCATCTGGAATGACGGCGACGGACCGGTAGGATCGGGGACGCTCGTGACGCCTCCGCCGCAGCCCGCGGCGACGCCGCCGTGGCAGTGGCCTTTCGATCGGCCGACGCCACCGGCGGGTCCGAAGTCACCCTAAGGATAACGCCCACGCCAATGGATGATGCTCGAAGACTCGCCGGCGCACTCAATACCCTCGTAAAATCGCCGCAGTTCTCAAATACGAAGGCGCGGGGTGCCGCACGCCAAGAGCTGGCGGTCAACTGGCCGGCTACCAAGAAGCTCAACGAAGACTTCAACTCCGAGGTCGACGGGTGCGAGTCGTTTGTCATGAACGACGGGAGCATCTGCTCCTGGATGCCCGGACAGTTCCGCTACGCAGCGATTGCGAAGGACCGCCGGCCCTAATCCGGCCGAGCTTCCAGGCGGCGAGGCAGCAGTGCGGCGGCCTCTTGAACTGCCGCGTGATCCACGGACAAAACATCGGGAACCCTGGAGCCGCAGTTGCTTGCGGTTCCATGGTAGTGAACACGATGTGAACGACGCCGTCGCCAGGTCCGACGATCCAATGACTGCGAACCGGAGTGCCGTGCGAAGCGCAAGCGGCGCAGCGATCATCACGAACGACGACTACTTGACAAGCGGTGTGTGCCAGGCAGGTGGCCTTCGGCCGGGTTATGCTCGCCGTTGTGAAACGCATCGAGCGGATTCGCCTCTACCCAACGACGCGCCAAGCCGCCGCACTGGCGGTTATGCTCGACGTGACACGCGAGCTATATAACGCGCTGCTGCAGCAACGCCGTGACGCCTATCGCCTGCGCAAGGTCACGGTAACGGCGAAGATGCAGTACACGGAAATCACGGCACTGCGAGCCGAAGACCGGCGCCTGCGAGCGGTCTACCGCGAAGCAGAAGACGCGGTGCTGCATCGCCTGGACCTGGCGATGAGCGCCTTCTTCCGGCACTGCAAACGTGGCGAGGCACCAGGGTATCCTCGATTTAAGAGCTGGCAGCGCTGGCAGCAACTGGAGTTCCCCCACGGCGATCGGGCTCTACGCTTGGACGGAGTGCAGCAGCGCGTGAGCATCCCTGACGTCGGTGCCGTCAAGTTGCGCAAAGGGCGAAAGGTCCCGGCGGCCTACGGCCGTGCCTGGGTGGTGCGCAAGAACAACCGCTGGTACTCGTGCTTTGAGTGTGAACGCGCGGTACGGCCGTTGCCGGCAAGCAACGAGATGATCGGCGTGGATCGGGGCGTACACGTCCTGGCGGCACTGTCCGATGGCCGGTTGATTGCCAATCCGGCAGTGGGCGAACAGCGCAGGGCCGCGACGGCGCGGCTCCAGCGAGAGCTTGAGGCGATGACGGTGCGCGATCGCGCGAGGCGAGTCATCAACGGCCGAGAGCATCGCCGGGTCAAAGCACGTGAACGCCTCGCACGCGCGAGAGAGCGGGAAGCCAATGCGCGGCGCGACTATGCTCGTAAGGTCGCCCGTCGGCTGGTCGACGGAGCCGATGTGATTGCGCTCGAGAAACTGTCTCTGCGCGCGATGACCCGCAGCGCCAAAGGGAGCGTTCAATGCCCGGGGCGCAACGTGCGCGCCAAGGCGGGTTTGAACCGGGTGGTGCTTGACAGTGGATTTGGTCTGCTTCGGCAGATGATCGTGGCGAAAGCGGAAGAGGCTGCGCGCACGGTGGTCGAGGTAGATTGTCGTTTCTCGTCGCGGGAGTGCTCGCATTGCGGGCACATTGCGCGCGAGAGCCGCCGTGGAAGGCGCTTTTGTTGTGTCCGATGTGGTTATCGTAACCATGCCGACGTCAACGCAGCGCTGGTGATTCGGGGGCGCGCGCAGTTGGCGCGCAAGAGTGAGCTAGACCCGGCCGAGGAAGCCGGTCGCCGCGGCAAGGACGCCGCGGCGGAGGCACACACAACGAAAAATCGAGGCTTTGCCACCGCGAGTCATAACGCGACTGCCACGCGATACCGGTCGCGTTGCGCCAGCATTGCTCGCGGCCACGTGTCGAAGCGGCCGAAGGCTTCACCGAGTGCGCCCGTGGCGCTACTGCTTAAATATAGCTCGCGGTAGAGATCGGGATTTGCAATCCGGCCTGCGGTGCCGGGCGGATCGTAGAGCGCACCTCCCGGTTGCGACGCAAGGGCAGCCGCATCGTAGGGAAAGACGCGGTAGAGCCTCATGCATACGCACCGGCCACGATTGCGTCACTGCGTCGCGACGGACGGCTCGAAAATTTGGAGCGCGCGCGGGTCCTTGGGCACGACAAAGGGATCGATCATCTTGACGAATGAGTGGCGTTAGTGGATCGCGATGCCGGAAGGCTCGTTGAGACCGGTTGTGATCGTCGGATCGACGCGACGGCCGTCGAGCCTGTAGGTCTTCAACGTACTCCGATAGGCGGAGCTGCTCGCAAGATAGAGGTTGCCGTTCGCTTCGGCGATTCCGCCGGGAGACTCGCGGTCCTCGATCGTCTGAAGCGGCCCGGTACCGTCGGACGAATAGCTGGTGAGAAAGCCGGCTCCGGTGCCGTCGCGGCCGCGGTTGTTCGTGTTGGCGACGTAGATCGTGCCGTTTGCGCCGATGGCGATCGCGGCCGGCCGGTGGAGGCCCCGCGTGATCGTCGGAGTGCTCCGCGAGCCGTCGGGCAGATAGGTCGTCACCGAACTCTTACCGTCCGCCCCGGTATCATTCGTAACGAAGATCTTGCCGCCGGCGTCGATGGCGATGGCGCTGGGGTCGGCGCCGGTACGGAAGGTCGGCGTCGTGCGCTTTCCAGCGGCCGTGTAGGTCGTCACGGTCCCGCGTTTACCGTCGGGCGCAGCGTTCAGTAAGTAAATCTTACCGCTGCGATCGACGGCGACGCCGACGGGCACGCGGTAGCCACGCTCCTGGACGGTAATCGTCGGCGTCGTCTCGCTGCCGTCGGGCTTGTACGACGCGATCGTGGCGTTTGTGTTCGGGCCGTTGAGCGGATCGAAGGTGACCGCGTAGATCTTGCCGTCTGGAGCGATCGCCAGCGAGTAGAGATAGTTGCCGGCATTGATGGTCGGAGCGGTTGGCGTTCCATCGGGTTTGTACGCCGTTATCGTTCCGTCGCCGATATTTGCGACGAATATCTTGTACGTCGATCGCGCTGTTTGCATTGCGCCGCTTCGAGCGATCGAGGCGGGCATGCCGGCGCTGCTAGGGGCGCCGCACGCGCTAAGCAAGGTTGCCGAAATCAAGAACGAGAGTGAGGCGTGCTTCTCCATTATATTCGCTACTTCCAGGGTCGCCGCGCCCGCCCTATCGGCTACCAGGCTCCTAGGGGACGTCTTAGGCGTCCGAGAACGTCGCTGGTATGAATCGAAGGTTGGTCGGGGCGGGTGCGATCGCCCTGGTGCTTCTGCAGCCGGCCGCAGCACTGGCAGCGCCGACGGCGGTCGTTCGGGGCGGTCCCATGGCGCCGCCGCCACCGCGCATTTCAGCGAGCCGCTCCGCGGGCCAAGATTTCAAGGTCCCGTTCCACGTCGACGCGCGTCCGAAGCCGGTCGAATCCGAGACGCAGCCGATGCTTTTGCCGTATCGTTGGCACGCATGGCAATATAGCCCCCAATACCTGTGGAATCAGTCGGCCTGGGGCCAAAACGGCTGCTTCGCCGACAACCTCTTCGGCGTTCCGTCGACTCTGCCGAGCGGTACGTCACTGCCGGCAAACATCACGATCGGTTCCCTCGTCGACGATCGCTCCAAGCAGATACTTTCTTCGACGCCTTCCTACGACCAGAGTTTGCCATTGACCGGCGGCGCGGTCGCGACGTTGCAGCCAACGTCGTGCGGGTCGGCGAGTCTCATCAACTTCTGAGTCGCACCGCCGGCCGAAGTCATTTCGGGCGACACACGATTCCGCGCACGGCGTTGCCCTTTTCACGTATGTCTACGTAGACGGGCGCCTGCGTTGCGAGCCAAAGCCCGACTTGTGTGGTCGTGTTGGCGCGCGAATCGGGCCCCATCGCGGCTGCATCGTTCGGATCGGTATTCTCATAGTCGTCAACGGCCCACTCGGTAGGAACCGCATCGTGCGCCAGCAGGACGCTGACGAAGTTCTGCGTGTCCGCCGTGAAGTGTGCGCGGGGGTACGGCGAGACCAGCATCGTGGTTCGCAGGCCATGCGCATTGCCCCAACGGATGGCTTGCATGATGAACTTCTGGTATCCGGGCCCGCTCCCGCCGGTCAGAAAAAAGCCCGGCGGAGAATCGAACGCGATCGCGCCGCCGTACAGCGCTTCAAACCGAGAGAGTTCGTAGAACGCACTGTTGATATCGTAATACTCGGCTCGCGTGGGCGGGAAGATCGGGCTGTGCGCCTTCCACGCAAGATTCGGCGCGACGATCGGAGCCATCGAGGCGATGCCGACGGATCTAGCGGCTCTAACCCACCGCTTCCAGGCGCGCACGTTGCGCCGATCAAATCGTATCTTCGAAGCCGGTTTGTACGGAACGTTCACGTTGGCGGCATTGGGGTTGAGCCCGCTCTTGACGTATTGATACTGATAGTACTGAGAATACTGGTTGGCGGGAAGCGTAAAATAGCTCGAGCCGAGCAAACCTAGCTCGGCCTCGCCGGGGCCGCTTCCGGCAAAGACGCGCTCGATCGCGTTGAGGATCGCATAGGGATTTGAGGACGGGCTGTCGGCAATCGCAGCCGCGATCGCGGTCCCGTGCTCGTACAACCTTACGTGCCCGGTTGCGATGAGCGCCGTCGTGAAGTCGCGCCGGGCGAGCGTATTAAAGCCGGCCGTGCCGCCAACCGAAACGTATTGGCCCAGGTCGGAGCAGGCCGCGGGTGTGCTGGAGATCGCGGGCGTCGCCCTCCCGCCGTTGCACGCGGTGACAGAAAGCGCTAAGGCTACTCCAAGCGGTACTCGAGCGAACAACGTCATCATGCCGTCGCCGGCTCCATTCGGCAGATACCGGCGCAAAACCATCGGCCGCGCCGACGGCGCGCGCGAGCCGGCTTTCCTAGATCATGCCTACCGCAACGTCGCAGGCCCCACTAACCACGCTGAAGGAGTTCGTCGGGGCCGTCGCTTTGGGCGCGACCTCGAAGAGCAGGCCCGTATAGCTCGGGACGTAGAGCGTTCCGTCCGCGGTCACGGTGATGCCGCCGAAAACCTCGGCATCGGAGACGTTGATCGAATACGACACGCGCTCGAAACCTGGCGGATACACGTAAACGTATCTCGTCTCGCTGCAAGAGTAGAGGTTACCGTTGCCATCGAATGCGATGGCCGATCCCGGAAACTTAGCCGCGCCGAACGCAAGGTTGCACCCGTTCAGGGTCTCATGGAGACCCACCCGTTCAGGGTCTCATGGAGACCCACCCGTTTCCCGTCTTCGCCCTTCGCGACCTAGTGCGCTGAGAGTAAGCCCACGTGGAAGAGCGAGAAGAAGAAGGCCGTCGTCGCAACGGCCAGCGCGGCGCCGGCGAGGACCTGCATTATGGTGTGCGATTTGAGATAGACTCGCGCCCAACAGACCATTGGGATCAGCACCATGAACGGTAACGGCTGGCGGCCGTAGATCAACGTCAATGCCGTGAGGGGTGCGGTGATCCCCAGCGCGTGCGTGCTGATCTTCCAATAACGCGTGATGTACTGCACGATCAGCGTCGAAACGAAATAACCGAGCATGGCGGCGATCATCAGGCGCGGGGCGTGGGCGAGCCACAGCGCGCCGGCCCCGAAGAGATCGAAGACGACAAACGCGGTCAGAATCATCTCGCGCTCGGCGCGCACGGACATGTCGAGGTCCGAGATGTAGTCGTTCGCGTAGAGCCAGAAGACGTAGAGCATCGGGCCCAGCGACGTGAAAAATGTCGAGATAAAGAGCAGGCGCCAAAAATCAACCGTATCCTTGGCGCCGATGTGCGCCAAGATCAAGAACAGCGCGAGCGCGGTGAGGAACGGATTGAAAATGGTCGATAGGATGCGCGCCAGGTCGCGCCAAACCCGCCGGTTCTTGAGCGGAACGATCGTGGAGACCGCTTCGGTCAGCCCCTCTAGTTCGGCCACTCTCGGCTCTTCGGCCGGCCGCGGGCGATTACTTCGTGCCGAAGGCCTCGTGCAGGCAGCTTGAGGCCTGCGGTCGTAGAGAAGATGCCGCCATTGCCTATTTAAGGAAGAGAAGAGCCACTTGAATCCCTTGTTCGTCCTGGCCGCGGCAACCGCCAAGGTTTTGCCATCGGCCGCCGCAACGCTACCCGCCGGAGCCGTACCACCCCCCAACGCACCCGTCGTGCCGCAGGTGGAGCCAAAGACGGCGATCGCACTGCATGCCGGCTGGCTAACGCACGGCATCGCGGGCATTTTCGTGCTGGCCGCCATCGCGCTGATTTTCTTGCTCGCGATCCAAACGACCAAACAGGAGGGGCTGACCGGCACCATCGGGGGCCGAGTCGAGAGCTCCTATCACGGCCGGCTGGGCGCCGAAGAGCAGCTCAAGCGACTCACCGGCTTTGTCGCCGTCGTCTTCGTCGTGTCGGCCTTCGTGCTTTCGCTCACGGGTATCTAGGGGCCCGTGGAGCTGCTAGAGGTCAAGAACCTTCGGACGACCTTTCGCACCGAAGACGGGCCGGTAACGGCGGTCAACGGCCTCTCGTTCTCGCTGGATATCGGTGAAACGCTGGGCATCGTGGGCGAGTCCGGCTCGGGGAAATCGGTAACGGCCCTCTCCATCATGCGGCTCTTGGCGCGCAACGCAACCGTCACCGCCGATCGCATCGCGTTGCGTGGTGAAAGCTTGCCGGCCAAGAGCGAAGCCGAGATGCGTAAGATTCGCGGCCATCGGATCGCAATGATCTTTCAGGATCCGATGACGTCGCTCAATCCGGTGCTGAACATCGGCGAGCAGATCTCCGAAGCCGTGCGCCTGCATCTGGGGCTGGGGCCGCGTGAAGCGCGCGATCGCGTCGTCGAGATGCTGAGCAAGGTTCGTATCCCGCAACCCGAAAAGCGGCTGCGCGACTATCCGCATCAGTTCTCGGGTGGCATGCGCCAGCGCGTGATGATCGCGATGGCGCTTTCGTGTAATCCGGAGCTCCTGATTGCCGACGAACCGACCACCGCGCTCGACGTAACGATTCAAGCCCAAGTCTTGGAGCTGATGGCCGAACTCCAGCACGAGACGGGAGCCGCGATCATTCTGATCACGCACGACTTAGGAGTCGTGGCGGAGTTCTGCAAGAACGTCCTGGTCATGTACGGCGGCAACATGGTGGAGTACGGAACTGCCGAGCAGATCTTTGCCGAGCCGCGCATGCCGTACACGCAAGGGCTTTTGGCCTCACTGCCGCGCCTCGATCGCAGCGAACGCAAGCGCCTCGAGCCGATTGCGGGCCAGCCGCCGAATTTGCTGCATCTCCCGCCGGGGTGCGCGTTTGCGCCGCGTTGCGCCTACCGCATGCCGATCTGCGATCAGCCCGTTCCGCTCTACGATTTCGGCGCCGGCCACGTGGCCCGCTGCTACCTCTACGACGAGCGCGCGCGCGATCAGCGCCCCGAAGCGATGCGCGAGCTTCCGACGATACCGGCCGGCAGCTGATGACCGACGGCGCTTTGATCGAGGCGAAGGAGCTCTACAAATACTTTCCGATCTACGCCGGACTGACCTCGCGCCACGTCGCCGACGTCCGCGCCGTCGACGGCGTCAGCTTTACGATCCAAGAGGGCGAAACGCTGGGGCTCGTCGGCGAGTCGGGTTCCGGCAAGACGACGGTCGGCCGTCTCTTACTGCGCCTGCTGCCGGCGACCAAAGGCGAGATCGACTTCGAAGAACGGAACATCCTGACGATGAACCGGGGCGAAATCCGCCGTCTGCGCCGCGCGGTGCAGATCATCTTCCAGGATCCCTTCGCTTCGTTGAATCCGCGCATGTCGATCGGAGATATCATCGCGGAGCCGATCCGCATTCACAAGCTCGCAAGCGGAAAGGACGTCGACGACCGCGTTCGGGAGCTGCTAAGCCTCGTCGGCCTGCAGCCCTATCACGCGAACCGGTATCCGCACGAGTTTTCCGGAGGTCAGCGCCAACGCGTCGGGATTGCTCGCGCACTCGCGGTCCAGCCCCGCTTCATCGTCTGCGACGAGCCCGTCTCGGCCTTGGACGTCTCCATTCAGGCACAGGTCATCAACCTGCTAGAAGACCTGCAGGCCAAGTTCAAGCTGACGTACCTTTTCATCGCTCACGACCTCTCGGTCGTGCGCCATATCTCGACTCGGGTTGCGGTCATGTACGTCGGCAAGCTCGTCGAACTCGCGTACCGCGACGACCTTTACGAGAACCCGCTCCATCCATACACGCAGGCGTTGCTCTCAGCCATTCCGATTCCCGACCCGGTCGTGGAGAAACGGCGAAAGCGCATCGTTCTGACGGGCGACATCCCGTCGCCGGTCAATCCTCCGCCGGGGTGCCGCTTTCATACTCGCTGCCCGCTGGCGTTCGATCGCTGCAAAACCGAGGTGCCGCCGCTGCGCGAATACGCACCTGGGCATTTCGCCGCGTGTCATTGGGTCGAGGAACACGACGGCAAAGCGCCCGACCTGATTTGAGGCTCGCCGGCCGGCGGCAAATGAAAAACGGGCGGTCGCATTTGCGATCGCCCGTCGTTCTTTCTTCCGCTACGCGCTAGGCTTTCTTCTTACGGCCGCCCTTGCGTTTACGCCGGACGGCTTTACGAACGCCGGCTTTCGCGACACCCGTTTTGCGGCGGGTGGTCTTGCGGGCTTTGCGCGCGCCCTTGCGAACGGCTTTACGGGCTTTGCGCGCGCCCTTGCGGACGGCTTTTTTAGCCTTGCGGCCGGCCTTGCGTACGACCTTACGAACCTTACGCGCTACCTTACGAGTGGTCTTACGGACCTTGCGAGCGGCTTTGCGAGCCCCTTTCTTGCGTCCGTTCGTTGCCTTCTTCCGGCCATTAGCGGCCTTCTTCACGGCAACGGCTGCAACGGCTTTGCGGCGACGTGCCTTACGGCGCGGTTTCGCTTCCGGCATTGCCGGACCGCCGTTCATCGTGGAATCCGAGTCCATTCATTCCTCCTCGTCCCCGGGGACGATAAGCGTTAGTGGACAGCGCTCGTGGCGCTTTTGCACGCAATCATAGAGGATTTTGCCGAATCATGCAAATTCACACGCTCGTCCTCCGTCGAAGTGCTCGGGATAAACTACCGATTCCGCTCGGAATAAACTGTGAAATTTGCCGGGCCTTGACCCCGGCTGTATACTAAGGCCCGTGAAAAAGCCCCTCATCATCGTCGAATCGCCGACGAAAGCGAGGACCATCAAGAAGTTTCTTCCCGCGCGATACGCGGTGAAGGCGTCGGTGGGGCACGTGCGCGACCTTCCGAAAAGCACGCTGGGGGTCGACGTCGAGAACGATTTCTCGCCGCGGTACTTGACCATCAAAGGCAAAGGCGACGTGATCAAGGAGTTGCGGACCGCCGTGAAAAGCGCGACGGACGTGTACCTCGCTACCGATCCGGATCGCGAGGGTGAGGCGATCGCGTGGCATCTGGCCGAGCTGCTCAAACTCCCCGATCCCAAGCGAATCGAGCTTCACGAGATCACGAAAGCGGCGGCGCTGGCGGCGCTCAAAGACCCCCATCATATCGACATGGACCGCGTCAACGCTCAGCAGGCCCGGCGAATTCTCGACCGGCTCGTCGGATATAAAATCTCGCCGTTGCTCTGGGCAAAAGTGCGCGGCGGGCTCTCCGCGGGGCGCGTGCAGTCCGTGGCGGTCAGGCTGATCGTCACCCGGGAGCGCGAGATTGCGGCCTTCATTCCTAAGGAATACTGGAGCGTTACGGCATTCTTGGCGCAGACCCGAGCCGCGACGGTAACCGGTTCCGACGTCCAGTTTGCCGCCGAGCTCGTCGCGCACGGCGGCAAGAAGCTCGAGCTGCGTACGCAGGCCGAAACGGATGCGGCGCTGCGGGCCCTCGAAGGCGCCGCGTACCGCGTCGGCTCGATCAAAAAGCGCGAAGTTCGGCGTAACGCGCCCGCACCGTTCACCACCTCGACGCTTCAGCAAGAGGCCTCGCGCAAGCTAAAAATGCGCGTCCGCCGCGCGATGCAAGTCGCCCAGGCGCTCTACGAGGGCGTCGACCTCGGGGCGAGTGAGGGCACCGTGGGGTTGATTACCTACATGCGCACCGACTCGACGCGAATCAGCGATCAGGCGCGCGACGCAGCCCGCGAGTTCATCGTTGCCGAGTACGGCGAGGCGTTCCATAGCGGGCGCCGTCACGCGGTTCGCGAAGGCGCGCAGGACGCGCACGAAGCGATTCGGCCGACCTCGGTTTTGCATACGCCGGAGAGCCTCGCCCGCCACCTCAAACGAGAGGAGCTTCGGCTATACACGCTGATCTGGGAACGTTTCGTCGCCTCGCAGATGTCGCAGGCGCTCTTCGATCAGACCGTCGTCGACGTGACAGCCGGCGAATACGGGTTCCGCGCGACCGGCACGGTGATGCGTTTTCCCGGCTTCACCCGCGTCTACGACGAGGGCAAAGACGAGGAGGGCGCTGCAAAGGGCCGCGTCCGGCTACCGGAACTGCAAGAGAAGGAAGACCTCGACTGCCGCAAACTAGAGCCCAAGCAGCATTTTACCGAACCGCCGCCGCGTTACACCGAAGCCGCGCTAGTCAAGGCGCTCGAAGAGAACGGTATCGGGCGCCCGTCGACCTACTCGACGATCGTAGAGACGATTCAGGCCCGGGGCTACGTTACGCAGCAAGAGCGGCGTTTCGTGCCGACCGAGATCGGCACGGCGGTGAACGACCTGCTCGTCGAGCATTTTCCAAAGATCCTCAATCTCGCTTTCACGGCGCAGATGGAAGGCGACCTCGACAAGGTAGCGGAGGGCCACGAGGACTGGGTCACCCTATTGCGCCGCTTTTACGGTCCATTCTCGACTGAGCTCGAGGAAGCCGAAAAGAGGCTGCCCCGCTTGGAGCTGCGTGACGAGCCGACGGACGAAATCTGCCCCAAGTGCGGCCGCCCGATGGTGATAAAAACCGGGCGATTCGGGCGTTTTATCTCGTGTACCGGATATCCCGAATGTAAGACTGCAAAGCCAATCGTCAAGGAGACGGGCGTCCCGTGCCCCAAGTGCGCCGGCGCGATCGTCGAGCGTCGCTCGAAAAAGGGCCGCACGTTCTATGGCTGCGCCAACTATCCGAACTGCGATTTCATCTCGTGGGATCCCGTCGTCGCGCAGCGCTGCCCGGTCTGCGGCTCGTATGTCGTCAGCAAGACGCGCCGCGGAGGGACGGTACGCTTGGAGTGTGCCGCCGACCGCACGCACCTCGTGGAGGCGGAGTCACCCGACGAGAAAGAACCCGTCGAAGCCTAACTCGCCGGTCAAGGAAAAATGGAACGATTGACCATTATCGGCGGTGGTCTGGCGGGCTGCGAAGCGGCGTGGCAGGCTGCGCGCTGCGGCGCCGAGGTGGACCTGTACGAGATGCGTCCGAATCGCAGCGGTCCGGCGCATACGTCGGGCGCGCTGGCGGAGCTGGTTTGCAGCAACTCGTTTCGCGGCTCGGCGCTCGAAAACGCCGTCGGCTTGCTCAAAGAAGAGCTTGCGCGTCTAGGATCGCTGATCGTCACCTCGGCGCGGGAGAGCGCCGTCCCGGCGGGCGGAGCGCTTGCCGTCGATCGCGCGGGCTTCGCCGCGCTGGTCGAATCGCGCATTGCGAGAGAGCCGCGGATCGCGCTGCACCGAGAAGAGGTTCGCGATATCCGCGTCGATCGGCCCGTAATCGTCGCCTGCGGACCGCTGCCCAGCGACGAGTTTCTGGCGATGCTCGACGCACTCGTGGGGTCGAGGCTTCATTATTACGATGCGGCTTCCCCGATCGTCGCAGCCGACTCGATCGACGAATCGTTCATGTACCGAAAGTCGCGTTACGATAAAGGCGCCGGCGATGACTATCTGAACATTCCGCTCGATCGCGCGCAGTACGCCGAGCTGCTCGCCGGCCTGCGCACGCTCGAGCGCCATCCGGCGAAAGACTTTGAAGAGACGCGATATTTCGAGGGCTGCCTGCCGATCGAGGAGATGGCTGACCGAGGCGACGATGTCTTGCGTTTCGGCCCGCTCAAACCGGTCGGCTTGCGCGATCCGCGCACCGGCCAGACTCCGTTCGCCGTCGTGCAGCTGCGTAAAGAGAACGCCGAGGCCAGCGCCTACAACCTCGTCGGCTTCCAGACGCGACTGGCGTGGCCGGCTCAGAAAGAGGTTTTTGGGAAGCTTCCCGGTCTGCAGCACGCCGAGTGGCTGAGGCTCGGCGTAATGCACCGCAACACCTTCATCGATTCTCCGCGCCTGCTCGACGAGCGTTTGCGGCTGCGCGGCACGCGCTGCCTTTACTTCGCGGGACAGATTACGGGCGCGGAAGGCTACGTGGAAGCGGCAGCGTGCGGCGCGATGACGGGCATCCACGCCGCCCGCGAAATCCTGGGCCTGCGGGCGGTCGACTTTCCGCGCGAAACGGCGTTCGGCGCCGTGCTCGCGCATCTGCAGAATCGTGACACCGTGGATTTTCAGCCGTCGAACGTGACGTGGGGCTCCTTCGACCTTCGACTAGCTCAGGACGACAAGGGGACGAAGCTTGGGAAAAAAGAGCGGCGGCGGATGATGGCCGAGCGCGCGCTTGCCGCGATCGAGCGGTTCGCCTCTGAAACCGTTATGGCGCCGGTCGGGTAGAGACGGAGGCATGCAGGTTCGCTCGACTACGATTTTGGCCGTCCGCCGGGACGGAAAGTTGGCGATCGCCGGGGACGGCCAGGTGACCCTCGATAAGACCATCGTCAAGCATGGGGCGCGCAAGGTGCGCAAGATTTCCGGCGGCAAGGTCTTGGCCGGTTTCGCCGGCTCGGCCGCCGACGGCATTACCCTGCTCGAAAAGTTCGAAGGCAAGTTCGCGGAGTTCAAAGACCTGACGCGCGCGGCGGTCGAGTTGGCCAAGGATTGGCGTCAGGATCGCGCGTTACGGCGCTTGGAGGCGCTGATGATCGTCGGAAACCCCGAGCACCTTTTCATGCTCTCCGGTACCGGCGACGTCATCGAACCCGATCAAGGCGTTGCGGCGATTGGCAGCGGCGGCCCCTACGCGCAGGCAGCAGCCTCCGCGCTGTTGCGCAACACCTCGCTTTCGGCGGACGAGATCGCGCGCAAAGGGCTCGAGATTGCCGCCGAGATTTGCATCTACACGAACACCGACATCGTCGTGGAAACCCTTCCATGACGCAGATGTTGGCAACTACGCTCGATCCGGCAACATTGACGCCGCGGCAAATCGTCGAGGAACTCGACAAGCACATCGTCGGCCAAGCCAAGGCGAAGCGCGCGGTCGCGATTGCGCTGCGCAACCGTTACCGCCGCGCCCGCGCCCGCGAAGATTTGCGCGACGAGATCACGCCGAAGAACATTCTGATGATCGGTCCAACCGGGGTCGGCAAGACCGAGATCGCTCGGCGTCTGGCGGCGCTGGTCGGTGCGCCCTTCATCAAGGTCGAAGCGACGAAATATACCGAGGTTGGCTACGTCGGCCGCGACGTGGAATCGATGGTGCGCGATCTCGTGGAAGACGCGATTCGAACGGTTATGGACGAGCGGCGCGAGGAAGTGCGCGACCTTGCGGCCAGCCACGCGGTCGAGCGCGTCATCGACGTGCTTCATCCCGAGACGCGTCCGCCCGGGTCGGGATCGCCGGGAAATCCGCTCGGCGCGGCACTTGGCTCGATTTTTGGAGGCAACGTCTCCGCACAGCAGCACACGGCACCGGTCAGCGTCTCCCCCGATGCACAGCGGGTACGCGACCAAACGCGCGGCGAGATCGAGCGCGGGTTCTACAACGTGCGGCTGATCGAGATCGAGGTCGAGGAAACTGCGTCGTTGCCGATCGGCGTCATCGGCGGCGGCATGGATCAGAGCGGCGACCTCGGTGAGATGCTCGGCGGCATTCTGCCCAAACGCCGGACGAAGAAGCGCGTCACGGTCGCTGAAGCGCTGCGCATCTTCGAGCAGGAAGAGGCCGCGAAACTCATCGACATGGATGCAGTCAAGCGAGAGGCGCTCCGCCGCGCCGCCGAGGACGGCATTATTTTCATCGACGAGATCGACAAAGTCGCGGGTTCGCAGCAGCGCGGCGGTCCCGACGTCTCGCGCGAGGGCGTGCAGCGCGACATCCTGCCGATCGTCGAAGGCTCTACGGTCAACACCAAACACGGCCCGATCAAGACCGATCACGTCTTGTTTATTGCCGCGGGCGCGTTCCACATGAGCAAGCCGTCGGATCTGATTCCCGAGCTGCAGGGCCGCTTGCCGATTCGGGTCGAGCTCGATTCGCTGACGGCCGAGGATTTCAAGACGATCTTGACCCAGCCCAAGAACGCTTTGGTCGAGCAGTACAAAGCGCTGCTTGCCACCGACGGCGTCACGCTCGACTTCCGCGACGACGCCGTCGAACAGCTCGCTAACTTCGCCATGACGGTGAACGAGCAGACCGAAAACATCGGCGCTCGTCGCCTCCATACCGTGCTCGAGCGGATGCTCGAAGACGTCAGCTTCGAGGCCCCCGAGAGCGGCGGCACTATCGTGGTCGATGGCGATTACGTACGGAAGCGGCTGGCCGGCGTGGTAGCCAACGCCGACCTTTCCGGGTACATTCTCTAAGGGAATTCCCATTAGGGCTCACAGGTCAGGCTACCGCTGAACGAGGATTCTTCTACCATGAGAAAACCCAAAGGCGCACTCTTCATCTCTCTGCTTTCCGTTGCGGCCGTCTTAGCGGCGTGCAACGGTGCGAACAACGGCCTCCCGGGTCCCGGCCCCAGCTCTGGGCCGACGGGAAACTGCGGCGGTCCTCCGAGTTCGAACCAACTCTTAGTGCTCTACCCGATACCCAACTCGAAGAACGCTCCCAAGGCGCTGGGGAATATTTACATCTCTACAAAGGGTCAGTTGCCGCCAAGCAACGAGTTCGACTTCCTGCTATCGCAGTCGGACGGAGCCTCGACGTTTACCGGGCCCTTTACGGGTATCAATGAATCGCAGATCCCCAAACCGCATGCGACGCCGAAATACTCCAATCCGGTGTACTACGAATCGGCGATCGCGGGTCCGTCGGGAACGGGCTACATCATCGGGCCGAATCAGTATGTCAGCCTCTTCTGGAACGATGGTGGACGTAACTGCGTCCCACACTTCCTGGTGAGCTCCTTTCGAACCACAAAGTAACAGTAGTGGGCGGCGCGAAGCGCGAATAGCCGCCCGCTATGCCGTATATCCGCGAGATCTTGACCGACGGCCACCCGACGCTTCGGCGGGTGGCCAAGCGCGTTAATCCCAAGGAGATTCGGGAGCCGCTTTTTCAGCAGCTGATCGACGACATGTTCGAAACGATGTACGCGGCGCCGGGCGTCGGCCTGGCAGCGCCGCAGATCAACGTTTCGAAGCGGATATTCGTCATGGACGTCCACGACGACGAACACGAGCCGGCGGTGGTCATCAACCCGAAGATCGAAGAGCTCACTGAAGAGATCGAGCTTCGCGAGGGCTGTCTTTCGGTGCCCGGCATCGTCGGCGAGATCGCGCGCTTCAAGCGCGCCGTCGTCACCGGCTTGGATCGCCACGGAGCGAAGATAAGGATCGAAGGTGAAGGCCTGCTCGCCCAGTGCCTGCAGCACGAGATCGACCATTTGAACGGCGCGCTCTACATCGACCGGGCAAAGAATTTGCGGGCCGCCGTAAGCGAAGAGGAAAAAGAGACGGCGGAGGCGTGAAAACGCTCTTCTTTGGCACGAGCGCCTTTGCCGTGCCGAGCCTTCGCGTCGTGGCGGAGCGTACCCAGTGCGCGGGCGCGGTCACGCAACCGGATCGCCCCGCCGGGCGAGGGCATCGCCTGCAGAGCAGTCCCGTGAAAAAGGTGGCGCTCGAGCTTGGTTTGCCCGTCTACGAACCGTTGCAGCTTCGCAGCTTCGCGCGTGAAATGGCTGGCGAAGGCTTCGATCTTTTCGCGCTCGCGTCGTACGGGCGCATTCTGCCGCGAGAGCTGCTCGCGCTTCCTCGGCTCGGGGCGCTCAACGTTCATCCGTCGCTGCTTCCGAAGTACCGGGGGGCAACCCCGATTCAGACCGCGATCCTGCAAGGCGAAGCGGAGACCGGCGTTTCGATCATGCTGATGGACGCCGGCTTGGATACGGGTGAGATCGTCGTGCAGCAACGCATCGCCGTAGATCCGGACGAGAGTTATGGCGAGCTTCACGATCGCTTGGCTGCGCTGGGCGCGCAGCTGCTGGCCCAGTGCATCGACTCAGCGCAACGCGGTGAACTCGCCGCCCATCCGCAAAGCGGCGAGCCGACTCTGACGCGCCCCATGGTCAAAGAGGACTTGCGAATCGATTTGAGTTGGGCGCCCGAACGGATCGTGCGCGCCGTTCGCGCCTACGCGCCGCAACCCGCCGCGCGCGCCGAAATCAACGGCGAGATCGTCAAGATTCTGCGCGCGCACGTCGGCGACTCCGGAGAACTGGTCATCGACGAGTTGATTGCGCCAAATCGCGGAAAGATGAGCGGCGCCGAGTACCGGCGCTCGGTGGGATGACTGCGCGAGAACTGGCGCTGCGGGTTGTCGGCGACGTTTTTCCTACCAGCGGGGAGAGTGCACGCGGGGCGCACGCGGCCTTCGATTATCGCGTGCGTCGCGCCGGCTTGAGTAGCCGCGACGTTGCATTTGCCGCCGAGCTCGCTTACGGCGCGATCAAGATGCGCCGCACGCTCGACTGGTATATAAACCCGCTGCTGACGAGGCCGTTGTCCGAACTGCCGGCGGCGATTGCGGAGATTCTAAGACTGGCAGTGTACGAGTTGGTCTATACGCGCGCCGACGAACATGCAACGTTATTCGAGTTCGTCAACCTTGCCAAACGCTTCGGCCATCGCGGGGTGGGAAACTTAGTCAATGCGGTGCTGCGGCGCTTTCTTCGCGAGCGGCCGCCGGTGCCCGGGCGGGAGCTTTTCGTCGACGAGGACGAGTATCTCGCAACGCGCTACTCGCTTCCCACCTGGCTCGTGCGTCAGTGGCGGGAAGTCTTTAGCGGGCGGCTCGAAGAGATCTGCCGGGCCGTCAACGCGCCGGCCGGCCCGGCGCTCGTCGTCAACGTGCTCCGCGCTACGATGGACGACGCGGCCGCGCAGCTTGCGGCGGCGGGAGTAGAGACGCGCCGGTCACCCTTGGTGGCGGAGTCGCTGCTGGTGGAGCGCGGGCAGATCTCCGAGGCGGCCGGTGATGGCCGCTGGTGGCCGCAGTCGGAGAGCTCCGCGATGGTTGCCGACGTTCTCGCTCCGCAGCCCGGCGAGAGCATCCTGGACGTTTGCAGCGGGCGTGGAAACAAGGCGCTGCAAATTGGAGCGCGGCTCGCCGGCGATGGGACGCTGCTCTGCGTCGAGGGCGATCCGCGCAAGGCCGCTACTCTGGCGCAGCGTTTGGAACGAGCGGACGTCGTCGCCGGCATCGTCACGGGTGACGCGACGCAAGCGCTGCTTCCGAGGGAGCAGCATTTCGATCGCGTGCTGCTCGACGCCCCATGCTCGGGAACCGGCATCGTCGGGCGCCAACCCGAGGCGCGCTGGAAGAAGCAGAGTACCGACGGCGAACGGCTCGCCATCACACAGCGAGCGCTTCTCGAGCAAGCGGCTCGTCATGTCGATCCGTCCGGGACGCTGGTCTACGCGGTTTGCTCGACGGACCCGCGCGAAACGACGGAAGTGATGGAGTGGTTCTTGGCGCGAGAGAACTTCGAACGCGGCCCGGTGCCGGCGGCTTACGAGCCGCTGCTGACCGATGCCGGCGACGTGCTCGTGCCGCCGGGGATCGACGGGCGCGACGGATTCTACATCGCCCGATTGGTGCCCCGGCAGTGAGCTTCTTGGAGAAGATCGAACAGGCGTGCGCGCAGTTCATCGAGCGAGCTTTTGCCAAGACGTTTCCCAGCGACGTCGAGCCCGCGCAGATCGCGCGGAAACTCGTCTCGACGATGGAGGCACAGACCCGCGCCGACGAAGGCCGGCTCGACGCTCCGGCGGCCTATGCCGTCTATGTGAGCCCCGAAGACTTTGAACGCCTCGCCGAGCACGCGGAGTATCTCCAGCGAGCTTGGGCCGAACTGTTGCACGACCTGGCCGCGAAAGTCGGCGTCACGTTCACCGGCGGCGAGGCACGGGTTGTGATGGCGCCTCGCGCGAGCGTGCCATTGGGTGCCGTTGCGATCGAGGTCGAAGAGGCCGGCTCGCGCGACACGCAGTTTTCTTTGCGGATGGTCAAGGGCGTGCCCCCGGATAGGGTATATTTTATCGAGGGAGCGACCCGCGTGGGGCGAGGCGAGGAGAGCGAGATCGCCCTGGTCGATCCCAGCGTTTCACGCGCCCACGCGATCGTTGAGATTGACGGCGCGCAGCCCGTCGTCCGGGATTTAGGTTCGACGAACGGCACGTTCGTCAACGGCCGGCGGGTGAGCGTCGAAGCGCTGCGCGATGGAGATGAGCTGCTCTTTGGAAACACGCGAATGAGATTTGAATCGGCATGATCGCTCTGGCTGCCGTTGCCGGCTTCACGACGCAAATGCGCGTGGGATCGCTGGAGATCACCGCGGCCCTGGCCGCAGTGGCGCTGCTGGCAGCGCATCCGCGCGTGCGCGCCGCAGCCGAGATCGGCAGCTTGACGCCGATGCAGGTCGACCTCGAGATCGTCGAACGAAGTGGACGGCGTTCGCAGCGCGTGCGGCCGCCTCTGGATATTGGCCGCTCGAAGGAGGCCGGCATCGCGTTGCGCGATCCCGAGGTCAGCCGGCAGCACGCGCGCTTGTCGAGCCACGGCGGCGTCGTCTACGTCGAAGACCTGCGCAGTCGCAACGGCACGTTTCTCAACGGGCGCCGCGTCACCGAAACCATCGAAGTTCGCGAAGGCGATGAAATCGACGTAGGAACGACGCGGCTGGTCGTGTCGTCGGTGCGTGCGGGATGACGCTTGCAATCCGCGGCGACCGCACGTCGTGCTTGAGTTTACAGTTGGGCCCCGGCACGTGGCTGCTGGCGGTTGCGCGAGGCTTTGGGCAGATGGGCGGCCTTCCGGTGGAGTCCGCGTTGCTCGCGCGGCTTCGCGCCGAGTGTCAAGGCCGAATGCGCAGCCCGCTCTTCCGGCGCGCCATCGACCGGCCGCAGGCGGCCGCAACCGCCATGCTGGCCGTTTTGACGCGAGTGAACGGCGCGCTCTACGCGAACACGGCCAACCACGACGATTACGTGACCGCGGCCGCATCGTTGACGGCGGTGATCGTGGTGCAAGGCTTTGCGTATGTGATCCATGCTGGAGCGACGGCGGCGTATCTGGCGCGTGCCGGCGCGATCGTGCCGCTTTGCAATGACGACGTGATGGAGGAGCGCCCGGTCCCCGTACTGGCGCGCGCGTTTGCCGCCGCCCCGGTGCTCGACGTCGGCATCTCGAACGTGCGACTGATTCCCGGCGACGCGATCGTCCTTCTCGGGCGGCGCATCGCCGGAGCGAGCGAGCGGCAAACCCTGTTGGAGCGACTGGAGGCCAGCGAGCTGGGCGAACAGATTCTCGTCGCGCGGTTTGAAGACGACGCCGGAGCAATCTTTCCGGCGAGCGGCGCGCCCTTTCGGAACCCGAGAATCGCGCGCGTGGTGACCGGCGTCGCGGCGGCCATCGGGTTTCTTGCGGCCGCGGTGCTCGCGCACTGACCGCGCTACTCGTTCGGCGTGTGCTGCCGATGAGCGTCGCGCTGGCCGTTGCCGCGCTGATACTCTCTTTTGCGCCGGCCGGAGCGATCGGTCCGCCATGGATGCTCGTTGCGCTGGCCGTACTTGCGATGGCGTGGGTGCTGTGGCAGCCGGCGACGAGCGTTCGCGACGACGTCATTCCCGCACTCGCGGTCGTTCTGGCGGCGTTCGGCCTCGCGATGGTCGCGCGGCTCAAGCCGGATCTCGCGCACCGGCAGCAACTTTGGCTGCTGCTCTCGCTGGGATTGGCCCTGGTCGCGGGGCCCGTCTTCACGCAGTTTCGCCGTTTCGCGGCCTTCAAATACCTCTGGGTCGTGGCGTCGCTTGCGCTCTTCGCACTGCTGATTCTCTTCGGCGTCGAGATCAACGGTGCTCGCCTGTGGATCAAGGTCGGGCCGGTCCAGTACGAGCCGATCGAGCTGATCAAGCTCTGCATCGTGCTCTTCTTGGCGGCTTATCTGGCCGAGATGGCCGACGTTATCGCCGCGGCGCGGCCGTGGTCGTTGCGCGCCAACCTGAAATATCTGGGGCCGCTCTTTATCGGCTGGGGCGCCTCGATGGCCATCTTGGTCGTGCAGCGCGATCTCGGCATGGCGACCCTGCTGCTGGCAACGTTTGCCACGCTGCTCTTCGTGGCGACGCGCCGGATCGACATCGTGGTATTCGGCGCACTCTTATTTGCCGCCGGCGCATTCTGGGCCGTGCACCATTATCCGTACGTGCAGACGCGCATCGCGGTCTGGTTCCATCCCTTCGCGGATCCGCTCGGCGCCGGCTTCCAGTCTTCGCAATCCTACTATTCGCTGGCGGCGGGCGGTTTGGCGGGAACCGGGTATCGCCTGGGCCACCCGCAGTTCATTCCGGACGTGGCGACCGACTACGTCTATGCCGCCCTCGCCGAGGAGTTCGGACTGATCGGCGCGGTCGTCGTCTTGGCGATCTTTCTCGATCTCGTGCGTCGCATTCTCGCCACCGGGCTCGAACAGCCGGATCTGTATACGAAGCTGCTCGCCGCGGGGCTCGGCGCAACGCTCGGATTTCAAGTCGTGATCATCGTGGCCGGAGTGATCGGCCTGCTGCCGCTGACCGGCATTACGCTGCCCTTTATCTCGTACGGCGGAAGTTCGCTGGTGGCCAATTTCTTGCTCGTGGCGCTCGTCTGGGCGATGAGCGCTCGTCCTCGGAGAGTCGCATGAGAATCGTTATCACGCTCGCGCTTTTGCTGGCGTTGGCGGGATGTGCCAAGAGTTCCAACGCCACGAGCGCGGCGGCTTCGGCGTCGGCCGCGATGAAGAATCCGGCCTCGGCCAGCGACGGCGCGACCGTCTATCTGACCGACTGCTCCAGCTGCCACCAGACCAACGGTCAAGGCGTTTCCGGAGCCTTTCCGCCGCTGGCCGGCAACGCCGTCGTTACCGGCAATCCGATCGCGGTGATTGCGATCGTAAAGAACGGCCTCGAAGGCCGAGTAATGGTAAACAATGCCGCCTATAGCGGCATCATGCCCAGCTGGAAGGGGCAGATCTCCGACGATCGGATCGCCGCGGTCATCAGCTACATTCGCAGCTCGTGGACGAACCACGCCGGCGGCGTGAGCCTCGCCCAAGTACAGTCGGTCAAATAGAGACGACTTTTCCTAAATCGAGCCGCTCGCCGAAGTCGCGCTCGAAGAGCGTCTCGACGTAGTCGTGCATTCCGGGGTCGCCGTGACGCAGGCGTGCCCGCGTAGCGCGTGGCCACGGCGAGGCGCAGTCGTTGGCCTCGACGTACGCTCGCAACGACTCGGCGAAGTATTCGTCGACGCCGGTAGCGGCGTAGGGCGTCACGAACGTTTGCGCGGCGGCAAAGAGCGCGCGAACTTGGGGATCGATGCTGCTGCGATAGACGCCGCCGCCCAGCGCGCAGTCCAGCGCGTGACCGAACTCGTGCGCCACCGTCATCGGGCTGCGCGACCGCAGAAAAAGCGCGCGTTCTTCAACGACGAAAAGCCCCGCCGGAGGAGCGGGCCAGGCATCAACGTCGATTCCCAGACGGGCAAGAGCCGGCGAAGCCTCCCGGTAGAGCTCGCCCGCCCGCAAGAGCAGGATGCGGATGCGGCTGCGCAGCGCATAGGACAGGGCGCCGTGACCGAAGCGAAGCAGGGTCTCCAGCACGTGCGGTTCCGTGGAACGCCGGCGATCGCGTTCGAAGAGGCGGCGGGCCGTGGCCAGTGCATCCTTCTGCATCAGGCCATCGTCGCGCCGCAACGTTGCAGAGCGGTTGCGGCGGAGTTTTCAGAATTTTTTCACATCCCTCGCCTAGCGTAGAGAGATGAAACGAACTGCAATTGCGACTGCGATAATTGGCTTATTGGTCCTGGCCGGCTGCGTCGGCCGTTCCAACCTTCTGCCGGGCGCCTCCATGAACTCGGTCTCGGCGCCGGCCGGTCATCCCGTCCGAGAGGACGACACCTCGATCTTAAAGCTCCTCAAAAAACAGGTCGTCATCGGCTCGACGATCGACCCGAAGTTCGGACAGCTGAACCCCTATGGGCTGACGGTTGCGACGTCGACCTCAGGGGATTTCACCGCCGGCGATCTGGCCGTCTGTAACTTCAATGCCAAAAAGAACGTGCAGGGCACCGGTTTTACGATTGTGGCCTTGCATCCCAAGCCGGGCTCCAAACCGGTGCTCGTCTCCTCGGACAAGACGCTGCTGGGGTGCGCCGCGCTGGCCTTGAGTCCGTCCGACGATATCTGGGCCTCCGCCTTCGTCGCCAACGACGTTCCGATCATCTCGTCGTCCGGCCAATCCGAAGGCAATATCAAAGGCAAGCCGTTCGACCATCCCTGGGGGCAGGTTTACGCGGAGCCTAAATCGGGAAGCCCGGTCTTTTACGTAAGCGATGCCGGGAACGGAACGATCGTTCGCATCAATCTCGGATCGAAGTTCACCTACGACGTGATCGCAAAGGGCTTCGCCGTCAATCACGGCAAGCCGGGCAGCATCTTTGGGCCCTCGGGACTGGCCTACGATCCGAGCGTCGACACGCTCTACATCGTGGACGGCACGAACGATACCGTCGTGGCCTTCGATAACGTGACGACGATTGCGAGCGGCGGCATCATCGTCGAAAAGGGCGGAAAGACGTTCAAAGGTCCGTCCGCCGGCGACGCCAAGCTCGTATACTCCGGCTCGCCGCTCAACGGTCCGTTAAGCTCCGCGCTGCTGCCCAACGGCAATCTGGTGATTGGGAACACGAGCAATCCCAGCGGCCAGAACATCATGGTCGAGCTGACGCCCAGCGGTAAGCTCCTCGATACGCGCAACGTCGACAAAGGCGCGGCGGGCGCGCTCTTCGGCATCGTCGCAACCGGCTCGGACGATTCGAATACGAAACTCTACTTCAACGACGACAACGACAATAATCTGCAGGTCTTAGAAAAATAACCGATGCCACGTTCCCGTTCTCTCTTGCTCCCATTACAGGCATTCGCCGTTGCAGCTCTTCTGGGAGGCTGCGACGGCGCCATTTCAACCCTTCAAGCGCCCTCGGCGCACGTGCCGAGCGCGAGCAGCAAGAAGCATTCGCCCGGGTTGGGCGTCGTGCTGACTTCGCAAGGCGGCCAGATCTACGGTTTCGACATCGATCAGAGCGGCAGCGACGGTGTATTGGCTACGGCCGCCAACGTCGAAACGTTCGACGAGAATAGCGGCAAGATCACGAAATCCTTTCCAAAGAAGACCCCGAGCGGAACGTCGTACGGCGCCGACGGCATCTTTACCGGCGACGTCGCCTTGATCACGCGGTACGTCGTGCCGAAAGGGAAGATCTACGCCAAGCGTTTCTACGACGTCATGAGTCCGGTGACTTCGGGTAAGTTCACCGGCACATGGACGCCGCCGCTCAAAGACATTCAAGTGGAGCAGGCCGGACCCAACCAAACCGCCGGCGATACGGCGATCTTCGCGATCGAGCTGAAGAATCAAGACGTGCCGGAGCTAATCGTTTCGAACGTCGCGAAGAACACGTTCGGCAAAGTGATCGGGCTTAATCCAAGCGGTTTTTCGCTGGGCGATCAGCCGCAGCTCGGCCAAGATACCGAGACGGATCAGGCGGTGATTGCCAGTTCGCCCGACGGCGGCAGAGTCGGCGGCGAAGCGCCGGTCAATTTGCTCATCGACATGAAGAGCGGCCAGCAGATCGAGTTCAACGGTCTCAATAACGGGCCGTACGGCTCGGGTTTCGTCAACGGCTTGGCGGTCGATTCGGCGACCGGCATCGCTGCGACGACGACCGAGCTCAACGCGCAAGTCGAGTTCTACAATCTTGCCAAGAAGACGGGAACCGCCGTGCAGCTTCCCTGTACGGGCGATGCCTCGCAGTCGCTCAGCGGCAGCGGCGTCGCCAACGACTCGACCAACGGCCTCTTTCTCGTGACCGAACAGTACTATTGCAACGGCAGCCAGGGCAGCGCGATCGTCGTTTACGACGAGAGCGGGAACCTGGTGGAGACCATCACCGGGTTCACGTTCTTCGTAGGCGAAGGGGCTCCGGTAATCAACCCGAGCGAGCGAATGGGCTGGGTGTTCGGTCCCGGGGTGAGCCAACTGCAGCAGTTCTTTTACTAGAAGCCTGTGGGGCGCGCCTAGAGGGCACACGACGGTGCGCGCGTAACTCGGACCCGGTGTCCATCTTTCCGAGAGGGTAGACGATGTTTTCCGGGCTTGAGCGTTGCGCCTTGGTTCTTGCGATCGCGGTGCTGGTGTTCGCGGGCTGTGGGGTTTCAGCCGAACAGGCAGGGCCGTTCGCTGCGAGTCAAAGCAGCCGGTCGCACGCGTTGCTTTATTCGCTCCTCAGCCGTCTGGAGAGCGGCCCGGTGCACGCGGACCACGCTGCGTCGTGGATGGCTCCCACATCGAAAACGAAGAACCAGAACTTG